>NZ_JBHZQA010000037.1:0-1066 GCF_042787335.1 Flavobacterium fructosi | reverse complement strand
TTAAAGATTTATCGGTGAAAGATGAGCATGCGTCCCATTAGCTAGTTGGTATGGTAACGGCATACCAAGGCTACGATGGGTAGGGGTCCTGAGAGGGAGATCCCCCACACTGGTACTGAGACACGGACCAGACTCCTACGGGAGGCAGCAGTGAGGAATATTGGACAATGGGCGCAAGCCTGATCCAGCCATGCCGCGTGCAGGATGACGGTCCTATGGATTGTAAACTGCTTTTGTACAGGAAGAAACCCTTTCACGTGTGGAAGATTGACGGTACTGTAAGAATAAGGATCGGCTAACTCCGTGCCAGCAGCCGCGGTAATACGGAGGATCCAAGCGTTATCCGGAATCATTGGGTTTAAAGGGTCCGTAGGCGGTCAGATAAGTCAGTGGTGAAAGCCCATCGCTCAACGGTGGAACGGCCATTGATACTGTCTGACTTGAATTATTAGGAAGTAACTAGAATATGTAGTGTAGCGGTGAAATGCTTAGAGATTACATGGAATACCAATTGCGAAGGCAGGTTACTACTAATGGATTGACGCTGATGGACGAAAGCGTGGGTAGCGAACAGGATTAGATACCCTGGTAGTCCACGCCGTAAACGATGGATACTAGCTGTTGGGAGCAATCTCAGTGGCTAAGCGAAAGTGATAAGTATCCCACCTGGGGAGTACGTTCGCAAGAATGAAACTCAAAGGAATTGACGGGGGCCCGCACAAGCGGTGGAGCATGTGGTTTAATTCGATGATACGCGAGGAACCTTACCAAGGCTTAAATGTAGATTGACCGGTTTGGAAACAGACTTTTCGCAAGACAATTTACAAGGTGCTGCATGGTTGTCGTCAGCTCGTGCCGTGAGGTGTCAGGTTAAGTCCTATAACGAGCGCAACCCCTGTCGTTAGTTGCCAGCGAGTCATGTCGGGAACTCTAACGAGACTGCCAGTGCAAACTGAGAGGAAGGTGGGGATGACGTCAAATCATCACGGCCCTTACGCCTTGGGCTACACACGTGCTACAATGGCCGGTACAGAGAGCAGCCACTGGGTGACCAGGAGCGAATCTA
>NZ_JBHZQA010000036.1:0-1168 GCF_042787335.1 Flavobacterium fructosi | reverse complement strand
TAGTTTTCACCCAAACAGATTGTTATTGAAGTCGACACTTTCGTTGGTTTCGGAGTTACGGTCAACACTAATTCTTGGTCGGCAGTGCATCCGTCGTTTGTTTTGGTATACGTTCCGCCAGCGGTGTAAGTAGTATTATTTACTGGCCAAATATAGTTTTCACCCGAACAGATTGTTATTGGAGTAGATACTTTCGTTGGTTTCGGAGTTACGGTCAACACTAATTCTTGGTCGGCAGTGCATCCGCCGTTTGTTTTGGTATACGTTCCGGCAGCGGTGTAGGTAATACTATTTACAGACCACGTATAGTTTTCACCCGAACAGATTGTTATTGGAGTAGACACTTTCGACGGTTTCGGAGTTACAATCAACACTAATTCCTGGTCGGCAGTGCATCCGTCGTTTGTTTTGGTATACGTTCCGCCAGCGGTGTAGGTAGTACTATTTACAGACCAAATATAGTTTTCACCCGAACAGATTGTTATTGGAGTAGACATTTTCGTTGGTTTCGGAGTTACGGTCAACACTAATTCTTGGTCGGCAGTGCATCCGTCGTTTGTTTTGGTATACGTTCCGCCAGCGGTGTAGGTAATACTATTTACAGACCACGTATAGTTTTCACCCAAACAGATTGTTATTGAAGTCGACACTTTCGTTGGTTTCGGAGTTACGGTCAACACTAATTCCTGGTCGGCAGTGCATCCGTCGTTTGTTTTGGTATACGTTCCGCCAGCGGTGTAGGTAGTACTATTTACAGACCACGTATAGTTTTCACCCGAACAGATTGTTATTGGAGTCGACACTTTCGTTGGTTTCGGAGTTACGGTCAACACTAATTCTTGGTCGGCAGTGCATCCGTCGTTTGTTTTGGTATACGTTCCGGCAGCAGTGTAGGTAGTACTATTTACAGACCAAATATAGTTTTCACCCGAACAGATTGTTATTGGAGTAGACACTTTCGACGGTTTCGGAGTTACGGTCAACACTAATTCTTGGTCGGCAGTGCATCCGTCGTTTGTTTTGGTATACGTTCCGGCAGCGGTGTAGGTAATACTATTTACAGACCAAATATAGTTTTCACCCGAACAGATTGTTATTGGAGTAGACACTTTCGTTGGTTTCGGAGTTACGGTCAACACTAATTCCTGGTCGGCAGTGCATCCGTCGT
>NZ_JBHZQA010000035.1:0-1239 GCF_042787335.1 Flavobacterium fructosi | reverse complement strand
TGGACATGCTAACTTAGCCATCACAGAAAGTTAAGAAATAATCTTAATTTTAACCTATGAAACAATTCCGCAAAGTTTATGACAAAGCTTTCAAAGAAAAAGCCGTCCAATTGAGTTATGAGAGAACCAACGTATCAGAACTGGCCAGAGAGCTGGGAGTAACAGCACCACAGTTGTACAAATGGCGCAAAGAGTTCGAGGAGTTTGGAGAGGGAAGTTTTCCTGGAAAAGGGAATTTAAAACTAAGTCCTGAACAAGAAAAAATTCACGAATTGGAGAAAAGACTCAAAGATGCCGAGTTAGAGCGTGATATATTAAAAAAAGCAATAGGCATTTTTTCCAAGAGCGGTCGATGATTTATAGTTTCATTAAAAACAATGAACAAGTATTCCCGATTGAAAAAATGTGCAAAGTTCTACAAGTGAGTAGTGGCAGTTATTACCGATGGAAAAAACAAACAATCACTGCAAGACAGCAACGAAAAATCACCATAAAAGAAAAGATAACATTGATTTATTTTGAATCCAAACAACGATACGGAAGTCCTAGAATAACCTTAGAACTTTGGAGTATTGGTTATAAAATTTCAAGAATTACAGTAGCAAAATATATGAAACAGCTAGGTTTACGAAGTAAATTAAGCAAGAAATTCAAAGTAACGACCAACTCAAATCATAATTATTTAATCGTTGAAAATATATTAAACAGAGGGTTTATTGTAAAAACACCTTCAAAAGCTTGGGTTTCTGATATCACCTATATTCAAACCAAAGAGGGATTTGTATACCTGACAACTATTATAGATTTGTACGATAGAAAAATCATAGGTTGGAGTTTAAGCGATGGAATGAGTACAGATGAAACCTCGCTTAAGGCTTGGAAAATGGCGGTTAAAAACCGAAATATTGAGGAAGATTTGATTTTTCATTCCGACAGAGGTGTTCAATATGCCAGCAAAAAGTTTGTAAATGTTCTTGATTCCTATAAAAAAATAACCCGTAGTATGAGCCGCAAAGGAAATTGTTGGGACAATGCAGTAGCGGAAAGCTTTTTTAAATCCTTAAAAACTGAATTGATTTATGGAAACAAACTGATTTCTAAAGAACAAATGAAACTGGAAATCTTTGAATACATTGAAATTTGGTACAACAGAAAAAGGAGACATTCTGCTTTGAATTATGCAACTATTGAAGAATTTAACAATCAAATTAATTACAAAAATGTAGCTTAACTTAATGT
>NZ_JBHZQA010000034.1:0-1279 GCF_042787335.1 Flavobacterium fructosi | reverse complement strand
GCGAACCGCTACTCCATTGCTCGTACCTATACCGCTACAGATGTATGTGGTAATGCTTCAAGTGCAACTCAAACCATAACTGTAGACGATCAGACTGCACCAGTAATCACAAGCATCCCTGCAAACACTACTGTAAGCTGTGCCTCTGCCGTTCCAGCATTCAATCATAATGGCGTAGTCGCGACAGACAATTGTATTGGAACAGTGACCATCACTCATGCCGATGTTGTGACTCCGGGATCATGTGCGAACCGCTACTCCATTGCTCGTACCTATACCGCTACAGATGTATGTGGTAATGCTTCAAGTGCAACTCAAACCATAACTGTAGACGATCAGACTGCACCAGTAATCACAAGCATCCCTGCAAACACAACTGTAAGCTCTGCCTCTGCCGTTCCAGCATTCAATCATAATGCCGTAGTCGCGACAGACAATTGTATTGAAACAGTGACCATCACTCATGCCGATGTTGTAACTCCGGGATCATGTGCGAACCGCTACGCTATTGCTCGTACCTATACCGCTACAGATGCATGTGGTAATGCTTCAAGTGCAACCCAAACTATAACAGTAAATGATCAGACAGCCCCAGTAATCACAAGCATCCCTGCAAACACTACTGTAAGCTGTACCTCTGCCGTTCCGGGATTCAATGATAATACAGTAGTCGCTACAGACAATTGTCTTGGAACAGTGACCATCACTCATGCTGATGTTGTAACTCCCGGATCATGTGCGAACCGCTACTCCATTGCTCGTACCTACACCGCTACAGATGCATGTGGTAATGCTTCAAGTGCAACTCAAACCATAACTGTAAATGATCAGACTGCCCCAGCAATCACTAGCATCCCTGCAAACACTTCTGTAAGCTGTGCCTCTGCCGTTCCGGAATTCAATGATAATGCAGTAGTCGCGACAGACAATTGTATTGGAACAGTGACCATTACTCATGCCGATGTTGTGACTCCGGGATCATGTGCGAACCGCTACTCCATTGCTCGTACCTATACCGTTACAGATGCCTGTGGTAATACTTCAAGTGCAACCCAAACCATAATAGTAAATGATCAGACAGCCCCAGTAATCACTAGCGTCCCTGCAAACACTTCTGTAAGTTGTGCCTCTGCCGTTCCGGGATTCAATGATAATGCAGTAGTCGCTACGGACAATTGTATAGGAACAGTGACCATCACTCATGCTGATGTTGTAACTCCGGGATCATGTGCGAACCGCTACTCCATTGCTCGTACCTATACCGCTACAGATGCATGTG
>NZ_JBHZQA010000033.1:0-1698 GCF_042787335.1 Flavobacterium fructosi | reverse complement strand
AGATCGTTATGTTCCTCTTTCAGAACATTTAATTCGAGGACTTAAAAAGTATATCGAAGCTGAAAAACCTCAAGACTATCTCTTCAACGGACAACCTTTGCCTACTGGAGCTGGAGGGGATTTTGACAATCGCTACAGTCAACGTGGTGTGCAATGGGCGGTCAAGCAAGTGGCCAAGGCAGCGGGGGTAAAAAAAGAAGTTCACACCCATACGCTTCGGCACAGTTATGCCACGCACTTGCTCGAAGATGGGATGGATATAATGACCCTGAAAGACCTTTTGGGACACCAAAACATCGAAACGACAATGGAATACCTGCACATTGCCCAACTCGAGAGTCAGCGCATTTTTAGTCCACTCGATACCCTTTTTGCCAAATGCAGCCGCTCTTTGAAGTAGCGGATGTGCTGCGGAAAATTGGCTGTAGAATTGAAAATTATGGTTTGAACACTTGGCAACTTCACACGTTTTCTGCAATAAAAAAATGCCGAACGGCACAATTGGGCGGTCATATCGATGCTTGTGATAGCTGTGGTAATATCACTATTAGTTACAATTCTTGCAGAAATCGGCATTGTCCTAAGTGTCAGGGTAAAAATCGGGAGGATTGGATTCAAGCCAGAGCAACCGAGTTGTTACCAGTACCATATTTCCACGTAGTTTTTACCTTGCCCGAGGCAATCAATTCTTTGGCGATGCATCAGCCAAAAATAGTGTACGATGCCTTGTTTGAAGCCACTTGGGAAACCCTGCAAAGCTTTGCCAAGAATAAAGAAATGCAAATGGGAATGATTGCCGTTTTGCACACTTGGGGACAACAATTGAGTTTGCATCCGCACCTGCATTGCATTGTACCGGGCGGAGGTGTGGATAAAAATGGACTGTGGAAAAATAGTAGAGTTGATGGTAAATTTCTGTTTCCGGTCAAGGCGTTATCGAAAGTTTTTAGGGCTAAATATTGTGAAAAGCTCAAGGCAAAAAATCCGATTGGTTACGAGCAAATTCGGCAAGGATTGTGGCAAAAACCTTGGATTGTTTTTGCGAAAAAGCCCTTTGGAAGTCCAAAATCAGTGGTGGAATAT
This sequence comes from Flavobacterium fructosi, assembly GCF_042787335.1. Classification (NCBI taxonomy): domain Bacteria; kingdom Pseudomonadati; phylum Bacteroidota; class Flavobacteriia; order Flavobacteriales; family Flavobacteriaceae; genus Flavobacterium; species Flavobacterium fructosi. Next base: position 615 of record NZ_JBHZQA010000033.1, on the reverse strand, counting down.
TTAGGCAGATACACCCATAAAATCGCCATTAGCAATAATAGAATCAAAAACATTGATGCTCAAAACGTGACTTTTGATTACAAGGATTATCGAATGGCGGGCGTTAAAAAACAAATGACACTTGCGCATCAGGAATTTATCAGGCGTTTTTCGTTACATATTTTGCCCAAACGGTTTGTAAAAATCCGTCATTATGGTTTTTTGAGCAGTACTTGGAAGCGTCAAAAGCTTAAGCTTTTGCAGGAGAAACTCCAAGTGAAAGTATTGGAAAAAGCAGAAAGAAAGCCTTTTTTACCTAAATGTCCTTGTTGCAAAACAGGTAATTTACATCGAATAGCAGTTTTTGACCAGCGTGGTCCGCCTGCTTGGTATCTTGGCAGTAGCCAAAACACAATTCCCTGTAAAAGTTAATTTTATGGGTAAGGGCACGTACGCTCAAAAGTGAAGGAAAACACGAAAAAAACCAAGTTGAAACAACTCCACAAAAAAAGAGGAACAAAATCCTCTTGAAAATACCTCTACAATCTTTACGATAACTCCATAGTGTTGACGGCAGGTACTCGGTTCCGTTCAACACGGGCTTCATTGTTCGTGCTGCGCACACAACGAAACCCT
>NZ_JBHZQA010000032.1:0-2647 GCF_042787335.1 Flavobacterium fructosi | reverse complement strand
TGCAAATTCCAGTGATATTGACCACCCAATTCCAATTTAAAGTGAGCACCTGATTCCAATTCAAAATGAGCACCTAATTCCGGAGCAAAATGACCACCTCCATTTTTCATTAAAAACTACTTTTTTTCATCTGTTAATTAGTATTCAAATATACTTAAAATATTACCCTTTGTTTATACCTCTTTTCTTTCTCATAGATTCTCCGTGCAATTCGATTCGGTGAGATTGATGTATCAGCCTATCCAAAATTGCATCAGCTATGGTTTTTTCTCCAATGATGTCATACCAGCCTTGCACTGGGATTTGTGATGTTACAATTATAGAACCATTATTATGCCTGTCTTCAATGATTTCTAAAAGGGTAATTCGGTTATGACTATCTAATGCTTGCAGCCCAAAATCGTCCAATATAATGACATCTTGCCTTTCTATTTTGGCCAATTCTCGCAGATAAGAACCATCTGCTTTGGCCATTTTTAATTTAGCAAACAACTTCGAAGTATTAAAATAACTCACTTTAAAACCTTGTATACAGGCTTGGTAACCCAATGCAGTACCCAAATAACTTTTGCCTACACCTGTACTTCCTGTGATTAAAATGTTTTCATTTTTTTCTACAAATTCACATTCTGCCAGACGCAGTACAGTGTTTCGGTCCAGATTACGGGTTTGGTCAAAATTGATAGTTTCAATGTTTGATTTGTAATGGAATCGGGCATTGGTGATACTGCGTGCAATACGCCGATTGTGCCTTTCATCCCATTCGGCATCAATAAGCATCGATACAAATTCATCGAGTGTGTAATGGTCTGTTTTTCCGCTTTCAATAGCCGTTTTAAAAGCATTATGCATGCCATAAAGCTTCATTTGTTTCATTTTTGTTACTGTGGATTCATTCATGATTATTGGATTTTAATTTAATTATAATACTGTTTCCCTCTGATGTTACCGTGAATAGGGAGTTCTTGCTCGGGTTCTTGGTCAAAATCAATATGGTCTAAGTTGTTTTCTAAAATATTTTGTATCGTCTTAAAATTGTAAATTTTATAATCAAGTGCCCGCCTGCAGGCATTTATTAATCGCTCTTTCCCTACCTTTTTCTCCAAGCCCAGTATTCCTAAACAACTCTTATAAGCCTGTTCAGGATGGTTTCTGCTTTCGATGATCTGCATGATATATTCTGCTACTGACTCATCAATGCTACTTGCCCAATCAATAAATCGAGCAGGACTCCACTGGGCTACAAATTGATGTGTACTGGCTAAATGCTCTGGGATTGTGGTATAGATATAAGGTTTGTAATTCCTTGGATGAATGGCTATTCGATTGTATTTATAGTATATCTCTACAGTTGATTTGATATACAATAGTTTCACTTTTTTCTTTATATATTGATACGGAACACTGTAATAATTTTTGTCTTGACTTAATTGAACATGTCCGTTTTGCATCACTGTTGCAAAGGATTGGTATTTAATTTCAAAGCGTTCTTGTGGTAGTGGGCGTAGTTTTTGTTGCTCATCTTCTAAAAACAATTCTATACGAGAGTAAGGACGTCCTGTGAGTTTTCGACTATTATGGGCATCCAATAAATCCCATATCTGCTGGTTTAATTCTTCCAGAGAAAAGAATTTAGTTTCTTTAAGGTTTACATAAATCCTTCTGTACAATATCTTGACAGCTCCTTCAACCAATGACTTATCTCTTGGTTTATAAGCCCTGGCAGGCAAGATTGTAGTTTGGTAATGCTCGGCTAAATCAGCTAAAGTTTCATTGATAGTAGGTTCAAAACGACTGCTTTTTATCACTGCAGATTTTAAATTATCCGGGACAATTGCCGCAGGAGTGCCTTCAAAAAAACGCATGGCATTTTCTACCGAAGTAACAAAATCTTCTTTTTGCTGGCTCATAGAAGCTTCGGCATAGGTGTATTGACTGGCTCCCAATATGGCTACAAAAAATTGTACTTCTTTGATTTCTCCCGTGTCTTTATCAATGATGGAGAGTGTTTTTCCAGCATAATCCACATACATTTTATCACCCGCTTTGTGATTCATGTGCATTACTGGATTGACTCGTTTACCCCATGTTTTGTAATGATGGCCAAATTGTGAACTCCTGTAACCATCAGGGTTTACGGCAATATATTGCTCCCACATATGTTGTACGGTAACGCCAACTTTTTTTAGTTCCCGTTCCATTTTAGGAAAAAAATCATGAAGTTTCTGCAATTTGGGACTAATGGATTCCACTGTAGTGTGTGAAAACAAAAGTTCTAACTCGGCATCTGTTTTTTCGTTAATTACTTCAAAGTTTAATCCGAGAACTTCAAATAAAGAAATATACTTCTTTACCGTATTTCTAGAAAGAGATAAGTACTTACTTATGAATAACTTACTTTTCCCGTTACAGTAGAATTTAATTGCTTTTCTAATTTTACTCATGTCTGTTATTTTGTTTGCCATAATCCGTATTTTTTTAACGAATGTATGGTGCTAACAACATGAAAAAGTCAGTAGTTTTTAAGGGTTAATTGTACACCAAAATCAGGTGGTCAATTTGAACTGGAAAGTGGTGGTCAGTTTGCTCCGAAACTGGTGGTCAATTTACACTGGAATAGGGTGGTCAATTTGACCGGTTTTTCCAA
>NZ_JBHZQA010000031.1:0-2834 GCF_042787335.1 Flavobacterium fructosi | reverse complement strand
CTTGAAAATACCTCTACAATCTTTACGATAACTCCATAGTGTTGGCGGCAGGTATTCGGTTCCGTTCAACACGGGCTTCATTGTTCGTGCTACGCACACAACGAAACCCTAGCTGTTAGCCGTTCGGTTTTTATATTTACGATATTTCTAATATTACTTTTTTAACTATTTTTTCGTTTTTAAAACCAGTGGCTTCAAATTCAAAATCAAAAGTCATTGTTATTTCTGCAGTTAGTTTATCATTTTCTATGTTTAGAAACTTTATTTCTGTTACATCTACAGGATTATGCGCGTTTCTGATATAAACTGAACCATCAATATAACCTTCAGCTGGATTTATTGGAAAGTTTAATGTTTTACCAATACAAGATTCTAAATTTTCTGGTAAAGCGATAAAATCCAATCGAATTGAAGTGTCAACAATTTTATTGTCAAGAACAAATTTTGAAATTGGTAAAAACATTGTGTATTGATTATCTTCTTCATCTTTAACAATACTGCAATCATAGAAATCTAATTTTGTAACTGAAAAAAAATGTGTCAAATCTGTAAAGTCTTCAATGTTTTCTTCGTCTTTTTCAAAGTCTAAATATGTTTTACCATTTTCAAATTCTGCAATAATTTCATTAACAAACTCATTTTCAGTTTTTGCACCATATTTCCAAAATATCTCCATCATTTTTATATCGTTTCCGTATGAACTCCATTCAATTCCTGTAGTATTAAATTCTAAAGTTCCATTGTCGACAGGTTTGTTTACATCAAAACCATTTTTTAATAGGTTTTCAACTTCCTCATAATTTCGTGATACAATTAAATTTAGTATTTCCTGATCTGTCATATTTTGTCGTTTCTGTTTTCGTTCTGCCAAACTGACGGCTAACGTCAGTCTGTGAAAAAACCTCCGTTGTATTACCATCAAATATAACAAAATACTAGTATAAAAAGAAGATTTTTCGTATTTTTAGGAATGCAACATATCACAGGTATTTCCCGCCAACAAATGCGTTTTTCAAGTTTAGAAGATAGTATAAGTCCCGATAATCAGGTGCGATTTATAGATGCCTTTGTCGAATATATTGACATCTCTAAACTCAATTTTGCTGTAAAAACGCTCAAGACCGAAGGTCGCCCGAGTTTCAATAGTAAAGTTTTTCTAAAGATCTACTTATACGGTTATCTCAACGGAGTCAGAAGTGGTCGAGATCTGGAAAAGGAATGTTTGAGAAACATGGAAATGCAATGGCTTTTAGAAGACATTCGTCCTAATTACCACAGCATCTCAGATTTTAGAAAAGACAATCCCATTGCCCTGAAAAAACTATTCAAACTCTTTGTTTCCTTCTTGAAAGATGCTGATTTGATAGGATGCGAAACCATTGCTATCGATGGTACCAAAAGCCGTGCGCACAATAGCAAAAAAGCCAATTTCAATCAAAAGAAAATTGACAAACACCTTGAATATATTGAAGGCAAAACCCAAGAATACCTAAACGCTCTGGAAGAAAATGATGCCAAAGATAACCCAGCTATAATGCAAAATATCCAACAAAAGTTAGACCGATTGAAAGGAAACAAATTGCGTTATGAGCAACTGGAAGAAAAATTAAAAGAAAGTGGCCAGCCCCAAATAAGCACTACCGACAGTGATGCCAGAGCATTACTGGTTCAGGGGCAAGTAGTTGAAATTTCGTTTAATATTCAAGCCGCAGTCGATGCTAAACATAATCTTGTCGTGGCCACACATACCATCAACAAGAACGATCGTAGTGCCTTGTCGGCCATTGCTATTGAGGCCAAAGAGAATCTGGGCATTGATACCTACACGGCTTTGGTTGATAAGGGCTACCATAACGGGAAGCATATAGAAATCTGCAAGCTTGCCAATATCACCACAATTGTAGCGCAACCCGAACAAGGAAAAAGTAACGAAAATGGCACAACTGCCAATTATTTAGTAGCCCAATTTAAATACGATCAAACCACTGACACCTACACTTGTCCACAAGGCGAAACGCTCCATACAACAGGGAAATGGCACAAGAAAAGTAGCCTAAAAGACAGCTATGAGTTTAAAAAATACCGAAGCTCCAAATGCAAAGAATGTCCTGTCAAGTTTTTATGTACCAGCAGGGCAGCAGGGCGGGAAATAGACCGAAGTCAATATGCCGATGCTGTAGAAGAAAACAACAAGCGCTACCATGCAAATGCGCAACTCTACCGCAAGCGACAGGAGATTAACGAGCATATCTTTGGAACCATCAAGCGACAATGGGGCTACAACCACACCAATTTAACGGGATTAGAAAAAGTAAACGGAGAACACAGCTTAATTATGCTGGTTTATAATATCAAACGCAGTATCAATATCCTGGGCGTTCCCGATTTGATTGCCAAACTCAAAAAATGGAACACACCCTACAAAGCAAAAGCTTGTATTGTCTTTATTACGAACTATTTTAGGCTTTGTAAAGACATTATTAAAAATGAGCTACAATTTGCTGCCTAAAAAAGAGCTTGTAGTAGAACGATTGTAGTGATGTTTATGAGGATGATTTTAAGCCAAAATAGCGACTACATTAGGTTTTTTCACAGCCTGACGTTCCGCCGCTTCTCGTCAGTTGCGAACTTCGGAACGAATTATTTTCTGTTAAAGATAAAGATACTTGCGAAACGTAAACGTGAACTTACTACAAAATTCGCAATTGCGAGAAACGGCTGTTGAACTAAACCTTCGGTAGCACTTACCGAGATTTTGTACCTTACGAAGATAATTAAAATTCGTAAATTATGACTACAAAAAAAAGCATCCCGATGCGTTAAGAGAAAACAAA
>NZ_JBHZQA010000030.1:0-2909 GCF_042787335.1 Flavobacterium fructosi | reverse complement strand
ACGACCCTTAAAAGAAATCTCATCTTGTGGTGGGTTTCGCGCTTATATGCTTTCAGCGCTTATCCCTTCCAAACGTAGCTACTCTGCGATGCCACTGGCGTGACAACAGATACACTAGAGGTTTGTCCAATTCGGTCCTCTCGTACTAGAATCAGATCCACTCAAATTTCTTGCGCCCACAGTAGATAGAGACCGAACTGTCTCACGACGTTCTGAACCCAGCTCGCGTGCCACTTTAATGGGCGAACAGCCCAACCCTTGGGACCTTCTCCAGCCCCAGGATGTGACGAGCCGACATCGAGGTGCCAAACCCCCCCGTCGATATGAGCTCTTGGGGGAGATCAGCCTGTTATCCCCGGCGTACCTTTTATCCTTTGAGCGATGGCCCTTCCATGCGGAACCACCGGATCACTATGCTCTACTTTCGTACCTGATCGACCTGTATGTCTCTCAGTCAAGCTCCCTTATGCCATTGCACTCTACGCACGGTTACCAAGCGTACTGAGGGAACCTTTAGAAGCCTCCGTTACTCTTTTGGAGGCGACCACCCCAGTCAAACTACCCACCAAGCAATGTCCCCCGCAAAACGGGGTTAGGCCTCAGACAAACAAAGGGTTGTATTTCAACAATGACTCCACAACGCCTAGCGACGCCACTTCACAGTCTCCAACCTATCCTACACATCATTTGTCCAAGGTCAATACTAAGCTATAGTAAAGGTGCACAGGGTCTTTTCGTCCCACTGCGGGTAAGCGGCATCTTCACCGCTACTACAATTTCACCGAGCTCATGGCTGAGACAGTGTCCAGATCGTTACACCATTCGTGCAGGTCGGAACTTACCCGACAAGGAATTTCGCTACCTTAGGACCGTTATAGTTACGGCCGCCGTTTACTGGGGCTTCATTTCAATGCTTCTCCGAAGATAACATCTCCACTTAACCTTCCAGCACCGGGCAGGTGTCAGGCCCTATACTTCATCTTACGATTTTGCAGAGCCCTGTGTTTTTGATAAACAGTCGCCTGGACCTCTTCACTGCGGCCAGCATTGCTGCTGGCGACCCTTCTCCCGAAGTTACGGGTCTATTTTGCCTAATTCCTTAGCCATGAATCTCTCGAGCACCTTAGGATTCTCTCCTCGACTACCTGTGTCGGTTTGCGGTACGGGTACTTATTACCTGAAGTTTAGAGGTTTTTCTTGGAAGCCCTTAGGCGCACTATCTCTTCAACCGAAGTCTCCGAGTACTATCGTATTTCCCCAAGCCGCGTGGATTTGCCTGCGCAGCTTATAGGTAGGTACTTCAACGAACTATTCCGTCAGTTCGCGGCGCTTTCATCACTCCGTCACCCCATCACAGTAATAACTAGTACGGGAATATTAACCCGTTGTCCATCGACTGTCCCTTTCGGGTTCGCCTTAGGTCCCGACTAACCCACAGCTGATTAGCATAGCTGTGGAAACCTTAGTCTTTCGGTGTGCGGGTTTCTCGCCCGCATTATCGTTACTTATGCCTACATTTTCTTTTCTCACCGGTCCAGCATACCTTACGATACACCTTCTACCCTGTGAGAATGCTCCCCTACCACTTAGAGTAAACTCTAAATCCATAGCTTCGGTAATATACTTATGCCCGATTATTATCCATGCTCGTCCGCTCGACTAGTGAGCTGTTACGCACTCTTTAAATGAATGGCTGCTTCCAAGCCAACATCCTAGCTGTCTGGGCAGACAAACCTCGTTCTTTCAACTTAGTATATATTTGGGGACCTTAGCTGATGGTCTGGGTTCTTTCCCTCTCGGACTTGGACCTTAGCACCCAAGCCCTCACTGTTATGAAACATTATATAGCATTCGGAGTTTGTCAGGAATTGGTAGGCGGTGAAGCCCCCGCATCCAATCAGTAGCTCTACCTCTATATAACTTTACGCATAACGCTGCACCTAAATGCATTTCGGGGAGTACGAGCTATTTCCGAGTTTGATTGGCCTTTCACCCCTACCCACAGGTCATCCGAAGACTTTTCAACGTCAACCGGTTCGGACCTCCACACTGTGTTACCAGCGCTTCATCCTGCCCATGGGTAGATCACACGGTTTCGCGTCTAACACTACTGACTAAAGCGCCCTATTCAGACTCGCTTTCGCTACGGATCCGTGGCTTAACCACTTATCCTTGCCAGCAACGTTAACTCGTAGGCTCATTATGCAAAAGGCACGCCGTCACCCCACGAAAGGGCTCCGACCGCTTGTAAGCGTATGGTTTCAGGATCTATTTCACTCCGTTATTCACGGTTCTTTTCACCTTTCCCTCACGGTACTGGTTCACTATCGGTCTCTCAGGAGTATTTAGCCTTAGCGGATGGTCCCGCCAAATTCAGACAGGATTTCTCGTGTCCCGCCCTACTCAGGATACCACTATCTATTATACTCATTACTTATACAGGGCTATCACCTTCTTTGGCCCTACTTTCCAGTAGATTCTAATTCTTTGTACATAAAATGTCGTGGTCCTACAACCCCAATATTGCCGTAACAACATTGGTTTGGGCTAATCCGCGTTCGCTCGCCACTACTTACGGAATCACTTTTGTTTTCTTCTCCTCCGCCTACTTAGATGTTTCAGTTCAGCGGGTTTGCCCACCTATCGGTGTACTATGTCTTCAACATAGTGGGTTGCCCCATTCGGGTATCTACGGATCAATTCGTGTGTGCCAATCCCCGTAGCTTTTCGCAGCTTATCACGCCCTTCATCGCCTCTGAGAGCCAAGGCATCCCCCATACGCCCTTATTTTGCTTATTGTACCAACACATTAATTAAAACATGCCGTTTCTTCTACTAAATATAAATATCTAATAGAAAATGCTTTCTACTTTTTATTATTTTCTTATCTCAATATGTCAATGAACTTT
>NZ_JBHZQA010000029.1:0-3066 GCF_042787335.1 Flavobacterium fructosi | reverse complement strand
AAATCCTCTTGAAAATACCTCTACAATCTTTACGATAACTCCATAGTGTTGACGGCAGGTACTCGGTTCCGTTCAACACGGGCTTCATTGTTCGTGCTGCGCACACAACGAAACCCTTGCTGTTATGTGTAGTAGGGCTAATTAAAACTAAAAGCAATTATGAAAAAAATTAAAAATATTGGTAATTATTATGGAGGTTTATGGATTCAAGAGTTTGAAAATAAATATTATTGGATAATTGAAAATCACGACACGGATTTTAGCATATTATCAGAATGGAGTGAAATAACAAAATCTTTATATCAAGAATTATTATGGGAAAAAGAAATTTAGAAAAATTATCGTTGATTTACGATAAAAGACAAAAGGATTTTGTTGTTAAATATCCTTTGCGTTGTGACGGTGCATTAATACTAAATCATTTAGTAAGTGATGTTTTAAAGCATAAAGTAATAAAAGAATATCCTAACCAATTTGATGTTTTTAATTTAAAAGATGAATTAGAATTAAGAGGTTATGATTTATCTACTCTAAAATTCAGTATAGAACTAAAATCAATTGAAGAAACGGAAAAATAGTATTACACATAACGTTCTCGCGCTACAAGCAGTTTGGGCTTAAATCAGCGTTATCTTTCGGATTTGCCAAATCTTCCAAATACAAACCAATTTTTCCATTAAGCCAAATCCCCAAATTGCTTGTAGCGTGTGTTACTGGAGGCTTGTTTTTGTCGAAATTACGATTAAACCGCAAATTTTTCACGCTTCTGTTGGCAAGTTCCAACTTTCACGTTTGTGATTTTCGGTTCGTAATTTTCAACATTTTATTTTTCAATTATTTACTTTTCGCTTTAAAATTCTGCGCAAAAAATTTTCAGTTTTTGCTTTTCAGTTTTCTGTTGGCAGATTCCAATTTTCACACTTCCGCTTTTCAAGTTTCTGTTAGGAAATTCCAATTTTCAAGTTTTGGTTTTTCAGGTTTCAACTTTTCAAGTTTCTGCAGGCAAGTTCCAATTTTCACGCTTCTGCTTGTAAACTTCTTGCGGAAACAAATGCTTATATTCTGATTGTTTTCATCTGCGTAATTTCGGCACAAGTCTCCAGTAACGTCCCGCTGCTTTGAGATGGCTGGAAATTCGTAACCTTTCGGTTTTCGGCTTAACGAAAACGTGATGCGAAACGATAATTCCACTAAACTCCAGCTAGCTCAAAACAGCTGTTGGCAAATCGTTTTTATTCATCTAATGGATTTGGTAAATCGTCTAGTATTTCATTTCTATCACAATTTCTTAAAAAAAAGTATAAAGACGAGTCTATGATTTTTAGTGTTTTTCCACCTCTATCATAATCAACAAATGGAGGATTTATTTTTTTATTCATTTGATGTTGAGTAATATTATGCAAAAAAGCACCTAAATCACCTGATCTAACATCTTCTGGACGATGATGAATTTTTCTAATTTCATCTAACAAAGACGCTCTACTTAATCCGCTTTCAATATTATCCAAATTATAAGTTAATAGTAATTGAATGAAATAGTATGGAAAAGCTAAGGATGCTTTTCCACTTTGAGCACTAATTTTATTACTTATATCTACAAAAGCCTCAAAATTTCTATGATGTCTGACACCATATTCTTTTGCTTTTAAATCTAAAGCCTGAATTAAATGTTCTTTCTGTAATGTAAATTTGTTTTTTTGTGTTTCAGTTATATCGGCAATAATACAACACTGTTTGCATATTTCTTGAACAACACCAATGCTATCAAACGAACAATTAATTATTTGATTTTGTATTAGAGAGAAATCAACATTTAATAATTCTTCTCCTTTTTCAATAACCTTTAGAAAATCGGATTTTTCCCAAGGTTCAACTGGGACTTCACTAATTCGATCTAATAAATCTCCATTAAACTGAACAAGCCTATTTGCTTCTCTCCAAATTCCTAAAATAATAAAAATTATTTGATGGTCTTGAAATACTCTCAAGTCGTAAGCAAGGTTTTCTTGCACTTCTTGTGATAAATAATGGAAATTTTCTAAAACTATATATTTACTTATTTTATTTCTAATAAAAAGTTCAGAAACATCTTGTGCTAATTCTAAATTATATTCAAAAAACACTTCCTTTTTTGTAGAACTAAAATTTTCTGCTTCACTTACTTCAGATCCCAATCCAATTTCACCTAAAGCTGGCACTTTAATTTTAAAACCACCATTTATTTTTCCGCCTAACTCTTTATTTTCTGAATTAGTTTCACTTTCAATATACCCAATATTTAGTTGTCTTAAAATTGATTTATAGATATCAATTGATTTTGTTTGGGGTGAGCATTCAACTTTGATATAGTCATCGATATTTAGATGCTTAAGAATTAATGTGGTTTTTCCTTGTTTGGAAGATCCATAAACAATTACTTCATTTCCATCGTTTATAGCTTCTTTAAATTTTTTATCAACTTTTTCTCGTTCAATATATGTTTTAATTAAAGTACTTTTTACTCCAAAAACATCAGTTGTCTTATATATCATAATTATGTCGTTATTCTATTTTAAAATGTTTGCCAACGTTCCCTCGCTTGCTCGTCGTTGTGGCGAATTGAACACCCAAAAATAACTGATAATGACTAAACTTAAAATTATGCCAGATACTTCCAAAGAAGCCGAAATGCCACAATGCGTGCAAACGAGTGTTAGCGGTTCGGGCGTTGTTAAAAAAGAACTTGCTTGTTGGATTTACTATGAAGATGGACACACTTTTTATTGCTACGATTGTTGTCAAAAAAGAGTTGAAGAAATAAACACTAATAAAGAATTTAGCGAAGATATAGATTACGAAGGAGGCGATGAATGTGGTTATATGCAAGATTACGCTTTTCAAGATTATGAAGTAGAATGCGAAAAATGCTCGAAACCGTTATTTTCGGAGGTAGATTGTTAGCCTGACCGCTAACGTCCCCGCGCTACAAGCAGTTTGGGACTAAATTAGCGTTATCTTTCGGATTTGCCAAATCTTCCAAATACAAACCAATTTTTCCATTAAACTAAATACCCAAATTGCTTGTAG
>NZ_JBHZQA010000028.1:0-3289 GCF_042787335.1 Flavobacterium fructosi | reverse complement strand
CACCATATAAGGAGAAGTTCCACCTGAGAATGTTACCGTAACTGAACCATCGGTTCCTCCGTTACATTTAACATCAGCATGGGCATCGGTCGCTACCAAAATCGTTGGTTGCGCGATCGTTTCTGAACCAGATTGTTCACAGCCGTTGGCATCTTTTACAATCCAAGTGTAAGTGCCGGCAGTAAGACCTGCATATACTTTTGGAGATGTTTGAGCCACATAGCCTGCACCATTGAAATTCACCATATAAGGAGCCGTTCCGCCTGAGAAGGTTACCGTAACTGAACCATCAGTTCCGCCGTTACATTTAACATCAGCATGGGCATCGGTCGCTACCAAAATCGTTGGTTGCGCGATCGTTTCTGAACCTTGAATAATACATCCGTTGGCATCTTTTACAATCCAAGTGTAAGTACCGGCGGTAAGACCTGCATATACTTTTGGAGAAGTTTGAGCCACATAACCTGCACCATTGAAGTTCACCATATAAGGAGAAGTTCCACCTGAGAATGTTACTGTAACTGAACCATCGGTTCCACCGTTACATTTAACATCAGCATGCCCATCGGTCGCTACCAAAATCGTTGGTTGCGCGATAGTCTCTGATCCTTCCATAATACATCCGTTGGCATCTTTTACAATCCAAGTGTAAGTGCCGGCGGTAAGACCTGCATATACTTTTGGAGAAGTTTGAGCCACATAGCCTGCACCATTGAAGTTCACCATATAAGGAGCCGTTCCGCCTGAGAAGGTTACCGTAACTGAACCATCAGTTCCGCCGTTACATTTAACATCAGCATGGGCATCGGTCGCTACCAAAATCGTTGGTTGCGCGATCGTTTCTGAACCTTGAATAATACATCCGTTGGCATCTTTTACAATCCAAGTGTAACTGCCGGCGATAAGACCTGCATATACTTTTGGAGAAGTTTGAGCCACATAACCTGCACCATTAAAGTTCACCATATAAGGAGAAGTTCCACCTGAGAATGTTACCGTAACTGAACCATCAGTTCCACCGTTACATTTAACATCAGCATGGGCATCGGTCGCTACCAAAATCGTTGGTTGCGCGATAGTTTCTGAACCTTCCATGATACAGCCGTTGGCATCTTTTACAATCCAAGTGTAAGTGCCGGCGGTAAGACCAGTGTACACTTTTGGAGAGGCTTGAGCCAAGAATCCTGCGCCATTGAAGTTCACCATATAAGGAGAAGTTCCACCTGAGAAGGTTACTGTAACTGAACCATCAGTTCCGCCGTTACATTTAACATCAGCATGGGCATCGGTCGCTACCAAAATCGTTGGTTGCGCGATCGTTTCTGAACCTTCCATGATACAGCCGTTGGCATCTTTTACAATCCAAGTGTAAGTGCCGGCGGTCAGACCTGCATATACTTTTGGAGAAGTTTGAGCCACATAACCTGCACCATTGAAGTTCACCATATAAGGAGAAGTTCCGCCTGAGAATGTTACTGTAACTGAACCATCGGTTCCACCGTTACATTTAACATCAGCATGCCCATCGGTCGCTACCAAAATCGTTGGTTGCGCGATCGTTTCTGAACCTTGAATAATACATCCGTTGGCATCTTTTACAATCCAAGTGTAACTGCCGGCGATAAGACCTGCATATACTTTTGGAGAAGTTTGAGCCACATAACCTGCACCATTGAAGTTCACCATATAAGGAGAAGTTCCGCCTGAGAAGGTTACCGTAACTGAACCATCAGTTCCTCCGTTACATTTAACATCAGCATGCCCATCGGTCGCTACCAAAATCGTTGGTTGCGCGATAGTTTCTGAACCTTCCATGATACAGCCGTTGGCATCTTTTACAATCCAAGTGTAAGTACCGGCGGTAAGACCTGCATATACTTTTGGAGAAGTTTGAGCCACATAACCTGCACCATTGAAGTTCACCATATAAGGAGAAGTTCCACCTGAGAATGTTACCGTAACTGAACCATCAGTTCCTCCGTTACATTTAACATCAGCATGGGCATCGGTCGCTACCAAAATCGTTGGTTGCGCGATCGTTTCTGAACCTTGAATAATACATCCGTTGGCATCTTTTACAATCCAAGTGTAAGTACCGGCGGTAAGACCTGCATATACTTTTGGAGAAGTTTGAGCCACATAACCTGCACCATTAAAGTTCACCATATAAGGAGAAGTTCCACCTGAGAATGTTACTGTAACTGAACCATCGGTTCCACCGTTACATTTAACATCAGCATGCCCATCGGTCGCTACCAAAATCGTTGGTTGCGCGATCGTTTCTGATCCTTCCATAATACATCCGTTGGCATCTTTTACAATCCAAGTGTAACTGCCGGCGGTAAGACCTGCATATACTTTTGGAGAGGCTTGAGCCAAGAATCCTGCGCCATTGAAGTTCACCATATAAGGAGCCGTTCCGCCTGAGAATGTTACCGTAACTGAACCATCGGTTCCTCCGTTACATTTAACATCAGCATGGGCATCGGTAGCTGCCAAAATGGTTGGTTGCGCGATCGTTTCTGAACCTTCCATAATACAGCCGTTGGCATCTTTTACAATCCAAGTGTAACTGCCGGCGGTAAGACCTGCATATACTTTTGGAGATGTTTGAGCCACGAAGCCTGCACCATTGAAATTCACCATATAAGGAGAAGTTCCACCTGAGAATGTTACCGTAACTGAACCATCAGTTCCTCCGTTACATTTAACATCAGCATGCCCATCGGTCGCTACCAAAATCGTTGGTTGCGCGATCGTTTCTGAACCTTCCATGATACAGCCGTTGGCATCTTTTACAATCCAAGTGTAAGTGCCGGCGGTAAGACCTGCATATACTTTTGGAGAGGCTTGAGCCACATAACCTGCACCATTGAAGTTCACCATATAAGGAGAAGTTCCACCTGAGAATGTTACCGTAACTGAACCATCGGTTCCTCCGTTACATTTAACATCAGCATGCCCATCGGTCGCTACCAAAATTGTTGGTTGCGCGATCGTTTCTGAACCTTGAATAATACATCCGTTGGCATCTTTTACAATCCAAGTGTAACTGCCGGCGGTAAGACCTGCATATACTTTTGGAGAGGCTTGAGCCAAGAATCCTGCGCCATTGAAGTTCACCATATAAGGAGCCGTTCCGCCTGAGAATGTTACCGTAACTGAACCATCAGTTCCTCCGTTACATTTAACATCAGCATGGGCATCGGTCGCTACCAAAATCGTTGGTTGCGCGATCGTTTCTGAACCTTGAATAATACATCCGTTGGCATCTTTTACAATCCAAGTG
>NZ_JBHZQA010000027.1:0-5174 GCF_042787335.1 Flavobacterium fructosi | reverse complement strand
CCAAAACTGGGGGCTAATACTAAATCAGTTCTTAACTATTTTTGAAAAAAGGGTTCAACTTTAATTAAAAAGTCAAACCCCTATATTTTTAACTTACACACTTTACGGGATAGTGTCGAATAAAAAAACCGAAACTATAAATATGGTTTCGGTTTCTTATTTTCTAGAATTGAAAAATTAAGTTTACATTAAAATTTTAGATGTCTTTACTTTTTACTTTTCCATTTTCATTTTCGTTCTTTTCATCATCATTCCATTCATATCCATTTTGTCCCCATTTTTCATCATCATGGTTTTTCCATTTTTCATCTTTACCGTTCCGCTAGGAAAAACCATTGAACCATTAGAAAGCATCATTTCATTTTCCATCATCATCATCTTACCGTCTTTCATCATCATCATTTTTCCGTCTTTCATCTTTACATACCCTTCCATTTTATTCATCATCATCATGCCATTCATATCCATCATGTCTCCGTTTTTGAACATAATGGTTTTCCCATCTTTCATTTTTACCGTCCCGTTTGGAGAAACAACAGAACCATTAGGCATCGTCATTTTTTTTTCCATAATAATCATTCTTTCGCCTTTCATCATCATCATTTTACCATTTTTCATCATTAAATGATCTTTCATTTGGACCACTTTAGTATAGCTCATTTTGGAATCATACATTTTAGCATCCTTAGCCATAGCGCCCAAAGTACAAATAGCCACTGCTAATAAAATAAATAAATTTTTCATAATATATTGATTTTTAGTTTTTTACATTATTAAAATTACAAAAAAAATAGTTATTATAAAATATTTTTTAATTATTAATTCACAAAAAAAAGTTTATACTAATAATTACATTACGCAGGAGAGCCCCTCACAAAAAAAACAAATCCTGTTTATTGATTCCTAAAAATCCATCTATAAATTAGCGCACTAAGGTCCTTACAGATAAACAAGCATGCATAATAAAATCATCTTAATAGTTGGTCGGGGAAATCTACAAAAAGACGGTTCACTAAACACCGCATTATTAGGCTATTTATACCAGCAAAATTATATATTCTTTACGAACCAATTGGTCATGAAATATATCATTTGAGTAATATTGAAAGGAAATATAAATGGTTCCCTGCAATTTTAAAAAAATATTTTGGAGAATTTATCTTTTGAGATATACTATTCTTAATTTTATTCTTTTTTTAAAATCCTTCCGCAAGAATATAAATACTATCGAATTTCATTCAAAAATATTAAAACAGTTTATCTTAAAATTGGGTACTAAAAAAGAAATAAACATAATCTAAAGTTCAGCTGGTGGATTAATAGCAACACAAATTGCGAATGAGTTAAATATAAAACATATTATTTGTTTGGGTTATCCTTTTCGACATCCTGAAAAAGAAGAGGAATCTCACCGATTTATGCATTTAAAGAACTTAAACACTAATTTCTTAATAATTCAGGGTACAAATGATGCTTATGGCGGGATTGAAACTGACGTAAAATAGGAGCTTGCGCCAACAATTAAACTTTTTTTTGTGGAAACCAATCCTAACTTTAAAACCTCAGCTGATGATTTGAAAAAAGTAATTACTAAAATTCACAGTGTCATTAATCCAAGTATAGAGTAATCAACAACTAGCAATTCAAAATTTGAACAAAAAAAATAGTTAAGTATCATAAATCCTAATATATTTACTCCAAACTAATTTTTGTTTTAAGGTTTCTAATAATATTCTCTTATTATTTTAAAATTAAAACACAAAACAGTCACCATTTGATAATTCTTAAAAGCTATTTTCCAAAATTTAAAAAAAAAACACTTTGAAAATGATTAATGATACAAATTGGCACGAAAAACATAAGGCAACATTAAATGTGGGAAGTCGTTTAGCAGACTCTGTAGCCAAAGGAATGGGTTCCTGGAAGTTCATTATAGTTCAAACCATATTAGTACTGCTTTGGATGACATTAAACATTGCTGCTTTTACTTACCACTGGGATGTATATCCATTTATTCTCCTAAATCTTCTTTTTTCTACTCAGGCTGCTTATGCCGCGCCTATCATCATGATGTCCCAAAACCGTCAAAGTGAAAGAGACAGATTACAGGCGCAAGCAGATTACCAAACAAATATTGACGCAAAACTAGAAATAGAAGCCTTGACAATTCAACTAAATAAATTAGAAGTCGAAAAACTAGATGTAATAATTTCCTTGTTGAAAGAAATGAAAGAAACGAAATAAGTCATCGGAATAATTTTCTTTGAAAGCTTTGTTATAAATTTTTCGGACTTGTTTCATAGGCTACAATTACGATTATTTCTTAACTTACTGTGATTGCTAAGTTAGCATGTGCACTCTTGAAGGATACCGAAAATAGCTTCTGAAAAAATGATTATATTTGCATAAAACAAATAAAAAATGCAACACATTATAGATCGATTCATCAGTTACGTAACTATTGATACAGAATCTGACGCCAATTCGGAAACCACGCCAAGTACCCCTAAACAATGGGACCTAGCCAATAAACTAGTTGAAGAATTAAAAGCTATTGGCATGCAAGATGTAACAATAGACGACAAGGCATACATCATGGCTACTTTGCCAAGCAATGTTATCCATGAAGTACCAACTATTGGATTTATTTCCCACTTTGACACCACGCCCGATTTTACCGGTGCCAATGTGAAGCCTCAAATTATCTCAAATTATGATGGTAAAGACATTGTCTTAAATGCTGAACAAAACATTATATTATCACCTAATTATTTTAAAGATTTATTATTGTACAAGGGACAAACCTTGATTACAACGGACGGAACGACATTATTAGGTGCTGATGATAAAGCCGGAATTACGGAGATTGTTACAGCAATGGAATTCCTTATCAAAAATCCCGAAATCAAACACGGAACAATCAGAGTGGGTTTTACACCTGATGAAGAAATTGGTCGTGGTGCGCATCATTTTGATGTAGAGAAATTTGGAGCGGAATGGGCATATACAATGGATGGCAGCCAAATAGGAGAATTGGAATATGAGAATTTTAACGCGGCTGGCGCCAAAATTATTTTCAAAGGAAAAAGTGTTCATCCTGGTTACGCCAAAGGAAAAATGATCAATTCTATGCTGATTGCTAATGATTTCGTCCATGAATTACCTTCCGATGAAACACCAGAAACTACAAAAGGATACGAAGGCTTTTTTCATGTGCATCAACTTACTGGCAGTATTGAAGAAACCGTTTTGGAACTGATTATTAGAGATCATAACAAGAAAAAATTTGAAAAACGCAAACAATTAATCGCAAAAATCACTCGAAAAATAAACAAGAAATTTGCTAAGCAATTTGGAGCTGATATCGTTACAGCCGAAATAAAAGATCAATATTACAATATGAAAGAAAAGGTAACGCCTGTAAAACATATTGTGGATATTGCTGAAAAAGCAATGATAGAAATAGGTATTAAACCACTTATTAAACCTATTCGCGGAGGAACTGACGGTTCCCAATTGTCATATAAAGGATTGCCATGTCCAAATATTTTTGCTGGTGGACATAATTTTCACGGAAAATACGAATATGTTCCCGTTGAAAGTATGCAAAAAGCAGTAGAAGTTATCGTTAAAATTGTTGAACTTACCGCAATAGGCGATTATATTAAAACGGAAGAAACCATTAAAAATAAAAAGTAATTGGAAATATCAAAAACCGGTACACGTATTTGATATAAAGTCAATAGCTCGTCAGAAGAATTAGAATTTCTGAAATCAATTGTTGCCCAAACCGAACTCACAGAAACTACAAAATGCGAAGGTTGCGTTTACGTCTTAGATAATAAAAATGTGATCGGGATAGGAGGATTTAAAAATTATTTTACGATCTGGTTTTTTAAAGGTACTTTTCTTCGAGATAAAAAAAGTTTTAGTTAACGCGCAAGAAAGCGTTACTAAATTATTACTGAAATGACGCTTTAGATTAATAAAGGAAGTCGACCAAACTATAGTATTAGAATATATTCACGACGCTATTCAAAACGAAAAGTATGGAAGAATGATAAAAAGCCCGAAAGCAGAAGTTACAGATGAGATGCCCGGAATTCTTCAGAAGGAATGAGATGTTAATCCGAATTTAGCAGACGCTTTTCTAAAATTCTCATCATACAAACAAACGGAGTTTTTACAATACATAGTTCAAGCAAAACCAGAAGAGACTAAACGTTCCAGATTAGAAAAGATAACGCCAATGACACTCGAAAACATTGGTTTAAATGACAAATATCGCTAAAATCAAGTCCCAATTCTGAAGTATCAGAGTTGGGACTTAATTTTTTAAAATTAGATTATATTAGACAAATACAATTTAATCATCAATTGATGAAAATTGCATTCAAATTTATAACCCCTATATCTTTTGAAAACTATTGAAAAGGAATTACATCCTTTCTCACTTCTTTCTGTGCATGATGTTTATTGTAAAGCGCATCAAAATATTAATATTATACTGAAAACCTTAACATTGACTAGTTTGTTAAATCACTATATTTACTAACAACTGCTTAACAATCTATTAACACCACAGATAAAGAATCGTATAATTTCATAAAAAACTAATACTAAAAATATAAATTATGATACAAAAAAAAGAAGCGCAAACTGATTCAGTATCGCCCGAAAAAACTAAAATTGATAAGCCTGTTAGAACTCGGACAACAAAAATTGTCGAACATGTAATGGAAGCTGTTGCCATTGAAGAACCAAAAATCGAAGAAACTAGCACCGAAAATGTAGAAGTCTCTACTATCAATCCAGATGAAGATAGTAAAACTTTAAATAAGAAAAGTGGTAAGGACAAGGCTAAAAACAAAGTAAAAATGAAAGATAAAGACAAGAAAAAAGCAAAAAAGGCTGACGCAAAAGAGAAAGCAAAACAAAAAGCGAAATCAAAAGCAAAAAAGGCTAAAAAAGCAAAAAAGGAGAAAGCAAAAAAAGCAAAAATAAAAGCGAAAGCAAAAGAAAAAAAGGCTAAAGCGAAATCTAAAAAAGCAAAAAAGGACACTATCCCGTAAAGTGTGTAAGTTAAAAATATAGGGGTTTGACTTTTTAATTAAAGTTGAACCCTTTTTTCAAAAATAGTTAAGAACTGATTTAGTATTAGCCCCCAGTTTTGG
>NZ_JBHZQA010000026.1:0-5827 GCF_042787335.1 Flavobacterium fructosi | reverse complement strand
TGGTATGATGCAGCTACAGGAGGAAACTTAGTCGGAAGTCCTACAAAGAATACAACAGGATCGGTTACTTACTACGCCCAGGCATCCAACGGAACCTGCTCGAGTCTCACTAGAACAGCCGTGACCTTAACGATTAATGCCGCACCTGCCGCACCAACAAGTGGCGGAGATAAAACCCAATGTGAGCAATCTCCAATTCAAACTTTAACTGCTACAGCAACTGGCGGAACCATCACCTGGTATGATGCAGCTACAGGAGGAAACTTAGTGGGAAGTCCTACAAAGAATGCAACAGGATCGGTTACTTACTACGCCCAGGCATCCAACGGAACCTGCTCGAGTCTCACTAGAACAGCCGTGACCTTAACGATTAATGCCGCACCTGCAGCACCAACAAGTGGAGGAGATAAAATCCAATGTGAGCAATCTCCGATTCAAACTTTAACTGCTACAGCAACTGGCGGAACCATCACCTGGTATGATACAGCTACAGGAGGAAACGTAGTCGGAAGTCCTACAACGAATACAACAGGATCGGCTACTTACTACGCTCAGGCATCCAACGGAACCTGCTCGAGTCTCACTAGAACAGCCGTGACCTTAACAATTAATGCGGTACCTAAAGCGCCAACTTTTTGCATAGTACAGCCATCTCTTTGCGGACCTGCAACTGGAAGTGTTACCATAAATAGTCCATGTGGCATAGATTATGAATACAGTATAAAAAACGGTGATACTGGAACATGGCAATCCACTATACTTTTTGATAATTTAAATCCCGGTGATGCAACTGGAATAAGAGTTAGAAATAAAAATACTGGCTGTGTTTCAAATGCAGCAAGTTGTGATGCATCCAATTGTTCAGTATCGCCTTGTTCACCACCAGCTGCTAAAATAACCAATCCAAATACTAAAACAACAGCTAAAACTGCTCCAATAGAAGCAAAAACCACAACCATAGGTTTCGATGCCTACCCAGTTCCTTTCAAAGATCAGCTTACGATCAAATACAAATTTGATTACAAATCTGATGTGAAAATTGAAGTGTTTAATACGCAAGGAATG
Organism: Flavobacterium fructosi; assembly: GCF_042787335.1. Taxonomy (NCBI): domain Bacteria; kingdom Pseudomonadati; phylum Bacteroidota; class Flavobacteriia; order Flavobacteriales; family Flavobacteriaceae; genus Flavobacterium; species Flavobacterium fructosi. Next base: position 4,762 of record NZ_JBHZQA010000026.1, on the reverse strand, counting down.
TCTGTGCTTTCTAAAACCGATGCCGATAGTTACCTAGATAAAGAAGTAACACTGGATCTTAAAGCAAGCAAAAGACAAGATCAAGTTTATGTTGTGAAAGTAACAACTAATCAAGGAACATTTACTAAAAAAGTAATGTCTTCCAAATAATTCAAAAAATTAATTTAAATTAATAAGCATCCAGATTTATACTGCCCCCAAATAGTGTCTAACTTTTTGGGGGCAGTCTCTTTGCGGATACTTTTTTATTTTTACTCCATATCAACCAGTTATTTTATCTAATTTCAAATATGTAATATGTAATTCATCTTCTTCTACAGCAGTTTCATATTTGGTGATTTTTAAGCAATATTTCTCTTTAAATTATTTGTATAATATATCCGATATTTTATGGACATCATCCACGTGAATTCCGTATTTGTCATCGATATGCGAAGTTGCTTCCTTAAAACCGTACTATTTATAAAGAGTGATGGTCTTTGCTTTTTTGGATGCTGGTACTAAACTTTCGGCAACAGTCAGCTCCATTACATGATCTGCGGCTAAAGAAATTTCAAAATGAAAAGAGGAGAAAAGACAAAAATAACAAGCTAGTTTTAAACAATGTTAGAAATAATAGTACTTCTGATTTTCTCCGTAATTGACAGACCTATTCCATTTCTTAATACTTATAAATTTGCTTGTTTAAATTTATCTTTTTGATTATTTTTTTACATAAAATGGGCTATAGGATATCACAGTAAAGACAATCTGCGCGGTTGGGTTAAAACAGCTTAAATTTTCATGAAAAATTTCCTATGCACCACGTTTTTTATCGAATAAAATTGACTTTTAACGATGTTTCTATTTATTTCAATACATTTTGGTAATTTGTCATTATCTTTAGGTATTATTATGAAAATATGATTTTCGTTGTTTAATAAAAACTGTGAAGATTAATAAATAACTTAGTTATTGATTTCAACAATAAGTTATTTTGTAGAGCGGATGCTTCCTGTTTTTTCGAAGTTGATTCTCTTACTGTAAGTTGCACTCCCCATCGTGTAAATGTCAGGTTTTGACCTATTTATTGGTTTATAAATTTTTAAATTTAATTTTTTATTTTTTTAAATTTTTTGATTTTGCCCCTATTACTGTAAGTTACATTTCTCCAATGTGTAAGTTTTCAGTTTTTATCCTACTTTATTTATGTAAGAGATTTTATGGATATAATAGAGTATCCCTGTTAAATCTTGTTTTAATAAAAATATTTGTGATTTGTTACCATTTTTAAGGCAAATCATAAGAATATAATCTATTTGTAAATATAACAATACAAACGCTGTTAGTTAGTGTTATAATTAAAAAAGCAGACTCTACAATCACTTTTAAGGAAAATTCAAACTAAATCTAAGATATCGTGAAATCAAATATTACCCTTTTTTTACTGGCATTCTTAATTTTTGTTGGTAATGTAAATTCGTATTCTAATACTGTTAAAATTGACCCTCCAAAAAAAGTGTCAACTTTAAGTAATGGAACTGTTCAATGTAATACTGAAGTCCCGGTACCTTTAATAACTGGCACATTTGATAATTTAACAGTTAGTTCATCAACTTCTGGTGCATGTCTGATAGGTTGTGGTATTTCAAATGTGGGGAACTTGACAGATGTCGATTTAACTAATTTTGCGACAGCTTCCACCTTAGCAGGACTCGGTGTTACTCATAATTTAAGAGTAACGGACGGCAATGACACTTTTGCTGCCGGAAATTTTGCCGGTTTCAGAATTGCTCCCAGTGGAGGTTTGTCAGTAGCATTACTGAATAATATTTCTGTCAAAACCTATCTTGGTGGTGTATTAAGAGAAACTACAACTGGAGGTTCGTTAATAAACTTAAGTTTAGGTTCGGGCAATTACATTTTAGGGTTTAATACAAACTTATCTTTTGATGCGATTGAAATTTCTATTAGTAGTTTAGTAGGTGTGGCCACTACTACAGATATTTATTTTGCGGTGATCAGAAACTATTGTGCCGGACCGGCATTGGTATGTAACACACCTACTGCTTTTAATCTTCCAGCTTTCCCTGCGGCAATTGTAAATTCGCATACCGGAATATCTGGAATTGGTGTAGGCAGTGTTTCAAATCCTGAAAATGCAATATCCTCAAGCACTACAGATTATGCCAGTCTAGATTTATTGGTTAGTGCTGTCGGTTCTGTAAGTTTAGCTATAAAAGACCAAGTCACCGACTATCCTGTAGGGACGTATGCTGGTTTTGAAATTGAAAACATAAATCTTATCAATACTGCGCTACTCAGTAATATTCAAATAACGACTTATTTGAATGGTGCGCAACAACAACAATTTTCCGCTAATAATTTACTCGTAAGCGCTGTGCTTCTTAATGCAAGTGGTCGTTACCAATTAGGATTTGTTTCGACCACTTCTTTTGATGAAGTTCAAATTTCCATCAATCAAACCGTGGGCGTGACCCTTGGTTCAACCAGAGTTTATAATGCGGCATTTGAAAAATTCTGTGCGGGTCCGGCTTTACCGTGTAACACCCCAACGGCAATTAATGCACCGGCCTATCCGGTATTCATAAATGGCGCTAGAACCGGAATTGATGGTATAGTATGTGCGCTTTGTTCTGTTAGTGATACTGACAATTTAATCGATACAAATACAACTAATTTTGCTAATGTTGATTTAACAGCAAGCATTGGTGCCAGTGGTAAAATTTCTGTAAAAGATCAAATTACAGACTATCCTGCAGGTACTTTTGCCGGATTCGATATTGAAAGCGTTGGTTTATTAAACGCGAATGTTTTTGATGCCATTATAGTTACTACTTATTTAAATGGTGTCCAGCAAGAAACTAAAACTGGAAACGGCTCTTTGATTTCTGTTAATACGAACATAATAGTGGGGACAGGAAGACAAACTATAGGATTTGTTGCTACTTTGCCTTTTGATGAAGTGCAAATTAAACTAACTAATCTTGCAACAGTTACTTTAGGAACCGTAAAAGTTTATAGTGCATTATTAGAGAGATTCTGTTCAACAACAGTTGCGTGTAATCAAACGTATGCGCTTACAAACCCAACATTTCCGGTTATTATTGATGGTGCCAGATCCGGAATTAGTGGTGTGGCTTGCGTGGCATGTGCTGTAAATAACACAAACAATGTATTAACTGCAAGCACAGCCGATTTTGCACAAATTACATTAACCGCGGGTGTTTTAGCTTCTGGTTCTATTGCAGTTGCAGATCAATTATATACCTATCCAGCGGGAACCTTTGCAGGATTTACTATTCAAGATTTGAATACTTTAGTTCAATTAAATTTATTCCAATCTTTAACAGTTTCTACTTATAATAATGGAGTTCTTCAAGAAACAAAAGGGGGTAGTTCTCTAATTGATTTAACACTATTGGGAGGTCCTATTTTTGGTTCTGGTCCTGGATTTTATAATGTTGGATTTTTCGCTACTTTACCTTTCGACGAAATTAGATTTTCTGTTAGCGCTCTTGCCAGTGTTATCAATGCTATAAATGTATATGGTGCTTTTGTTGATACTCATAATAGTAATGGAGGTTCATTAATTTGTGCTGTAAATGACTTGAGTATTCTTAAGACTGTAAATAATGCGACACCGAATGTAGGTTCAAATATAATATTTACTATTACAGCTTCAAATGGAGGAGTAGGTGGGGGCAATGCAACGGGTGTTGTCGTCAATGATTTATTGCCCTCTGGTTATACGTATGTAAGTTCTACTGTTACAACGGGTAGTTATAATAATGCAACTGGTGTTTGGACAATTAATAGCTTAAATAATGGTGCCAATGCCTCTTTAACAATTACGGCTACTGTTAATGCTGTTGGCAATTATGCTAATACGGCAACAGTAACAGGAAATCAACCGGATCCCAATCTCAGTAATAATACTTCAACAGCATCAACAACACCTGTTAACGTAATTATCGCTAATGATGATACGGGTTCTCCTATAAATGGATTTACAGGCGGAGCTGCTTTTAATAATGTTTTGGGTAATGATACACTTAATGGTGTGGCTGTTTTATCTGGCCAAGTGAATACTACTTTTGTGTCTTCTTCCAATGCTGGTGTTACGCTTTCTGGCACAAATGTAATGGTTGCTGCCGGTACTCCTGCAGGAACTTATTCTTTAATATATCGAATTTGTGAAATATCGAATCCAACCAATTGTGATACTGCAACAGTTTCAGTAACGGTAAATGCTCCTGGCATTGATGCGGTTAACGATACTGGTGTTCCTGTGAACGGATCTACTGGAGGAACGGCTTTTACTAATGTTTTGGGTAATGATACACTTAACGGTTCTGCTGTTATAGCTGCCCAAGTGAATACTACTTTCGTTTCTTCTACCAATGCTGGTATTACTCTTTCAGGCACGAATGTGTTAGTTGCTGCTGGTACGCCTGCAGGTTCTTACTCTTTAATATATCAAATCTGTGAGGTTCTAAATCCAGCCAATTGTGACCAAGCAACAGTTTCAGTAACGGTATTTTGTGGGCAAGCGGCCATAGTCTCAGCCTCGGTAACTGCGTGCGTAGCCAATGTGGCAACCATTACGGTACTGGCTTCGGGTGGTACGGCTCCCTATACCTTTAGTATAGATGGCGGAGTAACCTTCCAGTCCTCGAACATCTTTACAGGTGTAGCGGCAGGAGCTTCTTATACGATAACAATCAGGGATGCCAACGGATGTTTAGCCACTTCAGCACAG
>NZ_JBHZQA010000025.1:0-6190 GCF_042787335.1 Flavobacterium fructosi | reverse complement strand
AAATACCTCTACAATCTTTACGATAACTCCATAGTGTTGACGGCAGGTACTCGGTTCCGTTCAACACGGGCTTCATTGTTCGTGCTGCGCACACAACGAAACCCTAGCTGTTGGCAGCTAGCGTTATCTACGTTTGATTGGTTTTGTAATTCCAGACATTCCAACATCTTTCTTTGTGTAATAATTTTCAATGTCATCTCGATATGAATGGATGTGTATTTTTTCATTTTCTTTCTCGATAGATAAAGGAAATTTATTTTCAAAAAAGAAGCCTAAAATATCTATTTCGTCTTGAAATTCAACATCATTTCTCTCATATAGACCAAATCGATTTTCAATGTAATCTTTAAAGTCATTTTCATTTTCAATTAGATCAGAAAATATCATTAAGTCATATAGTGAAACAATCCATGTCCATTTATAAACAGAACTTAACACCCCTGATTCGATTAAATATTTTAGATTTACTGATACAGTTGACAAATGCTCATACATTACAGAAATTTTGATAATCTTGTATTTATGTGATTTATCAATTATCAATGTGTTTAGCTTTGAGTTAGCGATATATCTAAATGCGGGACTTTCATTATCTTCTATGAATTTTTCAGCTCTATAGCATTGATAAGAGCCTTCATTTACAGTATCTTTTAATCTGTCTTTTAATCCTTTAATTGCACCTCTTCGATGTTTTTTATTTAGTTCGCCCGCTTTAACTTCTATGATGTAAATTGTATCTTTTACCAATACCTAAAATATCTAATTCAGGTTCTTTTGCCAAGCCATCTTCTTCTATATTATATTTCAGAGAATGGTAAAACTCAACTTCTGGCAGAAATTTTTCAAATAGTGATTTCGTCTTTCTTTCAATGTAATTATCACGTGAATTTGCAAAAGAGTTTCCTTTAAATGAATGTTCATAGTATACGGAGTCAGCAGTCTGTAACAGATTTGCAGTAATATTGAAAATATTTCTAAAAGGAAGACTTAATGAAAAACAGTAAAATTTGTCCTCAATTATAATTAATGGTTTTGTTTGACTTACAGAGTCACCTAAAATAAAACCACCAAACTTGCCTTTTAAGAATTCCGAATTATCGCCAAAACAGTGCGATAGTAGATTAAAAATCTTTTTTTCTTTTTCGGTTTTAGGAATAACCCAAAATAATCTATTGTAACCTTCAATATAATCTAGAGGAAGTAGTGAAGGTCCTTCGGGATGCCCTTCATCATATAAATCTAAATTATCAGAAACAAATTGTTGCATAAAATGATTTCCCGGTGAAATCATTTCTTTCGTTACTGCTTCTTTACCTTTTTCATCACTCCATTGTAGAAATCTTCGATGTGTTAATGAGCCTCCAAAAGCATTCCCGATTTTAGAAGCGATTAGTAAATCTAATCTTTTTATTGTATTAAATATGTCAGATGAATTAAAACCATAGAATTGTTGTAAAAAGTCATTGTGAAATGAGAATGTTTCTTCATATATTTCAGAAATATGGGATTGATAGCCGTCACCACGAACATGCATTGCATCTTCCATAACAGAAACTTTTAACCAATGGTCAAATTCAGTCCCGTCTTTAGGATATTCTGAGGACATTTCATAAAAGCCAATATTCATTTTTATTTTAGATAACTGTGCTTTTATTTCAAGAATATTTTCTTCTGTTGGAGTTATTCCTGCATTTGAATTTGGACTTGCCGAAGCAATGTTTATTGCGTATTCAAGTATGACTTCAATTTCATCATCTTCAACTATTTTTTCTTTTTCCTCTTGCTCCATGTCCTGACCAACATATCCTTCCATAAATTGATTATGAAGATTTGGGCTAGCTGAAATAAGTTTTGAACCTAATCCTCCTAATATATAAATTTTATCATATTTATTAATTAAAGAAACAGCTATATTTATTTCATCTTTTATCCAATTGAAATATCGTTCTCTATCAGTTCTTGCTTGTTTAATTGCATATTGCCAATGTGCTTTAGTTTCTTCTTTCAAATAAAAAGGGTCATTCATAGTTTATTGTCTGTTGATTTTCACGCACGCCTGATGGTAACGGATTTGTATAAGATTTGTGCGGCTTAAAATCCATAGGATTTTCAGTCTAGTACAAATGTTAATTGGTTGTTTTGGTTTTACAATTTATCTTTAAATATAGCATAAATTTTATGCGTTGTTGTGCATAGTTATTTTTTCATTTTCAAGCCATAAATTATTCCGATAATTCATAATATTAAAAATATATATGAATATTTAATATCCGTTTTTTTGTTTTTATTGTAATTAATTATGTCAAAATATTTCCGATTATTTGAAGACAAATATTTAATTCCAATTTTTTTCAGTTTAGAATTTTTTAATAATTCCTCATATTCATTCTTTAAAACTTTGACAGTAATTTCGGATTTATCAGATTCATTCTCCTTAAATAACTTATAATCAACTTTTAAGTTCTCAGTAGAGTGGGTGAATAAAATAAAACACCTAATTAAAGGAGAATTAAATTAAAGACTAATATTTTGTAACTCTTCTATTTGCTCTTCAGGTGTTTGGCCAATTCTAAACCACCAACTGGTTTTATTAAGCAATCGTGCAAGTACATACATTTCATCGGTACCTGTATATTCACAAATTATCTGAATCAGGTTGTCTCCCTTTACTCTACATCTTTCGACCATATAAGGATAGCTTTCATTAACCATAAATATGCTCCTTTCCATAAATAATCCAGATTTTCTCATTACACGAATTATAGGTTCAAACTCGTTAGGGTTTGCATCTATTTCTTGCATTAATTTATCTAGAGTTGCCATACTAGTGTTATCAATAACGTCATAAGCATTGCGCCTGTGATCATTTGTGGGCATTGACATTTCCATATTATTATCTGTATTTAGGATATTAAATATTTTTGTGAGTCCTGTTAATGTGCCATAATCATAATAATCAAGTTCTTTTAGTATCACACTAGTTGATTTACTAACAGCAAAAATATTATCTTCGTTTTTATTTAATTTCGAAAGTTCTTTCTTTGCTATTTTTAAAACATCTTCTATTGTTTTGTTATCTCTAATTCCATTTCTTAAATTGTCTTTTTGAGAGTTATTCATAGAATATACTAAAGTGTTTTGTATATCTGTTTTAAGCTTTATCATTAAATTTCTACCTTCGGTAGATGCGAATAATTTATTTCCTAAATCACTAATTTTATCTTCACTCATTTTTCTTTAATTTTATATTTATTATCTTGGTTTTTTAGTGGTATTACTGCCAACTGCATTATTAAAATAAAATCTAACGGCTAATATTCTAATTATTTTCAACTGAGTCTTTTAGGCGCAAGTAGCATATAACTAGTATATAGGCGCAACAAACCTTCGCATTTACACACCAAAATGGTAGATTGACGAAGGCTTATTTCGTTTTATGCATTTTCAAATATATACAACTTTTAGTACACTTTTATAATTGAATGGATATAATCTCTTTAATTTTTGTGGTGAAAGATGGTGATAGTTTTTCCTGCTTCATTTTCCACTGGCGGTCGAGGGATTGGGTGCCGAATTTGATTTTGTTGGTGCCGTAGCTTTTATTCATTTTGTCAATTACACTCATTAATGGCTGGTGCTTTGGATTTGAGGTGTTGAATAAGGATAGTTGGGTTTCGTTATTTGGCGTTAAGCCCATCACTATTACGCCCGCTTTTTTGTAGTGATAGCCTTCTCTAAAAAGTGCTTTTAGTCCGATTTGTGCATAGTGGTTAAGCTCGATTGTGGAGTTGGTTGGGAAGTCGGTATTGATTATGATGTTGCGCGAGTATTGCGGTTGGTCTTTGCGGAAATAGTTGGTTTGAACAAATACCATTATCATGTTGCAATGGCTGCCTTGTTTGCGTAGTTTTTCGGAACAGGATGCGGTGAATGTGGACACTCTTTCGGAGAGTTCCGCGATTTTGGTGTACATTTTTTCAAATGATCGCGTGGTCGCAATCATCTTTTTGTTTTTGGGTGATTCCAGATCTAATGTAGGTTTACCCTCCAATTCGTGCTTTAATCGTAACCCAACTACAGCCATTTCTTTACGGACCCATTCATCAGACAACTGTGTGAATTGATACGCGTTAAAAATTTTTTTGGCTTGTAATCGTTTGGCATGCTTTCGGCCAATACCCCAAACGTCTTCTATTTTGGTCCATTTTAAGGCTTTAATTCTCTTTTCGTCACTATCTATGCTGTACACACTTTTTGTACGTTCTGGGAATTTCTTGGCAATTTTATTGGCCACTTTGGCCAAGGCTTTCGTTGTTGCAAAACCTATACTAACCGGAATGCCTGTCCCCTTTGTCACTTTGCGCTGCATGTCTAATCCAATTTCATTGAAGTCGAACATTTCGAAACCTTTGAATTTTAGGAAGGCTTCATCGATGCTGTAGATTTCAATTTCAGGAGAATACGTCGCCAAAATGTTCATTACCCGGGAACTCATATCGCCGTACAGGGCATAATTGGACGAATAGACGAATACATTGTTGGCAATAAAAATATTTTTGTACTCGAATGCCGGAGCACCCATAGGAATTCCTAAAGCTTTGGCTTCATTGGAACGAGCAATAACACAACCGTCATTGTTAGAAAGAATCACCATTGGCTTATTTCTTAAATTGGGTTCGAAGACTCTTTGGCAAGAGGCGTAAAAGTTGTTGCAGTCGACTAAAGCAAACATAATTTGGGTGTTGTGTTCATCCTCTCTCTAAATCCCTCTCCAAAGGAAAGGGACTTGAGAAGTGGAATTATATATTCAATTTAGAATGTTTTGATACTGTTCGTAACGATTCCCCAGATCATAAAATCATTTTCCGGTGTTACTTTTATGGGTTTGTAGTCCTCGTTTTCGGCGATGAGCCAAACGATGTTTTCTTCGATTTTGATGCGTTTTACGGTGAATTCGCCATCGATTTGGCACACTGCAATTTTGTTGTTCTGAGGTTCGAGGCTTTTGTCAATTTAATAAATCACCATCATTGATTCCGGCATTTTTCATCGAATGTCCTTTTACTTTTGCAAAAAAAGTGGAGTCCCGATTCTTGATGAATTCCTTATTCAAGTCGATGGTTAATTCAATGAAATCATCGGCAGGCGAGGGGAAGCCCGCGCTGATACCCACATCAAAAAAAGGCAGTTTTAATGCTGTGGAATAGTCCGGGAAGTAAAATTCCAATGTTGGGGTTTTATGCAGGCTTCGTAATTTCATTTTACAAAATTAGAGAAGATTGAAATTGGTTGTTAGGAAATGGGAAGAAATAGTTATTGACGTGGGTATTTATGATTTGTTAAAAATAAAGATCGATTCTCCAATACAATTATTAAAGAAGTTTATTTTTATCTGTTGTAATTGTAAAATACACTTTATTGATGCATATCGTATTAAAGCCAATTAAAGGTGTTTTGTTGGATACTTTTTCATCATTTACGCAGGTGCCAGTGCTTTCTAAATCATAGAGACAAACATTATCTTTAGTATTGATTATTATACAATGTCTTCTGCTTACTGCATTCGATCCTGCTACTTGAATATCATTTTCATTGTAATCTTCCCTACCAAATTTTATAATAGGATTATTGAATGAATTTTGAGTTTCTATTTTATTATTGGTTTCTAATATTGATATTGTATTTTCTTTTAAAGTGTTGAATTGAAAGTCCATAAATAACAGTTTTGATTTTAGTGTTGGTGATTTTTTATAATTATGACTTATTTCCTCTTCCGTAATCACCGAAAGATTGTATTCGATAAATGGATTGTTACCTTGCTCCAATTTTGATTTTGGAGGGTATGACTTACCATTAGCATTTAAGACAAAAGCAATAAAATAATTATTTGCAAAACACGGTAAAGACGGATTGGCTTCCATAATCATTTTGGATAATTCCATTGCTGTTTCGTATCTATCCGTTTCGTAAAAACATCGAATTAATAAATTATAGGCTTCATAATCTGCCGGATTTCTATGCAGATGGTCTGATAATAATCCTATTGCAATCGGATATTTCTTCGCCTCTAAGTTTGGAAAAACCGGTCAAATTGACCACCCTATTCCAGTGTAAATTGACCACCAGTTTCGGAGCAAACTGACCACCACTTTCCAGTTCAAATTGACCACCTGATTTTGGTGTACAATTA
>NZ_JBHZQA010000024.1:0-7522 GCF_042787335.1 Flavobacterium fructosi | reverse complement strand
GAACGTATACCAAAACAAACGACGGATGCACTGCCGACCAGGAATTAGTGTTGACCGTAACTCCGAAACCAACGAAAGTGTCTACTCCAATAACAATCTGTTCGGGTGAAAACTATATTTGGTCTGTAAATAGTACTACTTATACCGCTGCTGGAACGTATACCAAAACAAACGACGGATGTACTGCCGACCAAGAATTAGTGTTGACCGTAACTCCGAAACCAACGAAAGTGTCTACTCCAATAACAATCTGTTCGGGTGAAAACTATACGTGGTCTGTAAATAGTACTACTTATACCGCTGCAGGAACGTATACCAAAACAAACGACGGATGCACTGCCGACCAGGAATTAGTGTTGACCGTAACCGCTCCTCTTACAATAGAAAGTTCAGCTTGTAATTCAGATAGTCAATTGACTATCGATTTAAAAATTTTATTACCAATAGGAACTCCAATAAATGGAACTTGGACAGACATAGATAATACGGGTAAATTGCAAGGAAGTATATTTTCTCCTTTTGGTTTAAATGTTCGCAATTATTATTTTGAATACAAAGTTGCTAATGAGAACTGTCCATTAATCATAAAAATGAGTATTGATAATGATTGCGATGGTATTGTATTAGGATGTGGTACCGTATTGGTTCATAATGCCTTCTCACCAAATGGAGATGGAATTAATGAAAATTTCATTATTGATAATCTTGATCTTACGGACTGTTATCCTACTAATACGGTTGAAATTTATAACCGTTGGGGGGTGTTGGTTTTTGAAACTGCTGGCTATAATAATACAACCAGAGTTTTCAATGGTATTTCTCAAGGTAGAACAACACTCAGTCAATCTTCTGGTTTGCCTACTGGAACCTATTTTTATATTCTGAATTACACTTCAATTGACAATAATGGTAATATTCAAACGAATAAAAAAGACGGGTATTTATACCTTACAAAATAATTAAATTTATACACCTGAGGACTCAATTGTTCTCAGGTGTATACTAAAATAAATGAACTGAACTTATCCTCAAATGATAAAAAGTAATAATTTTATCAATTTGATCTTTTGAACTATTTATTAATACGTTCGATAGCTAATTAAAATAATAAGAATCTATTATGAAAAAAAAACTATTTTCCTTCATTTTGATGTTTACATTCATAGTAAGTTTTGCACAACAAGATGCTCAATTTACGCAATACATGTACAACACAATCAATATTAATCCTGCTTATGCAGGGTCAAGAGGAGTACTAAGTATTTTTGCCTTACATCGTACACAATGGGTAGGACTAGATGGCGCACCGGTAACTAATGCAGTTTCTGTAAATACGCCATTAAATGCAAACAATTTGGGATTAGGAGTCACTGTTGTTAATGATAAAATAGGACCTACTCACGAGAACACCATATCTGCAGATTTGTCCTATACCATTCCAGCTTCGGAGACTTTTAAACTATCATTTGGGATCAAAGCAACTGCTAACCTCTTCGATTTGGATGTCACCAGACTAAATCCAGCCGACGACGATCCAAGCCTACATGATTATAGTAACAAATTCTCACCTAATATTGGTGCTGGTGTATATTTACATTCTGATAAAGCTTATGTAGGTTTTTCAATACCTAATTTTATTGAGTCAAAAAGATATGATGACAATGAAGTGGCTATTTTTAAAGAAAAAATTAATTACTATTTGATTGCAGGTTATGTATTCGATTTAAATAGTGATATCAAATTCAAACCTGCTGTACTGACCAAAATGGTTGAGGGAGCTCCTCTTCAAGCAGATGTTTCGGCAAACTTTATGTTTAGTGATAAATTTGTGGTGGGAGTCGCCTATAGATGGAGTGCGGCTTTAAGCGCCATGGTTGGTTTTCAAGTTTCAGAGGGTTTATACATAGGATACGGTTATGATCATGAAACTACTAATTTAAACCGTTATAATTCCGGTTCGCATGAAATATTTCTGCGCTATGAATTATTTAAAAACAACACTAAAATCGTTACTCCAAGATTCTTCTAAAAAATAATTATTATGAAAAATATTATACTTTACATAACAATAATAAGTGTTTTTTCATTTAACATTTACTCTCAAAAAGCTAGGGTAACTGCAGCTGATAAAAAATATGATAGCTATGCCTACGTTGACGCTATAAAAACCTATGAAAGGGTGGCCGAGAAAGGATACAAATCCGTCGATATGTTTAAAAAATTAGGAAATGCCTATTACTTCAATGGTGAGCTGGATAAAGCTGTTAAATGGTACGGTGAATTATTCGCTATGGCTACTGATACTGATTTAGAATCGGAATATTATTACCGCTATGCGCAATCTTTACGTTCTATTAGCCAAAGCGATAAGGCGGATGAAATGTTGCAAAAATTTATTCAAAAATCAGGAAACGACAGTAGAGGAAAGCTTTTTAAAAAAGATACCAATTATTTAGAAGCTATAAAAGCTAATTCGGGTAGATACCAGGTAGAAGATGCAGGTATCAATTCTAAATATTCTGATTATGGAACCGCAATCTATTCAAACAAGATAGTTTTTGCATCAGCTAGAGATACCGGAAGTTTGGGGAAAAGAAGACACAAGTGGACCAATCAAGCTTTCACTAATTTATATGCAGCTGATTTAGAATACAATATGACTCCAGGAGTACCTAAGAAATTTGATAAGAACATCAACTCAAAATTTAACGAAGCCTCTCCTGTTTTTACTGCTGATGGAAAGACTGTGTATTTTACCAGAAACAACTATCTCGATGGCAAAAAAAGGAAAGATGGAAATGATATTACCTTAATAAAAATATACAAAGCCAGTTTGGTGAATGATAAATGGTCCAATATAACTGAATTGCCTTTTGACAGTGACAATTACAGTACTGCCCATCCCGCCTTGAGCGCAGACGGAAAAAATTTATATTTTGCTTCAGATATGCCGGGAACATTAGGTCAGTCTGATTTATTTAAGGTGACAATTAGTGAGGATGGCAGTTTTGGAACTCCTCTGAATCTCGGAAATACAATCAATACCGAGGGTAGAGAAACCTTTCCGTTTGTAACTGATGAAAATGAGATTTATTTTGCCTCAGACGGGCATCCAGGTCTTGGAGGATTGGATGTTTTCATGTCTGAAATAAATACAGATGGAACTTTCAGTGCAGTTCAAAATGTGGGTGCTAATGTGAATTCTCCTAAAGATGATTTTGCTTATTTAATTGATACAAAATCAAGGAGAGGTTTTTTTAGTTCCAACAGAGATGGCGGTAAGGGCTATGATGATATTTATAAATTTTTGGAAACCAAAAGACTGATTTGTGAACAGCTAATGTATGGCGAAATAACAGATTTGGTTACTAAAGAACTACTTGCTGATGCAAAAATCAGCTTATATAATAGTCAATTTAGTCTTATTAATACAACCTATTCAGATGATAAAGGGAACTATACTTTTAAGGTCGAATGTGGGAAAACTTATAATGTGAGAGCTGAAAAACCAGAATATACCGCCATAGAACAAAAAATAACTATTGCCGAAACAAATGGGAAAACTTATTTGCCTCTCACATTGGAAAAATCAAAATGTAAAGTGACCATTGGTGATGATTTGGGTAAATGCTTTGGAATAAAAATGATTTATTTTGATTTAGATAAATCTAATATTAGAAAAGAAGCAGCTTTGGATCTGGAGAAAATATTAGATGTTTTGAACCAAAATCCAACCATGAAATTAAATATACGCTCTCATACAGATAGCAGACAGACATTTAAATACAACGAAGCTTTATCAGAAAGAAGGGTTAAATCTACTATGGGATGGTTAATCAAAAATGGAATTGATTCCACTAGATTGACTGGCAGAGGATACGGTGAAACCCAACTTGTAAATAAATGCTCTGATGGTGTAAAATGCAGTGAAGAAGAACATCAATTGAATAGAAGAAGTGAATTTATAATTACAGTTTTATAAATATATTTAGAAGCTAAATTAGAAATAATACCTGTTAAATAACAATAAATTAGGCTTCCTAAGTTAAATTTCATGCCTTTTTCAGTACTGTAGCTTAATTCAAAGCATACTAAATTAATATTCCCAATACTTGTTAATATACAGAAATATTAAAAATTTGATTCGTATTTTATTTTTTTTATCCATTTTTTATTTTAAACAAGAGACTAAATTAAATAGTTGCGTTTGTAATTTTTTTTGTATCAAATAAATGTGAATTTTTTTATACAAAAAAATACATTTTAACGATTATTTAAGTAATTCGTAGGAAAAAAAAATCAATAACAATAATTATTCTTAAATTTGATTATTCCTATTAACAAACTTTTATTGTTAGTTTGAAAATTTAAAATAATATTGAACCTAAAGAAAAAGAAATTCTTTTAGCCCAAAAAAAGAAAATTCTAATCTTTATAAATCTAAAACAGTCATTGTACTTTAGATTATGAAATTACAATTTTA
This sequence comes from Flavobacterium fructosi, assembly GCF_042787335.1. Classification (NCBI taxonomy): domain Bacteria; kingdom Pseudomonadati; phylum Bacteroidota; class Flavobacteriia; order Flavobacteriales; family Flavobacteriaceae; genus Flavobacterium; species Flavobacterium fructosi. The sequence continues at coordinate 3,039 of NZ_JBHZQA010000024.1, read as the reverse complement.
AATAGTTTTAAATATAAAAAAGGAATGTCACCTGCGACAGAAAATATTCTTTAACCCAAAAAAGAAAGCTTTCATCCTTAAACAAAACTAATATCATTCTTGAAACAAAGATTAAAAAATTGTGTGTTTAACTATTGCGAAATTTTAGAAAAGGGTAAATCACCTGCTACTGAAAATATTCTTTAATCACAAAAAGAAAAATTTTCAACCTTAAAAAGCTAGAATCATTCTTAAAAAAAAATTTAAAAATTCTATTTATTGAATTGTATTTAAAAAAGAAAGTCACCTACGACTGAAAATATTCTTTAACCCAAAGAAAGTTTTTGTTTTTAAAAAAACACAGATAGTATTTATGTGAACTTTTAGTCTCCATGATATTACTAAAACAGATAAATATTTATCAGAACTAATTATTATAATAACTATTACTGAGCAATCATTTTTAAACTAATATATGCACTATTATTTTAATAAAACAATCGGTCTAAATAAAAAATAAAACAATGTTTTATTAAAAATCTAATTACTTATTATAGAAGTTTATTGCAAACAACAGTTTATTATTTAAAAAAGATTAATATGAAAACAAAAATTACATTACATAACCCAGTCTTTATCTTTTTAACCCGCACTGAAAATTTTGAAGTTAAAACCCCAAAATATTGGAATAATTTTCTTCAAAATATGATATTCCTTATTAAAAAAATGGTGTCAGTTTGTCCATTTTTTTATCGCTCGATAACTATTTATACAAAAATAGCTTTGATACCTATGAAGGTCAATAAATTAATCAGAATTACACAACCTACAATACACCAAAAAACTCTCAGAAGTAATATTTATTATTAAATTTTACTTCACTTTCTAACGATTTAAAAACAAATCAATATGAAATCAACTATTACTCAATCGATAAAAATATTATTATTTTTATTATTCAGCTTCCCCATTTTTAATACTGTTGCGTTCGCACAATTGGCAGCAGTTGAAACCAACAAATCAGATTATGCTCCTGGTAGTTATGTAATTATTACAGGAAGTAATTGGCAGCCAGACGAGATGGTAAAACTCACTTTAGTAGAAACCCCTTTTATACATCCGGAACAATATCTGTATGTTATCGCGGATAGTCTGGGAAATATATACAATAATGAATATTTAATTGAGGTCCATGATATAGGTCAATCCTTTACACTCTCCGCTACTGGTCTCATTTCTGGGTTTAATGCTGAAACTTTGTTTACAGATGCTTCAACTACTGCAAATTTGGATCAGGTAAAAAATGGATCGGCATCGTCTCCAATTCCGGGTGATTGGATCAACGGAAATTTAAATTCATCTCAAGCTCACTACGGTGAGGGGTGGTCGATACCCTATCGTATGACCATGGAAGGATTAAGTTCTGGGGCTCATGAACTAATTATACAATGGGATACTAGAAAATCTGGTCAAAGTGCTCTTGATTACATTACAAATTATGACAACATAGACAATCCTGCTGGCTCACATTTTGCTAATTTCAGTCATTATCAGGAAGTCATAGATCCGACTATAGATCCAGTAATTCCTGGATTAGGTGCACCAAGTACATTTCCTATTCCTGCTCCAAGTTCATTGGGATCTTCAATACTTGGACAACCTACTGCCAGTTTTAACGCGCTCCCAACTGCTAAAAAACAAATGACAATTTACAATGGGACCATCACCAGCATCTCCTACGTATCACAAGGCTCATTAGCAAATTCAGATGCCACAACAAGCCTTAAAATTACTTTTACAACTACCAATCCAACTGTAGTATTGGCGTGGGGCGGACATATTGCCGCTGAAATTGATTGGGGTCTTGGCGGAGGAGGAAGTACTATCAGCGGATCACCTTATCACACAAGTTTAGTAGGTTTAGACGGCGGCAGCGGAGGTCAGGATAGATCACTTTCTGCTTCTTCTGTTATAATACCACCACGATGTTCCATTTCAGGTCCTGAAAACGCTTGTTTAGAAAACAACTCATTAACTTATATTTCTAGTATTATAAATCCAAATAGTAGTACAGTTACTTATTCTTGGAGTTTAATAAACAATACCGCCGGTGCAATTATTAGTGGATCTTCAATAGGATCGTCAATCACTGTCATACCTGTTTCTGCTACTTTCATATCTGGAGGTACATTTAATATACAGTTAATAGTAACTAGAAATGGAATTTCAAATATTTGTTATCTTGGGTCTGATGTTTCTCCTGGGAAAAATATTTCTATCTCGGTACCTCAACCTTGTGTCATTAATGGCCCTGACTTAGTATGCCCATCATCATCAAATAGTTATTCGGCGGTTTCTGGATTAAGTTCCTACGTATGGTCTTTATCAAACGCTAACGGAGCTATTATAACCTCCGTTACAAATTCCCAAAATGTTACGATTACGGCGGGTTCAGGTTGTAACAATTCTTATACAGTGTTGTTAACAACAACAACAAATGGTTGCAGTTCAAACTGTGAAAAAACCATCACAGTAAACGATCACACTGCTCCTGTAATAACAAGCATCCCCGCGAACACTACTGTAAGCTGTGCCTCTACCGTTCCTGCATTCAATGATAATGAAGTAGTCGCTACGGACAATTGTATAGGAACAGTGACCATCACTCATGCCGATGTTGTGACTCCCGGATCATGCTCGAACCGCTACGCTATTGCTCGTACCTATACCGCTACCGATGTATGTGGTAATGCTTCAAGTGCAACTCAAACCATAACTGTAAATGATCAGACTGCCCCAGTAATCACAAGCATCCCTGCAAACACTACTGTAAGCTGTGCCTCTGCCGTTCCAGCATTCAATGATATTGCGGTAGTCGCTACGGACAATTGTATTGGAACAGTGACCATCATTCATGCCGATGTTGTAACTCCGGGATCATGCGCGAACCGCTACTCCATTGCTCGTACCTATACCGCTACAGATGTATGTGGTAATGCTTCAAGTGCAACTCAAACCATAACTGTAGACGATCAGACTGCACCAGTAATCACAAGCATC
>NZ_JBHZQA010000023.1:0-9263 GCF_042787335.1 Flavobacterium fructosi | reverse complement strand
TTCATCGTATATTGTGTGAGTCCAGATAAATCTGGTCTCTTTATTTATGTGACTGAAGTTCTAGTGGTTTTTTCAAATCTTTCAATTCTATTACTCTTATTCTTTTGTCTTAAGATCACTCTTAAAACGGCTGTCAATTCAATATGTCTAGGAACGTGTTCTGCTTGTTATAAACTGAATCTTATTTCAGTTTTTTTTGCCTTGTAACTACTCGTTAAAGTGTTTCTCAAAGCGGGTGCAAAAATGCAACTTCTTTTCTTAACTGGCAAGAAATATTTAAAGTTTTTTTTAGAGAAATTTTATCTCTATTTACTTCTTCTTTTCTTATCAGTTTGTCAAGGAACTTACCTGTTTTTGCGGGGTGCAAATGTAGTAAGCGTTTTCTAATCTCACAAGCTTTTTAGAATCTTTTTTTGAAAATAAATTCTCGTTTTCGATTCGTAGTACTTGCCAGTTTATTAAAGAACGTATGCGTTGTTGCGGGTGCAAAAGTAGCACCTTTATACCGTTATTCAAGCTTTTTAATCCCTTTTTTTTGACCTTTTCCTAACATAATCTTTAAGTCGCTGGAAACATGAACCTTAGAACCAAACTATTTTCCTCTCCCCGCCCCCTCCGAAGGAGAGGGTGATGAAATGGATAGGATGAGTGGTAATCATTCTATATTTCGGTAATGAATTCTACATATATATGAAAGCTACAGTGCTATATGATAGCAAATGAATACTTAGAAATGAGATTTATCCTTTGTCAAAATAACAAACTCGATGCAACATGACACCATAGCCCCGATAAAAGCGGCATCCTTTGTGTTTTTTCTTTAAAAACACAAAGATATAGTGGATAGCGGGAAATAGCTCCTAAACAAAACATTCACCCTATACCTATATATAAGGAGTGCCGATTTAGTTTTTACACCTATATAGTAACAAACCTTACATATATATTGTATGTATTTTTGTAATGGTCTATATTTGCATTCTTAAAATAATATACAATGATTAAGATTACTTTGCCCGACGGGTCAGTTAAAGAGTTTGCTCCAGGGGTAACACCTATGGATGTTGCTAAAAGCATTAGTGAAGGATTTGCCAGAAATGTGATTTCGGCTTCTTTTGATGGTACAACTGTGGAAACCACGACTCCTTTGACGACTGACGGCAGTCTTATATTATATACCTGGAATGACGCTGATGGAAAGAAAGCTTTTTGGCATTCGACTTCACATGTGATGGCGCAGGTGCTAGAGGAATTGTACCCAGGGATTAAATTAACTCTTGGGCCAGCAATATCTAATGGGTTTTATTATGATGTAGATTTTGAAGATCAGAAAATCACAGATGCTGACTTTAAAAAAATCGAGGATCGTGTTCTTGAGATATCAAGAGGAAAGCATGAATTCAAATTACGTCCCGTTTCTAAAGCTGAAGCTTTAGAACTATATAAGGACAACGTTTATAAAACAGAGATGATTACCAATCTTGAGGACGGAACGATTACGTTTTGCGATCACGATACGTTTACTGATTTATGTCGTGGTGGCCATATTCCTAATACTGGAATCATCAAAGCGATGAAGATCATGAGTGTTGCCGGTGCCTACTGGCGTGGTGATGAGAAAAACAAACAGCTGACTCGTGTTTATGGAACTTCATTTCCTAAACAAAAGGATTTGACTGAATACTTAGAATTACTTGAAGAGGCTAAGCGTCGCGATCATAGAAAATTAGGTAAAGAACTGGAGCTGTTTGCGTTTTCACAAAAAGTAGGTGCAGGTTTACCATTGTGGCTACCAAAAGGAGCCGCTTTAAGAGATCGATTAGAACAGTTTTTGAAAAAAGCACAGAAAAAAGGTGGATACGAGCAAGTGATTACGCCACACATTGGTCAGAAAGAATTATACGTAACTTCAGGGCATTATGCAAAATATGGTGCTGATAGTTTTCAACCTATAAGCACTCCGGCCGAAGGAGAAGAGTTTTTATTAAAACCAATGAACTGTCCTCATCACTGTGAAATTTATAATGTACGTCCCTGGTCATACAAAGATTTACCGAAGCGTTATGCTGAATTTGGTACCGTTTACAGATACGAACAAAGTGGTGAATTACACGGTTTAACCCGTGTAAGAGGGTTTACTCAAGATGATGCGCATATTTTTTGTACTCCGGAACAACTGGATGAAGAGTTTAAGAAGGTAATTGACTTGGTTCTGTATGTATTTGGTTCATTAGGTTTCGAAAACTTTACTGCCCAAATTTCTTTGAGAGACAAAGAGAATAGAGATAAGTATATAGGTAGCGATGAAAATTGGGAAAAAGCAGAAAATGCGATTATCAATGCCGCCAAAGATAAAAATTTAGACACTGTAGTTGAATATGGTGAAGCTGCTTTCTATGGTCCAAAACTGGATTTCATGGTAAAAGATGCTTTGGGAAGACAATGGCAATTAGGAACGATTCAGGTGGATTACAACCTACCGGAACGTTTTGATTTGACTTATAAAGGATCTGACAACGAATTACACAGACCCGTGATGATTCACAGAGCTCCTTTTGGATCAATGGAACGATTTATTGCTATTTTACTAGAGCATACTGCAGGAAAATTCCCTCTTTGGCTCATGCCAGAACAAGCTATAATCTTGTCTTTGAGTGAGAAATATGAAATATATGCGAAAAAAGTTTTAGATTTGCTAGAAAATCACGAAATTCGCGCCCTCGTAGACAATAGAAACGAGACAATTGGCAAGAAAATTAGGGATGCCGAAATGCAGAAAACCCCGTTTATGTTGATTGTAGGCGAGGAAGAAGAGAAGAATGGTACCATTTCAATCCGTCGTCATGGACAGGAAGGAAAAGGAAATATAAGCGTTACAATAGAAGAATTTGTTGCTATTGTAAACGAAGAGATCAATAAAACATTAAAAGTATTTACAGTTTAACTTAAATTATAAAGTCATAGCAATAAGAAGCAACAGAGGTTACCAACCTCGCGTAGAAAAAAAAGATGCCCACAGAATAAACAGTCTTATTCGTGGTGTACAAGAAGTGAGACTTGTAGGTGAAAATATTGAGCCTGGAGTTTTTAAACTTTCAGAAGCTTTAAGATTAGCGGATCAATTTGAATTGGATTTAGTTGAGATTTCCCCTAATGCTGAACCTCCGGTTTGCAAAATCATGGATTACAAGAAATTTGTTTACGAGCAAAAGAAACGTGATAAAATCCTAAAAGCGAAATCTACACAAGTAGTCGTTAAGGAAATTCGTTTTGGACCTCAAACAGATGAACATGATTATGAATTTAAGAGAAAAAATGCAGAGAAGTTCTTGAAAGAAGGAGCAAAATTAAAAGCTTTTGTATTCTTTAAAGGACGTTCAATCATTTATAAAGATCAAGGTCAGATCTTATTATTGAGATTAGCTACAGATCTTGAAGAGTTTGGTAAAGTGGAAGCGATGCCAGTTCTGGAAGGAAAGAGAATGATTATGTTCATTGCTCCGAAGAAGAAAAAATAAGTCTTAAAGTCAAAAGTCATAAAGTCGAAAGTCATAAGCTGACTTTTAACCTTTTGCCTTTTAAACATTAGACTAAAAATAAGTAAGTAAGAATAAATTAAAACACTAGGAAAAAATGCCTAAAATGAAAACCAAATCTAGCGCCAAGAAACGTTTTAAAGTTACTGGTTCTGGAAAGATTAAAAGAAAGCATGCTTTTAAAAGTCACATCTTGACTAAAAAATCTAAAAAACGTAAATTAGCATTGACACACTCTGCGCTAGTTCACAAAACAGATATGAAAAGCATCAAACAACAATTAAGAATTATATAATTCTTTAGGTTAAAACAATTTAAAATAACCTTGGAGTATGGCTTTTAAGTTCTCTTGATTTAATTCGGGACGCCTGCTACAAAAAAACAATAAAATTATGCCAAGAGCGGTAAATTCAGTTGCTAAAAGAGCAAGAAGAAAAAAAATAATGAAGCAAGCCAAAGGTTTCTTTGGTAGACGAAAAAACGTTTGGACAGTTGCTAAGAACGCGGTAGAGAAAGCAATGTGCTACGCTTACCGTGACAGAAAAGTGAACAAAAGAAATTTCCGTGCATTATGGATTCAACGTATCAACGCTGGAGCTAGATTGGAAGGAATGTCTTATTCACAATTCATGGGTAAAGTAAAAGCTAACGGAATCGAATTGAACCGTAAAGTTCTTGCAGATTTAGCGATGAATCACCCTGAAGCTTTCAAAGCAGTACTTAATAAAGTAAAATAAACGTTTTATCAACTCAATTTAGATTACTTACTTATATAGAAACCTCAATCGAAAGATTGGGGTTTTTTGTTTTTAAAGGCTATTTACAAATTAAGAAAATATACCAATCAGATAACTTTTGTGTTGTAATTAATTTCTGTACTTTCGGTAAATGATTCTAAAGAAACTCCATTTTCCAATTTACATACTACTATTAGACTTTCTTTTTGTCATACAATCTTGCGAAAAAAATACGCAAAAGAATTCTCAGAAGAAACCCGATGTTACAGAGATTAATAGTCTCTTAGCAATTGGTCACAAACATTATGAGAATGAAGAATTTGATAGTTCGTACTACTATTATAACAAAGCAAAATCTCTTGCAGAAATAAAAAAAGATACTTCAAGAATTATTCACTCAATAGGATGGCTGGCGGAAATTCATAGGAATTCTTCGGACTATTCGAGCAGTGAAGCTACAGCTGTCGAAGCACTTCCATTTTTAGAAAACAATGAGAAATACCCCAATGGCAGATGGAATATTTATAATATACTAGGGAATAACTATCTTAGTACTTTTGACAATGACAATGCCCTTTACTATTTCAATAAAGCATTGAATTTAAAAACAGATTCAATTGAACGATATGGCATTAGAAACAATATCGCTTTAGTCTATCTGGCACAAAACAAATTCCACGATGCCATAGAAATTCTTTCTACTCTGACCTCAAAAAAAGAAATCATAGAGGATAAAGAAGCTTTTGCTCGAGTACTAGATAATTTAGGCTATTGCTACTACAAAACAGGAAGCCTAAAAGCACTTGATTATTTAAATCAATCCAAAAAAATAAGAATCCAAGAAAAGAATGACCGAGGACTTATTGGCAGTTATTATCATCTTTCCGAATACCATAAAAAACAGAACATGAATTTGGCTATTAATTATGCTTACTTAGCCTATCAAAAAGCGACAAAAGTAAATCATGTTGATGATCGTTTGGAATGTTTAGAATTTTTAATCCAAAACAGTCCTGGAAATAGATCCAAAGAATTTTCAACACTGTACCTCAAAATAAATGATAGCATTAATAAAGTTAGGCTAAAAGCCAAAAATCAATTTGCTAAAATCAGATACGATTCAACTAAAGAAAAGAACGAAAATCAAAAACTAAAAGCACAAACCATACTACAACAAGAACAACAACATAACAAAAACTTGCTCTTATACTTCGTAGTTGGAGTTATTATAACTATGAGTATTCGTGTTGGTAATTTCCTTGTAGCCAAAAACAAAAGAGAAAAAATAAAAAGCGCGTACAACACCGAGATACGCATTGCTAAAAAACTGCATGATGAACTGGCTAACGATGTTTTCCATACCATGGCTTTTGCAGAAACACAAGATCTATCGACCAATGCGAATAAAGACATATTACTTAGCCACCTTGATACTATATATTCACGAACGCGAAACATTTCTAAAGAAAATAGTTCTATAGAAGCAGGGCCTCTATTTACTTCTAACTTAAAAGAAATGATGTCTGCATTCAACAGCTCTGCAATTAATGTCTTAATCAACGGAATAGATACGATTGACTGGTTAAGTGTAGACAATAATACAAAAATAACAATGTACCGTGTACTTCAAGAATTGCTTGTCAACATGAAAAAACACAGCCAATGCAGTTTAGCAGTACTAATTTTCAAAAAAAATGAAAACAAATTACAAATAGATTATAGTGATAATGGCGTGGGAGCTACGATCGAAGAATTAAATCTAAAAAATGGATTACAAAATATAGAAAACCGTATCCAGTCTATAAAAGGAACAATAACTTTTGAAACAAAATCTGGCAAAGGATTCAAAGTACATATTACATTTCCAATTTAAATATAGTAAATAAAATGTAAAGTTTTAATTGAATAGGTTTGGATGAATTACTATCATTTATGTAAATATTTCTTAATAATACCCGTTGTGTGTAATTAGTTTTTGATGGTAATTTGCGTCATTTTAATTAATTTTCTACAGAAAAACTATATCGAGAACTAGAATAATTACCATTAAAAAAGATTCTCGATACATTTTCTGTTTCGTTTTAATGCACAAAAAGCACTCAAATTACCATTTTTAATAGTTGCGCCCTAATGCTAACTTTAAAAAAACGGAAATAAATTACAAATAGATTACAGTGATAATTGGGTTGGAGCAACATTTGATAAAAAAAATAAAGAAATGAACTATAGAATGTGGAAAACCGTACTCAAGCTATAAAAGGAACTGTTACTTTTGAAACTAAATCTAACAAATGTTTTTAAAGTAACAATACTATTTCCAATATAATCAGAATGACTATGTTTAATAAAGTTTTAATTGCCGAAGATCTAGATACCATAAGCATTGCGGTAATTCAAGCGCTGGAGACATTATCTATTGTAGAGATTCATCATGCTAAATACTGTGACGATGCTTATTTAAAAATTAAAAAAGCACTTCTCGATAATGTCCCCTATGACCTATTGATTAGTGATTTATCATTTAAAACCGACCATAGCAAAAACAAGCTCAATTCTGGTGAAGAACTTATCGAAGCCGTAAAAATTGCGCAACCCGATATCAAGACAATAGTTTTTTCGATAGAAGACAAATCCTTTAGGATACAATCACTATTTAATAATTTAGGCATTAATGCTTACGTTTCGAAAGGGCGTAATAGTATACCAGAACTGCAACACACAATTCAGCGTATTTATGACAATGAAGACAAAATTGTCTCGGCGGAACTATCTCATACGATGCGAGACAAGTCAATTTTTGAAATTGAAGCTTATGACATTTCTCTTTTAAAGTTATTATCTAAAGGTCATATCTTAGATGAAATTGCAGAAAGATTCAAACAGTTAGGCACAACACCCAACAGTACCAGTAGTATAGAAAAACGCATCAATAAACTAAAAGTGTACTTTAAAGCTAGTAATAACGTTCATTTAATTGCCATAGCAAAAGATTTAGGATTAGTTTAAGCACTTTTTATCAATTCTGTATTAATGTACAGATTATAAACTAAACTCAAAGATATTCTGTTTAGTGAATCGGTACACTATTTTTAATTTCCATCAATTACATTTTTTTTCAAAATAATCAACCACTTTACGGTTTCCCGTAAAGAACTTATTTTTTTTGGTTATAAGTTTGCCCTTTAAACTTTAAAATCATCTAAAATGGCCAATTTTACTACTGAAGACTTAGCATTTACAGGATATTCACAAACAGTTGACGTAAGTAATAATCTCACTTACAATGAAATTATAGAACGTATATATCTAGATAAAACTGAAGAATTTGAAGTAGTTCATTTTTGCAACCAATTTTTGCAAAGATATAAGGTACCTCAAACAAAAATAAGTTTTCAAAAAGTAGAAAGTCTATTACAACATTCTATTTTGGAAAATGAAGTTTATAGAGAACAATTATTAGATTGGATTGCTTCTAATTGGGTGAAAATATAATATATCATTGTTTGTAAATTAGAACTGATAGGGAGTCTAACAAACCAATATTTTAATACTTCCATTTTTAACTTTTGCATCTATTCCAGCCGTAAATTTCATTAATTTTTCGAAAATATTTACGGATAAATTAATTCATTTCACTAAAAAAAAAAAAAAATGATTGTAAAAAATGATGCTGTCTTTGAATTACAACTTTTAAAAATAAATAAAAATTCGATAGAAGAAAAATGGGATAAAAAGGTTAATGATTATGAAAATTACGTAAAAGAATATATTAAACATTATAAAAAATCACTAAAAGGAAATTTCAATTCATTATCAAAATACCCATATATGAAAATAAAATGGGAAGCTTTAGGCGTGAAATTAGATAAGGCTCAAAAAAAAGAATTACTAACGAGTAAGCAAATAAAAAAAGTCCTAAAAACTCAGTTGAAAATCGTAACTATTTGCTGCGAATAAACATATCTATTTAAATTATTTAATGAAAAAAATCTTGTTACTACCACTTATCATACTTTTCACGATCACTCCTACACACTCTACAAAAGAAAACAAACATCAAATAATTTACTACAATACGGAGCACTATAAGTATGACGATGAAAGTATCATTAGAAACAATATAAAGTAGCACAAACCGAGGGGCCTAAATACTTATATCTACCTAATAAAAAAAAATATTACCCGCTTTACTATATGTAATACCGTATACTTATCAAATTTGATTATTTTATAATTTTATTACTCCAAATGAGGTTTCCCGTAAGTAAATGCTATTTATTGAAGGTACGTTTGCACTCAATTCAAACCTCTAACAAGTGAATTCGTTAATAATTTTTGATTTACTGTCATCAATACAAATATCAGTAATGTTAATGGGAACAGGTTGCATCATTTATTTATTATATAAAATTTGGAGAAATAAGTAAATTTCAGAGTAAAAGAGAGATTATATGAACCTAGAATTTAACAAAAAATTAATATGATTTTTAAAAATAAACTTGAAGAAATAACCTTAGATAAAGAAGGTATGATTTTAAATTGTAAAGAAAGAGCGCAAAAAGAAATTTTGTTTTCTGAACTGAATGAAATCTATATTACCGTAAATAAAAGGAAACCATTTTCTGAATTTTTAATTATTTTAATATCAGTTTGTATCGCGTCATTTTCTTTTTTGTTTTTACAAACCAATATCATGATAACACTCTCGGTATTACTAATTTTTACACTTGTTGTAAGAATGAGTATTTACAACAGATATGGGGTGAAAATATGCTTAAAAAATGGCGAAATTATTGAAAAAAAGATTGAAGCTAAATCAAAACATGAAATAATAGATATTGTAAATGATGTCAAAAAAGAGATTTATAATTATAAAAGACACTATCCCGTAAAGTGTGTAAGTTAAAAATATAGGGGTTTGACTTTTTAATTAAAGTTGAACCCTTTTTTCAAAAATAGTTAAGAACTGATTTAGTATTAGCCCCCAGTT
>NZ_JBHZQA010000022.1:0-13055 GCF_042787335.1 Flavobacterium fructosi | reverse complement strand
AACTTCTCCTTATATGGTGAACTTCAATGGCGCAGGATTCTTGGCTCAAGCCTCTCCAAAAGTGTACACTGGTCTTACCGCCGGCACTTACACTTGGATTGTAAAAGATGCCAACGGATGTATTATGGAAGGTTCAGAAACTATTGCACAACCAGCATTGCTTGTGGCTAATGTTACTCCAATAAATCCTAAATGTTGTTATGATCCTGACGGTTCAATAACCATTTCTGCTACTGGAGGTACAGGAACACTGATGTATTCTATCAATGATGGAGCGACTTACCAAACATCTAATGTATTTAGCGGATTACTTGCTGGAACATATAACTGGGTGGTAAAAGATGCTAATAATTGCATCTTGAGAGGTACGGTTACTTTAACCAATCCTCCACTGATTGTCGCAACATCAATTCTTGTGAATCCTAAATGTAATGGAGGAACAGACGGTTCGATTACGATTATCGCTTCAGGAGGTACTGGCACATTAACGTACTCTATTAATCAAGGTCTTACTTATCAATCATCCAATGTGTTTGCAGGTCTTGCGGCAGGGGAATACAAATGGAGAGTGAAAGATGCCAATGGCTGCTTGTTGAAAGGTACGTTTATCTTGACCACTCCACCAGCGGTGACAGTAACAGCAACTCTTGTGAATCCTAAATGTAATGGAGGAACTGACGGTTCGATTACTGTTAATGCTACGGGAGGAACTGCTCCTTTGATGTACTCTCTAAATGATGGTGCTACTTACCAATTGTCTAATGTGTTTACTGCTTTAGCAGGTGGACAATATCAATGGGCGGTTAAAGAGAACAATGGTTGTATTTCCAGAGGTACGGTTAATTTAATTAATCCAGTAATGATAGTTGCGTCAGCAACACCTACAAATCCTAAATGTAATGGAGGAGCCGACGGTTCATTTACCATCACAGCAACAGGAGGAACAGGGGTATTGATGTACTCTGCAGATAATGGATTAAATTACCAAACGTCTAATGTATTTACTGCCCTTATGGATGGGGAATACAAATGGGTGGTAAAAGATGCCAATGGCTGTATGATGAGTGGAACTGTTACTTTACTGAATCCGGCATTAATAGCGGTATCAGTAGCAGCAGTAAATCCTTCCTGTTGTGAAGCATTAAAAGATGGTTCAATCACGGTGAACGCCACTGGCGGAACGGGTACATTCATGTATTCCATCAATGGTGGAAGTACGTACCAAACATCTAATTTCTTTGGCAGTTTAACTGCGGGAGTGTACAATTGGATAGTGAAAGATGCGAACAACTGTGTTATAAGCGGTACGGTTACTTTACGTAACCCAACTGATCCGCTTGCTAAACCAGCTGCACCAACAGTGACTGCTAGTTTTACAGCATATCCAGTTCCTTTTAAAGATGTTCTTACAATCAGATACGATTTTGATTACCAATCTGACGTTACAATTGAAGTATTAAATTCACAAGGAATGCCTGTACTTTCAAAAACTGATACTAATAGTTATTTGGGCAAAGAAATTATGCTACACCTTCATACATATCAAGGTCAAGAGCAAGTTTATCTTGTCAAAGTAACTACTGATAGAGGAAGTAGTATCAAAAAAGTAATGTCTTCTAAATAAGTTTTAATAATTTACTAATCCCAAAAAATATAGAGAGGGATTAGAATAGATTAAACCTCGAAAGTAAAAACTTTCGAGGTTTTTTTGTGCCTAAAATCGAGCTATTATAATGACTTTACTGGTAAAAAGGCAATGAGTTTTAAAATTCACTTTGGAGAATGAGTGCAGCATTAATTTGGAAGTTGCTTCTCTTTTGGAAATGAATAAATAATTTACTCTTAATCGCTATTTGAAAGGGAAATTTATTTTAAACAATTCTGATTTTAAAAGATATTGGTGATGAAACAATAACCGTTGATTATCTTTTAATTTATGGCCTATAAGTAAAGCTACATTGTAGAAAAATACATTAGACGGCTTCGTCTAAATACTATAAAAACATTGGGCTTAAAAGTGTTTAAAAAAACACTGGTTTTTAGTTTTATTTAATTATCCATTATGATATGTTTTTTATTTTAAAAAGTGATTTTTTTTATTCGATTAATGCTATATATTGGAAATCAAGGATCTTGTCAAATGGTGTCTTAAGAATTCGTGGAATCTCTATATCATTGAATTATAAAGAAGTAAAATTTTTAGAAATTGGTAAAAAAGCAATCTACTTTGAAAGAATAAAATTTAGGCAATGCAATTTTTATTATTCAATAATTCTAATAAAAAAAATATTTGTTCTAGATAGGAAAAATCGTGTTTAATTTATTATTAAATTTAACACGTAATACACTAATAATCAAATAGTTATAAATAAAATATTTTATATTTACATACTAATTTTCCTAATATACGATGCTCTTTGTCGATTAAAATGGAATTTAAACGAGTATAATCTTATTTTTATTTCCCTTTTTTTTTTAATGGTTAATTTTATTGAGAGTAAATAATTAGGCTGTTTCTAGTGAAATACTTTTTTTATAAATATTTGGGATATGAACTTGGTTCTTTGAATTTTGATATCCTAATATGATGGTTGACTTCATTTTTTTAACTGAAGAGGGGTTATTTTCTGAGAGCTACGTTTCTCCAAAATGTAAGCTGCCAGTTCTATTATAATTGTACTTATTAATATTTTTTAGCAAATTGATTTTGGCGTAGCAAAAATTTTTTTGTTTTTATTGTGCTAATAAAAACATTATTAATGACGGTGACTTCATTATTTTAGTGAAGATGGACTATGTTTCTTTAAGTTTTTCTTTCCCAAATCTGTAAACTTCCTTTTAGATCTAACGTATGGCTTAAAAATACTTTTATTATGAAAAAATTTATTTTTTGTAAGATGAAAAGTGAACAAGAGTATTGTAACACTTTTTCTTGGCGTTTAAATACGCAGTTTTTGAAATTTTTTGGGATGAATGCGTTAGTTAAAAAACTCTTTTTTTATACTACGTTACTGCTTTTAGGGTTAGGTTTCGCACCCAATTTCTATGGGCAAGATGTCGGTTCGTCTGCTGTCAAAGCCAATTTTGGTATTGACGGGGATGTTTATTCCGGCTTGTTTCAGTTTCAACCTAATCCAGCAGTTGTTCCACTTATTGATGGCGCAAATACTGATGATTGGTTTTTGGGCGCAAGCGGCTTAGGGGTAATAGATCAAGCGACACCACCTGCTAATCCAGCTTCAGACCCAATTCCGAATCCGATGACAAATACGTCTTTTGAGCGAAGACAATCGATATTTGCTCCTACCGCTCCTTTTCCTTATCCTGTGGTTCCTATTGCAGGGTATGATCCTAGCAATCCTGCAACTTGGACAGGAAGATACCTATGGCTGGATGCGGTTTATGGAAGAGATACCTACGTAAAAGGTGGTAATGCTGAAACATCCTATTTTGCAGGTAGCGGAGACAAGAATTCAGATAATCCATCAACTTGGGCTATCGGGACTTCTGGTAGTGTTCCCCAAAAAGATGACATTATTGATGTGTATGCTCATTTAAGAGGGGAAGGAATCAGAATTCCCGATCCAATTACTGATCCACCAACTGGAAACCCAAGACCCTTTACAACGCTTTGGGCTTATGCAGGAGCTTCCTTAGTTGTGACTAATGGTAACAAGCACGTCGATTTTGAATTCTTTCGCACCGCATTAGAAACACCGGCAGACTTGTCTGATCCTGCAAAAATCGGTCCTGATGGAGGTCGAACCGCATTTACTTTTAATGCTGACGGTTCTGTTGCGATTCCGGGAACCATCATTATTTCGGTAGATTACATAAATGGGGGAAATGTTCCTTCTATCAGGGTCAGAGTTTGGATGAGTCAAGCGACTTTTGATGCATATACTACAAAGCCCAACAGCCCTTTTAATGTTGATAAAAGTGTAGCTTTCGAAAAAGGAACAGATTCAGGGAATTACGGTTATGCTGCCATTAATCCTATAGGAACGGGTATAAATATGTGGGGTAGAGTTAATGATGATTTTGCTACATTTGAAAATTCTCGTACACAAGCACCACCATGGAATACATGGGAAGGAACTACGCCAACAGATGTAGATATGTATACACGATATCAGTTTGTTGAAATAGGCATCAATCTTACCGCTTTTGGATTGGATAAACGTGGGGATCAATCGCCTTGTAGCAATATACTGGGTAGTTTATTGGTTAAAACCCGTAGTAGTGGTGGTGGTCCAAACGAAGGCGCTTTTGGCAGTGAGCTGAAAGATTTTGCCGGTCCTTATTTATTTGGGAACACTGGAAAAAAACCTGTTGTAACAGTTACTGATAAAACCGCTTGTGAAATCTTAGCTACTGGTCGTGCTTTAGTAGACTTGACTACAGGAACAACCAATACCGGTGGTACAATTCACTACTATTTGAATTCTGATTTTACCAGTGAAATAACTTTACCTTTTAGTGCGGCAATTGGCACAACTACTATTTATGCTCGTAGTGAAAGCTTAACTAATCCAGGTTGTTTTGGTACAACATCATTTATTGTAACTGTGAATGCTAACCCAACTGCTGCTGCAGGACCTGATGAAGCTAAATGTCAGACTGCTCCTTCCGGACCTACTTCATTTACTTTGGCAGGTTCAGCATCTAATGGTACATCTGCTTGGTCACAAGTTGGTCAAACAGGTACCGCGCAGGCTACTGTCGCTACACCGGGTTCACCAACATCTACTGTAAGTGTTGCGGGTATTGGTACCGTTACTTTAAGAATGACCACAACAAGCAATGCAACACCGTCCTGCGGAACTGCGTTTGATGAGGTTACTTTGACTGTTAACGCAAATTCAACTGCTGCAGCAGGACCTGATCAAGCAAAATGTCAGACCGCGCCTTCTGGACCTACTTCATTTACTCTGGCAGGTACTGCAAGTGGTGGTACTTCAGCTTGGTCACAAGTTAGTCAAACAGGTACCGCGCAGGCTACTGTTGCAACACCGGGTTCACCAACATCTACTGTAAGTGTTGCCGGTATTGGTACCGTTACTTTAAGAATAACCACAACAAGCACTACAACTCCGTCCTGCGGAACTGCGTTTGAAGAAGTTACTTTGACTGTTAACGCAAACCCAACTGCTGCTGCAGGACCTGATGAAGCTAAATGTCAGACTGCTCCTTCCGGACCTACTTCATTTACTTTGGCAGGTACTGCAAGTGGTGGTACTTCAGCTTGGTCACAAGTTAGTCAAACAGGTACCGCGCAGGCTACTGTCGCTACACCGGGTTCACCAACATCTACTGTAAGTGTTGCTGGTATTGGTACCGTAACTTTAAGAATAACCACAACAAGTAATGCAACACCGTCCTGCGGAACTGCGTTTGATGAGGTTACTTTGACTGTTAACGCAAATAATACTAATAGTGCTGGAATAGATCAGGCTAAATGTCAAACTGCTCCATCGGGACCTACTTCATTTACTCTGGCAGGTACTGCAAATGGTGGTACTTCAGTATGGTCACAAGTTGGTCAAACAGGTACTGCACAAGCTACTATTGCTACTCCATCTTCATTAACTTCTACAGTTAGTGTGGCTGGTATTGGTACCGTTACATTACGACTAAGTACTACTAGTAATTGTGGGAATCCTACAGACGACGTAGTGCTAACAGTTAGCGCAAATCCAACTGCTGCTGCAGGACCTGATGAAGCTAAATGTCAAACAGCTCCTTCCGGACCTACTTCATTTACTTTGGCAGGTTCAGCATCTAATGGTACATCTGCTTGGTCACAAGTTGGTCAAACAGGTACCGCGCAGGCTACTGTTGCTGCACCGGGTTCACCAACATCTACTGTAAGTGTTGCGGGTATTGGTACCGTTACTTTAAGAATAACCACAACAAGTAATGCAACACCGTCCTGCGGAACTGCGTTTGATGAGGTTACTTTGACTGTTAACGCAAATAATACTAATAGTGCTGGATTAGATCAGGCTAAATGTCAAACTGCTCCATCTGGACCTACTTCATTTACTCTGGCAGGTACTGCAAGTGGTGGTACTTCAGCATGGTCACAAGTTGGTCAAACAGGTACTGCACAAGCTTCTATTGCTACTCCATCTTCATTAACTTCGACAGTTAGTGTTGCTGGTATAGGTACCGTTACATTACGACTAAGTACTACTAGTAATTGTGGAAATCCTACAGACGACATAGTGCTAACAGTACACGCAAATCCAACTGCTGCTGCAGGACCTGATGAAGCTAAATGTCAGACTGCTCCTTCCGGACCTACTTCATTTACTTTGGCAGGTTCAGGATCCAATGGTACATCAGCTTGGTCACAAGTTGGTCAAACAGGTACTGCACAAGCTACTATTGCTACTCCATCTTCATTAACTTCTACAGTTAGTGTTGCTGGTTTTGGTACCGTTACATTACGATTAACCACTACAAGTAATGCAACACCGTCATGCGGAACTCCAACTGACGATGTTGTGTTAACAGTAAATCCGAATCCGATTTTAGTAATTACAAGTCCTCCATCAGTTTGTTCTCCGTTAACAGTTGATTTAACTGCTGCATCAGTGACAGCAGGAAGTACATTGTATGGAGCAACCTTGACTTATTGGACTAATGCAAGTGCAACAATACAATTGGCAAATCCAAATGCGGTATCAGTATCTGGAACCTATTATATAAAAGCCACAACGACTGAAAGTTGTTACGATATCGAGTCCGTTTCTGTATTAATTGAATCTTGTGCCAAAGCTTTATGTACTTATACTCAAGGTGCTTATGGTAATCTCGGAGGCATGTCATGTGCTCCGGATGACGAGGGTGGGTTTTCTAATAAATACACTACCATAGCCATTATCGAAAGAGCTTTGAATTCTTATGGAGGTACAATGTTTATTGGATCTGGAAGTAATACTGTTTCCATAAGTACTGCATCTTGTGTTATTGATGTTTTACCTGGTGGTGGTGGAAGTTACAAACTATCGGGTGCTTACAATGTCTGTGAATTGCCATCTTCTTATTTGAAAAATGGAAAAATCAATAACACTTTGTTGTCTCAAACCATCACTTTAGGCCTTAACATAGGCATCAATGGCGCACTTGGTGATTTTGCATTGCAAGGAGGAGTGTTAGTTACCGCAGATCCTGAAGGAGGCTGTGGTTCAGATATTCCTAAAGAACGTTCTTGTAATCTTGACGGAACAGTGAATAATGACTATCAACGTTATGATATTCCTGCAAATGTTGTGAATGTATTGACTGATAAAACAGTTCAAGGATTGTTTGATTTAGCCAACACAGCGTTAGGAGGAGGTTCTACAAATGGTCTTTCTCTTTCAGATATTGCAGGTGCTGTTGATGCAATCAACAATGCTTTCGATGGTTGTAGAATATTCATAGGTTATGATGTTCCACTACTAGAATGTCCAATTACTTTGGCACCAACTCAAACAACCAGTAAAATGGAACTTGCAGGTTTTGATGCGTACCCTGTTCCTTTCAAAGATGTACTTACTATCAAATACAACTTTGATTATGTGTCCGATGTAAAAATTGAAGTATTCAATTCAACTGGAAAAGCGGTGCTTTTAAAATCAGACACCAATAGTTATTTAAACAAAGAAGTTGCCTTAAACCTTAAAATGAATAGAGGACAAGAGCAAGTTTATGTTGTGAAAGTAACTACGAATAGAGGAAGCAGTGTGAAAAAAGTAATGTCTTCAAAATAGATTGTCATAACTACCTGATCTATAAAATAAGAAGAAAGATTAGGCGATAAAATTAAACCTCGAAAATAAAAATTTTCGGGGTTTTTTTATTCTTTTTTGACGATGTTTTTTTTTAATGCTGAATTATGTTGTTTAAAATAAAAATTTGTTTTTTAAATTATTTTAAAATACTGTAAATCAGTAATTTAACTTAAAATAAATATTTATTTTTAATTTTTTTTTGCATAGTAATTTTCTTAATTAGTAAGTTTTTTATCAGATATATTTGTTTTTAATCGGATTTAAATGTATTAAAATTGTTGTTTTTAAACCATTGATTAACTTTAATATAGCAAATAAATGAATAGAATTTGGAGTTATTTTTTTCTAAAAATGGCTTGACGGTGAATAAAGAAATTTTAACAATTGCTCCCCACAATATTATTTTCTTTTGATGATGATGTCCTTCATAAGATTGTTTATGAAGATGTATTGCTTAGTAAGTTTTGATCCTCAAAACGTAAGCTTTCTGTTTTTGTTATTCTAACTTTTTAATTTAAAAATTAGGTTTTTTAAGTTTCCTTAAAGCCCCAATTTGGTTATAAAAGTTTGTTTATTCCCCCAAAATAAAATATGCTTTTGATGATGGTTTACTTCATACCTTTTATGAAGGTGTTTTGTTTTTTCTAAAAGTTTTCAGTCCTCAGTCTGCTAGTTTGCTATTGTTTAACAAGTATGGTTTTAAAACTTTATAACCATGAAAAATATTACAATTTCGAATTTTTTCGATAAATCATCCCGAAAAATGATTAGTTGCTTATTGATTCACGATATTATTTCTTTTTTCTTAAATTTTAGACCTCAGTGTAAAAAAAATAAACATGGAAAACAGGATTTTAGTTATGGTTTTTCAAAATTCGTGCATGAAGAATTAATACTCTCTTTTAGAAATTTAGGCTCATCTCTAATATTGTGTCTCTTGCTTTTTTCTTCACAAATTTATGGACAATTTGCCAATGTAAACCCACCAACAGGCGGATTCGCTATTGATGGAGGTTTAAGAGCCAATACACCAACAGCTGGCCAAGGCGACTGGTATCCCGGAGCCGTCAATTCGGGTTTTGGTGTTTCTGTTTTTGATAATGATGGTGGGGTGCTGTCACCAGCTACGGCACAAACAAGTGGACGTGCATCTGGTGAGAATTATAATGGTAACGATAATATTTTTACAAACGGAAGTAAATTTAATGACTATGTATCTTCTTTAAGATGGTTTACAAACTCCGCTCCGGATAAAAACGATATTAATAATGCGCTGTATCATGTGTCACGTGACCCCAGTAACAATCAATGGATCTTTGTTTCCGGCGATCGTTTGTCGACTAATGGAACAAGTTATATTGATTTTGAATTATTACAGGGCACTATTGTTGAAGAGTCGGATGGAACCTTTACTGGAACGCCCTTATCAACCGCTCTAAATGGAGGTGGTAGAACAGAAAAGGATATAATCATTTCGATGGAATACACCAATGGTGGTTCAAAACCTAAGGTTTATATTTACCAGTGGATGAAGAGTGGCAGTACATGGTCTTACCAACAAGTGACAGTTACTGACGATTTATTAGCCAATGCATTTGCCGAAACTAATAGGTCAGGTGCTGAAACCAGTGTACCCTATTCCGCATTTGGCAGTAATGCCTATCAACAATTTGCTTTTGTGGAAGCAGCTGTTAATGTTACTTATCTTATAAATAGTATTTTAGGTGGGACAAATTGCAGTAGCCTTAACATAAAAACGTTGTGGGTTAAAACAAAAGCTTCTGCTTCTTCGACTGCCGCTCTTAAAGATTATATTACGCCTATTCCTGTGGATTTTAGATTTGGTAGCCTAACAATTGATCCTATTGCGGCAAAATGTGCAAATGATAATACGGCTTATCTCCTATCTGTAACTCCACCTACTGCAGGGACTTTTACCGGATCAGGTGTAACACCGGTAGCTCCTAATGTCCCTGCTGACGGCAAGTATTATTTTACACCTTCCGCTGCCGCAAGTGCATCCAATACCATTACTTTTGTTAGTACTGATGTAAGTTGTAGAGCAGCAAGGGTTTTTGAAGTGAAAGCATTGCCCACAATTACAGGTAATCTCAATGTGTGCATAGGATCTAAAACGCAGTTGACAGGATCAGGTACAGCGGCTACATCCAACCCCTGGGTGTCTGCCACCACTAGTGTCGCCACTGTTAACGCAACAGGTGAGCTAACAGGAGTGTCAGCTGGTACATCCGTCATCACATATACCAATAGCGATGGTTGCCAAAAAACAGCCACAGTGACGGTGAAAGCATTGCCCACAATTACAGATAATCTCAATGTGTGTATAGGATCTAAAACGCAGTTGACAGGTTCAGGTACAGCGGCTACATCCAATCCCTGGGTGTCTGCCACCACTAGTGTCGCCACTGTTAACTCAACAGGTGAGGTAACAGGAGTGTCAGATGGTACATCAGTCATCACCTATACCAATATCGATGGTTGCCAAAAAACAGCTACAGTTAGGGTAAATGCAAATCCTTTAGCACCCAGTGTAGCTTACAATCCACCAGCCTGTGATGTAGACAAATTCAGCATTACTCTTTCCGGTGTAATCAATGGAGCTACTTATACGGTTAAAAATAAAGATGGAAATGCTATTTCAGGTATTGTAGGACTTACTACCGCAACAACTTATACAGGCACAACTGTTAGTCCTGTTACATTTAGTAATATTCCGGCTGGATCGGGTTATCAGGTCTCTGTTTCTGTCAATGGCTGCGGGTCCTCTGTAAGCAGTTGTGCAGCATCAACACCAACAGCAATACCAGGAGGTAAAACTGCCGCTGCTCCAAAAGAAGCAGTGACAAACGACCAAACCCCAAATTCAGGTTTTGATGCGTATCCGGTTCCCTTTAAAGATCAGCTTACTATCAAATACAAATTTGATTACAAATCTGATGTGAAAATCGAGGTGTTCAATGCACAAGGAATGTCAGTGCTTACAAAAACTGATACCAATAGTTATTTAAACAAAGAAGTAACGCTAGATCTTAAAGCGAGCAATAAACAACAACAAGTGTATCTGGTAAAATTGACTACTAACAGAGAAACCATAACGAAAAAAGTAATTTCTTCAAAATAGTATTTTAACCAATTGCCTAATCCTTAAAAAAGAACAATACGGGTTAGCGTATAAAATTAAACCTCGAAAGTGAAAATTTTCGAGGTTTTTTTATATAATCTTTGTTGTGTTTTTATTTTATAGCTGGTTTAGGAGTATTTAAAGAGTAATTAAATGCAAGATTATATTTAAAGTATTGAAAATCAATAAATTAAATTAAAATTAATTAATATTAAATGTTTTTTTAAACATAGTAATTTTCTTAATTAATTTGTTTTTTATCGAATATATTTGTTTTTTATCTGATTTATTGTTGGATTTTAAATACTATTTTAACATATTGATTAACTTTATTTAACAATAAAAAAGAATCAATTTCCAAGCTGTTTTTTATAAAATCGCTTACCGGTTAATAAAAAGATTTTAGCTATTGCTCCCCACAATACTATATGCTTTTGATGATGGTGTGCTTCATAAGATTTTTTATGAAGGTGTATTACTATAGCAAGTTTTGACTCTCAAAATGTAAGCTTTCTGTTTTTGTTATTCTAACTTTTTAATTTAAAAAGTAGGTTTTTTAAATTGTTGCAAAGCCCCTTTTTTGGTTACTAAAAGTTTGTTTATTCCCCCATAATAAAATATACTTTTGAGGATGGAGTACTTCATAAAGTATTTTATGAAGGTATATTGTTTTTTCTAAAAGTTTTCAGTCCCCAGTCTACTGATTTACTACTGTTTAACAAGTGTGGTATTAAAACTTTATTATCATGGAAAAGATTACACTTCTGACGTTTTTCGAAGTTTTATCAAGTAAAATAAATTGTTGGTTATCAGCGAAAAACAAAATTTCTGGATTAGGCTTACAAATACCTGATTTATCCCATTCTACCAAAGTTGGTCTCATGGTTTTTACTTTTCTTGTCGCAACAAATTCATTTGCACAAACTTCTCCCGCTAATTGTAAACTAGGATGTACGTCCAATGATGTACAGATTAAAAAAGCCTATCTATCGGATCAAAATGGAAATCAATTATCCCCAACTACATTTGTTTGTCCGGGTAATGGCCAAGCAACTGTTTATTTAACTTTGGAGCTAACTACAAATACACCGCGTGTTGGAGTTGTTATTTATGCTAATATTAAAAATTTTACTCCCCCTTCAACAGTTGGATCTTTAGTAACAAATATTACGCAATGTTTTGACATAGCACTAAACCAACCAACTAATAAAGTAACATTTTCACAATCTTTCACTTGGACTTGTGGAAATCCAATTGTACTGACGGATGTATTCATTGGCTGGGGCACTGGAAATTCAAACTTTTGTACAGGCGCTGGTTTTCAATGTCCGGGCACATCATCAAAATGCTATCAATTACCTTCGGGCCAGTATATACCAATTGTCACACCAACAGCAAATTCTGCCAGCCTTAGGCAATGCTCCACTACACCAGGTGGAACAATTGCAGTTTTTGATTTGACATCTTTAAATTCAACGGTAATAGGAAGCCAAACCAATGTAACAGTTCTCTGGTTTACTGATTCAAGTTTATATAATCAAATCACAACTAATCCATCTGCTACTGCCTATCCATCTGCCAGCGCTACTGTGTATGCGAAAGTAACAAGTACCATTTCCCCATATCCCTATTCATCAGTAGCTGTAACATTAACAGTTAATCAACCACCCAATCTAGTGATTAGCAATCCAGCCGCGGTTTGTTCGCCATCAACAATTAATCTGACTTCAGAAGCTGTGACAAATGGGAGTACCCTGCCTGCAGGGACTACGCTTAGTTATTGGACAAATGCTACTGCGACAACTTCTTTAACAAGTCCAAGTGCAGTAGCGACAGCCGGAACATATTATATTAAAGCCTCTTCAAATACTAATCCTACTTGTACGGATATTAAACCGGTAACAGTAACGATTAATGCCGCACCTGCCGCACCAATAAGTGGCGGAGATAAAACCCAATGTGAGCAATCTCCGATTCAAACTTTAACTGCTACAGCAACTGGCGGAACCATAACATGGTATGATGCAGCTACAGGAGGAAACTTAGTCGGAAGTCCTACAAAGAATACAACAGGATCGGTTACTTACTACGCCCAGGCATCCAACGGAACCTGCTCGAGTCTCACTAGAACA
>NZ_JBHZQA010000021.1:0-15996 GCF_042787335.1 Flavobacterium fructosi | reverse complement strand
AAAATCCGCAATTAATTCCGTTCGATTTTCGGCGGTAGATTAGGAGCAGATTAAGTTCAATTTTTTATTTCTGATTAACGTAAATAGGTCGATTTCCACGGAGCAATAAACACTAACTTGTATATACTCGCTACAAAGTAGCGACAATCTATCCAATTTAGGATGTAAAGTCGCTACTAAGTAGCGTATTTTTATCAAATGTATAAATAATATTTTTATTACAAATCATCAAAAGGACTTTTTATTTGTTGAATGCTTTTTGTACTTACGTGGGTGTATATTTCGGTCGTTTTGCTGCTATTGTGTCCCAATAATTCTTGTATGTATCTCAAATCGGTTCCGCTTTCAAGTAAATGAGTAGCATAGCTGTGGCGTAACCAGTGCAAAGTAACAGGTTTTGTAATTCCTGATTTTTGTAAGGCTTGTTTTAAAACCTGTTGTAAGCTTCTATCATCATAAGGCTTTCCTTTGATTTGTCCTTCAAATAAATACGTTGTGGGTTTAAATACTTTATAGTACTCCCGTAGCATTTCTAAAATTTTTGGGCTTAATGGGACAATTCTATCTTTTTGTCCTTTGGCATTTTTGAGTAAGACAATATTCCTTTGTGAATCAATATGAACGGGTTGCAGTGCCAATAATTCACCACAACGCAAGCCACAACTATAAATTAACGAAAGCATCATCTTATGTTTGATATTGCTGTGGGCATCCAAGATTAATTTTATTTCTTCTTTACTCAATACATTGGGTAATAACTTGGCTCGTTTTGGTCTGTGAATTTTATCCACTTCAATTTTGGTTTCTCGGATGGTTCTGAAAAATAATTTGATGGCATTGACAATCTGATTTTGATAGGAAGCCGAAAGCTTATTCTTTAAAATATACTCGTTGTTATAGATAATCACATCCTCGTTATTGATCGCAGCAACTGGTTTTTCTCGGTAAAAAACCAAAAATGATTTCAAGGCTTCGCTATAAGTACTAATGGTGCTTTCGCTATAGCGCTTGGAACGCATCCATTGTTTTAATTTTTCGATTTGTGCTATTCCTTCATTTGAAGGGAGCGAATTTGTCAAGGGTGCTATCTTGAAACGCTCTCTATTTTCGATTGTATCTGGGAGGTGCCATACCGTTTTTTGTTGGCTCCATCGAGCTCCTTCTATTTGTTTGATACGGATAATCAGATCTTTGTTTTTTTCAAAATAAACGGCAATTCTATTTTCGTTGTTGTGTTTTATCAGTTTTGCTGCCCAAGTCATATCGTGTTGATTTTGTGAGTGAAAGATAGGGATTATTTTGGTAAACGAGGTTTTGGAACAGCAATGGAAATCAGGAGTACTTAGATTATTATTAGATTCTAGTTTTCTGCGTGAGGGGTAGTAGCGGCATCCTTTTGTGACAAGAGGAACGAGTGGCTAAGCACGGGTGTTATGGAACAAAAGATACAGCGGATGACCCGACCTTTTTAGGGCACGCCCCAATTGATTTGCTAAATCGTAATTAAATTTTTAAATGATGTAATTATCTAATTTTATTCCGAAAAAGTATTTCAATTTTGGTTGTCAGGAGCGCTCTTTTTCGTTTCATAGGAAGAAAAATATTTTTTTGATGGGGGTTTCAAATTAACCTATCTTTGCCCACTGAAAAACGCCTATATGAAGTTTGATTTATTAAAAAAAGATCCGCAGTCCAAAGCCAGAGCGGGAACTGTTACCACTGATCACGGGGTGATTGAAACTCCCATTTTTATGCCTGTAGGAACTGTAGGTTCTGTAAAAGGTGTGCATCAGCGCGAATTGAAAGACGATATAAACCCGGATATTATCCTGGGAAATACCTACCACTTGTACTTGCGACCTCAAACCGAAATCCTGGAGAAAGCAGGTGGTTTGCATAAATTCATGAACTGGGACCGTAATATTTTGACGGATTCAGGGGGGTACCAAGTGTATTCGCTTTCGGCGAACCGAAAAATAAAGGAAGAAGGAGTCAAGTTTAAATCGCATATTGACGGCTCGTACCACTTTTTTACACCAGAGAATGTGATGGAAATTCAGCGTACCATAGGTGCTGATATTATCATGGCTTTTGATGAGTGTACGCCATATCCTTGTGATTATAACTATGCGAAGCGATCAATGAAAATGACCCACCGCTGGTTAGATCGTTGCATCAATCATTTAGATACCCAGCCTTTTAAATACGGATATGAACAGACGTTTTTTCCAATTGTGCAAGGAAGTTGTTACAAAGATTTGCGCCAACAATCAGCAGAATATATTGCTAATTCGAATCAACAAGGAAATGCGATTGGCGGACTCTCAGTAGGGGAGCCTGCCGAGGAAATGTATGCCATGACAGAAATTGTTTGTGAAATCCTGCCCGAAGACAAACCGCGGTACCTGATGGGTGTGGGAACTCCGATAAATATTCTGGAGAATATTGCCCTAGGAATCGATATGTTTGATTGCGTGATGCCTACGCGTAACGCCAGAAATGGAATGTTGTTTACGGCAAATGGTTCGATTAATATCAAAAACAAAAAGTGGGAAGCTGATTTTTCGCCAATTGACGAAATGGGAATTACCTATGTTGATACCGAATATACGAAAGCGTATTTGCGCCACCTTTTTGCGGCCAATGAATACCTAGGGAAACAAATTGCCACCATACACAATCTTGGGTTTTATATGTGGTTGGTTCGTGAGGCCAGAAAACATATCTTAGCGGGCGATTTCAGACCTTGGAAAGAAATGATGGTAAAGAATATGAACCAAAGATTATAAAATAATTATGAATTATTAATTATGGGTCAGCTTGTAATTAATAATTCATAACTCATAATTTAAAATATGTTAACAATAATTGACAAATACATCCTAAAAAGATATTTAGCCACGTTTTCGGCTATGTTGTTAATGTTCGTACCGATAGGGATTGTTATTGATGTTTCAGAGAAGATTAATTTCATGTTGGAGAACAAAGTTCCCTTTATTGAAATTGCAACCTACTATTATCATTTCACCATTTATTTTGCGAATTCCTTATTCCCGATCTTTTTGTTTTTATCGATTATTTGGTTTACCTCAAAATTAGCGAATAACACGGAGATTATTGCCATTTTGAGTTCTGGGATTTCGTTTACACGGTTTTTGCGTCCTTACATAATTGGGGCTACTATTGTTTCTATTTTTGTTTTGTTGATGGGTTTTTTTGTTGTTCCTAAATCCAGCGAGGGGTTTAACAACTTTAGATACACCTACCTGAAAACGGGAGGGAAAGAGGCCATGAGAGGCGATAACACCGATGTGTTTAGGCAAATTAGTGATACGGAGTTTATCTATGTAAATAGCTTTAACCCGTTGTCTAAGATTGCTTTTAATTTTTCATTGGAAAAATTTAAAAACGAGAAATTAGTCTACAAAATTACTGCTAGCAGAATACAATGGAATCCAAAAGAGCGTAATTATACCATGTATGATTATACTAAAAGAACGGTTGGGGAACTGAATGATCAGATTGAAAAAGCACCGGAAAAAGTGGCTCGTTTTAATTTTGACTTAGAAGACTTAACGCCTGTTATTTATATAGCGGAAACATTGACTTTCGATAAATTAGTCAAATTTATTGACAAAGAAAGAAGTCGCGGTTCCTCTAATATCAATATATATTTAGTGGTTTTATACAAGAAATTTAGCGTGCCGGTTTCAGCATTTATTTTAACTATTATCGCAGTTTCTGTTTCGTCCATGAAACGTAGAGGCGGAATGGGAATAAATCTGGCTATAGGAATTGCATTGGCTTTTGCCTTTGTGTTCTTTGATAAAATATTTGGGGTACTAGCGGAGAAATCCAGTATTCCACCCCTATTGGCCGTTTGGTTACCAAATATTGGTTTCGGAATATTAGCCGTTTATCTCTTACGAAATGCAAAACGATAAATTCAAAAGTTACTTAAACCTCCATTTTATAGTTTTTATATGGGGTTTTACCGCTATTTTAGGGGCACTAATTACCATCACTGCTGATGCTTTAGTTTGGTATCGAATGCTTTTTGCCAGTGTTTTTTTATCGCTGTTTATTATATTCAAAAAGAAATCCTTTAAAATTCCAACGAAATCCTTTCTGAAAATGATTTTTGTGGGCTTATTGATAGCGCTTCATTGGATCTTTTTTTTTAAAGCCATTCATGTTTCTAATGTGTCAATTACACTTTCGGTTTTCTCCTTGGGTGCTTTTTTTGCATCGATACTGGAACCTATTTTTTATGGAAGGAAAGTACTTTGGTATGAAGTGTTTTTTGGGCTAATCATTATTGCCGGGCTGGCACTAATTATGAAAGTTGAAGTGAACTATCTAGACGGTATGCTTTACGCTTTGGTAGCCATAATATTGGGCGTTTTATTTACTCTCATGAATGGGAAATTAATAGAAAATCACGACCCTTCGGTTATCTCCTTTTATGAATTCGTGGCGGGTGTTTTTTTTATTACGGTTTACTTTTTATTTCAACAGAAATTCTCTTTGAATTTCTTTGTTTTAACGATCAATAATTGGATTTTGATTCTAATTTTAGCCTCTATATGTACCGCTTATGCTTTTACGGCATCAGTAAAAGTCATGCAAAAATTGACACCTTACACCGTAATGCTGACAACCAATTTAGAACCGGTTTACGGCATTGTACTGGCCTATTTTATACTTGGCGGAAAAGAAAAAATGAGCTTTGAGTTTTATATCGGAGCCCTAATAATTGTAATCACGGTAATCCTGAATGGCGTAATTAAGCATTCTAAAAAGGATAATTAGGATTACCTTGATTACTGTTATTTTTTTTAAAATAGAAGAGGACACCAAGATTATTTTGACTAAAAAACCACTTCTTTTTTGTGTAAATTTAGCTATATAGTTTCAATTGAGTATTATGACAGTCCTTTGCAGTAGCAAGCAACCGTTATTGTAAAACAAGAGTAAAGAATCGCAATTTCATTTTCCATTCAAAAACAAATAAAACAGTAGTATGAAAAAGAATAAAAAAAGAATAGGTTTTTTGTTGTTGGCTCTAATTTTATTTTTCGGTGGTAAAGAAATTTATGACATGAATATCAATCATAATTTTGAAACAATTACGGAGGGTAAAGTATACAAATCAGGGGTTATCCCTCCTGATGAATTGGAAAGTTATGTTGCCAAATATCATATAAAATCGATTGTTGATTTGCGTTTTCCAGGCACAGCAGATTTAAAGAATAATCCTGAAATTCCTGCCGAATTAACCGCGGAGCAGAAAGCAGTAGCAAAATTGAAAGGAGTGAACTATTTTAACAACGGGTCAGATCAGGTTCCTAAACAAGAAAACTTAGACCTGTTTTTTAAAATAATGGATAACAAAGCAAATTATCCAGTGTTGATTCATTGTTATCATGGCATTGGCCGCGCCGAAATGTATTCTGCATTATATCGTATTGAATATGAAAATTTCACTAACGAAGCAGCGCGTCAAGGGGTTAGACTGTTAATGAAATTTAGTTCCTTTGATGATGGAACTCCTAAGGGGGAGTATCTAAAATCTTACAAATCCAGAAAACAATTAGAGGCGGAAAAATAATAATTTTCTGTCGTAAAACATTTAATATCTAAGCTTAAATTTTGAATGGTTTTTGATTTAAAAAAGAAACTTCAGTTGATACAAAGATACTTCCTCTTTTACCACTGCAAAGGAATTAAGATAGTTTCTCTGTATTTAAAAAATGATTTAATTATTTATTAAAGAGCAGTTGAAGACATAAATGAAAAAATACTCATTTTGAACGATTTAAAATTTTATATTTGCCGTTCGAATTAAAAACAAAAACGTAGAAATCCTATGGAATATTTAGATTTTGAACTTCCAATAAAAGAACTCGAAGATCAGTTAGATAAATGTCTTGTTATTGGTCAAGAATCGGATGTTGATGTAACGAATACTTGCAAGCAAATCAACAAAAAACTAGAAGAAACTAAAAGAAAAATTTATAAAAACTTAACCGCTTGGCAGCGCGTTCAGCTATCCAGACACCCAAGTCGTCCGTACACTATGGACCATGTAAGGGCGCTATGTGGAGAAACGTTTTTGGAGCTTTTTGGAGACAGAGGTTTTAAAGACGATAAAGCCATGATTGGTGGATTAGGAAAAATAGACGGACAATCTTTTATGATTGTAGGTCAACAAAAAGGATTTAATACCAAGACGCGTCAGTTCCGTAATTTCGGAATGGCAAATCCGGAAGGATACCGCAAAGCGTTGCGATTAATGAAAATGGCAGAGAAGTTTGGCATTCCAGTCTTGACTTTAATTGATACCCCGGGTGCCTATCCAGGACTTGAAGCGGAGGAACGCGGACAAGGAGAGGCAATTGCCAGAAACATTTTTGAGATGGTTCGCCTAAAAGTGCCAATTATTACCGTTATTGTTGGAGAAGGAGCATCAGGTGGAGCATTAGGAATAGGAGTTGGAGATCGAGTATACATGATGGAAAATACTTGGTATTCTGTTATTTCTCCTGAATCCTGTTCTTCTATTCTTTGGAAAAGTTGGGAGTATAAAGAACAAGCTGCTGAAGCTTTGAAATTGACTTCTTCAGATATGAAAAAACAAAAATTAGTAGATGATATCATTCCTGAGCCATTAGGTGGCGCGCATTACGACAGAGCGGCTGCTTTCAAAACTGTAGAGCAATATATCATGAAAGGATTCAATGAATTGAAAGACTTATCAACAGAAGAATTAATTGCTCAGAGAATGGATAAATACAGTAAAATGGGTGAATATAAAGAGTAAAATCTTACAAATTGATATTTAATCCGAAGCCTTACCGTTTCGGATTTTTTTATGCTTATAAACAAAAAATAGTTACTTATGAACAATTATTCGTAATAACTCAATGACAATATTTTTTTAATTTTTGTTACTTTCGCTCTATGGAAAACTTCAGAAATATTAATCCTGTGAAGGTTGATAAAACTACTATAATAAGCCTGGAAAAAGGAAAATTGCAACCACAGGTTCTCGATCTGGAAGAGGCTGTGCTTGGCGCGATGATGATAGATAAAAAAGGGGTAGATGATGTAATTGATATTTTACAACCCGATGCTTTTTATAAAGAAGGACACAAACATATTTTTGAGGCTATTGTTCAGTTGTTTACCGAAACACAGCCTATTGACTTATTAACCGTTTCTGCCCAACTTAAGAAAAACGGAAAATTAGATTTGGCAGGAGGAGATTTTTACTTAATTCAGCTTACGCAAAAGATATCGTCTTCTGCGCACATTGAATTTCATTCCAGGATCATCCTTCAGAAATTTATACAACGAAGTCTGATTCGTATTTCAACTGAAATTATCGAGGATTCTTACGATGAAACAACGGATGTTTTTGATTTATTGGATAGAGCTGAATCTAAATTGTACGAAGTAACACAAGGGAATATAAAGCGTAGTTCCGAAACGGCACAAAGTTTAGTGTTGCAAGCTAAAAAACGTATTGAAGAAATCGCTGGCCAGGAAGGATTAAGTGGTGTAGCGACTGGTTTTGATAAATTAGATAAGATTACTTCCGGTTGGCAACCAAGTGATTTAATTATTATTGCAGCAAGGCCAGCAATGGGTAAAACCGCATTTGTATTATCAATGGCTCGTAATATGGCAATTGATTACGGAATGCCAGTGGCCTTATTTTCGCTGGAGATGGCATCGGTTCAATTGATTACCCGTTTGATTTCTTCGGAGACGGGTTTGTCATCCGAGAAATTGCGTACCGGAAAACTGGAAAAGCACGAATGGGAACAATTGAGTACTAAAGTTAAAAATCTGGAAAAAGCACCGTTATTCATTGATGATACGCCTTCCTTATCTATTTTTGATTTAAGAGCAAAAGCAAGACGTTTGGTTTCGCAACATGGTATCCGAATTATTATTGTCGATTATTTGCAATTGATGACTGCCGGTGGAAACGGAAAAGGAGGAGGAAATAGAGAACAGGAGATTTCTTCAATTTCTCGAAACTTAAAAGCATTAGCTAAGGAATTAAATGTTCCTGTAATTGCACTTTCTCAATTGTCTCGTGCGGTTGAAACTCGTGGATCCAGTAAAAGACCGTTGCTTTCTGACCTTCGTGAATCAGGAGCGATTGAGCAGGATGCTGATATTGTATCTTTTTTATACCGTCCTGAATATTATAAAATTGATGAGTGGGATGATGAGGAAGCCTCACCAACTGCTGGTCAGGCAGAAATAATGATTGCCAAACACCGTAATGGTAGTATTGAAAACGTTCGTTTGAAGTTTATCGGACATTTGGGTAAATTTGATAACTTGGAAGATTACAGTGGCAGTTACGATGATTTACCATCGAGTATGAATCAAGAGGACAATCCTTTTATCACTAAAAATCTCCCATCAGCTAATGAAGCTTTTGGCAGTAATTTAAATGACGAAGATGATGATAGTGATGTACCGTTTTAGAAAAATAAAATAAAACTGACTCGTCTTTTATTTCTATACCAGTAAAAAAGCCTAAATTTTTATAAAAATTTAGGCTTTTTTATAGTTTATTTCTAAATTTTCTATTTTGCGTATATTTACGTGTTTTTTATCCCAAAAGAATTTTAGGTTTATTTTAAAATAAAATTTGTGTCATTTCATTTACATACTCTCTATCTTTGATAGATAAAAATCAATACACGATGTCGCAGCGAATTATTTATATTTTAGTTATTCTACTTTCTTTTTCTGCAAAAGCTTCTTTTATTTTGTTGCCAATGGATGAAACCACGCAGCAAAATCATCTCAAAGCTTATGGAATTACGTATTGGTGTTTAGATAAAAATTATAAAGCAAGTTGGTTATTGAATTATCGTGGTGGGTCATTTTTATTACCTGATGCACCTGAAATACGAAGAGAATGCCAAATTAGAGGAGTTAGTTTTGAAATCCTCTCGGATAGTGAAGAAACCAAGATATTGGATGATATATCTAGTCCTTCACAAAACATGGAAACTGTTATTTTGGAAAAAGCGCCTAAAATTGCAGTTTATACACCCAAAGGGAAACAACCTTGGGATGATGCTGTTACCATGGTTTTAACGTATGCAGAAATTCCTTTTACGCCAATATATGATGAAGAAGTTTTAAGTGACCAACTGTTACTTTATGATTGGTTGCATTTACATCATGAAGATTTTACCGGACAATACGGTAAGTTTTTTGGGGCTTATAGAAATGCACCTTGGTATATTGAGCAAAAGAAAGAGGCTGAAATTTTAGCTGCAAAATTAGGATACGCAAAAGTCTCTCAAGAAAAGGGAGCTGTTGCCAAAAAAATTAGGAACTTTGTAATTGGTGGAGGATTTATGTTTGCTATGTGTTCTGCAACGGATAGTTTTGATATTGCTTTGGCTGCCGATGGGGTAGATATTTGCGAGACCATGTTTGATGGAGATGCGAGTGATGCTAATTATCAATCTAAGATGAATTACGGTTCTACGTTTGCATTCAAAGATTTTATTTTAGAAAGAAGGCCGGAGCAATATGAATTTTCAGATATCGATATGACTTTGAAAAGGCGGATTCCAATGGAAAAAGATTATTTCACTTTGATGGAATTTTCGGCAAAATGGGATCCTATTCCCAGTATGCTGTGTCAAAATCATACCCAACTAGTGAAAGGTTTTATGGGGCAAACTACCTCTTTTGACCCCGCGCTTATTAAATCTAATGTTTTGGTTATGGGAACCTGTGAATTGAATGGCGAAGTTCGTTATCTTCATGGTGAAAAAGGCAAAGGAATGTATACTTTTTACGGTGGTCACGACCCTGAAGATTTTCAGCATCAGGTAGGCGATGCACCCACAGTTTTGGATTTGCATCCTAATTCTCCAGGATATCGCTTGATTTTGAATAATGTGTTATTTCCGGCAGCAAGAAAGAAAAAACAGAAAACATAATATACTAAAAAGCCAATCGATAGTGATTGGCTTTTTAGTAACCAGGATTACTTTGCTTAATTTCTATTTTTTCGGAGTTCAGTGAATTTCATTTAATCATATATGCTGTGAGAGGAACGAATAAAGATAAAAACAAAAGCAGGAAACAGCTTCTAAATATATTTACCAAAAAAAAAGATACTTTTTACAGTAGCTTTTGTTATTTATAGAAAAAAGTTAAATAATTCCATGTTCATTTTCTTTGTCTAAATATTCTTGGACAATATCAATAGCATTAGTAACTACATCGCTTAGGGCAGTGATGAAGCTCCCTTCTTCGGCACAATTTATAGCATGTCTAATGGCTTCCGTTTCTTTAGGGATAATTTCATAGGTTACCGTTTTACCAGAATTTTTAATTCCTTCAAGGATTAAATTTATAATCTCGTCTTCGGTTCTTCCTCTCAGGTATTTTTCTTGTCTTATGATAATATGATCAAACATTCTTGCGGCAATATTGGCACATTCCCTGATGTCTTCATCACGACGGTCACCAACACCGGCTATTATTCCTATTTTCTTAGTAGCATCGACACTTTGTAGGTATTCTTCGACTCCTTTGTAACCAGAGGCATTATGAGCAAAATCAATTAATACTTTGAATTTTTTGAACTCAAAAATATTCATTCGACCCGGAGTTTGTGCTGCACTTGGAATAAAAGTCTGTAAAGACAAACTGATATCTTCGGTTTTAAAACCCCATAAATAACCTGCTAAAGTTGCCGCAAGGACATTGGCAATCATAAATTTTGCTTTTCCGCCCAATGTTAAAGGGACGTGGGTGGCGCGCTCGATTCGGATTTTCCATTCTCCTTTTTTGATTGTAATATATTCATTTTCATAAACGGCAACGGTTTTTCCCTCAGCGCACAATTTTTTGATAAAATCGTTGTCTTCACTTAAACTAAAGTAGGCGACATTGCAATTTAGATCCTGACCTAATTTTATGCATTGTTCATCGTCTCCGTTTAAAACTGCCCAGCCGTCTTTCTTGATACTTTTCACAACCGTAGCTTTTACTCTTGCCAAGTCATCTAAGGTGTGGATATCATTTAACCCTAAATGATCTTCCTGAATATTGGTAATAATTCCAATATCACATTGGCTAAAGCCTAAGCCAGAACGAAGAATTCCGCCACGGGCAGTTTCCAGAACAGCGAATTCTACCGTTGGATCTCGTAAAATATATTCCGCGCTTAGTGGTCCGGTTGTATCACCTTTTTCCATCATGTGATTTTGAATGTAAATCCCATCCGAAGTGGTAAACCCCACTTTGAATCCATTATTTTTTACGATATGTGCCAAAAGTCGGGTAGTTGTCGTCTTACCATTGGTGCCAGTAACTGCAATAATTGGAATACGACATGATTTTCCGGGAGGATATAACATATCAATAACTGGGGAAGCTACATTTCTAGGTAACCCTTCGGAAGGGGCAAGGTGCATTCTAAATCCTGGAGCAGCATTGACTTCAAGAATTACACCACCATTTTCTTTTAATGGTTGGGTTAAATTTTCCGCCATAATATCAACACCGCAGATATCCAGTCCTATTACTCTTGAAATTCTTTCGGCAAGGAAAATGTTTTCTGGATGCATCATATCTGTAACATCTACAGAAGTTCCACCCGTACTTAGATTAGCAGTAGATTTTAGGAAAACTATTTCGCCAGTTCTTGGAATAGTTTCCAGTGTATAGCCAAGTTTTTCTAATAAATCTTCGGTATCTCGATCCACATCTATTTGAGTTAACACATTTTCATGGCCATAACCTCTTCTGGGATCTAGATTGATAGTGTTAATTAATTGTTGAATGGTGTCATTTCCATTTCCTATTGCATGGGCAGGAACTCGTTTTGCAGCGGCAACAAGTTTATAGTCGATTACTAATATTCTAAAATCGAAACCAGTGATAAATTTTTCTACGATAACACGTTTGCCATATTCTTTTGCGAAGGCTAAGCCAGCAACTGCATCATCCCAAGTAGTAACATTAATGGAAGCTCCTTTTCCATGATTTCCGTCCAAAGGTTTTAGTACAATGGGATAACCAATTTTTTTAATCGTATCTGCTAAATCTTCCTCATCCGTACAAATACTTCCATTTGCAACTGGAATTGAAGCCATATCCAGCATTTTCTTGGTTTGCTCCTTATTACAGGCAATATCTACGGCAATGCTACTGGTTTTACAAGTAATTGTGGCTTGAAAACGCATTTGATTAATACCATATCCTAGTTGAACTAATGAATTTGTTCCCAATCTAATCCAAGGGATATTTCTGGCAACAGCTTCTTCTACGATACTTCCGGTACTTGGTCCAAGTCGAACATGTTCCCTGATTTTACGCATTTTTTGTAAGTCAGCTTCCACATCATATGGCGTTCCTGCGATTAATGCTTCGGCAATTGCAACGGAACATTCAGCTGCAAAAAGGCCTACGTTCTCCTCTGAATAACTAAAAACTACATTATAAGTTCCAGGAGTTTTGGTTTCTCTGGTTCTCCCAAATCCAGTTTCCATTCCAGCCAAAGATTGAATTTCGAGTGCAATATGTTCAATCACATGGCCCATCCAAGTACCACGTTTTACTCTGGAAAAAAATCCACCGCGACAGCCTTCAGAACAACGATGTTCAATCATTGTAGGAAACATAGCTTCAATACGTTCTTTAAATCCTTCAATTTTATTAGTTGGAAAGTTTTCCATTTCTTCCAAATCCAATCGCATTTGGATTAATTTTTTTCTTTGTATGCTCCATATATTGGGACCGCGTAGGGCTTGTACTTTGATTATTTTCATAAAATGGAATATTATTTTTTGAAATAAAATTAATAGGTAATGGTTTGATTTTAAAAGTAATAAGGTCTGTGTTGTTTTTTATAAAGAAGACGATAATGGGTTTTTGTTTTTGGAAAATGCATAGAACTAAATTAAAAGTAGTTTTTTTAAAATAGGAATCAAAATTTATTTATTGAATATTAACAATAAGTATTTCATTCTAAATTTTTAAAAAAAGGATTGAACTTCAAGTGCTTCTTTTATCTTTTTGGTTATTTTTGCCAAATGAATATACTAGGAAAACTGATAATAATAGGAGGTGCGGTAGATAAAGGAAGTTTTACTGAAACGGATTTGGATAAAAATGCAACTAGCAATTTAAATTTTTTTGAAGCAGGTATTTTAAAAAGGATCTTAAATGAATCAAAACATAAGGAGAATTCACGTATTGAAGTTATTACCACGGCCTCAGTTATTCCAAAAGAAATTGGTCCTGAATATGTAAAAGCATTTGAGCATTTGAATGCTAAGAATATTGATATACTGAATATAGAAAGAAGAGATCAAGCAGCAGACGAAGCCATTTTAGCTCGACTAAAAGCAGCTGACATCGTAATGTTTACAGGAGGTGATCAGTTGCGATTGACTTCTATACTTGGAGGAACACCTTTTCATGATATTTTACTGGATAAATACCACAATGAAGAATTTATTTATGCTGGAACTTCAGCTGGTGCTGCTGCAGCATCAAATAATATGATTTATCAAGGCAGTAGCTCAGAAGCTCTATTAAAAGGGGAAGTGAAAATTTCCAGTGGACTAGGATTAATTGATGGTGTAATAATCGATACACATTTTGTGCAACGCGGCAGAATTGGAAGACTTTTTCAAGCTGTTGTGGGTAATCCCAGAGTATTGGGAATAGGTCTTGGAGAAGATACGGGTTTGTTAATTACCAATAATACTCAAATGGAGGCGATAGGTTCTGGATTAGTAATTTTAGTTGATGGTCGTGAAATAAAAGATACTAATTTGACACAAGTAGAATTAGGTCAACCTATTTCTATCTCGCATTTAGTGACACATGTTATGAGTAAATTTGACACTTATAGTCTGGATACTCATAAAATGCATATTCAATCTTCCCAATATTCATAGGTCTATGATAATGGAAAAGAGAAAGTAAAAAAACGTAGATGTAAAAAGCTATTAATTTGTTTTGTCGTTTTGTCTTTAAACCGGAGCTCTTAATTTTTAAAATTTTAATTTGAAACTAATCATACACGGCGGATTTTTCTCAGAATCATCTACCAATCACGAAACGAAAATTGCCAAACAAAATGCACTGGAACGAATAGTAAAAGATTCTTTTGAATTTTTAATAGAACATGCTGCATTAGAGGCAGTCGTTTATGCAGTTTCGCTTTTGGAAGATGATGAATTGTTTAATGCAGGAATTGGCTCGCAAATTCAAAGTGACGGAAAAATTAGAATGAGTGCTGCAGTTATGGATGGTGAATCTCAGAAAATGAGCGGTGTAATCAATATTGAAGAAGTAAAAAATCCAATTCAGGTTGCTCAAATATTGATGCAATATGACGACAGAGTTCTAGGCGGAAGTGGAGCAACTAATTTTGCCCGACAACACGGTTTTGAATCTTTTTCAACGGAGATCCCACAACGTAGAATAGAATATGAAAATAAACTGAAAGCGCTAGGAACTGGAACAGTGGGTTGTGTGGCTTTAGACCAAAACGGAAAAATTGCTGTAGCGACATCTACAGGAGGAAAAGGATTTGAAATTCCCGGTAGGATTTCTGATTCGGCTACCGTTGCTGGAAATTATGCAAATGCATTTTGTGGCGTGAGTTTGACAGGAGTAGGTGAGGATATAGTGAGTAATGCAACTGCTGCAAAAATCGTGACTCGAGTTACTGACGGATTTTCATTGCAGGAAGCGTTTACTAAAACGTTCAACGAATTAAAATCTTATGATGGCTTTGCTGGTGCAATTGCCATAGATAATAAAGGAAATATATATCATCAGGATTCCCATTCCAGAATGGTTTTTGCGAGTTTTGATGGAGATAAATTTGAAGTTTTTGAATAGTTAATTCAAAGAGAATTCGAGCCAAATAGGAATATGATCGGATATTATCCTTGCTTCTTTAAGCGACCTAAAATTTTTGTAAAACGAAATTACGCCTGAATTTATGGTTGTAATTCTCGAAATGTTGAAATACATATTATCAAATTCTGAAGCGAGGCATTGCCCATTTTTACACTCTTTTTTCAATGAAGTTTTTTGATTCACTAAAATGGATTGGTAACCCATTTTTTTCAATGGATTAAAAACGGTATGTGATTGCGGACAATTGAAATCACCAGCAAAAATCAAATTCAATGTCGGATATTCAGCGGGTAGATATTTAAAATATTTAATCTCTGTCTCTGGTTGTCTGTTTTTGGTAATGGCATGAAAATTGGCGACAGTAAATTGTTTATTTTTATATTGGAATGTACAGAAATAAGGTTCTCTGTCAATCTCTAAATTATATTTTTTTTCTAGCCAGGCTCTCCCTATCTTCTTAAGCTTGCTCGTTTTCCAAATAAAAGCATATCGTTCAGTTTTGTAGGCGGTGCTGCTGGTTGGATCGCTAATCACATAATCCCATTTAGCTCCTCTGCGATTGAGTTCATCTATTAATCTTGCTACTGCTTGTGCGCCGCCATATCCCGCCACAACTTCTTGAATAGCAATGAGATCATAGTTTTTTAAGGAATTTGCGATGTAGGTTATTGTTTCTTCTGATTTTGATTTACCAAAGTTTTCCAAATTCCAGGAAACGATTTTCGTTTGAGAGAAAACAACTGAATAAATCAGGAAAAGTAATAGGTAAAGTACAGATTTCAAATTGTATTTATTGAAAAAAATCTAATGAATAGAAGCAAATAAGTGTAATTCAAAGGTAGGGTAAATTGTAGTATAAAATGAGTAAGAGACTTTAAATAAAAACGGTAACTTAAGAATAAAATTCAATTAATTCTTCATTGCTTTTTTTAATTTTATAAGGTACCGTCTCATAAAGTGTGTAAGTTAAAAAGTTATTCTGAAAATTTGAGCTAATTCAAAAGCTCAAAAATTTTCGGAAATAACTTTTTAACGTATATTTATAAACACACTTTA
>NZ_JBHZQA010000020.1:0-19045 GCF_042787335.1 Flavobacterium fructosi | reverse complement strand
ATTTTGTTTTCTCTTAACGCATCGGGATGCTTTTTTTTGTAGTCATAATTTACGAATTTTAATTATCTTCGTAAGGTACAAAATCTCGGTAAGTGCTACCGAAGGTTTAGTTCAACAATGGCTACAATTGATTTGGGCAATAGGCCAAATGGCAAAATGGTTTTGTATTTGGGATGATTTGGCAAATCCGAAAATAGGGCTTAATTTAGTCCCAAAATCGATGTAGTAGCGGGACGTTGGGTATCACTTAAAACAAAATTCTACATTTATGAAGACTTTTTTATTAGATATATTTCCGAAGATTGAACGTTTTAGTGAAAAGTTAGATAATTTAACTTTGCTTACGAATCAACATTGGGTGTCAATAGATGAAATTCTGTCAAATAAAACTGTCTATATTTTTAGATCTACAAATGAACTGCTGGTTTCTACAAATGGAAAAGTTGAAAAAGCAAAATGGGAATATTTGGGAAATAAATCCTTATTAATAGATAAGCGTTCGGATAGCTATTTATTCAAACATGGCTTTTTTGACGAAAATGTTCTAGCATTAAAAGTCGACAGTAGTGAAGAATATGCAATTTTTGTAAATGAAAATAAATATGAAGGTGAATTGAATTCAATTTCGAAGGTTCATGATTTTTTAAGTGAAAAATATTTGAATCCAGATTTTAAAACAATATCTAGACCAACAACGGCTCTCACAAACTTAGTTACAGTTTCTAGGGTAACAAATGAAGACAAAATATTAAAAATTATATCCGAGGGTGAGAAAACTATTGGTGCAAAAGTTTACATTGATGATTCGGCTGCACCAGATGGTACATATATTTATAAAAATTATAGATTTAAGATTGTCGTTAAAAACGGTGAAATAATTTTGCTTTACTTCTTAGAAGAGGTCAAAACCTACATTTTTGAAAAGCGAAATCCAGGTGAACCTTCAGTTGGCGACAAAATTTTTAAGCAAAGTGGTGAAGCAATCCAAAACGGTGTATATAAGTATTCTTTTTTTAAATCGTTCACTGTTGAAAATGGTGTAATAGTGAAATAAGAAGTAACGACTAACTTTTATGACTTCATTGCTGGTATTTCATAACGTGAACTTCTTCTTCGCTCAAAAATTTTTATCTTGTCGGAAACAACGCAGTTCGTTTGGCCACACCGAAAGTATTACCAAGGTACGTCAAACTGCCCCGTTCGCTCGGAATTGCATTCCGTGCCCATTCCTATTAGCAACTACTGGGAGACAACTACGCCATCAACCCGCTAGTGTACGCTATGAAAAATAACGGAGTTCCTCTAACTTTACGCTATGTCCTCACTCAGGATTTTTTTTCTAAATAGGGTGGTTAGATTGATTAGAAACAATGCTGCTTAATAGTCCCAGCTTTCCGAAGTCTGACGAATTAAGATTTCGTATTTATAAACCCGATTTTTATAGGTATATTTTACTGAAAAAACCTTCCGTTTATGGAAGGTTTTTTCATTTCTACTATTAAGTTAAAATAGATTCAATATTTAAAAAAAGGTTATGATACAGCGCAGAA
The DNA here is from genome assembly GCF_042787335.1 of Flavobacterium fructosi. Classification (NCBI taxonomy): domain Bacteria; kingdom Pseudomonadati; phylum Bacteroidota; class Flavobacteriia; order Flavobacteriales; family Flavobacteriaceae; genus Flavobacterium; species Flavobacterium fructosi. The sequence continues at coordinate 17,495 of NZ_JBHZQA010000020.1, read as the reverse complement.
ATAGTGACAAGTTCTTTCTAGGGATTATTTTAAGCAAAAGAGCTGATTTCTTTAAAAAAAAGATACTTTGTAAAAATTAAACTATTTACTGGTATTTCCCTTCTTTAATTTCTTCTACTAATTTTTTATTGAAAGCTGGTAAGTCATCAGGATTTCTACTTGTAACTAATCCTTTGTCTACAACAACTTCTTGATCATGCCATTCGGCTCCAGCATTCATTAAATCAATTTTTATAGAAGGATAGGAAGTCATTTTTCGTCCTTTAACTAGATCGGCGCTAATTAAAATTTGTGGTCCATGGCAAATTGCTGCAACAGGCTTTCCAGCTTTAAAAAAATCTTTTATAAAAGCTAAAGCATTTTCATTTGTTCGCAATTTGTCTGGATTGATAACACCCCCAGGTAGCACTAAAGCATCATAATCAGTAGCTTTAACATTTTTTAATTCTTGATCAACTTTATAATCTTTCCCCCATTCAGTAGAAGCCCATGATCTTATGCTTCCGCTTTCTGGACTCACAATTTCGGCTTTCCAACCTTGTTTTTCTAAATATTCTTTAGGTGAGCTTAATTCAACTTCTTCAAATCCGTTTGTGGCTAAAATAGCTATTCTCTTTTCCATAATTTTGTAATTTTAATTTCTATTAACAGTATAAAATTACAAATTATAGTAGGGGATAATTCACAAATAGGTATTAAAATAAACATAATTTTGTTCAAGCTGTTTTGATAGAAGAAGTCCTTTAATGGAATAATTAACTTAATTCCAGATATTTTTAAATACCCGTTTTTGCGGAATTGCATTCCTTGCCCATTCCTACTATCAAATGAAGAATTAATCAACATCCCCCGACCGTCAGTGGAAAATGAAATGCCACACAAAAAATGAAACACAATTAAATAAAACAGCATTCAGTCTGACCAAAATTCAAACAATAATAAAACACAGGCAAAACAAGCAAAACTATCCGCATCCTTCACCACAAAAATTAAGGAAATTATCCCCATACAATTATAATAGTGTACTATAAGTTGTATATATTTGAAAATCGATAAGCGCAGCAAAACTTCACCAATCATCCCTTTTGGGGTGTATATACGAAGGTTTATTTCGCATATATTAAGTTAGCAGCTATTTTGAGAAACATACTCTATACGAAAACCATGAATTTAAGAATCCAGAATATCTTTTCCCTTATATTTATTTCAGCTTTATTAGTTTTTTGTAAAAATGAAAATAATGAAATCAAAGTTGTAAAGAATAAAAACTACGAGCTAAAAATATCAAATGACCAAAAAGCTGTTTTGATTTTGTTTCCTTGTTTTCCTTGTGATGTAGAAAACACAAAAACTGAAGCCAAATTTTTGAAAGATTTTGAAAAAGAAGGAATAACAACTTTACTTCTAAATTATAATCATAAATTATATTTAACTGAAAGTGATAAAGTTGAATATTCTAAAGCTATAAATTCAATTCTTAATAAAAATGAAGTGAAAAACGAAAATGTTTTTATTGGTGGCTTTTCTAGCGGAGGAAATGTTTCCGTTTTGCTAGCCAATTATTTATTGAAAACAAAAAATACAATTCAACCAAAAGGACTATTTGCGGTTGATTCACCATTAGATTTAGAAGAATTATATAATGATGCGAAGAGCGACATAAAAAAGAATATAGATAAAGATGCCGTTGAGGAGGGCAAATTTTTAGTTGAAATGTTAGAACGAGAAATTGGGAAACCAGAAATTGAAATTGAAAAATACAAAATACTATCACCGTATATTATTTCAAGTAATTCAACAACCAATATAAAATATCTTAAAAACATAAAAGTTAGATTTTATTGTGAGCCAGATTTGGAATGGCAAATGAAAAACAAAAACAGAAAGTATGAAGAATTGAATGCTTATAAACTTGAGAAAACTTATAATTCGTTAATTAGTTTAGGAAGCAAAAAAGCAGAATTTATAAAAACTAAAAATCGTGGAATAAGAGCAAACGGAGAAAAACATCCACATTCTTGGAACATTGTAGAAAGAGAAAGTTTACTAAAATGGATTAATGAATAAAAAAACATTTGCCAATAGCAGCTTTGAGTTAATGCATGATTTAGTAGAATTACTGGTTCGCATTAACTTTTCTGCAAAAATTAAAGTTAAAAGGTTACGAAACCACACACCATCACATAGTGACTCAAACCTTAACAAAAAGATAAAAGAAAACATAATGAATGGAATTTACTAAAGAGGATAAAATAGAAATATTCGAAAATGCCATTACTTGGATTGTAGTATTTGCAATGTTTATTTATGTTACAGCAAAACTAGTACAATTTGATGGAGCTGCTGCAATCAACAAGACAGTTTCAGAAATGACTGGAATGGAATTGATGTGGGCTTTTTATGGTTATTCCAAATCATATGCAATGATTTTAGGACTTTTTGAGATAACTGGAGGAACATTGATGTTGATAAAAAAAACAAGAATTATTGGTTGTTTGTTCACGTCAACAATACTTATAAATGTGATTTTACAAGATATATATTTCAAAGTGCATCTCGGGGCCCTAAAAGCTGCAATTCTATATCAATTTTTAATTCTAATGATTTTATGGTTAAATAAAGACAAAGTTGTTCAAAGCATAAAGGCTTTAATGAATTTCAACAAATCTCAACAACCGAAATATAAATTTATGCTCAAATTATTTATTGCTTTTATTTGTTTTGTAATACTGAGAATAACAGAATACTACTTAACAATTAAATTGTAACACCAGCTGTCAACAGCTACTGCAATTAATTTAATTTATGTATTTAAAAAAGGTTGTTTTAGTATTTTGGGGAAAACTGTCCCAGTACCACATCCGGTTCAAGTTAGTGTTATCAAATAAAGAGTATGTTATATCACTAGACCGCTAGTAGCCGATAAAATGCTAAAAAAAATGAAACTCCATTAAATAAAAACTGCATTCAGTCTGACCATAATTCAAACAAATAAAAATACAGTCTAAACAGGAAAAACATTCCCCATCCTACACTACAAAAATTAAGGAAATTATCACGATACAATTATAATATTGTAATAAAAGTTGTATATATTTGAAAACGCAAAAAACGAAATAAACCTTCGCCAATCTACCCATATTTAGGTGTAAATGCGAAAGTTTGTCTCGCCTATAAATAAGTTGGCGGTCAGTTTTTAAAAACCGAAATAGTGAGGAAGGTTTGATTTTTCATCCTGACAGAGGTGTTCAATATGCAAGCAAAAAGTTTGTAAATGTTTTTGATTCCTATAAAAAAATAACCCGCAGTATGAACCGCAAAGGAAATTGTTGGGACAATGCAGTAGCGGAAAGCTTTTTTAAATCCTTGAAAACTGAATTGATTTATGGAAACAAACTGATTTCTAAAGAACAAATGAAACTAGAAATCTTTGAATACATTGAAATTTTGCACAACAGAAAAAGGAGACATTCTGCTTTGAATTATGCAACTATTGACGAATTTAACAATCAAATTAATTACAAAAATGTAGCTTAACTTAATGTGCAGTTTTCATTTGCATATCCATATAGCACCAGCGAAGTAAAAGAATTGGTAATCATAAATGGACACAAATTTTAAAAACTAATGCGAATCAATGGTTAAAATTCTAATATATTTAAAAACCTGTGAGGCTTGACAATTTGATAATTAAAATTATTCCAAACTTTTAGGTTCAGTTGAATCCAATTTGTCTGGCTTTTTTTATTGCGGTTTGTTGTGGGTACACTGCAATCCTGTATGAAGTATAGCACAATAAAAAAACCATCCCGGTTTTAATGGGATGGCTATAATTTAAACTATTTTGTAAAGCTATTTTTACTGTTTTAATAGTTTAATCGTTTTTTGGTTTTCACCTTGTTTTAATATCACAATATAAGCACCGGTTGGCAGTTCTTCTCCAAAAATAATGTCTTGTCTATCATTTTTTTCAATGTGTTTTAATGTCCTGCCTAAGATATTATATAACATCACCTCAATTTTTTCATTGCTACCACCTTCAACAACCAAAGTAAAATTATGTCGGGTTGGATTAGGGTATGCTATAACATTGAATAAAACGGGTTCTGCTAGTTTATCGGTTTCTGTGCTTTTTGAAGCAATAACAGCCGATGTTGATAAATTACGTACCTGTATTTTACCACCATTTAAAGTCTGCCATATGGTTTTACCGCCAGACCAATTACTGGAAAATAACAATCCAGCACTTCCAGTACCCGATAATTGTACTCCTACTCTATCCAATGCACCGGTATTTACTGTAGTAGATTCCCAAGCCGTCATTACTAAACTGAGATTACCTCCTAATGAAATGGGACTTAATGGATCTGTAATATCATTTAAATTGGCTTTGGTGCTAATAGTGGCTCTTCTAAAAGTTATAGCTGAACCTGTAGCAGTAACTCCTGAATTATCAACATTCTCAACCACTAAAGATCCAATTGATGTGCCTTTGATTTGATAAATCCTTTGCACACCATTTACCATTCTTCTATAAATAATATTTACTTTACCCTGTAAATTCTTCCCACTTGGATTCCATTTCATTACAAAACCAAAGTTCATTCGTTTTCCAGATGTTCCGGCATAAGTACCCGCAGAATTATTCCCGAATACTATATAACCGCCACCAGTAACGAAATCCTGTCCTGGCAAAGCCAGTGTTACAGGAGTAGGGCCATCGGTGCCACAATAATAATTATTCAAACCGGAATAAACATCATAAATTCTCCCACCACCACTTGCTTCAGCACTGGTTAATGTACTAGTTAAACTTGTTGACACAAAACCTTCCTGTTTATTGAGTGGATTCACTAAACCAACCGGAATATTGGCTGTGCCTATTACGGATCCATTAATTGCACCATTCCAAAATGTTGCGGTAGCATTCCTGATATCACCTCGTGCTCCGGTAGGAGTATCATCTCTATCAAGAACATAATCAGACAATAATAAAGTGCCCGTTAAGTTATTAGGATTAACGGTGAAATAGGTATGGCCGTTATAAGTGATATCTGCATCCTCACAAGTTACAGTAAGCGTCGTTGTTGGATTGCTTACCATATAATCCGCATCAGTTCCAGTGTAGTAGGTTGTAACTGTTTTAGATCCTGGTTTCAAGGGTCCTTCTGTCGGATTAAGTGGATTATTCAAATCGGCATCATAAAGCATATCTTCCAATAATGGAACATCAGAAAGCGTTGCAACCCCACTGGCATTGACATTCGCTTCACCCATCACTAAATTTCCAATTTTAAAAATTACTTTTCCTCCAATAGCTCCTGCTCCGGTACAATTGTAAGGCGTTACGGTGGCAACAAAGCTAACCTTATCACTGTACTGTTGTGAAATTGGAGTTACCGTTACTGTTGTCGTTGTTGTTACTTTATTTACATTTACTGTGATAGAACATGTAAATTCATTACCTGCTGTGTCCGATGCAGTCCATGTTATTGTATTTTCTCCAAAGTTTAAATACACATCTGCCATTGAACCGGTACCGCTATTTGTTGTAGCACCTGTAACATCCCAATCAAGGGCTGGTGTATCACAATTATCCGTTGCCGTTGCATCGAATTCATTTCCTACAATTCTATAAGTACATAGACCTGCATTGGTGCTTTTTGTGTATGGACTACCCGATGGACAAGTAATTGTTGGTTTTTCATTGTCTGTCACTGTTACCAATTGATTACACTGTGCAGTATTGCCTGCATCGTCTGTTACCTTCCATGTTACTGTGGTTTGAGCAATTGCAAACAAATTTGTAACAGGATTGATCTCCGTTGTTCCAATATAGGCTTTTACTGAGGCTACTTTGCAGTTGTCTCCAGTTGTTGGTGTGCCTAAAGTTACTATTGTTGTACAATTACCGGCTCCGTCATCACTGGTATTGCCAGTTACAGCAACAGCACAAGCAATTGTTGGGTTTACATTGTCTGTCACTGTTACCTTAAAGCTACAGGTTGTTGCAGTAGTTGTTCCATCAGTGCCGTTTAGCGTAACAGTTGTTACCCCTTTGTTGAAAGAAACCACTCCGCTACCTGTTCCATCGGCAATTGCTGAAGCACTGCTTGTAGTATCGCCACTCAATGAATAACCCCAGGTTGCACCTGTACAATTATCTGATATAGGATCAGAAATAGTATAGTTTGCAGCGCAGGTATTTGCAATCACATTTATCGTTTGATTACCCGGGCAGGTAACAATTGGTGGTTGATTATCATTTACAGTTACCGTAAAGCTACAGGTTGTCGCAGCATTCGTTCCATCGGTTCCGCTTAATGTTACCGTTGTAACACCTTTGTTAAAAGAAACCATTCCGCTTCCGGTTCCATCTACAATACCAGATGCACTGCCTGTAGTATCGCCACTTAAAGAATAACCCCAAGTTGCACCCGTACAATTATCTGATATAGGATCCAAAATAGTATAGTTTGCTGCACAGGTATTTGTTATAATATTTAACGTTTGATTACCCGGGCAGGTAACAATCGGTGGTTGATTATCATTTACAGTTACCGTAAAGCTACAGGTTGTCGCAGCATTCGTTCCATCGGTTCCGCTTAATGTTACCGTTGTAACCCCTTTGTTGAAAGAAACCACCCCGCTTCCGGTTCCATCTGCAATTCCTGAAGCACTGCCTGTAGTATCGCCACTTAAAGAATAACCCCAAGTTGCACCTGTACAATTATCTGATATAGGATCCAAAATAGTATAGTTTGCTGCACAGGTATTTGTTATAATATTTAACGTTTGATTACCCGGGCAGGTAACAATCGGTGGTTGATTATCATTTACAGTTACCGTAAAGCTAAAGGTTGTCGCCGCATTCGTTCCATCGGTTCCACTTAATGTTACCGTTGTAACCCCTTTGTTGAAAGAAACGACCCCGCTTCCGGTTCCATCTGCAATTACTGACGCACTGCCTGTAGTATCGCCACTTAAAGAATAACCCCATGTTGCACCTGTACAATTATCTGATATAGGATCCGAAATAGTATAGTTTGCAGCGCAGGTATTTGCAATCATATTTAACGTTTGATTACCAGGACAGGTAACAATCGGTGCCTGATTATCAACTACCGTTACCGTAAATGAGCAAGTTGTTGCAGCATTTGTTCCATCAGTGCCGCTTAATGTTACCGTTGTAACCCCTTTGTTGAAAGAAACCACTCCGCTTCCAGTTCCATCTGCAATTGCTGAAGCACTGCCTGTAGTATCGCCACTTAAAGAATAACCCCATGTTGCACCTGTACAATTATCTGATATAGGATCCAAAATAGTATAGTTTGCAGCGCAGGTATTTGTGATAATATTTTGCGATTGATTACCGGGACAGGTAACAATCGGTGCCTGATTATCAACTACCGTTACTGTAAATGAGCAAGTTGTTGCAGCATTCGTTCCATCGGTTCCGCTTAATGTTACCGTTGTTACACCTTTGTTGAAAGACACCACCCCGCTTCCGGTTCCATCTGCAATTGCTGACGCACTGCCTGTAGTATCGCCACTTAAAGAATAACCCCATGTTGCACCTGTACAATTATCTGATATAGGATCCGAAATAGTATAGTTGGCAGCGCAGGTATTTGCAATCATATTTAACGTTTGATTACCAGGACAGGTAACAATCGGTGCCTGATTATCAACTACTGTTACTGTTTGTGTACAGATTGCCGTATTATTACTTGAATCTGTTCCACTCCATGTTACTGTCGTGCTACCTATTGGATATACAGCTGGGGCATTATTGGTAATGCTATGATTTTGTACACTTGCGTTTCCTAAAGCCCAATTAGAGGATGAACCAGTTAATGCAAAATTATTTAATATGCCTGTAAATCCATTTCCTGAAGCATCAATAGCTGTGTTAATTGCTGGTCCAGGTGAAGAAGAGTTATTTCCTCCGGCTATTCCTTGATTAAAATGATATAAACCGACTAAGTTAGCCTGTGCACTGAGTTCTTTATTCATATCAGCTAGTATTTGCGCTTGCGATCGTTCCATACTCCATATTCTTACCTCATCAATTAAACCGCCATTGCTTAATCTTGTACCAGCATCATCTCCTCTTGCGCCAATTTTAAGCGACTGGACACCCGGTATTGTCGGTAATCCACTTATGCCGGAAATCTCACCATCAAGGATACCATTAACATATAGTTTTAAAACTCCTGTAGTTCTGTTAAATGTTGCCGCTAGATGATACCAAACATTAGGCAGTAATGTTGTGGATCCTGTGACTTGATAACCACAACAATAGTTGTTCAAAACCATTGAAAAAGCTTTGTTATCATTTGTAATTCGTAATAAATATCCAAAAGTATTTCCTATATTAGAATATTTTTCTATTAAACTTTCTTGTATGCCGTTAGTTGTTCTTTTCACCCAAGTTTCAATAGTCAATTGGTTGATTGGGTTAATTAAAACATTATGTGGCACATCTACATACCCTCCATCAAAATTTAAAGCATTTCCATTTGTACTGCAATTATCATTTACTGAGGGTGCCATTAAAGAAGTTGTTCCCGTGCACAGCCCCGGCGTATTATTGATAGTTAAATCGGCAGGGCAAACGATAGTTGGATTTTGAAAATTATTAACCGTTATCGTAAAGTTGCAATTTTTAGTAGAATCATTTGTCAAGGTATAAGTAACCGTGGTTTCCCCTTTATTAAAAGTTAATCCACTAGCACTGCCATTACCTGTTGCAACTGTAGCTCCGCTTAATTTGTAACTATATGCCGCATTACTTGGCATTACAACGGGATCGATTGTATTTACTATGGCAGTGCAAAATCCAGCATCTGTAGTAATCGTTTTATCTAGGGGGCAAACAAGAGAATAGTCTACAGCAGTTACAATACATATTAAAGCATTTTTATTAATATTTGTACCATCGCCCAATTGACCTTCAAGATTATTCCCTGTAGCACAAAACTCCAAACCATCGGTTTTTAAACCAACAGAGTGTATATATGCAGCAGATATTTTCTTCCAATCGGTATTTGTACCTATTTGCGTGGGTGTATTTATAGATGTGTAATTACCGTATCCTAATTGTCCTTCAGAATTTCTACCCCAACCCCATAATGTTCCATCAGATTTTATTGCATGTGTAAAAAAATGTCCTGCTGAAATACTTTGCCAATTATTTACCGCCCCTATTTGTAACGGCATATTTTTGTTAATATATGTTCCATCCCCTAATTGACCGTAGTCATTCGCTCCCCAAGCCCAAAGAGTACCATCTGTTCTTAATCCATTTGTATAAAAATGTCCTACTGAAATACTTTGCCAGTTGGTAAAAGTTCCCACTTGTACAGGTGAACTTTTATTAATATCAGTTCCATCACCTAATTGTCCTTCAGAATTTCTCCCCCAAGACCACAGTGTACCATTGGTTTTTAATCCAACTGTATGTACATAACTTGGCAAAATACTTAGCCAGTTGTTATCTGTACCTATTTTTACAGGAATGTTTTTACTAATATTAGTTCCGTCTCCTAATTGTCCATCAAAATTTCTTCCCCAAACCCAAAGCGTACCATCGGTTTTTATTGCACCATTGTGATGGCTCCCGGCGGTAATACTTTGCCAGTTTGTAGCCACTCCTATTTGTACGGGCGTATTTTTATTTGTGCTGGTTCCATCACCTAATTGTCCCTCATAATTTGCCCCCCAAGCCCAAATCGTACCATCGGTTTTCAATCCTATGGAGTGAAAGTCTCCTGCTGAAATATCTTGCCAGTTGTTAGAACTACCTATCTGTACTGGAATATTTCTGTTCGTTAAAGTTCCATCCCCTAATTGACCATAGTAATTCGCTCCCCACACCCAAAGCGTGCCATCAGTTTTTATTCCCAATGTATGATACCCTCCTGTTGAAACACTTTGCCAAATTCCCGGCAAGATAATTTCTGCACTCGCATTCGTTTTATTAACATTTAAAAAAATATGCGATTTACTAATCTTGTTTTTTATGCTATCGTTAAAGATCTCTTTACTCGATGAATTACTTACAAATAACAAATTCGCCATTAAAAAAATTACAGAAAAAATGTTGGCCTTAGTATTTATTGCTTTCATATTAAGTATTTTATATTAATTTATTTGAATCTTTTTTAAATAATTATAATTATAAAATGAAATACCCATATATTTAAAAATATAAATCAAACCTGATTTAAATTAGGCATTCTTCTATTCTTTTACCTTAAAGAGTTGACACTCAAAAAAATCGGTATTAGGTTTAGAAAAAAGATAAGAATAGCTACGGAAGAAACTGAATTAGTTTCTCAATAATCTTACTTTAAAAAATTTGAAGAGGGTTTTACCCTTTACGGATAGTGTAAAAGTTGTTATTTTCCATAAACAGCCTGTTTTTAAATTATACATTTATGTTTTAAATCGGATATAAACAGCCGATTGTCGTATGTTTTAAAATAATCCAAACAGACATAATTAATTAAAAATACAGTAAATGGGGCGTTTTATAAAGCTAAATTAGATTAGCTTTAGTTTTAGTTTTTGGAAAAATTTAGCTGAAGCTATGTTTTCATACTAACATTTCTTTAAAACTAATCTAAGTTACGATAAATACAAATAATGTATTTTTATTTTAACTACAATTAACTTTAAATCAATTATTTACAACATTATTTTTAATGTTTATGAGAAAATAATGACTTGCCAATATCAATGAAAGGTGTGTTTTTTAACAAAAATATATTTGATTATAAAAGAGGTTAATCGCGTTACAATCTATTTAATCAATAAAAACACATATGATGAAGAGTTTTGATGGAATTGGTAAGTAATTAAGCTGGGATGTAGTAATACTATTTAAAATTAGTGTAAGTAGTTTTGTACTGAAATAAAACCGATTACTTACAAATCCTTTCGCGTTATACGTTGTATTTAAAATTAAATTGTCTTAAAAACAAATACACCTTCGATTAAACCTTTTTGATCCGCGTAATCAATTTCCCTCGAACGCAATATTCTAATTCAACCTTTTCTGATACTTCATAAACAATCCCAAGGTCAATCCTCCTAACAGGATTATTTTCTGTAGGTAGTACAAATTAGTGCTTCATTTCTAATTAAAATCCCTTGAAAAGAAAGCAAAGTCAAGCGTTCCGGACAATCTGGGCATCAGAGTTTTAAGATAAGTATCCTTTTCTAAAAGTACCAAAACAAAAAAATACATTTCCATAGGAACTTTTACGGTAAAATGGAATAGCAATCAAGCGGTCTCACTACGGTCGTTCTCTTTGTTCCGTTCGGCAGCTTCAGTCGGTCAACCTCTCATTTTCATAAGAACAATTTAGGTAAATAAGCAGTTTATTATTTCATTACAATAATAAGGTTTCCCTCCGTTCCGCAGACACTTCACAGCACTAAAAAAAAAAGCAGCTTGAAAACAAGCAGCTATTTTTTTGCACTGTTTCGTTCCTCATCTTCACACGTTCACTTCCTGCTTTCGGCAGGGCTATTACACCCACAATACCGCTTCATTCCGTTACACTCCGCAGGCTCCATTCCACTGCATTCCAGCAGTATTATGTCTGTCGCCCTTTATTTTTCAGCGGTTGCTCCTTCGCACAGCCATCGGGGTTGGCTCCGCTCCCTCTCTCTGCGTCTTACAATACCATCCCCATAAATTCATAACTCATAATTCACAATTCATAATTAATTCGGTCGCTTTTCCCTAAATCAAGGAACGCCACAGGCTGTCTTATATTTTTCCCCCGCCGTTTCACGCTCCTATCTCTTCTCTCCACTTCATCCCGCGAAAAAAGCGGGACTACGCTTCGTTTCCAGTCTAGGGTGGCTGTTCGATTGCCGCAACCCCGCCACTGCGCTCCTCGATAAATAATAATTTCCGCTACCACTACAATCATCATTTTCTGCGGTGCTTGGGGGTGTTTGATTGCCGTTTTCATTACAACGTCCCCAGAGGAATCTCAACAAGACGATAGTGCAATTTCTTGAAAAGAAAAAGAAAAAAATCCAGCAAACATAGCATCCATTCCTCACTTTCAGTCGGTTCACCCTGAACATGTTTCAGGGTCTTTTTCAAAATTTATTTCAGGGTCGCCCTCCGTTTTCGTTCGTCATTTCTGCTGTTTTAACGGCTTTCTTTTTTTCTCTTTTTTCTTTTCAAAAAATTAAGGTCGAATATTTAAAACCAAAACACCATGCCGAATTTCATTATCAAAACCCATCAAAAAAACAATGTTTACAAAGGGAACCAAATTTTCATACTCAACAAAGGAATGAACAGTGGAAAGCCTCAGAAAGAACCTTTTATCAACAGTTTTGTCATCTTATTTCAAAATGAAGAAGATGCGGACACAGTCTATTGGTTGGCTTATAGTTTATGGAAAGCCAAATTCTGGCACCAATCACTAGTTGGGTCCGTAATTCCTTTTTTACGAATCGACGATTTCAAAATAGATTTTAACTCAAAAGCAAACGAAATGCTGCAGGAACACGAGCTGCACAAAAAACAAGTTCAGGCGTTGAGGTTGTTGGAACAAAAAGAGGACCAATTCCAGAAGAATATTGTACTTATTAATGAAATGAGACGAGTGATATTGATGAGGTATTGTAAATAGTAGCGCTTTGAGGACAAACTAAATAATTGCAATAGTTAAAAAATAAAACATAAATTAGCATATTGAAAAAAAATTTATTTAACATAAATACCCTAATAGCAGCCATTTAATCGAAAGACTAATCAAGCTTGTAGTATTAAATCATTTTATAAATAATCCTTAATATGAATAAATTAAAATCTCTTCTTAGAAAAACAGCAGTACTACTTTTTGTTTTCACCGGCACAATTGTAATGGCACAGAAAAACTCAAGCAATGCTAAATTCAGCAAATTTCTGGATAATTATTACGAAGACGGCTTGCTATTAAACCCATTGACAGCTACACAAAGAGGCGACAACAGGTACAACGATTTATTTCCTAACGATATCGCTGAACCCTACCTAAAAAAACAACACGACTTTACCATCGTGTATCAAAAACAATTAGCATCGTTTGATAGAAACAAGCTCAATTCCTTTGATAAAATTTCTTTTGACATCGTAAGTCTCCAAATAAAGCAAGCTCTGGAAAGAGAAACATTTCATTTTGAATACATTCCCTTTAGCCAGTTTAGGGGCTACCCCAGTTCATTACCTTCTCTTGGTTCAGGAAAAAGTTTTCAACCTTTTAAAACAGCGAAAGATTATGAAAACTGGCTCAAACGAATTGATGGTTTTACGATATGGGCCGATACTGCGATAGCTAATTTTGACAAAGGCGTTGCAATGAAAATGGTACTTCCCAAAGCCTTGGTGATTAAAATGATTCCGCAGCTGGAAGCGCAAACTGAGACAGATACACTCAAAAATATCTTTTATGAACCCGTTCGGAATATGCCAAGCTCCTTTTCTGCAAAAGAAAAGAAAGCGATTCGATTGGCCTATCAAAAGGCAATCAACACTAAAATAATCCCTACTTACCGAAAACTGGCCGATTATTTAAAAAATGTTTATTTGCCAAAAGCCAGAACCACATCGGGCTACAATGATTTGCCCAATGGAAAAGCAATGTATGAATATTTTGTTGGCGTAAACACCACTACCAATCAGACACCGGATGAAATTTACCAAACGGGACTTCGGGAGGTGGAACAAATTACTAAAGAGATTGATGACCTCAAGATAAAAATTGGCTTTCAGGGAGACCGAACTGCATTTTTCAATCATGCCCTAACTGATCCCACCTTTTTTCCCTTCACCACTGACGAAGAAATATTGGAAAGTTACAGAGCCATCCTGCCCATCATAGAACCGAAGCTAAAAAAATTATTTAATATTGTTCCCAAAACAGCCTTCGAGGTGAAGGCAATTGAAAAGTTTAAAGCGGCTACGTCGGCAGCCAATTATGAAAGAGGCACAACGGACGGTAGCAGACCCGGTTATTTTAATGTTCCAATCGTTGACGCTACTAAATTCAATAAGTTGGGCATGGACAATCTTTTTATACATGAAGCCATTCCGGGGCACCATTTTCAATTGTCATTACAGCAAGAGAATCAATCCATGCCTAAAATTAGAAAATTTGCTGGCTATTCCGTTTTTTCTGAAGGCTGGGCTTTGTACGCCGAATCATTGGGTGAAGAATTAGGATTGTACACGGACCCTTATCAAAAATTGGCTGCCTACAAATCAGAATTATTTAGGGCGATCCGATTAGTGACAGACGTTGGATTGCATACCGGAATAATGACAAGAGAAGAGTCAATCCAATACATGATGGAAAAGGGAGGAAGAGAGCAGCAAGCTTCTGTTTCAGAAACAGAAAGATATATGGCAATGCCAGGACAGGCGCTTTCCTATAAAACGGGAGAATTGAAAATATCTGAACTGAAAGCCAAATATATAAAAAGCTTGGGCAGCAAGTTTGAAATCAAAAAATTTCATGATGCCATTTTGCAGGTTGGTTCTGTGCCTTTAAGCGTGTTTGAAACTTATATGGATAATTGGGCTAATGAACAAAGTAATTAAGGAGAACATCAGTATGAAATTGGGGAACAATAGTTTTTTTAAAACCTAACGAAGTTATTATGTGTATCAAAAAAAAGCCTGATCCAAACGGACCAAGCTTCCCTAATTAATCCGGGAAAAGGTTACCAAGCCAAACCCGTATTTATGCTGAACTCGATTCAGTATTATTTCTTTTTATATTTTGTCAATCCTTTTAAAAGGAGCGAAATAATAAAACTAATAATAGCTCCAATTACTGCTAAGATTATCGTTTTTAGAATATCTTCAGAAACAATATTTGGCATAACACTCAATAAAGTTCCGGATGCGGTTCCGATCTGTAAGGTGTTATTTGATTCCATCTCGCGGTAAATTTTGATTGTCTTTTTTCATCCGGTTCACAAGGACCCGTTCATAATTGGCCTCATCATCAACAGTGATCTGGCTGATTACCGAAATGATTCCTCCCGCTAGGGCTGCATATCCGGCAATACTGACAACAGCTACAGGTATAACTACCGGAGCCGCAATGATAGTACCGCTGATAGCCAATAAAGCCATTCCAATACTTCTCAAAACCCGGAAGAATTTCGGGGTTGGTGCTTTTGCACGTTCAATTATATTCATAATTTATTTATTTGTTTTCAGCCTTGTAGTCCTAATCGGAGTCGAAGGATTAGATTGGATTTTTATTTTAACTTCTTCATTGCGTTTTAAAGCATCATAAACCAAAACTTTCAATTTTTCTAATGCTTTTCGGGATGAACTTCCCTTTCCAATTCCGGTGTGTTTCGTTACAGTTGCAATACAGCCCAGTAATTCGGATTTAGCGTCATTGGCGGGATGGATTAATATCAAATCTCTTCCCGGAACATTTTTCAAATGCAAGTGCCATTGGAACTTTGGGCTAAACCGCTTCTGCAAAACATATTCTCCTTCTGGAATACAAGAAACACGTTGTTGGTTATGCAACCAAGGCAACTCGATGGTATAACAAACTAAGGTGCCGTTCCATACTATTGTTCCTTGTGTTCCCTCAGGGAAATACGTCCTACTTAACACTAAAACCATCTTACAGCCCGCTTACCTGAACCAATGCCAATGGATTGTATGAACCGTTTTTCAAAGGATACATTCTGCCGTTTACCTCTTGATAGAATTCAATTCCCAAAGCTAAAAACAATGGTTTTGTGCTGCCCGGAGTAACTGGATTGGCATGATTGATATCAACAGTTTGATTCGAATTCCAAGGCAGAATATCTGTTTCCGAAGTGGCAACTACAAAGGTTTCCGCTTCAAAATCAATTTCCGCACCTGCTGATATAATTTTGAAATGAGTTGTTCCACTTGCAGCCGCAATCATGTTCGCAGGAACAAACGGCAACAAATCAACCATAATATTACCCGTAGCACGGTCAATTGTACCCACAAAAGGAGCAAATAAAGAAGTTCCTAGTTTACCTCTAATGTTGAATTCGAAGCCTGCAAGCAATTCTGCTTCACCATCAATCACATTACGCAATCCACTCTCACTCACCATATCCGCTTGAATGACTTTAATCATAGATTGAGTTAATCGGCTTACCATTCTGCCATCAGCAGAATTGATAAGTAACGTTCGTAATGCCGTTCTCAAAGTTTTCCCTGCCTTCCCCGCTCTTCCAAATTCGGAACCGTTTTCACGCGTTCTCTGAAACGCAGGATCGCTCGCGATTCTGCTCGCATCGATTCCACCTTTTTCTCTGGCCAAATGACCATCTTTAGTTTTGTAAAAAGTAATATCTCCAATAGTACCTTTCAATTTAATAATGCCTTTTTGTCTAGCCATAATTTCTAAAATTTAGATTTTTTAAATTCCTTCAATCATTATCCTGTTACAACATCTTTTGATTGATTATGAAACAAATTTTAATTAATTAAACCACATAAGAAAGACTCGCCTATTCCATATGTCACTTTGTGACACAAATGGCAGAAATCGACATAAATATCCATTTACACCTATCCATAATGAACAAATCGCCGCTTCTGAACCAAACGATTTATTTATTATTTTTATAGAGTGCAAGAACTTGAATCATAGTGGATCCAAGTTAGGCAAAGCCCAATCAAAGCCATAGATAAAGTATGAGAACCGAAAATAAGAGATTGTGTATCTATCCAAAAGATATACAACGCATAACAGGAAAGAGTTATCGTCAAAGCATTAGACTGCTACAAAAAATAAGAAAGGAGCTCAATAAGCTCCAAAATGAGTTTGTATCTATTGAGGAATTTTGCCAATATACCAGCTTAAAAATTGAACAAGTTGAACCATTAATAATTGGATAGAATTTATGTTTTAGGTAACTAAATTTTGAACCAATTCCAGTTCAATAATATTACTCGACCATTTCAAATTTTAAACAATGAATGACCTTTTTTTACTTTGATAAACCTTTAATTATCACTATATTTACAGGGATAAGATTACATGATTTTTTACCTATAAATCGTAGGAGTAAAATCGAGACCCTAGTTTTAAAATAGTTTGCGAAACATCGTAAACACTGACATAAAGAGAGAGATACAAATCCCTCTTTCTCCGCCAGTATAACCCGTAAACTCAATGTTTACGGGTTTTTTGTTTTTTACTAGTCAACATTTAGTCAACTTCTAATTAAATCTATATAATTCTTACCAAATTACAAAAACTCAACCTTCGACAATAATATAGATTTGTAAGGAAGTGACAATTTGTCGATTTAATTATAAACCTAGAGATGGATATGCAAATAAAAGGTGCACATTAAGTTAAGCTACATTTTTGTAATTAATTTGATTGTTAAATTCTTCAATAGTTGCATAATTCAAAGCAGAATGTCTCCTTTTTCTGTTGTACCAAATTTCAATGTATTCAAAG
>NZ_JBHZQA010000019.1:0-25688 GCF_042787335.1 Flavobacterium fructosi | reverse complement strand
CGCTACCAAAATCGTTGGTTGCGCGATAGTCTCTGATCCTTCCATAATACATCCGTTGGCATCTTTTACAATCCAAGTGTAAGTGCCGGCGGTAAGACCTGCATATACTTTTGGAGATGTTTGAGCCACATAGCCTGCACCATTGAAGTTCACCATATAAGGAGAAGTTCCACCTGAGAATGTTACCGTAACTGAACCATCGGTTCCTCCGTTACATTTAACATCAGCATGGGCATCGGTCGCTACCAAAATCGTTGGTTGCGCGATAGTTTCTGAACCTTCCATAATACAGCCGTTGGCATCTTTTACAATCCAAGTGTAAGTACCGGCGGTAAGACCTGCATATACTTTTGGAGAAGTTTGAGCCACATAACCTGCACCATTAAAGTTCACCATATAAGGAGAAGTTCCGCCTGAGAAGGTTACCGTAACTGAACCATCAGTTCCTCCGTTACATTTAACATCAGCATGCCCATCGGTCGCTACCAAAATCGTTGGTTGCGCGATAGTTTCTGAACCTTCCATGATACAGCCGTTGGCATCTTTTACAATCCAAGTGTAAGTACCGGCGGTAAGACCTGCATATACTTTTGGAGAAGTTTGAGCCACGAAGCCTGCACCATTGAAGTTCACCATATAAGGAGAAGTTCCGCCTGAGAAGGTTACTGTAACTGAACCATCGGTTCCTCCGTTACATTTAACATCAGCATGGGCATCGGTCGCTACCAAAATCGTTGGTTGCGCGATCGTTTCTGAACCTTGAATAATACATCCGTTGGCATCTTTTACAATCCAAGTGTAACTGCCGGCGGTAAGACCTGCATATACTTTTGGAGAAGTTTGAGCCAAGAAGCCTGCGCCATTGAAGTTCACCATATAAGGAGAAGTTCCACCTGAGAATGTTACCGTAACTGAACCATCAGTTCCTCCGTTACATTTAACATCAGCATGCCCATCGGTCGCTACCAAAATCGTTGGTTGCGCGATCGTTTCTGAACCTTGAATAATACATCCGTTGGCATCTTTTACAATCCAAGTGTAACTGCCGGCGGTCAGACCTGCATATACTTTTGGAGAAGTTTGAGCCACGAAGCCTGCACCATTGAAGTTCACCATATAAGGAGAAGTTCCACCTGAGAATGTTACCGTAACTGAACCATCAGTTCCACCGTTACATTTAACATCAGCATGGGCATCGGTCGCTACCAAAATCGTTGGTTGCGCGATCGTTTCTGAACCTTCCATGATACAGCCGTTGGCATCTTTTACAATCCAAGTGTAAGTGCCGGCGGTAAGACCAGTGTACACTTTTGGAGAGGCTTGAGCCAAGAATCCTGCGCCATTGAAGTTCACCATATAAGGAGAAGTTCCACCTGAGAATGTTACCGTAACTGAACCATCAGTTCCGCCGTTACATTTAACATCAGCATGGGCATCGGTCGCTACCAAAATCGTTGGTTGAGTAATTGTAACCGTTCCTTTCAACACGCAATTATTGGCATCTTTTACCGCCCATAAATAGCTTCCAGCAGTTAGTCCGCTGAATACATTCGATGCTTGGTACGTTGTGCCGTCATTGGCAGAATACATCAACGTTCCTGTTCCTCCTGAAGCGGTAATGGTAATCGAACCGTCGGTTCCGCCATTACATTTAGGACTAACCAGTGTTGCTGATGATACTACTATTGCCGGTGGCTGACCAACAATTACAGATCCGTTTGTTAAACATCCGTTTGAACTTGTAACTGTATACTGATAAGTTCCTGCTAAAACATTAGTAAGATCTTCAGTGCTTGCCGTAAAATTATTTGGACCGCTCCATGAGAAAGTATAAGGAGCAGCGCCTCCTGTTATAGTAAGATTAACTGAACCAAATCCTCCATTACATGCTGGATTAGTAGCAACTGCAACTGCTTTTGGATTTGAATCTACTTTGAATTGAATAGGAGCTCCAGGAAAATCTTTCAATTCAGATTGTTGTGAATCTCCGGAAGATCTAGTTCTAATAAATACTGTACTGAGTGAAAAACATGGGTCTTTTGCTGCTCCAAGTACTTGAGTAAGATTAATGGCCCCCTCAGCCCACTGATTCACAGCATAATCACCACCAATACCGGTACCATTGGGATCGCTACCATATACATCAAAGGGTACATGAGTCGGCGAGGTGTTATTAGTGATAAAAATTCTGCCCAAAAACTCGGAGTTAGGATGAATTACGTATTCATACCCCCCACCTGCTTTAGCGGTCCATACTCGAATTACTGCATTTGCATCACCACCACCATTGGTAAACTCGATCGTAATTAAAATGTCGCCGACTGTACGACCACCGTCGGTTCCCAAACTAGTAAAACCACCGCTACCTCCAAGGATGTTTCCAACAGCGTCCGTTGTTGCACCAGTTATGGTCATTGATTTCTGCAAAAACTCGAAATCAATGTAACTGCTACCGTTTGTAACCTGACGGTCACCGGCAAACAAACACCATAAGTCAGTGGCAACTCCACCGGGCAATTTAGGATCACCATATGAAAAATGAGCACCCGCATTTTGGATCTCATTTTTATTGGGCGAATTACCAGGCCCCCAAGTGTATGTATTGGGATCGTCATTAATTTTATTGGACATAGTAAAAATGCTCAAATCATTTTCATATCTGTCCTGTAAAAAAAATGATTGTCCAGGATAAAGTAACTCACCCGTATAAGGGTTAATCACCCCGTGGCCGTCAATACCAGGGTGCTGAGCGTCAAATAAGTCACCTACATTT
Organism: Flavobacterium fructosi; assembly: GCF_042787335.1. NCBI lineage: Bacteria > Pseudomonadati > Bacteroidota > Flavobacteriia > Flavobacteriales > Flavobacteriaceae > Flavobacterium > Flavobacterium fructosi. The sequence goes on along the minus strand of NZ_JBHZQA010000019.1, from coordinate 22,915 downwards.
TCATATCCGGCTGGGGAATGAGCATAAGCATCGCCATCAACGCCAGAACCACTTTTAGGTGCCAATACAGGAACAATTCCCCTAATAGACCCCTGTGCATAAACGGTACCATTGGTCATTAAAATTGTCACTATCAGAAGTGACACAGTAAGCCATTGGCGCCAATAAAGACACCATAATCTTGACAGATAAGCAGAAGGGTTTCTCTTATTAAATTTTTTTAAATTTAATTTAGAAATAGTGTTTTTCGTTAAAAAGCAACATATTATTTTGTTGTATAAAAAATCGAAAAACTTAAAAAATGTATTCTTTTTCATAATAATAGTATTTTAACACCATATATTCGATTTAATTAGGAAGTAAACAGACTTAGGGCAAGTACACATCTTCAAATAAATAATGAAGGCAACAATCGTCAAAAGAATATTTGTATCAGGTCAATATAAATATCTTTATCATTTACCGAAATCGATTTGTAAAAACTGATTAGATTAATTTCAAAAACGATCAATTAAAACAGGTAAAAAAGGTTATTACAAGTAAGCTACACATTGGGGAAATGTATCTAACCGTTACTAAGCCATCTCCAATAAAAAAAATTGAAGTGAAACACTCTCAAACATAGGAATACAAATTATGGGCAACAAAATCTATCTCCTAATTCAGTCTAAAGTTGTCTTAAAAACAACTTGGATTTTTTCTTACATAAAATTAATTAATAAAATAAATAAATAAAAAAAAGTAGGAATAAAATCGCCAAAATGCCTGTTTAGTCGACAATTAACACTGCAAAGTAAGAAAATAAACATATAAATAAAATTAATTTTTAATCATAAACACTTGATTAACAGTTTGTTACTTGTTAAATAAATACATTCAAAATTACGAATCATTTTCTTACTTCAATTACTATTTTTTAATTGAACACAAAGAAAAAACCTTCCATTTCTGAAAGGTTTTTCTAAATATTAAAAAAAATTAAAAGCGATCCACTCACTTTTTGCCGGACAAAAAAGTCGTTCTTTAATTACATATTTCTTCTATACTGACCGCCTACTTCAAATAAAGCTGAAGTAATTTGTCCCAAGGAACAAACCTTGGTCGCTTCCATTAAATGCTCGAATAAATTTTCGTTTTTAATGGCTGCTTCTTGAAGCGTATTTAAATGTTCCTTCACTAAATCCTGATTGGATTGGTGTAAATGGTGCAACATATCAATTTGGTATTGTTTTTCTTCTTCGGTAGCTCGAATTACTTCAGCTGGAATTACTGTTGGCGAACCTTTGGAACTCAAGAACGTATTCACACCAATGATAGGAAATTCACCTGTATGTTTCAAAGTCTCATAATACAAACTTTCTTCCTGTATTTTAGAACGTTGGTACATGGTTTCCATGGCTCCAAGAACCCCTCCACGTTCTGTAATACGGTCGAATTCTAATAAAACTGCCGCTTCGACTAAATCCGTTAGCTCTTCAATAATGAAAGCACCTTGAATTGGATTTTCATTTTTGGCTAGTCCTAATTCTTTATTGATAATCAACTGAATCGCCATCGCCCGTCGCACTGACTCTTCAGTAGGTGTTGTGATTGCCTCGTCATAGGCATTAGTATGCAAGGAATTACAGTTATCATAAATGGCATACAACGCTTGTAAAGTAGTACGAATATCATTGAAATCAATTTCTTGCGCGTGCAAAGAACGTCCAGAAGTCTGAATGTGGTATTTCAACATTTGAGCACGTTCGTTAGCTCCGTATTTGTTTTTCATAGCTTTCGCCCAAATCTTACGTGCTACACGACCAATAACTGCATATTCCGGATCTACTCCATTCGAAAAGAAGAACGATAAGTTGGGCCCAAAATCATTGATATTCATCCCACGGCTCAAATAATATTCTACATAAGTGAACCCATTAGAAAGCGTAAACGCTAATTGCGTAATAGGATTTGCTCCTGCTTCGGCAATGTGATATCCTGAGATAGAAACCGAATAAAAGTTCCTTACATTCTTAATAATGAAATATTCCTGTACGTCACCCATTAATCGCAAAGCAAATTCCGTAGAGAAAATACAGGTATTTTGCGCCTGATCTTCTTTTAGAATATCTGCCTGAACTGTTCCACGCACTTGTGACAAAGTTCTTGCTTTTATATCATTATACACTTCCAAAGTCAAAACCTGATCTCCGGTAACGCCCAAAAGTATCAAACCTAAACCGTTGTTTCCTTCCGGCAACTCCCCTTGATAATGCGGTCTTTCAACTCCTTTTGCTGCATAAATTTTGTTAATTTTCGCTTCAACTTCTTTTTCAAGACCATTTTCTTTGATGTAAAACTCACATTGTTGGTCAATGGCTGCATTCATGAAAAAGCCTAATAACATTGGTGCCGGCCCATTAATAGTCATACTCACCGAAGTCATGGCATGAACCAAATCGAAACCGGAATACAATTTTTTAGCATCATCCAAACAACAAATAGAAACTCCGGCATTACCTATTTTTCCATAAATATCAGGACGAACGTGCGGATCGTTTCCGTATAAAGTTACACTGTCAAAAGCAGTCGACAATCGTTTTGCAGGTAATCCTGCACTTACATAATGAAAACGTTTGTTCGTTCTTTCCGGTCCACCTTCACCTGCAAACATTCGAGATGGATCTTCTCCTTCACGTTTGAAAGGATACAATCCAGCGGTAAAAGGAAATTCTCCAGGAACATTTTCCTGCAGACACCAACGTAAAATATCGCCCCAAGCCTTATACTTTGGCAAAGCAATTTTCGGGATTTGAGAATGCGAAAGAGACTCGGTATGTGTCGCCATTTTTATTTCTCGATCACGAACTTTGAATGTATAAACCGGATTTTTGTACTTGTTTATTTTTTCGTTCCAAGTCAATATAATTTCCCAATTGTACGGATCTAAGTCCATTTTTACTTTATCAAACTGATTGAGCAACAGATTTAGGAAAATTTTATTTTCAGCTATGCCTTGTTTTTCATTTTCTAAAGCAGTTGGCAAAACAGAATCATCATCGATCCCCGTTTTGTTTATGACTGGGAATTTTCCAGAAACACTTTCAAGTGTTTTAAAAATCCCGTATAATTTTTGAGCAACTTGTTCCTGACTAAACGCTGTAACATCATATTTTCTGTTGCTTTCGGCAATTTCAGACAAATAGCGGGTTCTGTGTGGCGGAATAACGAAAATCTTCTCGCTCATTTCACGCGTAATTTGAAACGTAGATTTCAAATCAGAATTCGTTTTTTCATGGACTTTATCCATAATCGCTTTGTACAGCGTATTCATTCCCGGGTCGTTGAATTGCGAGGCTATTGTCCCGAAAACCGGAAGTGTATCTAAATTAGCATCCCACAGATTATGGTTGCGTTGGTATTGTTTTTTCACGTCTCTTAACGCATCAAGAGAACCGCGTTTGTCGAATTTGTTAATAGCCACTAAATCGGCAAAATCAAGCATGTCGATTTTTTCCAATTGGGTTGCAGCACCAAATTCCGGTGTCATTACATATAAAGAAACATCAGAATGATCCATTATCTCTGTATCAGATTGGCCAATCCCAGAAGTTTCAAGAATAATGATGTCATAATTTGCAGCTTTGATTACTTGGATTGCTTCGGCAACATATTTAGACAAAGCCAGATTCGATTGGCGTGTTGCCAAAGAACGCATGTATACTCTAGGATTATTAATCGCGTTCATGCGTATTCTATCTCCTAAAAGTGCACCACCCGTTTTTCTTTTGGATGGATCTACAGATATTAATCCGATAGTTTTTTCTGGAAAGTCGATAAGGAAACGACGCACTAATTCATCTACCAAAGATGATTTTCCAGCTCCACCGGTCCCTGTAATTCCCAAAACAGGCGTTTTACAATCGACGTTTTTTTTATGAATTGTATCCAAAGTTGCAGCCGCTACATTAGGGAAATTCTCTGCGGAGGAGATTATACGTGCAATTGCTTTTGGATTTTTTTCTTCGAGATGATCGATTTCATTAGTCAGTTTATCTCCAATAGCGTAATCCGATTTTTGCACTAAATCATTAATCATTCCTTGCAGTCCCATGGCACGCCCATCATCTGGCGCATAAATTCTGGTGATTCCGTAGGCTTGTAATTCGGCTATTTCAGAAGGCAAAATTACTCCTCCTCCACCGCCAAATATTTTGATTTGTCCGGCTCCTTTTTCTTGAAGCAGGTCGTACATGTATTTGAAATATTCGTTGTGACCTCCTTGATAAGAAGTTATCGCAATAGCATTGGCATCTTCTTGAATCGCTGTATTTACAACTTCCTCTACACTACGGTCGTGACCTAAATGAATCACCTCAACGCCTGTCGATTGAATAATTCGACGCATGATGTTGATTGCTGCATCGTGACCATCAAAAAGGGCTGCTGCCGTGACAATTCTTACTTTATTAACAGGGATATACGGTTTTACGGGTTCCATTTTATGAATATGATAATTTAAGTGTGCAATTTACGATTTTATTTTAAAAATTATTTAATGTGGGTCATAGTTGTTGATAAATAAGCAAGGATTTTGTTATTTAGCCCCGATGGTAGCGGCATCCCTCGCTTTTTCTGCGAGGATACAGCGGACAGCGGGACAACTGTTCCTGAAAAAATATAAAGTTTGTGCTCCTAAAAATAATTATGGCTTTGTTTTTGAATAAGTAGTATTTTTACACAAGCCACATGGCAAACAGACGAATTAAACCTTATCAATAATTTACGATGAAAAAAATTTTAATCTTAATAGTTGCGGTATCTCTTTCCAGTTGTGCTGAAATGCAACAAGTTCTGAATCAATTACCACAAACGCAAGGAATCGGAGGGATTGATATTGCAGGGGGATTGAAGGAAGCACTGAATAACGGAATATCAAAGCAAGTTACTAAATTGACGGCTACCGATGGTTTTTACAGAAATGAAGCCGTAAAAATTTTATTGCCGGAAGAATTGAGAAAAGTCGATACTGGTTTGAGAAGAATTGGTCTAAGTTCATTGGCTGATGAAGGTTTGAAAGTATTGAATCGTGCTGCCGAAGACGCGGTGAAGGAAGCAACTCCAATATTTGTTGATGCCGTTAGAAACATGACTTTTATGGATGCCAAATCTATTTTGATGGGCAATGAAAGTTCAGCTACCAATTATTTACAAAATAGTACTTCGACTGCTTTATACGGAAAATTCAATCCAGTTATTAAAAATTCATTTACTAAAGTGGGTGCCGATAAAGTTTGGGCAAACATTATCACTAAATACAACAGCATTCCTTTAATCAACAAAGTAAATCCTGATTTGACTGATTATGTTACCAATCAAGCAATGAACGGCGTTTTCAAAATGGTTGCTGTTGAAGAAAAAAACATTAGAACAAATATCGCTTCAAGAACTTCTATTTTATTGCAAAAGGTTTTTGCGATGCAGGACAAGAATTAATTTAATCGCTTTATTACTAAAACAACCAAAGAGTTGATTTTAGCAGGGTCAAATTCCCTCCCGACGCTTCGGGATTGAGAGGGGTTAGGGGTAAGTTCTTCACGAATATTCATAAAATTAAACACTTCTCTATTTTTAAAACATAAACTCTAAAATCAAATTTTTTTATAAAAAAAATAAGATTAGTTTTGAAAATAAACTTTTGAAGTTTACCAATTCAGTCCACTAACAAAATAGAAATGCGAAAAATTACCATACTCATACATTGCGAAGATCAGAAGGCGATTATTGCGTCTGTGACCAATTACATTGCTTCGGTTGAAGGAAACATTATTTATTTGGACCAACACGTTGATGCTGATGAAAATGTGTTTTTTATGCGATTGGAATGTGAATTCAGTTCTCAAAATTGGGATATGGAGGTCATAAAAAAGGACTTTCAAACTAATTTAGCGACGCCATTTAATATGTCTTGGGAAATTTATACACATGAACACAAGCCTAAAATGGCATTATTTGTGTCTAAATACGACCATTGTTTGTATGATATTTTAGGAAGATACAGTGCAGGCGAATTACCTCTTGAAATTCCCTTAATCATAAGTAATCACGAAGATTTAAGATCTGTTGCAGAACGTTTTGAGATTCCGTTTCACTATGTACCTTTTACCAAAGAAATTAAGACTCAAGGAGAGCAACAACAAATGAACTTGTTGAAAGAATATGCTATCGACTTTATTGTGTTGGCGCGTTATATGCAAATAATAACGCCCAATTTGATTGCACTTTTCAGAAACCAAATCATCAATATTCATCATTCTTTTTTGCCTGCGTTTCCCGGAGCTAAGCCCTATCATTCGGCTTTTAAACGTGGCGTAAAAATTATTGGTGCCACCAGCCATTATGTGACCGAAGGATTAGATGAAGGACCTATTATTGAGCAGGATATTTCAAGAGTTACTCACAGTCATTCCATAGATGATTATATTATGAAAGGACGCGATCTGGAACGCTCCGTTTTGGCGAGAGCTATCAAATTGCATGCAGAACGAAAAACGATGGTTTATAATAACAAAACTGTGGTGTTCTCTTAGGATCCTCACCCCGGCCCTCTCCAAAGGAAAGGGATCCAAACCCATTGAATTAAGGAATCTACGATATAAAAAATGCTTACTTTTGGTGAGCATTTTTTTTTTAAAATTCTATAACTAACTATCTTTCTAACAAATCAACCTCAACTCCTAATCCTGCCGCGATTCCTGCTCCTAATCGTCCATCGGCTCTATACCAGTGACACAATTGGCGGTTAACTATTTCCTCTTTTTTAGGTCCATCAATACCGGACATGTGACCAATAATATTGTTAATCGTGTTTTGTTGTTGCTCCGTCGTCATGATTTTAAATAAGTTACCCGGTTGCGTAAAGTGATCATTTTCCCCTTCGCAATTTCTATCATACCAGTCCGCAAAAGCACTAAAAACTTCCAATGGTGGTTCTTTATAGTCTTGGTCAATTACTATTTCATCAAAACTATTTGGAAAATAATTGGGATTACTCCCTCCATTCCCATCTGTGCGCATTTGTCCGTCCCGTTGGTAATTATTAACAGCAAATGGACAACGATTTACTGGAATTTGCTCATAATTGGTGCCCAAACGATACCGATGCGCATCAGGATACGATAACAAACGACCTTGCAGCATTTTATCCGGTGAATAACCAATTCCGTCTACAATATGTGCCGGTGCAAAGGCAGCTTGTTCTATGTCCTGAAAATAATTATGTGGATTTTGATTTAATTCTAATACCCCAACATCAATCAACGGAAAATCACCATGAGGCCAAACTTTGGTTAAATCAAATGGATTCATATAAAAGACTTGCGAATTTGCCTGTTCTTCCGTCATTACTTGGATTTTCAAATTCCATTGTGGAAAATTTCCCTTATCGATATTCTCAAACAAATCACGTTGCGCAAAATCCATATCATGTGATTTCATTTCTGCTGCTTCTTCGTTTGTGAAATTTTTAATTCCTTGCGCTGTGATGAAATGAAATTTCACATAAGTGCGTTCGTTGGCCGCATTAATCATTGAATACGTATGACTCCCAAAACCATGCATATGCCGATAACCGAAAGGAGTTCCTCTGTCTGACATTAAAATCAATACCTGATGTAAACTTTCAGGATTTAGTGACCAAAAGTCCCACATCATAGTTGGCGATTTCATATTGGTATAAGGATCTCGTTTTTGAGTGTGTATAAAATCCCCGAATTTTTTAGGATCCTTAACAAAAAAAACGGGCGTATTATTCCCTACTAAATCCCAATTTCCGTCTTCCGTATAAAACTTCATTGAAAAACCTCTGGGATCTCGTTCTGTATCAGCTGATCCTCTTTCTCCTCCTACTGTCGAAAAACGCATTATGATTTTAGTTTCTTTTCCAATTTGAGAGAAGACTTTCGCTTTCGTATATTCAGTGATATTGTGTGTTACCGTAAAAGTCCCAAAGGCTCCGGAACCTTTTGCATGTACTACCCGTTCCGGAATGCGCTCTCTATTGAAATGCGCCATTTTTTCGTGAAGGATGTAATCTTGCAACAATAAAGGTCCGCGTGAACCTATAGATTGCGAATTTTCATTTTCTACATAAGGTCTTCCAGATGCGGTAGTAAGTTTTTCATGTAATTTCATATTTGCAAAATTTAATTATTAATACCAAAATTAGCATACTTATAAACAGATGCAGAATTGACAATTTTATGTTTTGAAAAAAAACAAAAAAATTCCGATTTACACATCAAATAAAAAATAGGAAAATAAAGATACAATTTTTAAAGGCAACTAATCTACTATAAAACAACTACTTAGAAAAATTATAAAACTTAACTTATATACAACAAAGTAATAACATAATCTTAACAGCAAAATATTCATATATTAATGATCTTTGTAGAGTAATAAACTGGTTATTTATTATTTTGGTTTTGGTTAGTTAAAGAATTGCCTGCATCTCTATGATGCAGGCATTTTTTATTTGGTAGTATTTATAAAAGAAAGTACAGCATTGTTGAAAGCAATAGGCTGTTCCACGTTTACCACATGTCCACATTTTTCGATTACAAAGAGTTTTGAAGACTTGTAATGGTTTTCCACTACTTTACGAACTGAAGGTAAAAACATATAATCTTCTTCTCCCATAACATAAAGAGTTGGAATATTTAGCTCCACTTGTCGAAACCATCTTAACACCGGATTTATTTCGGCAGTAAGTTTAAACCACTTTATAAATTCTTTTTGGTATAATTTTTTGGCCTCGTTGATAAAAAGTAATCGAGATTGCTTATGGCTCTTTTTAGGCATAATCACAAAAGCAAAAAATTTATATAAAACCAGATATGGCAATACATACTTGAACATATTCCCCAATCGCATTAAAACCTGCGATCGGAAATTCATTTTTAAGATTGCACCGCCAAGAATCATGCTTTTTACCCGTTCCGGATACATTTCTGCTAATTGACGGATTAGAATTGTTCCTAATGAAATCCCGACAAAATGAGACTTTTCGATTTTTAGAAAATCTAAAACTTCCAGAATATCATTGGCAAGAGCCGAAAATGTATATTTCTGTTTGAAAGCTGTTTTCAAGGTCGGTTTTGATTCGCCATGACCTCGTAAATCTAACAAAAGTACATTATAGTGTTTTTGAAAATCCCGAATTTGCTTGAACCAGATAGAAGAACTTCCGCCAGCGCCATGAACAAAAGTTACCCACTGCTCGCTATTTTCGTTCTTGTAAATGGTGTAATTGATCACTTGTTTTTTATTGCAAAAATATGACATTAATTTTAAATTCAATTCTTAACAAATAATAATGACGGATTATTATTTACAAAACGTAAATTTGCAAAAAATTACACCCATGATAGGATTATTGAAAGAGAAAAGTGAAATAGAAAAGCTTAAAAAAGAATACCAAATACTTGCTGAGCAAAATTTTAATATTGAAAAAACACTTACAAAAAACATCGTTACCGCAGAAGAATTAGTCCTTGAGGAATGCGAATTATAATTTTAAATGTAATCTCTTAAAATACGCAAACGCTTTCAGCAACCTGCTTCCGTACCAGGAAAACATCTCACCGTCCACAAATACCGTTTTTGCATGGTGTGTATGTCGCCCTATCTCAAAAGCATCTTCTTCATTGAAGGGATAAGGCTCCGAAGACAGAAAAACCAAATCCGGGTCGCCCTCTAAACGCATTTTTTTGAGTTGGATTTCCGGGTAACGTCCCGAAGTATCGGGATTGTTGTCATAAATATTCTGAAAGTGGTTCAGTTTCAGTAATTCATTAATAAAATTATCCGAACCTGCGACCATAAAAGGATTTTTCCAAATAAAATAAGCTGCTTTTTTAACTGGTTTATCTTTGATAAAGTTTTTAAAATCGCTCAAGGCAAAAGCCAATTTGTCGTTCCATTTCTGAGCTTCAGTCCTGCAATTAAAAAGTTGACCAAAATCAGAAATCATTTGGAAATTATCTTCAATCGTGATGATATTCGTTACCCAAACCGGACAAATTTTTTGCAATTCCTCAACAATCTCTTGCGTGTTCTCTTCTTTGTTGCAAATGATAATATCCGGTTGCAGCAATCTGATTTTTTCAAAATGCACTTTCTTAGTTCCTCCAACAATTTTCTTGGTAGACTTCAAATGATACGGATGCACACAGAATTTGGTAATCCCCACAATTCGTCCTTCCAATCCTAAATCATACAATAATTCCGTTTGTGATGGAACTAAAGAAATAATTCGTTTTGGTGACGTTTCAAAAGAATGGGAAGTTCCGAGTTGATCGATTAATTGTTTTTGTTTCAAGTTTAAAGTTTTTGTTTCATGTGGTTTAAAGTTGAGTAAATCTAACCGAAAATTATATTTTAAACCATTAATAAATTAAGAAAAATTAAGGCTTTAGAAGTTTAACGACAAAGTTTTCTATTCAAATCTTCGCGCTAACTTACTGAAAATTAATTTCTTAATGGTTTTAAAGAAAATCTGAAAAACGTTAAATGTTAAATTTCAAACTAATAATTTGTTCCATTTCCTGTTGCATTTTCAACGCTTCTTCTCTTGCTTTTTCAACAAAATCAGCTCCGTTTGAGGCATAAATAATAGCTCTGGAAGAATTAATCAGTAATCCTATATTCGCATTCATACCGTATTTACAAACCTCAGCCAGACTTCCGCCTTGTGCGCCCACTCCAGGAACAAGCAAGAAACTATCAGGAACAATTTTACGAATTTCAATAAAGTATTCGGCTTTTGTAGCCCCTACAACATACATCAAATTTTCACTGTTTTTCCAAGTTTTAGACGTTTCTACTACTTGTTTGTACAATTCTTTTCCTCCCGAAGCGTCGAGAACGTTTAACGTCTGGAAATCAAAAGCACCTTCGTTTGAAGTTAAGGCCAACATAATGGTATGTTTATCTTCGAAAGCAAGAAAAGGCTCTACCGAATCTTTCCCCATATAAGGAGCAACAGTAACACTGTCAAAATTCAAATCTTCAAAAAAAGCTTTAGCATACATCGAAGACGTATTTCCTATATCGCCCCGCTTAGCATCTGCAATCGTGAAGATATCCGGATAATTTTCATTGATGTAATTGATTGTTTTTTGCAACGAAATCCATCCTTTTATTCCGTAAGCCTCATAAAATGCAGTATTAGGTTTGTAAGCCACTGCTAAATCATGGGTCGCATCGATTATGGCTTTATTGAATTCAAAAATCGGGTCTTCCAGTCCTAATAAATGCGGCGGAATTTTATTCAAATCAACATCCAATCCTACTGCTAGGAACGATTTCTTGATTCTAATTTGGTCAGTAAGTTGTTGTGTAGTCATTGTTATTTTTGTAATTGTCGGGCAAAATTACAAACATAGAATCAATATCAAATAAAATGCTGTAATAAAAACGCAAAATTTCATAACAATTAACAAAAACATAAATAATAAATTTGTTGCTACGCATTTTTTTACCGCATTAATTAGATTAAAAATCACCTACAAATAAAAAATTTACGAATGTAGCAAGTCAATAAAACTTAGCAAAAAGATAAAAAATTAATGAATTATTTATTTTAATAAATTTATTTTATAAATTTATTAAAAAATCAGACAAGCAAATATGAAAGTATATTTAAAGTACAATTATCCACAATTAACAAAAAAAATTATTGAAGATAAATTATCCGAACTGGGATATAAATTTAAAATTGTTGGTTTTGGTGAGTTCAATTTTTTAGAAAAAATACCTACTGAAAAGCTTCTGGAACTAACGGAATATTTTCAGCAATATGGAATTGAAATTGTTGAAAACCAAAAGAGTGTATTGGTTCAAAAAATAAAAGATACAATTGTTGAAATGGTGAACAGCGACAAGCCTCCGAACGTAAAAAGTTCCGTACACATAGCCGAAAAATTAAATCTGAGCTACGTGTATTTATCTAGTGTTTTCTCTGAAGTCACCTTTACATCAATTGAAAATTATATCATTATTCAGAAAATTGAATTAGCAAAACAGCTAATAATCAACACCAATATGAATTTAACGGAGATTTCCATTCAATTAAATTACTCCAGTGTCGCCCATTTAAGCACGCAGTTCAAAAACAATACAGGAATGACACCATCAGCGTTTCAGAGGATTTTATTAAAAAGAAAAGAATTTACAAATAAAAACAATATCTAATCCTTTACAACATGATAGACTATATAAACATTTGTCTTGCTGATGACGACCAAGACGATCGACTATTTTTTACCGATGCTTTTGAAGAATTAAAAATAAAAACAAAGGTCAGCACTTTTAATGATGGTGTGGAATTGATGAACTACCTTAATAATGAGGATTCAATTTTACCAAACGTTTTATTCTTAGACTTAAATATGCCTAAAAAGAATGGTGTAGAATGTTTATCAGAAATCAAAAAAAATGAAAAATTCAATGATATAGCAATAGCGATATACTCGACCTCATCTTCAGAGGAGCATATAGAAGAAACCTTTATATATGGAGCCAATATTTACATTAAAAAACCAAATGATTTTGAGACTTTAAAAAAAATACTTTCAGAAGTGGTGACCATAAATTGGCAATACCACACCTCTGGCTTAAATAAAGATAATTTTTTAATGAGAATGTAAAATGAAAGAAAATCCACTTCATAATTCAACCTTATTATTAAAAATAATTTTTGTTTTATCGGTAGCTGTTATATTTTTTATTGGCGGTATAACTTTTAAACACATTACGGTTTTAAAAAAAACATCTGCATGGGTTAGTAATAGTCATAAAGTGAATGAGGAACTTGAGCGGTTGATTTCGCACATTAAAGATGCCGAAACTGGACAAATAGGTTACATTTTAACCAGAGATAAAAGTTTCCTTGTACCTTACTTAAAATCAAAGGATTTAGTTAAAAACTCGTTTAAAAAAGTTTCGATACTAACTATTCATAGTAGAACACAACAGGCAAATCTAAAAAATTTATTGTTATACATCAATAAAAGACAAAACTACCTCTCAAAAACATTATATCTAACCGAACATGAAAATTATGATAAAACAATATTAATAAACAATTTAATTATTGGTAAAAATACAATGGATTCTATTCGGGTGAAAATAGAAGGTATGATGATTGCACAAAAAAATCTTTTAAAAAATAGACAAAACGATTATGAAACAACCATGAATTATACTCCATTACTCATTTATTTAACCCTAATAGTAACCTTAATTTTAATTACGATTGCTTTTATTAAAATGAATCGGGATTTAGTGCTCCTGAAAAAGACAATTAACACTCTTTCTGTCGCTAATGAAGCAAATAATCTTGCAGAAATTGTGGGTGGTTTCGGAAGTTGGCAATTCAATTTAGAAACTAACGAGTACACTTTCTCTGATAACGAATATCGATTAAGGGCATGTGAACCACAATCTTTTAAAGCAAGCCTAGAGGAATTTTCCAAATTTGTTCATCCCGATGATTTACAATACGTAATTGATAACGCAAAAAACATCCCTATCAATTCTACCTTACCAGCATTTACTTATAGAGTTATTCGAAAAGATGGAGAAATAAGATATTTCAGAACTTTAGGAAGAATCGTTACAATTGCTTCTGGTGAAAGGACCCATATAGGAACCACAAGTGATGTTACAGAGGAAGTATATGCTCAAAATTTTATCGAAGATCGCAATAGAGATTTAGAAAGCAATAATAAAGAACTTACTGCTTTTAATTACATTGCCAGTCACGATTTGCAAGAACCGTTGCGAAAAATCGAAACTTTTCTTTCTAGATTAGTAACCAAAGATTACGATAACTTATCCCAATCCGGGCAACAATACGTTTCCAGTATTCAATCCTCAGCAAACCGCATGCGAATTCTTATTGAAGATTTATTACAGTTTTCCAGAACAAATAAAACCGAAAAAAATTTTGAAGAGGCAAATTTAAATGCTTTACTTGAAAATGCAAAACACGAACTGACTCAAATTATAGACGAGAAAAAGGCAATAATAGAAAGCAATGTATTGCCAACGCTTAAAGTAATTCCATTCCAGATTCAGCAATTGTTTATTAATTTAATCGGTAATTCTTTAAAATACAGTAAAGAGAACGTCTCGCCAATTATCACAATAAATTGCTCGACAATTCTTGCTACTGATGACGAATTATTGCCAAATAACAATCATAGATATTACAAAATTATTTTTGAAGACAACGGTATTGGTTTTGAGCAAGAATATGCAAAAAAAATTTTTATTCTCTTTAATAGGCTTCACAATAAAAACGAGTATGCAGGAACTGGAATTGGACTGGCAATTTGCAAAAAAATAGTTGAAAACCACAACGGGTTTATCTTCGCACAAGGAGTCTTGAACGAAGGCGCAACTTTTAGCATTTATCTTCGCGCAGACTAATTATTATTATTTGTCATTGCCTTTTTTAGCTACGCTTACAAATCATATTACATTCGCTGCAATAATAGATTCCTCCACTATTTAGAAGCGAATTACTAACCTCCAAATTACTTTTTTTTCAAAATCCACCACATCTTAAAGAGGTATAAATAATGTTCCGCCTGCAGGTCAGCGATCTTAAACGTATTCTCTTTAATCTCAATTTTGCGACACAATATTATAAAAACGATTCCTTGTTAAACAACCCTTTGAATACCTAAACCACCTGTTCATCTTCATAAATACTGGATTGTAAAACAGCAAAAATCACGAAGAAAAAAACACAACCTGTCAATTAAGGCCATCTTTCCAAACAACCATTAAATTGTGTAATAAAATTTGAAATTGATGTAACAGCAAATTACGATGAGCTTTGCACCTTTGTAAAAGTAAAATAACAAACTAAACTTAAATTTAATGAACGAACGAACAGCTGCTTTATTAGCTGTATGAGAACAAATATAATTCAATCAAAAAAATAGCGTACTGACTATTTACGCAACCTTGCAATTTTAATTATTAACTACAAAATATTTATATCATGCAAAATTTACTGTACGCAGTCGTATTAGTAATACTCTGAGCATAAGTATTCTTCGTTCACAGCGTGGGCAGTACATATTATTAGTAATAGCAGTTATTGCCATTTTATTACGGGTGATGAGAGGATCAAAAAATTTTAATCTTTAATTTTTAAAAAACAATAATTATGAAAAATAACAATTTAATATTAGGACTTCTTGGGGGTATTACAGCAGGAACTGTTTTGGGAATTTTATTCGCTCCTGCGAAAGGTAGCGAAACCAGAAAAATAATCGCAGACAAAGGTTCAGAACTCAATGACAACTTGAAAGACTCCGTTTGTAAATTAACTGATAAAATCACTCAGACATTCACCGAACTTAAAAATGATTCTCAAAAAATGCTTGGAAATAATAGCGATATTCTAGCAGAACAGCGTGCCGATTTAGAAAACTTAAAGGAGATCAATAAAGCAGTGATTTTAGGATAACAAGCCCATTAGTAAAACGGCTTACCAACTAGTTTCTACAATCACCTATTTCAAAAAAAAACATTAATTAAAACACAATTATATGAAAAATGGAGAAGTAAGTGCCGCATTTGGCGTATCAAACGGATACAACCAAACCTCTTTACTATTGAGCCCAGCTATAGGATATGCGAATGATTAGGAGTGACACCAGCTTACGATACGAGATTTTCAACGACTTACCTGAAATTAAAAATGACGTCCCTAAAGATGATTTATGACAAATATCAATACGATTCGCTTATGGATTCAAATTATAATGCAACCATAATGAAATATTCAATACCATTATTTGGACTTTCTTTAATAACAATACCGTTCACTTCTTGTACAAGTGAACAAGAAAAGACAGTCCAAGCAGCAACAGATAATTATGTTCGTTTTGTTGATTCAGTTGTAAATCTAAATACAGATTCTGCTCAAGCAAATTGGAATAGGATTGACAAAGATTTTGAGAAAAAATCAACTCAACTCAATATTGAAATTGACAAACTAGAGGAAAATCATGACTTTGACGCCAAAATTGATTCGGCGACAGTTAAATATGAAGCCTTCAAAATTTCAATTATTCTCCAAAAATTAAAACTTCAGATCAAAAAAAAGAAGTAATTTAACAGATGGTTAGTTTTAGTTTATGCAAAAAGCCCAGCGAAAATTATTTCGCTAGGCTTTTTATTTTTAAAACACTTATTTTATTAGCTTTCCCAACGATGCAATGGTCTGATTGAAAAACTATTGCCCAGCGAAAGCTATAAATTTCCAAATAAGCAAGCGTTAATTATGTAAGAAAAATAAAAAATTATATAACAAGTAGAATCCTATGCTGTGCCATCTTTGTGGTATTAATCTAACAAAGTAAAAAATAATAACCATGAAAAACTTTATCTTATCAGCAGCCTTAATTGCGACAACAATAATTTCTGCACACACAAAAGAAAAAACGGAGGCAACTACTATTTCAAAACAAAAAAGAATTGAAATTATCAAGAAAACAGACAAAACGGTTTATTTCTGGGAAATAAATACTGCAAGTGGTTATGCAAGTGGCTACACTATTTCACAAGCTCAAGCTAAAAAAACAGTAAAATTAATGGGTGCAAATGACTTCGTAAGCTATAAAATTATTGAAGCCTATAAATAGTTTTTAAAACTAAATATAGGCTTCAGTAGCTTATTTTTATAAAAATACATTTCCCTTTCAAGATCCCGAGGAATACAAAAAAAGTGAAACGAATTTCACTTTTTTTTATTTAAAATACTTCACTTGCTTCTTTCAGTTTCTCCATGTTGTTGACTAAAGCTAACTCATCAACAATTTTCTGAATGTCACCATTCATGATATTTCCTAAATCATATAACGTCAATCCCACACGGTGATCTGTCACACGACCTTGTGCGTAATTGTAGGTACGGATTTTAGCCGAACGGTCACCAGAACTTACTTGAGAAGTACGCGTTGTAGCATCTTCCGCTTGTTTTTTAGCTAATTCCTGTTCGTATAAACGGGAACGCAAAACGCCAAATGCCTTGTCTTTATTTTTATGTTGTGATTTTTGATCCTGACATTGTGCCACTAATCCGGTTGGAATATGCGTCAAACGAACGGCTGATTTGGTTGTATTTACCGATTGTCCGCCGGGTCCTGACGAACAGAAAAAATCCACACGCACATCATTCATATCAATCTGCACATCAAATTCCTCTGCTTCTGGTAATACCATAACAGTCGCTGCCGAGGTATGAACACGTCCTTGCGTTTCCGTTTGTGGTACCCTTTGCACACGGTGAACACCCGCTTCAAACTTCAAGGTTCCGTAAACATCTTCACCGGTAACTTCAAAAATCACCTCTTTGAAACCACCCGAAGTTCCTTCATTCATATCCACAACCGAAGTTCTCCAGCCTCTGTTCTCACAGTATTTCGTGTACATACGGAATAAATCCCCTGCAAAAATACTCGCTTCATCCCCACCCGTTCCGGCACGAATTTCCACCATGACATTTTTGGCATCTTCAGGATCTTTAGGAATCAGCATAAATTTGATTTCTTCCTCCAGTTCCGGCAATCTTTCTTTCGCTTCATCGAGTTGCATTTTGGCCATTTCGGTCATATCTGCATCACTGTTGTCCGCTATTATTTCGTTTGCCTCATCCATATTTGCCATGAGAAGCACGTATTCATCGCGCTTTTCAGCCAACGCTTTCAAAGTTTTATACTCTTGATTCAATTGCACATAACGCTTCTGATCCGAGATCACATCCGGCTGAATGATCAAATCCGAAATCTCATCGAAACGTTGTTTTACTATTTGAAGTCTATCTAACATTTTCTTAGTCCTTTTATTGGAGTGCAAAAATACGAAAAAGTATTCAGTTAGCAATATGCCCTTTTTGCTATTTCAGTAACTACTTGTCATTCCGAGGTACGAGGAATCACATAACGTGAGTAACCAATGTGATTCCTCGTACCTCGGAAATACAGAACACGAGGATCTCGTGGACAGCGAACTGGCGAGGCAATCTCCAAAAGTGGCTCGAGAATCCATGTTAAAACAGCCTTTCTTTATTACCTCCAAAACTTTTTTAGGAGCTATTTCCTGCTATCCGCTATATCTTTTTCTGGAAAAAAAAGCCAGAAAAAGGATGCCGATTCTATCAGGGCTAGGGCATTTGCGCTAAAAAAAACGTCGTTTTACGGTTTCCCGTAAAATTACTGAACCAAAAGGAGTTAGTTTTGAAAATGATATGAAACTGAATTCGTTTTAATCAGTATTTTCGGTGTTAAGTTATATATTTGAAGATATTTAAACATTGACGTTCATCAGGTAAAGCGACCCAATTTACGTATGATAAGTCAAAAATCATCAGATCTAGAGCCAAGTTGGCAGTCAGTTTGCCAAAAAAAATGAAAAGATCCTGTCAACAAAATTTTAAAAATTAAAATTATGAAAAAAATTATTTTAGGATTATCATTAGTTATCGCTTTTACATCTTGTACTAAAAATTCAGAAAATCAAGCCCAAGAAAATATACAAGAATATATAATTTCAAAAATGGATGACCCAAAAAGCTATGAATCTGTAAGTTTCGGTAAATTAGAAAAGGGGAAATCATCTTATCAAGAGGAAGAAAAATATAAAAAATTAGTTTCAGAATATAATGATATGGACAAAAGAGTTTCTGATGCTTATGATTTTGCAATGTCTATGACTCACGAAAATACCATCAAATCAGCAACAGAAAGTTATGAAAAATTAGCATCAATGCGAAGTTCTGTTCTAACTGAGACTGAACAATATTTAAAAAAATATAAATCAGTTAATATTTTTAAAATGAAACATTCTTTTAGAGGTAAAAATAAAATGGGTGCATTAATTTTAGATAGTTGTACCGTAGTTTTAGACAAAACTCTACAAGTTAAACTTATTCGCTAAAAACCGATCTACCAACAGCAGTCTCGCAATATGGCGAGTTTTGGGCTTAATTTGAAGTTAGTTTTGTAATTACAAAGTCAGTGGTTAACTAAAAGTTTAGACTTTCTTAATCCGCATAATCGCAAAGTTGCAAGTAATTTAAGCAAAGTGATGAAAGAACCAATAAACATATTTATTTCTTTAGATTTAGAAAATTATATTTCTTCAAATATAATTGAGGAAAACATTATTATTCGTGGAGAACAAATAAAAAAACTTGATGGTATAAAAACTATTGATGGATTTCTTGGCATATGTGATTCTTCAATTGAAAATCTGGGAGAGCTAGTTGAAGTTAAAGGCGATTTTTGGACCAGTTTTAATACTATTGCTTCACCATTAAAATCATTAAATAAACTAGAAAAAATTGGGGGAGATGCGTTAATGAGGTATTCAAATATTAACGATTTAGGTAATTTGTCTTATGTTGGTGGCAAATTAAGTTTAAGAGATACTAAAATTAAAAATTTAGGAAAACTTAAATATGTAGGAGGAGATTTATTTTTACCAATGCATTTAAAAGATTCTATAGACCTAAGTAATATTGAAATTATTGGAAAAATTCAATATTGGAATGATAAAAAAAACAGAACAGAAATATTTGAAAAGGAAAACCTGGGTTTATCAAAAGCAGAACTAAATGTTCCATATTGGAAAAATCAATATATTTATTCATCTGAAGAAATTAGAAATGCCAATCAAGAACAAAAAAGTTTTTATTCATATTTCAAGAAGAATTTTGAAAATAATAAATTCATTGATTTAGAAGGAAATCATAATTATTCCTTCATCCTTTATTATGATTTATTATCACAATATTATAATCATAGACATATAGATAAACTTCAAAATCAGTTTTCAAAAATCGAAAAGTATTATCCGAAAACTGGAAATTACATTTCACTTTCTATTATTCAAGTGTTTGAAAAAAATGAGGATTTCGAGAGTGCTTGGGGGTTTATAAATAAACGTGGTTATGTATCACTTAAAACAGTTTGGGAGTATCAAAACAAGTTAAAAAGGAGAACTTTAAATGGAGATCTAATTTCAAAATTAGCAGGATTTAGTCATTTGACATTATTCGGGCAAAATAATATTGAAAATATAAAAAAATACATAATTGAATATTTAGAAACTTACGAAAAAGAGAATAATTCAACTTTTTTTAAAATATTTTTTGATGACAAACAATTATTCAAACTAACAAACTCAAATGATTACAGTCCACAATATTATTCAAAATATTATTTATCAGAAAGAGAATATAATTATTATAAAGAAATAGATGATAACCAAGAAAAAAGCGGATATAAGAATACGGGATTAAAACTCGTTGTAGAAAAAGCAATATTAAACCAATTTAGATTTATAATAACAAAAGCAGAAGATATTTATAGAGAAAAAATTGGTATGCCAAAAGTTGGTGAAGGTTGGATCAGCGAAACCGAATTGTTTTACAAAATAACAGAAAACTATAAAGAATTATCTGTTATTCATCACGGAAAACCAAAATGGTTAGGAAGACAACATATTGATATTTATTTTTCAGAATTAAATATTGCAATTGAATATCAAGGTTCACAACATTACGAGCCAATCAATTTTTTTGGAGGGATTGAGGCTTTTGAAAGAACTAAAGAAAGAGATGAGAATAAACGTAAATTATGTTTAGAAAATAATTGTATATTAATTTATGTTAATGAAAAATATGCGTTTGAGGAAATAAAACTAGAAATTCAACAAGCAATAAACAAACAAACTACGCCCCCGCTGGCGATGGCGTCCCGCTCGTGAACGTAATCAGAATCATTTATTCATTCATTTTTCGTTATAGAAACGAGAGAATATTGTGTTTACGAGCGGGGCCAATTTTAATTTAGAGCACAGTCGTAGCGTTAGCAACGCGAAAACTATATATTTTAAATCTTTTAAAATCCATAACTTAGTTTCTACTAACTTTACGAACCCGATCGCTCGGATATCCACAATCGTTGGCGCAGTTTTGCAAACTGTGCCCACAACAATGAGCAAGTAAAATAATAGACCAACTGGATGGGATTGCTTCGTTCCTCGCAATGACTTATCCCAATCGCTCACAAATAAACTCAGGCAGCAAAAAAGCACTAACCCCATCGCTCGGATATCCACAATCGTTAGAGCAGTTTTTGCAAACTATGCTCATAACGAGAATCAACTAAAATAATAGTCTAACTTTGTGGCATTGCTCCATTATTCGCAATCCCTTAATTCAGTCGCCGATCGCTTGGATATCCACAGTCGTCAGCGCAGTATTACTTCGCCCGATCGCTCGGATATTCACAATCGTTAGCGCAGAATTGCATTCAGTGCTCATAAACGAGGGCAGTTAAAACAAGTCAGAAAGTTATAAAAACATTAAAAAACCAAACTGATGAAATTACTTCTTACCACCTTAATTTTAATATTCAATCTGACGCTATTCGCGCAATCGAATGCATTTATTGGTGATTACAATTGCTCTTTTAGCAAAGAAGGCGATCATTTAATTGAATATAAATTGACCTTACGTCAAGATGGCACATTCGTATTTCATTCGTATTCTAAAATTAAAAACGGATTCCCACCTGAAGTAAATAAATACGGAAAAGGAAAATGGACTGCGAAAGACATTGTCATTACTTTTTCGTCCAACAAACAAGAAGATTTTGATGCAAAATATACATTGGATTTCAACAATTCTAAGGCGAGATTTATCACTAAAAATCCCAGAGATAAAACGGATCGAATAATCAAGACCAAACTTACATTTGTAGAGTCCGAAATTCCCTGGATGCAAAGACTGGATTTTTTTAAAATATAAATAAGCATTACAAATTCTTCAGTAGTGTTTGTTTGCAATGCCGGCCTATTTTATTTTTTGTTTAATTAATTGTTAAAAAAGATAAACAATAAGTTTTAAATTGTATATTTGATTATATTAAATAATTATAACCTAAAACATTGATTATGAAATTAGTAAAAACAATTAGCGCATTTGCATTAGTAGGAATAATAACTGTTTCCTGTGGACAAAAAAAACAAGTTGATTCTACAAAAATGACTGATTCTACTGCAGTAGTAGCAGATACTCCTGTTGTAGTGGAAAAATCAAACATTGTCGATGTTGCAGCAGGAAATTCAGACTTTTCCACATTAGTTACTGCTGTAAAAGCAGCAGGATTAGTAGAAACGTTAAGTGGCGCTGGACCTTTTACGGTATTTGCACCAAACAACGCCGCATTTGCAAAACTACCAGCAGGAACTGTTGATGGTTTGCTAAAACCAGAAAGTTTAGACAAACTGAAAGCAGTATTGACGTATCATGTTGTAGCAGGAAAATTTGATGCTGCTGCAGTAATTGATGCAATAAACAAAAATAACGGAAAATATACCGTTACAACTGTTCAAGGTGGTACTATTGTATTAAGCTTAAAAGACGGAAAAGTGATGTTGACTGACGAGAATGGAGGAACTTCAACTGTTGTTCTTGCTGATGTGGCGGCTTCAAACGGAGTGATTCATGCAATTGATACTGTTGTTATGCCAAAATAAGGTTTTAATTCATTAATTCAGAAACCGTTGCAATTCTGTAACGGTTTTTTTTATGCGTTGTAACCAACAAATAACAGCTACATTTTTTGCAACACAATATCGCCTTTAACGGACTTTAGAGTTCAATATTTTTTTTTAACACGATTGCTATGTTATATACAATCGTCAGCGCACTTTAATAAACTGTTTTCAACAGCTAGGGTTTCGTTGTGTGCGCAGCACGAACAATGAAGCCCGTGTTGAACGGAACCGAGTACCTGCCGTCAACACTATGGAGTTATCGTAAAGATTGTAGAGGTATTTTCAA
>NZ_JBHZQA010000018.1:0-26573 GCF_042787335.1 Flavobacterium fructosi | reverse complement strand
GGAACGTGTTCTGCTTGTTTTTCCCTTCGTTTAACACACATTGTGCGTCTCTGGAAGCGGGTGCAAAAGTGCAACTTCTTTTCTTAACTGGCAAGAAATTTTTGAAGTTTTTTTAGAGAAATTTTATCTCAATTTACTTCTATTATTCTTATCAGTTTGTCAAGGAACTTTACTCTTTTTGCGGGGTGCAAATGTAACATCCGTTTTCTAATCTCACAAGCTTTTTAGAATCTTTTTTAGAAAATAAATTTTCCTTTTCGATTCGTAGTACTTGCCAGTTTATTAAAGAACGTATGCGTTGTTGCGGGTGCAAAACTAGCACCTTTATACCGTTATTCAAGCTTTTTTAATCCCTTTTTTTTGATCTTTTCCTAACCTTCGCTTTAAATCGCTGGAAACGTGATTTTTGAAAACGAAAGTTTTTTGAACAAAACTACAATCAAACAAACAGTAAACTCGTTTTATTGTCAAAATACCCTATTCCATTAACGAAAGGGTATCATCAGAAGTATTGTTTTGTTTAATACATCTTTTGAAATTTAAACATTACTGCACTATTTGTAGCTCATCACTAAGCTTTGCTCCTTCAGAAGTTAGTTCCGTGTCATTATTCAAACACCGATTAAACTAACTTATGGTTTTGTCCTATACATTATGTAGAACTAAATTGTGCTATTACTTTTTCACTCCTATATATAAGGTATCATAATATTGCTCGATATAACTAAAAATGCTGGCTTACCAAAGTTCGCGTTAGGGATAGAAGCGCAAAGCCCACAGGAAAACGAAATGAAATGGAGTTTTGCGAGGACTTGCAGCGAATAGCCCTACCCATTATAAAAAAAAAGGCAACTACCCACTACGATAATTGCCTCATTTTTATAATGGGGAACGCCCAAATGAAATCTAATTTATTTTTTGTACTTTAGACAACCAAGAATCAGTTAAGCTGTCATAATCTACTGGAGCTGCCGGTTTTTGATTTTGCAATCTTCCTGATTCGAAAGCTCTTACTAATATAGTCTCTATTAAATAGTCTTCGTTGACATCGTAAGGTGCATATTTTGTTTTTAAATTGATATCAAACATGCTCGCTGCTGTGTTAGACCAAAAAGCTTTCCAACCACTTTTAAGATTTTTGACCAGATCGTAGGTTGTTGTACCGGTTTGACGATGAATTAACTTTACCAATATCTGTCCTTGCTTGCGGGATAGTTTTTTGAGTTTGGATTCAAATTCATTACTAAGGTAATCTTCGACTATCTTGAAATATTTCTTTTTCTCCTTATTGGTACTGAGTGATGCCATTCCTTTATTCAAAACAGTCAATCGCTCCGAAGCCAGTTTTGCATAAGGATAGGTTTTATAAACTCTGTTTTGGAGAATAAGGAATTGCTTTTTTGCTTCAGGGTCGAGTTTCTCTTTAAAGACTACTAATTCGGGTAATTGTATGGTGTCATTAAGTATTGAATCGTTTTCAGTTAGTATATAACCCATCTTGGTAGTATCCTTTGGGGTTACTTGAGCATTAACTTTTATAATTGTTAAAAGTAAAAAAAAGAAAAGTGTACCGATCTTCATTGGTTGAAAAATTTAATTGCCAAAATTATACATTATTAATGCAACTGTGATGCCAAATTTATAATTTAGCAAAAAATAACTTTATGAGTGCTAAATCAATATTAAATAAGTCATCACTTGACTTTTTAGAAAACTACCTTAATAATGCATCGCCTACAGGATATGAAAGTGGCGGGCAAAAATTATGGATGGACTATTTGAAACCCTATGTTGATACTTTTATAACCGATACATACGGTACTGCCGTAGGAATTATAAATCCAGATGCTCCATACAAGGTAGTAATTGAAGGTCATGCGGATGAAATTTCTTGGTATGTAAATTATATTACTGACGACGGTTTAATATATGTAATTAGAAATGGTGGTTCAGATCATCAGATTGCTCCTTCAAAAAGGGTTAATATCCACACTAAAAACGGGATTGTAAAAGGTGTTTTTGGCTGGCCAGCTATTCACACTCGAAATAGAAGTAAAGAAGAAGTACCTAAAGTTGATAATTTGTTTATTGACATTGGTTGCGAAACTAAAGAGCAAGTCGATAAAATGGGAGTTCACGTGGGTTGTGTGATTACATATCCTGATGAATTTATGATTTTGAACGAAAACAAATTTGTTTGTCGCGCCATTGATAACCGTATGGGCGGATTTATGATTGCCGAAGTGGCTCGTTTGTTACACGAAAACAAAATTAAACTTCCTTTTGGATTGTATATCACAAACTCTGTTCAAGAAGAAGTGGGTCTTCGTGGTGCCGAAATGATTACCAAAACTATCAAACCAAACGTAGCCATTGTTACTGATGTTTGTCATGACTCCACTACCCCAATGATTGATAAGAAGATTGAGGGTGAAACAAAAATTGGTAAAGGTCCTGTAATTACCTATGCACCGGCTGTTCAGAATAATTTGAGAGAATTGATTTTAGAAACTGCTATGGCGAGAGAAATTCCGTTCCAAAGACTTGCTTCCTCACGTGTTACCGGAACAGACACAGATGCTTTTGCCTACAGTAACGGCGGTGTAGCTTCGGCTTTGATATCATTACCTTTGCGTTATATGCATACAACCGTTGAAATGGTACACCGTGATGATGTAGAAAATGTCATTAAATTGATTTATGAGACCTTATTGAAATTGGAAAATGAAGAAACCTTTTCTTATTTCAAGTAATTTTTAGCTGTCAATCAATTTATCTGCTTTATATTTAATAAAAGAAGCCGGGCAATTATGCTCGGCTTCTTCATTATAGGTTTATTTTATCTCCAACCGCCTCCTAAATCTCGGTACACATGTACAAAGGCGTTCATCTGATCTTTTTTGGTTTCAATCAATTCCATTTTAGAATCTAATGCATCACGTTGCGTCATAAGAACTTCGAAATAATCTATTCTGGCTGACTTAAACAAAGCATTAGAAGCATCAATAGACTTGTTAAGAGCATCGACTTGTTGTGATTTCATGCCATAACTCTTTTCTATATTACTAATTTTAGATAGTTGACTTGAAACTTCCAGATACGCATTAAGAATAGTACGTTCATAGTTATACATTGCCTGAAGTTGACGTGCATTAGCATTATAAAACTCTGCTTTGATTCCATTTCTGTTGATAAGAGGAGCGGCCAAATCGCCAACTAAAGAATACAATAAAGATTCCGGGAATTTTACCAGATACGAGGTTTTGAATGCTTGCAATCCGAATGCTGCAGAAATATCCAAGGACGGATAAAACTCAGCGCGAGCAACTTTTACGTCTAGTTTTGCTGCGGCTAATTCTAGCTCAGCTTGTTTGACATCCGGACGATTTTCTAATAATTGTGACGGAATTCCAGACTGGATCGCTTTTGTAGAAAAATTCAAAAAGATACTTTTATCTCTTATAATTTTTTCTGGATATCGTCCTAGTAAAAAGTTAATTCTATTTTCAGTTTCTATAATCTTTTGACTTATGACAAACTCCATACTTTCTGATGACAAAACCTCTGCTTGAAATTTTTGAACCGCCAATTCCGTTGATCTTGCTGCCTCTTTTTGAACTTTTACAATATTTAAGGCATTATTTTGTAATTCAATAGTTTGTTTTACAATATCTAGCTGACTATCTAAAGCTAACAATTCATAATAGGAATCAGCTACTTCGGCAATAAGATTAGTAATCACAAAATTTTTGCCTTCAATTGTAGACAAATATCTGCTTACAGCTGCTTTCTTATAATTATGGAGTTTTTTCCAAATATCTACTTCCCAGTTGGCATAAGCTCTCAAATTAAAATCAGTAAGAGCATTAGGAAATTCTTTTCCTGGAGCAACTTCAGTAGAAGCGTCACCTGCTCCTTGGCTGGTATATCTTCCCACTTTTTCCACTCCTGTCCCAGCTCTCAAGCCAACCGAAGGTAATAAGGCTCCTTTTCTAACTCGGATGTCATTCTTAGCAATTTCTATTTCTTGCAAAGTTATATTCAATTCCTGATTGTTTTTTAAGGCAATATCGATTAAATCAACTAGGTTTTTATCATTGAAATAGTTATGCCAGGTAACCATTGACACATTAGTTGTGTCTTTATTAGTGCTATAACCTTCAGGAACCGTACTATTTGCAGTTGATGATGCTACCGATGGGGCTTTACAGCTAATTATGCTAAGGCAAGTGCTCAACACAATAACAAAGCTTTGTAACTTATTTTTATTCATTATGATCGATTTCTTCGGTTAATGGATTATTGTTTTGTTTTTTGACTAATTTAATTTTTGCGGCAATACTACCAAATATGTAATACAATCCCGGAATAACTAATACACCACAAACAGTTCCTAACAGCATTCCTCCAAGAGCAGCGGAACCAATGGTTCTATTCCCTATTTTACCTGGACCTGATGCAAATACCAACGGAATTAATCCAGCAATAAATGCGAATGAGGTCATTAATATGGGACGGAACCTAACTTTGGCGCCTTCCATCGCTGCTTCTAATATTGTTGCACCTGCTTCATGCTTTTGGACGGCAAATTCAACAATCAAAACGGCATTTTTACCAAGCAACCCAATAAGCATTACAAAAGCTACCTGAGCATAAATGTTGTTTTCTAAACCACAAATTGAAAGTAATAAAAATGACCCGAAAATACCAGCAGGAAGTGATAATATGACAGCAAAAGGCAAAATAAAACTTTCGTATTGCGCTGCTAAAACTAAATAAACAAACAGTAAACAAATCAGGAAAATAAATATAGCTTCGTTACCACGACCAACTTCGTCTTTAGATATTCCAGCCCAATCAATACCAAATCCTCTAGGCAAAGTTTTTTCTGCCACTTCCTGGATGGCTTTAATCGATTCTCCGCTACTGTAGCCAGCCGCAGATTGACCACTTATTTCGGAAGCATTATACATGTTGTGACGTGTGATTTCTGATAAACCATAAACTTTATCCATGTGCATAAACGCCGAAAACGGAACCATTTCATCACGATTGTTTTTGACATACAACTTCAAGATATCTTCTGGTAATGCTCTATATTCTGGTGATGTTTGAACAATAACCTTATACTGGCGATCGTATTTAATAAAACTGATCTCATAATTACTACCTACCAATGTAGAAAGTGTATTCATGGCATTGTCTATCGTAACCCCTTTTTGTTGAGCCATATCGTTATCTATCCGCATCATATACTGCGGAAAACTCGCACTATAAAAACTGAACACCGATGCTAATTCTTTTCGTTTATTCAATTCCTTTACAAAATCATTGTTTACTTTTTCCATTTTCTTGTAATCGCCAGAACCCGCTTTATCAAGCAAACGCAATTCAAATCCGCCCGCTGCCCCATAACCTGGCACTGCTGGTGGTTGAAAAAACTCAAGAGTTGCACCCGTAATATTTTTAGATTTTTCTTCGAGTTCTTTCATGATCTCATCTACGGAATGCTTTCGATCTTCCCAACTTTTAAGATTAACTAAACAAGTTCCAGAATTGGCTCCAGTTCCTTCGGTTAGAATTTCAAATCCAGCTAAAGCAGAAACAGATTTTACACCATCAATTTTTTCTGCAATTTTTTGAAGTTTTAGAGCGACTTCATTGGTTCGTTCTAAAGAAGATCCTGGAGGTGTTTGAATGATGGCATAGAACATTCCTTGGTCTTCATTTGGAATAAATCCTGAAGGAAGACTATTGTTCAAGAAAAATATTCCTAAACAAAAACTGATTAAGACTCCAAACGTTAAAGTTCTTCGATTTACAATTTTATTAAGTATCCCAGTATATTTTCCAGTTAGTTGATCGAATTTATTATTAAATCCATCCAAAAAATTATTTAACGGAGTTTTCTTTCTTGCAACACCATGATTATTTTTTAACATCATAGCACAAAGTGCTGGAGTAAGTGTCAATGCAACAACACCAGACAAAATAATACCTGTTGCCATTGTTATAGAAAACTGTCGGTAAAAGATACCTACCGGACCAGACATAAATGCAACGGGAATAAATACTGCCGCCATCAAAAACGTAATGGCTATAATAGCGCCACTAATTTCGTGCATTGCCTTTTTAGTAGCCTTGAGCGGACCAATATGTTCTTCTTCCATTTTAGCATGTACCGCCTCGATGACGACGATGGCATCATCAACTACGACACCAATAGCTAAAACAAGTGCAAATAATGTAACCAGATTTATCGAAATTCCAAAAATCTGCATAAAGGCAAATGTTCCAATAAGTGAAACAGGTACCGCAATTGCAGGAATAATAGTAGAACGCCAATCGCCAAGAAATAAGAATACCACTAATCCTACCAGAATAAAAGCTTCTACCAGGGTGTGAATTACTTTTTCGATGGAGGCATCTAAAAATTTAGAAGCATCATAACTAATTTCATAATCTACACCTTTAGGGAATGAGGTACTTTTGATTTCTGCTAATTTTGCTTTTACGTCTTTAATTACTTGGGAAGCATTACTTCCATAAGATTGTTTTATTGTTATTGCTGCAGAAGGCCTACCGTTTAAGTTCGAATAAATATCGTACATCGAACTTCCAAATTCTACATTGGCAACATCTTTCAGGCGCAGAATTTCACCATTTGGATTGGATTTTAAAATAATATTTCCATATTGTTCTTTAGTGGTAAATCGCCCAGAATATTTCAAAACATATTCAAATGCTTGAGAACGTTTTCCAGAACTTTCTCCTGTCTTTCCTGGCGAAGCTTCTAAACTTTGTTGCGATAATGCTTCCATTACTTCATCAGCAGAAATCTTATAAGCTAACATTCTGTCAGGCTTCAACCATATGCGCATAGCATAATCCCGGTTACCCACAATATCTGCATCACCCACTCCATCAACTCTCTTAAGTTCTGAAAGAATGTTAATATCTGTAAAATTATATAAGAACTTTTGATCCATCGTTGGATCTTTACTATACAAGTTAATGTACATCAAGTTATTAGATTCTTCACGAGTAATTTTTACTCCTTCTCGAACTACAAGTGGTGGTAGTTTATTAACTACTGATGCAACTCTGTTCTGGATGTTTATCGAAGCTTGATTAGGATCAGTTCCTAAATTAAAGACTACTTGAATCGAAGCTTCGCCATCATTACCGGCGTCCGATGCAATATATTTCATTCCTGGTACACCATTGATAGCTCTCTCTAAAGGAATTACAACTGATTTAATCAATAATTCATTATTTGCCCCTGGATATTCAGCTGTGACATTTACTTTTGGAGGTGAAATAGACGGTAATTGAGTAACTGGCAAATGGGCCATAGCCAAAATCCCAAGTAGTACAATCATCAGTGATATCACTATTGACAGTACCGGTCTTTCTATAAATTTATTAAACATTTTTTTTTATTTAGGATTACAAACTATTCTGCTTTTAATTTCAAATGACTAAGTATTTGTGACGGCTTCTGAAAGTCATACGTTATTTTATCATCGTCTTTTACTTTCTGTACACCTTCCAGTAGAATCTTGTCATTTTCAGTAATCCCGCTTTTTACCACATATAGGTCTGGCATTTCCCCCTTGATTGTAATTTCTCTTGATTTCACAACATTGTTTTTATCGACTACAAAAACATATTTTTTATCCTGAATTTCGTAGGTTGCTTTTTGAGGAATTACCAAAGCATTATGTTGCGGCACTACCATTTGAATCTCTCCACTTTCTCCATTTTTAAGTAATTTATCTGAGTTTGGAAACCTAGCCCTGAATGAAATATTTCCTGTCTCACTATTGAATTCACTTTCAATAACTTCTACATTTCCTTTATATTTAAAAAGCTCTTCATTTGCTAAAAGCAGACCTACTTTTGTTTCGCCACGATCTTTTACATCCGATTGATAATTCAAATATTCTGGTTCAGAAACATTAAAATAAGCAAACATTTGACTATTGTCTGACAAGCTTGTTAGTAATGCCCCTTCATCAACTAAACTTCCTAATTTTAATGGGATACGGTCAATAGTTCCAGAAAATGGCGCTCTGATTTGGGTAAATGATAAATGTAATTTTGCCAAAGAAACTCCTGCTCTAGCTTGTTCCAGTTTTGCCATTGCCAAAGCTTGTTCATTTTTTGAAACTATCTTTTTATCAGCTAAGACTTTAGTGTTTTGTAATTCAATTTCGGCGCCTTTAGCTTCTGCCTGTGCTTTTAGCAATTCTGCCTGAAACTGTGTTGGCATAATTTGAAACAATAATTGACCGGCTTTTACATACTGACCTTCATCAACATAAATCTTTTGCAGATATCCCTTTTCTTGAGTACGAATCTCAATATTTCTTACTGACTTAATTTGCGTAACATACTGTTTAGTAAAACAAGTATCTATTCGTATCGGATTAGTAACGATATACTTAGTAACTTCTTCCTTTTCTTCCTTTTTCGAGTTACAACTAACAAGAAACAACGCGGCCATTAAGCCCGTAAATACAGCAATTTTTTTCATGATTTAAAATAGTAATTAAGCAATTGATTGGTGGAATTCAACGATTCCTTTTGGAGCTAACAAATACATAAAGATGCCTGGAATTGGCACAAAAGCCATTCAAGAAAATAAATATCACTTAAAAAAAGTAATACTAATCAGTAGCAACTAATATCAATTGATTATCAGATTCTTAACGCTTTATTTGTAATGTAGATTGGTGTAGATTGGCCTCTGATAGGCTCACAATTATAAAAAACATTGTGGTGATACGGATTTTCAAGAGAATCTCCATAAGACAAATACCATTTAGCAAGCAAAGAGTGTTTTACTTGGAATAATTTATTTGTTTTAGCATCTTCCTGATTATCGCAATGAGAGAATTCTTCATCTAGGTCAAAATCACTGTATTCAATCAATGAGTAAGAATGATCTAGAATGGTAATTTGACCTTGTTCTATTGATGAACGATTCAAATTAGAAATTGAAACAAAGGCACTTTTATGCAAATTAGCTTGCATTTTATTTCCTCCTGTTAGTAGTAAGGTAAAAAAATATAATATAAATACTGTTTGTTTCATTTGCGAACAAAAGTAAAAAAATATAGTAATCAAAAAACAACCATAATGTTAAATAAAAACCAATGTATTTATTATAATTTAATTAGGATTATAATGGTTGAAAATTAAATATTATTTAAAAAATGGGCACTATTGTCTCGATTTAATAATTATAATAAGTAACGATTTTGATTTGATTACCTGTTTACATTAACATCTTAGAGAATTAACTTTTTCACAAGATCAATTTGCCATTGTCAATTTCAATATAAAAAGAAGTTAAAACTTTATAAATGCCGTGAACCCAAATTCTATAGATCAGTATGGTTATCATTGCAATCCTAAACTTTCATTACCTTTCATCGCAATCGCCTTTCAAAAGCACTTCATCGCTTTATATCATATGGGAATATATGCCGATCCAGAACTACAGCATTGGTTTGTTGCAGAATACCCAAATTACAGCTTCCAGAAATTAGACATGGGAAAAAGTTGCATTCGTTTTAAAAAATTTGATCAAATTCCTTCTGATTTAATTGCAGAATTCGCGAAAAAAATTATTGTCAAGCAATGTATTAATCGTTACGAGACACTAATCAATAAATCGAAATAAATAGTAAACTTAAAATTAGAAATCAGGAACATCATTAAAAAAATTGTTTTTGGACTTTTAACACAGCTTGTTTTGGCATTACTCATTGCATTATTTCTCCCAAAGGAGTTTCCTGTTGAATGGGAAAGGTCAATCAACCAACCCAAAGACACTGTTTTTAATTATGTGAAGTATTTAAAAAACCAAGATACTTTTAGTGTTTGGTCAATTAAAGATCCTGCAATGAAAAAAACTTTTACAGGAACGGACGGAACAGTTGGGGCTATTGCGGACTGGGACAGTATGGATGAGAATGTCGGTGTTGGAGAACAGGAAATTACAAAAATAATCGAAGGTGAGCGTATCGATTTCGAATTTCGTTTCAAAGTTCCCATTGAATCAACCGATTTTACTTATCTGTCAACTAAAGCTATTTCGCCAAACCAAACAAAAGTGACGTGGAGATTTAATGGAAAAATGCCATATCCTATGAACTTTATGTTACCCTTTATGAATATGGAACAATGCTTGGAAAAGATTTACAAGATTGCTAAAACAACCGAAAAGTAGTTTTAGGAAAATTATCCCTGTAAATATAGAAAACCGCATTTCAAAAATTTGAAATGCGGTTTTCTGTTTAATATAAAGTCTATTATTTTTTAGATAAATAAGCCATTACATTTTTTTCGATTCTTTCATCAATATTTGAAATATCAGCTTTTACGAATTTTTCTCCAAGAATATTTTCATATAATTCGATGT
Source organism: Flavobacterium fructosi (assembly GCF_042787335.1). NCBI lineage: Bacteria > Pseudomonadati > Bacteroidota > Flavobacteriia > Flavobacteriales > Flavobacteriaceae > Flavobacterium > Flavobacterium fructosi. The sequence continues at coordinate 16,141 of NZ_JBHZQA010000018.1, read as the reverse complement.
ATCTTTCTGAAACCGTTTGAATATATTCATCCGTCATATCCGGAATTTGCTGTCCTTCCAGTCCTTGAAAACCATTTTCAATTAACCAGCGACGAACAAACTCTTTTGATAATTGTTTTTGTTCTTCGTCTTTATCCTGACGTTCTTGATACCCTTTAGCATAAAAATAGCGAGAAGAATCCGGTGTGTGAATTTCATCAATCAAGACGATCATGCCTTCTTTGGTTTTACCAAATTCATATTTGGTATCGACCAAGATCAATCCACGGCTAGCTGCAATTTCAGTTCCTCTTTGAAATAAATCTCTTGTAAATTTTTCTAAAATGATGTAATCTTCTTCAGTAACAATTCCTTTCAAAAGAATAGCCGAACGCGAAATATCAGCATCATGTTCTCCATTATCTGCTTTCGTGGTTGGCGTAATAATAGGTTCCGGGAATTTATCATTTTCTTTCAAACCTTCTGCCATTTTTACTCCGCAAATTTCTCTTTTTCCAAGAGCATATTCACGAGCAGCATGACCTGAAAGGTATCCACGAATCACCATTTCAACTTTAAAAGGTTCACATAAATGACCAACAGCAACATTAGGATCAGGAGTTGCAATTAACCAATTAGGAACAATATCTTGCGTCAATTCCATGAATCTAGTAGCAATTTGATTTAAGATTTGACCTTTGTACGGAATTCCTTTTGGCAAAACTACATCAAAAGCCGAAAGCCTGTCTGTAGCAACCATAACCAAAAGTTCATCTTTAATATTATAAACTTCTCTAACTTTACCTCTGTAAACTGATTTTTGATTAGGAAAATTAAAGTCAGTTGTTGTAATTGTATTGCTCATTATAGTTGTTGTGTTGTTTTTAATAAATGCAAATTTAAAATTATTTCATACAGATTCACTAAAAAAAGAATAGTTTTTACTTACTCTATTTTTCAAGAAGCGTATTGTTGAATAAATTAAGAATACGGCTGTATTCATCAACCCAAGAATAGGTTTCTTTAAAACCATGAGATTCAACCGGGAAACTTGCTAAAGTCCATTTTTTCTTTCCCAATTCTATAAAACGTTGTGATAAACGAACGATGTCTTTGTACTCCACATTGTCATCAATCATTCCGTGAAGCATCAATAAATTTCCTTCTAAATTATTTGCAAAATAAATTGGAGAGCTTTTTTTATAGGCATTTGGATCGGTTTCCGGGAAATTAAGAATATTTCCTGTATATCCATGATTATAATGCGCCCAATCCGTCACTGAACGCAATGCAGCCCCTGAAACAAATTCTTTGGGAGTAGTCAGCATTGCCATAAGCGTAATGAAACCACCGTATGAACCGCCATAAATTCCAATTCTGCCAGCATCAATTCCATAGTTTTGAACCAAATAATTCTTCCCATCGATCTGATCCGTTAAATCTTTTCCTCCCATAAATCGATAAATTCCGGTTCTAAAGTCACGACCATATCCATCACTCCCTCTATAATCAATATCTAAAACAGTGTATCCTAAATCCACTAATAAATTATGGAACATGTATTCTCTATGATAATTACTCCAATAATTATGGGCATTCTGTAAATAACCTGCACCATGAACAAAGAGTATTGCCGCTTTATTTGCTTTGTCCGTTCGTGGTTTATATAATCTGGCATGCACTAAAGTCCCGTCTTGTGCTTTATAAGTAATTACTTCTGGTGTGCGCCAAGAATATGCGTTGAATGCTTCGGTTGTTGAGTTTGTAATTTGGCTAAGATTTGTATTTATTTTGTTATTGGCAACATACAGTTCCCATGGTTTATTTTTATAAGAATAGCGAACCAATAAAGTACTCTCATCTGGAGACAAACTTACTTCGTGTGCGCCATCCTTAGTAAGAAGTGGCTGTAAAACACCATCTGAAACATTCAGTTTATAGAAATTTCTGTTTCCCGGATGTGTTGTATTTGTCGTTAAATAAAATGATTTTTTATCTTTTGACAAAGTTAAATTACGAACTTCCCAATTCCCTTTAGTGAGTTGTATTTTCTTTTTTGACTTTAAATTATAAGTATATAAATGTGAATATCCCGTTACTTCAGATTGAAAATAAATGGTTTGATTGTCGCCAAGAAATCCAAGTGTTCCTGAATCAAAAGAATCTGAAGGAATTCCGGGTCCGCCAATCCAAGCTTCATCATGCTGGTATTCTATTTCCTCAAAAGTTCCTTTTTCTAAATTTAGACTCACCAACCATCTGTCTTTATTGTCCTGACTTCTTATTTCAGCAATTCCGTAGGAACCATCTTGATTGTAAACAGGTTCCTGAACCACAATTAGTTTATCCGATTTTTCTTTTTTGTCTGATTTTTCATACAAACTAAAATATTTTGGCGCCTCTTGAATATGACTCAATGATGAAAAACTTACTGTATATGTAGAATCTTTTGCAACATTGTAAATTCCAAATTTAGTATTTACCAAATTATTTACAGATACTTTTTCCTTAGTATCAGTCGTTTTATTGTACCCATCAGCAGTGACGAAAACTTCCATTTTTTCGCTTTTTGTATCTGGCTGTTCTGTCAATCTAAAAGTCGCATAATTTCCATTTGGGTTTATTTTTATGCTTTCCAATACGTTTTTTCCATAATAATATCCTTTTGGAAAATCCGATTTTACTGCATTTGTTTTTACCAGATTCCATTTTTTCTTGGCCTCTTGATCCCGTACAAATTGAAACAATTCATTTTGCTGATTTTTCAAAAAAGAGTCGGTATCGGTATCAGCATCAACCGCTTTTCCTTTCTTAAAATTAGTGATTTGAATTATTGTTCCCTCTTTAGTATTGTACTTGAATACATTTTCATTCTGTTCAAAAAATACAATTCCATCTTCAGAACCCAACTGCAAGTTCGAAATTGAACTACTCTGTTGATACAGTTTTTTAGAAACCTTATTTTTAGCTGAGTAGGAAAATAACCTTCCTTTATCAATATAATAAAATAAATTGGAGGCTTTGTTTCCCTTAAAAATAAACTTAGAAAATTCAGCTTCTTTTAAAGAAGCCAATTCCGGTTTTGAGGAACCATTTTTCCAAAAATAAGTAGATAATCCAAATTCATTATTTGGATTCCATTCGAAATAAACTTTTTTTCCATCCAATGACCAACGCCCATTTACTGGCTGAACGCCAATAAAAGCATCGCCTTTCATTATTTCTTCTAACTTTAAATTTTGACTTTGACTTGCTATGGAAAAGAAAACACAAAAAAGAACTGCTATTTTTTTATTCATTTTAATAAAGGTTATTTTAGAAGAAATTTAGGTTTTGTTGGGAAAATTATTTCGAGACTTCTACATTTAAAATGGTTTGCGAAAGGTACTTTGCAACACCATCATTATCATTTGAAGTAATTATTTCTAAATGCGGAAGCTTGTTTTTCAAACTTTCAGGAGCATTACCCATTAATAATCCTCTAAAAGTTGAATTCAACATTTTTTCATCGTTATAGCCATCCCCAAATGCAATTGCATGCTCAAACAGTAGATTTTCTTTCTTAAGTATTTTAGCAATAGCAATGCTTTTATCGACCGATTTATCCATAAATTCTAAACAGAGCGGTAAGCTAAAAGCATGACTAAAAACATCAGGATGCATCACCAGAATTCTATCCCTTAATGTTATTAATTTAGCATGGCTGTCGTGCGTAAAAAACATTTTAATTGCGCTGACATCTTCAAGTATTTTAAAATCAACTAATTCTGGGATATAATTTAATTCGGTTTGAAAACTATTTAGTTTTTCATTGTGCTTATTTGTTTGCCAAACATTTTCTTTAAAAAGTACCGTTGTAAATTCAGGTTCAATGTCTAATGCCAAAACCGATTTTATTGCCTCACTATCCATATCATAAGAAAAAAGCAATTCTTTATCAGGAGAGTGAATTCGAGCGCCATTGGAAGTAACTAAATAAACGGGACAACCTAAACTTTCCACAATTGGCATAGCATCACGATGATGACGACCAGTAGCTACAATAATTAAATAGTTTTGATTGTGAAGTTTTTGAAAAATACTCTTGGTGTAATTAGAAATTTTATGATCTGAATTTAACAAGGTTCCGTCTAAATCGCTAATAACTACTTTAATTTTTTCTTTTGAAATCATTTCTTTCTCTCCTCATTTATAATAATTTCAAATTTATTCTATTTTAAAGAGATACACAAAGAAAATAGGAACGTGAATGTTATTTTAAGATATCATTACTTTAAAAAAAAGAAAACTTACAAGGAGAAGCAATTTAGAAGAGAAGTAACATTGAGAAAAAAAGAGAGGGTTAATTAACTTAAATCCTCTCTTTTTCAATAATAAAAACAATTCTTAATCGTGATTCTCTATTTGTTTATAGGCATCAATTACTTTGCTGACTAATCTGTGTCGAACAATATCTTTGTCATCCAGATAGATAATACCAATTCCTTCCACATCTTTTAGAACTAATATTGCTTCTTTTAGCCCTGAAATAGTTCTTCTTGGTAAATCGACTTGTCCTGGATCTCCCGTAATCATAAATTTGGCACTTTTTCCCATACGAGTCAGGAACATTTTCATTTGCGAATGAGTAGTGTTTTGGGCTTCATCCAAAATTACAAAAGCATGATCCAAAGTTCGGCCACGCATAAATGCCAAAGGTGCAATCTGGATAATTCCTTTCAATATATAATCTTCCAGTTTTTCGTTGGGCAACATATCACGCAAAGCATCATACAAAGGTTGCATGTAGGGATCCAGTTTTTCCTTCATGTCACCTGGAAGAAAACCAAGGTTCTCCCCTGCTTCAACTGCCGGACGCGTGAGTATAATACGTTTGACTTGTTTTTCCTTCAATGCTTTTACAGCCATGGCAACACCAGTATAGGTTTTCCCTGTTCCTGCCGGTCCAACTGCAAAAAGCATGTCGTTTTTATTCATGGTATCCACTAACAATTGTTGGTTGGGAGTCATCGCTTTTATGATTTTACCACCCACTCCGTGTACCAGAATTTTGTCATGATCGCCCATTCGCTCCATTTGCTTACCATCACTTAAAATAACACGCTCAATAACGTTGTTATCAATAGTATTGTAACGTGTAAAATGCAGCATTAACCGTTGAAATCGTTTTTCGAACTCGTCCAGAACTTCTTTTTCACCAAAAGCTTTCAAGGTCGTTCCCCGAGCGACAATCTTTAATTTTGGGTAATATTTTTTAATTGTTTCAAGATGAGTGTCTTGAGCGCCCCAAAAGTCTTTTGGAGCGATGTCTATGAGCTCGATTATCCTTTCGTTCAAATTAAATAGTTTTAAATTAAAATTAATCAATTAGTAAATGGTATGCCTGTTCGTTTAATTTGTAGTATTATTTAGAATTTGTTTTTGTTTTTTGCTTTTTTGAATTTACTATTATTAGCTTTGCGTTTCTCAAATTTAATGAAAATTAGGTTCACATAACACCAATAGTTATAAACAAATTTATGTCAATAATTACCCTTACCACCGATTACGGCTTGAAAGACCACTTTGTAGGTGCGTTGAAAGGGAAAATTTTATCTGAGTATTCTGAGGCAGCAATCATAGACATTTCGCATGATATTGATCCATTCAACACAGTTGAAGCGAGTTACATTATTGGAGCCTCTTATGCGAACTTTCCAAAAGGCTCTGTTCACCTCATTGGAGTTGATATGGAATTTAATAAAGAAAATCAACATATTGTCATGCAATGGAACGATCATTATTTTATTGCCGCCGATAATGGCATTTTGAGTATGCTTTCGCAAAAAATTGTGCCCCAAAAAATAGTGACTATAAATATCCATAATCGATTGCCTAGTGGTGCGACTGATCTTGATGTTTTTGTAAAAGTAGCCTGCCATATTGCCAGAGGAGGTTTGCTGAACGTCATTGGTAAAGAAATAAAAAATATAAAACAAGTAACCGATTTACAAGCTGTTATATCCGATGATGGAAATTCATTAAAAGGACACGTCATTTACATTGATCATTTTGGAAATGTCATTACTAACATTTCTAAAAAGTATTTTATTGAAGTTGCCAAAGGAAGACCTTATGAGATTGTATTGAAAACTAAAAATATCAAAACTATTTTGCCAAATTATTCGGCGATCGCCAGTTCAGATAAATATCCCATTAAATCTTACGAAGGAGAAAAATTAGCCATTTTCAATGAAGCTGGTTATCTGGAGATTGCCATTTTTAGAAGTAATCCTTCTAAAGTAGGATCTGCTAATAGCTTGTTGGGATTGAATTATAGAGATGTTATAATTATAAAATTTGTTTAAAGTTGAGCAGCTTTAAACTTTAAAGAAAAAAAACAATGTTTGTACGAATAGTAAAATTGAGCTTTCACCAGGAAAATATTCCTGCTTTTTTAGAAAACTTCGAGCTGATGAAAGAAAAAATACGAAACGCTCCAGGAAATCGTTTTTTAGAGCTGTATCAGGAGAAAGACAATAAATGTATTTTCTTTACCTACAGTTATTGGGAAACCGAAGAAGACCTTGAAAATTATAGAAAATCAGAACTTTTTTACGATGTTTGGTCTTTTACCAAGAAATTATTCAACGACAAACCAGAAGCTTGGAGTGTTGATAAATTAGTTTCTTTAGAATAAAATTTAGTTTAAAGTTTAAAGTTGCAGGATTAAGAACTTTAAACTTTAAACATTTCAAACCTTAAACATAAAACATGAAATCCATATTATTACGAGAGATAAAATCTTTTTTTGGCTCACCCATCGGTTACTTGGTAATCGCTATTTTTTTAATTAGCAACGGACTATTTCTTTGGGTCTTTGAAGGAGAATACAATATACTGAATACTGGTTTTGCCGATTTAACACCGTTTTTCACTTTGGCGCCCTGGATATTAATTTTTTTGATCCCGGCAGTGACCATGCGCAGTTTTTCTGATGAAAAGAAACAAGGAACTTTAGAATTATTATTGACCAAACCATTAAGTATTTGGCAAATTGTTAATGGGAAATTTCTTGGAGCTCTGTTCTTAATTGTGATGGCAATCATTCCTACTTTTATCTATGTTATGGTAATTTCACGCTTAGGAATGCCCGAAGGTAATATCGATATGGGAAGCACGATTGGTTCTTATTTTGGTTTATTATTTCTAATTGCTGGATATTCTGCCATTGGAATCTTTACGTCAACGCTATCCGAAAATCAAATTGTGGCATTTATAATTGCCGTTTTCCTGTGCTTCGTTTTCTATTTTGGGTTCGAAGGTTTATCCGCTATTGTTCCTAAGATTTCTTCCTTTATATCCTCCTTAGGTATGCAGGATCATTTTAAAAGCATGAGCCGTGGAGTTCTGGACACCAGAGACATTATTTATTTTTCAAGTGTTACGGTTTTCTTTCTATCCTTGACTGTTTATAATTTAAAATCTTTTAAATCGTAATGATATCTATTAAAAAACGCAACCTAAAAACTTTATTGGTTACAATCGCAATTTTGCTGATCATAAATGGTATTGGGAACCAATTATTTCATCGTTTTGATTTAACCAAAGATAAAAGATATACACTTTCTGCCACTTCTTTAAACATAATTAAAAAAATACAAAATCCTTTGTCTATAAAAATTTATATGCAAGGCGATTTACCAGCTGAATTCAAAAGATTACAGCAGGAAACGCGACAATTATTAGAAGAATTTCAGGCGTATAACAAAAATATTGTTTTCGAATTTGTAGATCCATTGGAAAACAAAGACGAAAGCATGGACAACATAAAAGAATTGTATCGCAAAGGATTGACTCCAATAAATATTACCGTTGATGACAAAGGGAAACAATCTCAAGCTATGGTTTTTCCTTGGGCAATTGCAGTCTATAATAATAAAGAAGTAAATATTCCTTTGTTGAAAAACCGAATGGGCGCTTCGACTACCCAAAAAGTGATTGGATCCGTTCAACATTTGGAATATTCGATTGCTGATGCTTTAAATAAAATCACCAAAAACAAACAAAAAAAGATAGCAGTAATCAAAGGAAATGGGGAGCTTAAGGATATATTAATGGCTAAATTTCTAATGCAAGTGCGGGAAAGTTATCACATTGGACCTTTTACTTTAGATTCAGTTGCTAATAATCCTATTGGAAGTTTAGACGCTTTAGAAAAATATGATTTGGCCATAATCGCTAAACCAACAGAAATTTTTTCGGATGCAGAAAAACAGGTTCTAGACCAGTTTATTATCCACGGTGGTAAAACTTTGTGGCTTGTAGACCAAGTTTCTGCAGAAATGGATAGTTTATACAATTCATCAGGATCAACATTAGCATATCCAAGAGATTTAAATTTGAATGATTTATTTTTTAAATACGGAATTCGAATTAATCCTGATTTGATAAAAGACGAACGTGGAAGTCCAATAAAATTAGCTTCGGGAGATCAAGGAAGCGCAACTCAATTCCAAGAATTTAACTGGAAATTCGCACCTCAGGTTTATCCAAATAGTCCACATCCAATTGTGAAAAATTTAGGCGGAATCAAATTCGATTTTGCTAATCCAATCGATACGTTGAAAAACGGAATTAAGAAAACCATCTTGTTGCAGTCTTCGCCATATTCGAAAAAAATTGGCACGCCAACAGAAATCAATTTAAATACTGTAACCGAAGAATCAAGTCCAAATGATTATTTGAACAAAGGAAATTTTCCTCTTTCGGTTTTGTTAGAAGGTTCATTTCATTCTATGTTTGAAAATCGGGTTTTACCATTCGATCAAAAGAGTTTTGAAGGCCAAGGAAAAGAAAACAAAATGATTGTTATATCAGATGGTGATTTGATAAAAAATCAATTAGATAAAAACTTTCAACCAGTAGAATTAGGCTACGATCAACGCTCTGGAAATTTGTACGATAATAAAGATTTTCTAATAAATTGTGTCAATTATTTGCTGGATGATACTGGACTTATTAACATTCGAAGCAAAGATCTTGACTTGCCCTTATTGGATAAAGAGAAAGTTTATCAAAACTACACCATTATACAATTCATAACTATCGGGCTACCAATTCTTCTTTTAGCACTTTTTGGAATCCTATTTACTTTCTTAAGAAAAAGAAAATATAGCAAGTAGATGTTAATAAAAAATTTTCCATACTAAAGTACTTTACGATATATTTGTAAAATGTATGGTTTTTAAAAATAAAATAAAAAGTATACCAAAAAAATAAAATATAACAGATGAAATTTATAGTATCGAGTTCGTACTTATTGAAACAATTACAAGTTTTAGGTAACGTTATCAACAGTAGTAATACTTTACCTATTTTAGATAATTTTCTATTTGATTTAGATCAGAATGTATTGACGGTTTCTGCATCCGATTTAGAAACAACGATGTCAGCTGCATTAACGATAGATTCTACGAGCAAAGGAAGTGTTGCTGTACCGGCAAAGTTACTATTGGAAATCCTAAAAACATTTCCTGAGCAGCCATTAACGTTCACTGTTGAAGAAAATAGCACGATTGAAATTAGTTCTAATTCTGGAAAATATGCTTTGGCCTATGCTCCGGGAAATGAATTTCCTAAATCTGTAAACTTAGATGATCCCTCAGTAACATTAGTTCCTGCTGATGTTTTGGCAACTGCTATCAGCAAAACTATATTTGCTGCCGGAAATGATGATTTACGTCCAGTGATGTCAGGTGTTTTCTTTCAGTTTTCACCACAAGGTTTGACATTTGTAGCTACTGATGCTCACAAATTAGTAAAATATGCCCGTACAGATGTTGTGGCGTCTCAAGTGGCTGATTTTATTATGCCAAAGAAACCTTTGACTATCTTAAAAAATATTCTTACTAGTTCAGATGCTGAAGTGAAAATTGAATACAATGATTCGAATGCTACGTTCTCTTTTGATAACTACATTTTGATGTGTCGTTTGATTGATGGTAAATATCCAAATTATGAAGCGGTAATTCCAAAAGAAAATCCAAATAAATTAATGATCGACCGTTCACAATTTTTGAGTTCTGTTCGTCGTGTTGCAATTTTCTCTAATAAAACTACACATCAAATTCGTTTGAAAATTGCGGGTGCAGAATTGAATGTTTCTGCTGAAGATATTGATTATTCAAATAAAGCGGAAGAAAGATTGACTTGTGATTATCAAGGTGATGATATGCAAATAGGATATAATTCTCGTTTTCTTACGGAGATGTTGACCAACTTGCAGTCAGACATGATTATGCTGGAAATGTCTTTACCAAACAGAGCTGGAATTTTAACTCCTGTTGATGGATTAGAAGAAGGTGAAACGGTAACCATGCTAGTAATGCCGGTAATGCTAAATAGCTAACCACTATTTGAATTTTAAAATACGCTATTAACCAAACCATTTTTATATTTAAAAAACCGTCTCGTTTAATTACGAGACGGTTTTTTGCTTTTATTACTTTTGATTTTTGTCATTCCGACGAAGGCGAAATCTCATCGTGTAGATCCTTTTAAATAATTTTTCAATATGCACTTGGCTAGTGGGTTTGCTTCGTCCTCGCAATGACAAACTGAACACTTTAAATCACCCCCATTTTTTTCATCAGGAAAGTAGCACTTCGATTTTTACAAATTCCATCCCGCAGTTTATAGTCAAAATATAATTCGTCATTGTGGATTTCAACTTCAAAACATTTATTGATCAGTGTATTTGGAAAGTCATTTGTCGTCAGGCAAACTTCGATATCATGCGTTGCAATGGCTCCAATAGCCTTTTTTGCAATCACTTTTTTGACAACTTCTATGGTTCCGTTTCGTTTATCATCAGAATTAGTTCCTCTTAATATTTCATCCAATAAAACAAAAGCTGGTCTGTCTTGTAATTCATCCATGATTTGTTTTAAACGCTTTATTTCGGCAAAGAAATACGATTCACTGTCGGATAAGGAATCCGATAATCGCATTGAAACCAAAACTGGTAAAGGATGTACATTTGCACTGCTAGCACAAACAGCCGATCCCATTCCTGACAACACCATATTAATCCCTAAGCTACGCAGAAAAGTACTTTTACCTGACATGTTAGAACCCGTCAGAATCATGAACGATTGGGGATGAAAATGTACCTCATTCCCTACTCGTGTTTTCTCATTTAGCAACGGATGGCTAAGATTAGAAAAATCAATTTCGAAATTTGTATTTATAGCTGGAAAAACAAATTCTGGATTATTGTAGAATAAATTACCCAAGCTATTCAACATTTCAAATTCGCCAATTACTTCTAACCAATCTTCGAGCGCCTCAGCATGACCCTTTTTCCATTGTATTAACGATTTTAAAACATGTAGATTAAAAAGAAAAGTTCCGTTGAATACTAATGCGGTGACAAAATTACCTATACTGTCCATTTTCGAAAATAAAACAGCCAATTGCTTCAGATGAACACTAGCATTTTCTTTTTTATAAGTCAGTTTTTGTTGCAAATCAATCAATTTTTGAGATTCGAAAGTTTCCTTCTCAATTTTTTGAACCAGTAAACTGTACTGATTGATGATTTTGTCGACGTTCTCTGCGTTGGCAATTTCCATTTGTATGCGTCTTAAAAATCTACCCATAAAAGCTAAATTAAAAACAAACAAATAAGCTAAATAGGACACAAAAATTAGCTTTGATGTCACTAAATAGGCAATAAAAATACCAAAGAATAGAATAGGTGAAATATAAGAAATCAACACCGTAGCTTTTGATAAAGGCGTACTTTCAAACTTACTCCACTTCAATAAAGTTTCATAACTGGATTTAGTATCCTGGCTTATTTTGGCGAAAGCCAAGAAATCCTGACGCCAATCTAACTTTTTGGATAATTCTCTAATGGCTTTTTGATTTCTTAAAATTTCATCATTAGGCAAAAGCATTAAAAGTTGTTTTGCCAATGTTTTTTCACCAATGAATGTGGCTGTTCTGTTTAGGTTTTGAAACAGTGAATGTTCTCCAAAAACATCTAAATCGTACGCATAAGGATGGTGAAAATCATTAAATTCATGTCCGTTTTCAAAGAGGATTTTTTTTCTTTCTACATAAGAAATTTCAGTCTCATTAATTTCAATTAGAGCAACTAATATTTGTTTTTGAAAAGATAATTTGGAATGAAAACGCATCAAAAGAAGAAATGATCCAAAAAACAAAATAGCCAAAATAATCAGAAAAAATTCCCTTGTTTGAAAGTAATAATAGACGGAAACTAAAAAAAGTACAATAGTTAGCAGTCTAAAAAAACTGATACTATTGTACTTTTTATTAATTGTATTTAATTGTGCTGAATAACTTTCTTTTTTCGATTTATAAATTTTCATATTCCATTTAATGAAATGCAAATATAACGAAATTGATCTGTGCTATAAGCCTAATTCTAACATCAATCAATATGGATGGCTAAAATTGGTATATCAAAATTTGTTGCCATTTTTTTAGTGAAACTAGGTTTAAATAATTCTTCAAAGAAACCTCTCTTATAAGTAAGCATAGTCAATATATCAATCTCTTTATATAAAATAAAGTCTAAAATTGTTTCTTTTACCTGGTCGCTATTGATAACAAAAAACTCTATTGGTTCTTGCATAAACTCCGATTCCCATTTATCGATTGTATCTTTAGACACATCAGATTCATTTGTTTTTACATAGAGGCATTTTACTTTAGCCTTTGTTTTTTTAGCAATGTCTAAAATTGTTTTAAGCGCTTTTTTATCTTTAGGTCTGAAACGAGTTGTAAATCCAATCGTTTCAATTTTTTTGAATTTTGCTTCTAATGGTACACATAACATAGGAACATCAATGTTTGCTATTGCTGAACCTGTATTTGTACCTAAGAAAAAGGATTCCCATCCAGTTGCTCCGGAAGTTCCCATTATTACGAGATCAATTTTATCTTCTTTAACGGCTCTTTTTATATTAAACAACAAATCACCATCCATAAGTCGGTGAGACATTTTTATTTTTTCCAGATTGCGTTCCTCAGCTATTGTACGGAGCTTTGAAATCTCCTCTTTAAACATATCAAATTGCGATAGTTCCAACGAATCATAAATTACAGCATAATTTTCAGGGAAAAACTGATTGTCAAATACGGGTAATTCAAATGTATGCAACAAAATGAGTTCTCCATGAACTATTTTTGCAAATTCTAAAGCATGCACAAAGGCATTCGTGGCAACTTCAGAAAAGTCAGTGGAAAATAGGATTCTTTTCATTTTTGCAAGTATTTAAATTAGTTCTTCTATCAAAGGTAGTCAATATATTACATATTTAACATTATAATTATCAGGTATTTAACCATTAACACAAAAAAAATAAACAAAAATTATCTTACTATTTTGATAATCAAATTGGTCCATTATCATGGCCTGATTTCATCGAGTTGATTATTATTCGGGAATAGCAAGAATTGGAACATCAACATGAATAGCTAGTTTTTTTGAAAGGCTAACCTGAAATAATTTTTCTAAAAAATTCTTATGATAAACATGCATTGTAATCATATCGATTTCATTTAAATCGATGAATTCCAGAATTATACCTTCAACATCATTATTGCTGATGATATGCAAAGTAATGTCTTGATCCTTGGCAATTTTGTGCCATTCTTCTTTAAAAGCATCATTATCGTTTTGATGAGGCGATTTTACATGTAAGCAATCAATATGTGCTTCAAATACCGTTGCAAATTCGATTACTTTTTTAAGTACTTTGATATCTTCATAATTGTATTTGGTAAGGAAAAGTATTTTTTTTATTTGCTTGTATTTACAATTTTCCGGTATGGCAAACACTATGGCTTTAGTTGCATTCATCACTTTTGTAGTTGCAGTTCCTAAGAAAGTTTCTTTTAAGCTGGTTGCTCCCTTTGTCCCCATAACAACGTAATCAATATCTTCGTCTTTAATAATTTTTACTATTTTAGTGATTAAATTACCATTATCGAGAACATTGCTTATTTTAGTATGTTCCATATTATTTTGTTCCGCAATTCTTCTCAAAAAAGGAATTTGATCTTTATAATTCTCAAAATTACCCAACTCTACAAGATCATAAATTTCATTCAAAACACCTGGAACATTACTATAACCTACTTGAGGTATATCATAAACATGCAAAGTGATAATCTCCCCTTTTATGCTATCGGCTAATTTTAAGGCATAAATAAATGCATTTATAGAAGCTTCTGAAAAGTCCGTTGGAAATAGAATTTTTTTCATAATATTTATTAATCAATTATTTACCTAAATTTACGAAAAATAAACAAATTAATTCGGTAATTAACTGACATAGTTATTTTTAACCATAATTTAAGACAATGGTTCTATAAGCGGGTCTTGCTGTCATATAAGTTTTACTTACTTTTGCATAAAATTGAATACAATATGATACCTCATGATTCCATAGTAGCATTAGCAACCCCATCGGGAGCTGGAGCGATAGCCGTAATTCGGATTTCAGGCGAAAATGCAATTACTATTGGTAATACCGTTTTTCGTTCGATTAAAAATAAACAGTTAACCACACAAAAAACACATACTTTACACCTGGGTCATATTATTGATGACACTAAAACACTAGATGAAGTATTGGTTTCTATATTCAAAGGTCCGAATTCCTACACGGGCGAAAATACTATTGAAATTTCTTGTCATGGCTCTACTTATATACAACAGCAAATTATTCAGTTATTGCTTCGAAAAGGATGCCGTATGGCAAATCCTGGTGAATTTACATTAAGAGCCTTTTTAAACGGTAAACTTGATTTATCTCAAGCCGAGGCTGTAGCAGATTTGATTTCATCCGATAATGAAGCCTCACATCAAATTGCCATGCAACAAATGCGCGGTGGTTTCTCTAACGAAATTGCCAAATTGCGTGAAGAATTATTAAATTTTGCTTCACTAATTGAACTCGAATTGGACTTTGCTGAAGAAGATGTGGAATTTGCAGACCGTACCCAATTTCATGAATTACTGAACCGAATTGAATTTGTTCTCAAGCGTTTAATTGATTCGTTTGCGGTAGGGAATGTCATCAAAAACGGAATTCCTGTGGCTATTGTGGGTGAACCAAATGTGGGAAAATCAACGCTTTTGAATGCGTTATTAAACGAAGAACGCGCCATCGTTTCCGAAATTGCTGGAACGACACGCGATACTATTGAAGACGAATTGGTGATTGGAGGAATTGGATTTAGATTCATAGATACCGCGGGAATTCGTGAAACCGAAGATGTAGTAGAAAGCATTGGGATTCGTAAAACTTTTGAAAAGATTGAACACTCGCAAGTTGTAGTATTTCTTTTTGACAGTTCAGAATTTAAAATATCCGGTTTAAAGTTGAAAGTAGAATTGGAGAAAATCAAAAATCAATTTCCGTTAAAGCCTTTAGTGATCATTGGTAATAAAGCTGATAAATTAACCAAAATTGAAATTCAAAATCTAAAAACAGAGATTCCCGAAGTTTTGCTTTTATCTGCTAAAGAAAAAACAAACGTTGAAGATCTTAAAAATGAATTGCTGTCCTTTGTAAATACCGGGGCTTTACGCAACAATGAGACAATAATAACTAATACAAGACATTACGATTCCTTATTAAAAGCATTAGACGAGATACAGAAAGTAAAATATGGATTAGAAACAAACTTGTCCAGCGACTTGATGGCTCTCGATATAAAAGAAGCATTGTATCAATTTGGAATGATTACCGGTCAGGTTACTAATGATGAATTGTTAGGGAATATATTTGCTAATTTCTGCATCGGAAAGTAATTACCATTCTCTTATTTGTTAACTGCCTATTTTTGTTGACTTTACAACGATTATCTTTCTTTTATTTGTTGCCAATTAACACTTTATTCGTTATATTTGTTGTTCAATTGTTGCCCAAGTAATGATTTTGTTGCCCAAATTCTAATGGCAACAAGCTCGGCCAAATGATGCTACTTATTGCTACATTTCGCTACATAACGCAACATAATGTGCAAATTCCAGTGATATTGACCACCCAATTCCAATTTAAAGTGAGCACCTGATTCCAATTCAAAATGAGCACCTAATTCCGGAGCAAAATGACCACCTCCATTTTTCATTAAAAAC
>NZ_JBHZQA010000017.1:0-28982 GCF_042787335.1 Flavobacterium fructosi | reverse complement strand
TCTTAAGGTGGTTATTGCGGCGGGGCTCACCTCTTCCCATCCCGAACAGAGTAGTTAAGCCCGCCTGCGCAGATGGTACTGCAGTTATGTGGGAGAGTATGTCGTCGCCTTTCTTTGAAAACCCCGTTCTAATGAACGGGTTTTTTTATTCATACTTTGCATCATAAGCAAAGTAGAATGGTACCTTAGCTCAGATGGTAGAGCAATGGACTGAAAATCCATGTGTCCCTGGTTCGATCCCTGGAGGTACCACAAAATGCTCGGATGGTGAAATTGGTAGACACGCTGGACTTAAAATCCAGTGAACAGCAATGTTCGTGCGGGTTCAAGTCCCGCTCTGAGTACAAAAGACTTCATTAGTTTAAAACTGATGGAGTTTTTTATTTATAAATAGTGTGCGATATTAGCTATTTATTATGAGAAAATTTAAGTTAATTTTACCTTGGAGATTCTGTAGTCGCTTTTCTATATTTTAAACTTATTTCAGATTCTATTAAATCTTATTTCTTTAGTTGAATAGGAATTTTTGTTTATAAACGTTTTTTAATATTGGTAGGTTTCAACTTTTAAATGTAGTATTTTTAGCTAAAACATTTAAGATTAAATTGAAATTAAAAGTAATTATTGTTGGCGATGAAGCCTATAAAATTAGTTTTCTAAGAAAATTATGTAGTCTTAATTTTAGCGAAAAAATATAAATTATTGATGAATGTAACTCCGTTCAGAAAGTAGTTACTTCAATAAAAAAACACAATCCTGATATTGTTTCTTTAAATATTCAAATGCAAGATAAAAATGGCTTTGAACTTTTTAAATATTTTTAAACTATAGTATTTGAAACTATTTTTACAACAACTTATAAAGAATATGCCATAGATGCTATTAAAAATAGTGCTATAGATTATCTTATTAAACCCATTACTATTGGCGATTTTAAATTAGCAATTGCTCGAGTTGAAGAAGCCAAAGTGGTTAAAATTAATTTGGATCGTTACAAGTTATTAGCGGCGAACATTGCTAATCAGAATGCAGGGAAAGAAAGAATTGTTTTCCCTTCAAAAACTGGTTTTGAAGGTGTCCAAACCGATACCATTGTATTTTGTAAATCGGATGGAGCTTATACTACAATTCATACTTTGGACAAAAAACACTTTACTTCTAAATCATTTAAGGATTCTTGTGAATTGCTTCATTCACCCAATTTTTTTGTGAGTTTATAGAAGCTTTCGAATTAATGTCAAATTTGTAATTAGCTTCAGATCTGATGAATTTATTTTAGAAATGATTACTGATGATAAAATTGCTGTTTCAGATAAATCATTTTCCAAATAAGAATTAAATGATGCAATTTCTAAATGAGTTAATACTTTTTTTCATATTTTCTTTTGGGATAGTATTCCCTCCAAGTATTATTCTAATATCGTTGGTTTAACTAGTAATGCAGTTCGCTCACTGTTTTTGGATTCAAAAAATATTTTATGGTTTGGAACTGAAAATGGTGTTTCCAAAATGGAGAATGGATCTTTTTCTACTTTTAATGAAATTGATGGTTTGGATCATAACGACAGTTGGGATTTTCATCATGATAGTAATGGAAACATGTGGTTTATGCTGTACCCATTTTTGATACCGAAAACGCAACGATTTAAGATGAATTTTTAGTTTGATATTCTATTATCTTGGTTAAAAAGAGATAACTTTTGACTATTTTAAAAAGCAAAAAAAGTTTTTCTGATTTTATGCCACTTCTTTTTTGCAATAATTATTATTAGGCGTTCCATAATCTCGTGACTGATGAAGTCGCAGTGTATTATAAAATTTCAAATTTTCTTTGCGTTCTCTTTAAAGGCTGATTCCGTTACTATATGCTTGTAAATATACATTCTCAGATTTGAGTGTCCTCCATAATCTTTCTATAAAAATGTTGTCAATAGCTCGTTCTTTACCGTCCATAAAAATTTTTATTCCATTGTTTAATAGTATGCTGTATCCATTTTTCAGAGAGAAATCTAAACTTTAACATTTGTTCCAATTAATAGGTTATTTTATTTGGCGAAAAAAAACTACTTTAGTTTCTTGTTTTATAAATCGCTAACCAAATAAATAATTTAATCTATGAAAAGAAGATCTTTTTTAACTACTGCAACTCTTGCTTCAGCAGGGTTTACTACACTTTTAGGTACCGGTTGCACCTCCAGCACCAAAAAGAATGAAGATTCAGTATCAACAGAAGATTCTAATGAAGCCTTTGAACTGGATGAAGAAACCATCGGCAGTTTGAGAGAGAAATTAACTTCCGGAAAATATACTTCGGAACAATTAGTACAATTGTATTTGAAGCGCATTGAAGCTGTAGATAAAAATGGACCTCAATTGAATTCGGTTATCGAAATTAATCCAGATGCAGTTATTATTGCTATTGCAATGGATAAAGAATTGAAGACAGGTAAGATCAGAGGACCTTTGCACGGTATTCCAGTTTTGATAAAAGACAATATTGACACTGCCGATAAAATGCAAACAACTGCAGGATCTTTGGCAATGGCAGGGAATATTGCTTCAAAAGATGCTTTTGTAGTTAAAAAACTAAGAGAGGCTGGAGCAATAATTATTGGTAAAACCAATTTGAGTGAATGGGCAAATTTTCGTTCAACCCAATCGTGTTCAGGATGGAGCAGCAGAGGCGGTCAGACTAAAAATCCTTATATTTTAGATCACAATCCATGTGGCTCCAGTGCAGGTTCAGGTACTGCTGTGTCAGCCAATCTTTGCGTAATTGCTGTCGGAACAGAAACGGATGGTTCTGTGGTTTGTCCAGCTTCCGTTAATGGTGTTGTAGGTATTAAACCAACAGTTGGTTTGGTTAGCAGATCTGGAATAATTCCTATTTCAAAAACACAGGACACTGCAGGGCCAATGGCTAGAACCGTAACTGATGCTGCCATTTTATTAGGAGCAATGGCTGCAATTGACCAAGATGATACTGTAACGCTTGAAAGCAAAGGAAAGGCTCAAAAGGATTATACGAAGTTTTTAGATGTTAACGCTTTGAAGGGCAAGCGTATAGGAATTGAGAAAAAACCACAAGGCGATAATAAATATATTAATGCACTTTTAGAAGATGCCGTCAACCTCTTAAAAAAACAGGGCGCTATCATTATCGAAATTGACTATCTAGATAAAATTAATGCGTTAGGTCAAGCCGAATTCGAAGTCCTCCAATACGAATTTAAAGATGGATTAAATAAATATTTGGCTAAAGCCAATGCTAAAGTAAAGACTTTGAAAGAAGTAATTGTCTTTAATAAAAGCAATGAAGATAAAGCTATGCCTTATTTCAAGCAAGAAACACTGGAAAGTTCTGATGCAAAAAAAGGATTAGATGACAAGATATATGTGGATGCATTGGCAAAAAGTTTTGAGGGAAGTAAAAGTATTCTAAATTCGGTTTTCAAAGAAAATAAGTTAGATGCCATTTGCGGAATAACAATGGGTCCAGCATGCAGTATTGATATGATTTATGGAGACCGCTGGGGATACGCCTTGACAACTCCCGCTGCGGCAAGTGGATATCCGCATATTACTGTTCCTTGCGGAATGGTTTATGATTTGCCTGTTGGATTATCCTTTTTTTCAACACCTTATACAGAAGGTAAATTGATAGGATTGGGATTTGCATATGAGCAAGCTTCTAAAAAACGATTAAAACCAGCTCTTAAGCTTTCTTTTTTATAAAATAGCAATAATCAATTGAAGGTAAAGCGTCATCGACACTATGCCTTCAATTTTTTTTAATACTTGGAAATTTAATTAATAGGTCACTCTTGACGATTGGTTCTTTTTCAGAAAGATCATCTACGAATAAAATCAAATTTTCTGATTTTTCTTAATGCAGTTGAAAAGCAAAAATGGGAATGAAATTCTGCCTTTTCTAGATTTTAATCACTTATTCTGTTTTAATTTCAAATACTAGGCATGCATAGTATATTTTGCTATATTTGTTTTCAATAAAATTGTAAATGATGATAAAACCTATGCTAACTTCCCTTTTGAATATTAATCGTCCACTGATTATGGCTCCAATGTTTTTAGTTTCGAATACTAAAATGGTTATTGAAGGAATGAAATCGGGTGTTGCGGGTTGTATTCCTGCATTAAATTATCGCACATTAGAGGAATTACGTACTTCAGTTATTGAACTTAGAGTTGCTAAAGTTGCTGGTGGGAGTTTTGGTTATAATTTAATTGTAAATAAATCAAATATCAGATACAAAGATCAATTGGCTGTATTATGTGAGGAAAAAGTAGATTTTATAATTACTTCTTTAGGTTCACCTGAAGAGACTATTAAGCAAGCTCATAAGGTAGGAATTAAAGTCTTTTGTGATGTTACCGACTTGGCTTTTGCCAAAAAAGTGGAAAGTTTGGGTGCGGATGCTTTAATAGCTGTCAATAATCTGGCGGGTGGTCATAGAGGTAATCTTGGTCCAGAGGAACTGATTAAAGAATTAGATTTAAATACGTCATTACCTGTTATTTCTGCAGGTGGTGTTAGTACTAAAAAAGAGCTAGAAAAAATGTTATCCTATGGTGCGGTAGGTGTATCTGTGGGTAGTCCTTTTATCTCCTCATTTGAATCTGGAGTTTCACAGGAATATAAACAAGCTTGTGTTGATTATGGTGCAAAAGATATTGTTTTGACCGAGAAAATATCAGGTACGCCATGTACCGTTATTAATACGCCTTATGTTAAAAAAGTGGGGACCAAACAAAGTTGGTTAGAACAAACTTTAAATAAAAATAAAACTTTAAAAAAATGGGTAAAGATGATTCGATACATGATAGGATCAAATGCAGTTATTAAAGCCGCCACTGAAGTTACTTACAAAACGGTTTGGGTTGCTGGTCCAACTATTGAAAACACTACTGAAATAAGTGCTGTATCTAAAATAATTGATAAGTTATGTTTGTAATTTTTTAGAGATTTTTAGCTATAATTAAAAAAGATTCCATTTAATCAAATACGATTTGATTAAATGGAATCTTTTTTAAAAACAGTATTGTAATAATTACAAACTTCATTAATTGGGCATTCTTCACATTTGGGCTGTGGTCGACAAATTTCTCTTCCCAGAAATGAAATAGCCATTCCAATTTCGCCCCAAATTTCTTTTGGTATCACTTGCATAAGCTGTTTTTCGGCTTTAATGCCATCATTGGTTTCGGTAATTAAGCCAATTCTTGGGGCTACGCGAATAACATGTAAATCGGCTATAATACCATCTGCTGGAACTTTTGCTTCTCGCATGATGACATTAGCTGATTTTCGACCGATGCCTTTTAGAGCAACTAAATCGTCCATAGTAAGCGGAATATTTTCGTCTTTTTTAACGATTTGAGCAATTTCAAGTAGCCATTTGGCTTTATTGCCAAAATTCCTAACATTGGAGATATAAGCAATTAGCGCATCAAAATTTGATACGGCCAGACTTTCCATATTAGGATACCCTTCAAATAAAGCAGGAGCTATTTTATTTATATGGGCATCAGAGTCTTGAGCGGATAGAACAACCATCACCAAAAGCTGGTACAAATTGTGATGGTCTAACGGATGTTTTCTACCTTTGTATTTTGTTAGAATAGGCTCTAGTTTCGTAGCCCAATCAGTTGAGTTTCCAAATAAATCCATGGCACTATTCTTTAAAGTCCACTGATAAGGAATTTACACAATATCGTTGCCCGGTTTTAGTTGGTCCATCATCAAATACATGCCCAAGGTGACTACCACAATTTGCACAAAGTATTTCCGTGCGTTTCATACCGTGTGTAACATCCGAAATATATTCAACTTTTCCAGGAATTGATTCATCAAAAGACGGCCAACCACAATGCGCATCAAACTTGGAATTACTATCAAATAAAGGTTCTCCGCATGCTCCACAGCAGTAAGATCCTTTTTCGTAATGCAAATTGTAGGTTCCTGTATGTGGATATTCAGTGCCTTTTTGACGAAGAATTCTGTAGCGTTCTTCTCCCAATTGCTCTTTCCATTCTTGTTCTGTTTTTTCTAAAGGATATTTCATTTTTTATTAATTTTATTAAAAAATTATTAGTATTTATACTTCATCCACAAAATTATAAAATTTAATCATTGTAAATCAGTCATTTATTCTCGATAAATTGAACTGTTTTTTCAATTACTTTAGAATTACCTAAGATCTTTCTATGACCTAATCCGTCAGTTACTAATAATTCACCATTTTTCAGGTATTTGTGAATGTGTATCCCAGCTTTTACTGGAACTTCCGTGTCGTTGTTATCATGTATTACCAGAACAGGAATAGCAGTTTCTTTCGCAGCTAAATAAGCAGAATAGCTATTCATATCCTCGTTGTATTTCTTTTCGAAAAATTGACGTAAACGAGTGCTTATTTTCGGATTCAATTCTAATTTTGCCACAAAATCATCCATTATATCTTGAATAATATCGCCACTGCCAATAACAACAGCGTGATTTACTTTAAGTCCTTTCTTTATGGCATTCAAAACCGACATTCCACCCAATGAATGACCAACAGCAGCTTCAAAAGGTCCAAATTGCTTATCAATTTCTAAAATTGTTGCAATAAAATCAACCATAATAGTCGTTTTTCCCGGTGATTTTCCATGTGCGGGTGCATCGAAACTAATGGTGGAATATCCCGCTCTAAGTAATTCATCTGCTATTTTGAATAATTGAGTTCCTCTTCCAGACCAGCCGTGAACTAATAATACTTTCTTATCACTTTTTCCATAATTATAAACCATGACCTCTTTTTTGATTGCCGGAACAGGAATCAATTTTTGAATGCTTTTATGGTCCATCTCTAATTCCCTTTTAGGAATTTTATGTTTTATAGGCGTTGTGAATAATTTTGCGGCAAATAAAGTTACCAATTTTTGAGAAATAATAGAGAAAAATTTACTTGTTAGTATGATAAATCTAGGAATTTTCAATGATTGAGTATGAATAGAAGTTTTTTTTGTCATTACAATAAATTTTCAAGGATGATACTATTTTATTTATTTTTGACTAAATTTAGAAAAACATAAAAGTAGTATTTTTTCTAAAAAAATTAATGAATTCTTAGCATTTACTCAAAAGTAAATGAAGTAATAAAATTTAGTATTGTTTCATCAATAATTATTGAACAAAAAATTTCATAAATGGAAATATTTCATATCAGTGCAGAATGTTACCCGGTGGCAAAAGTTGGAGGTTTAGCCGATGTTGTAGGGGCATTGCCAAAATATCAAAATAATGCGGGTTATCAGGTAAGAGTTGTGATGCCGTGCTATGATACCAAATTTAGGAAGGAGAATGAGTTTGAATGCGTTCACTGGGGACATTTGAAATTAGGTAATTTTAATTTTCCGTTTAATATCCTCAAAGAGAAAACAGATAAGTTAGAATTTGAACTGTATTTAGTAGAAATTCCGGAACTTTTTGACAGAAAAGAAGTTTATGGTTATGAAGATGATATTGAACGCTTTTTGTCTTTCCAAATTGCTGCTTTAGATTGGATTATTAGTAGAAACGAGATTCCAGATGTTATCAATTGTCACGATCATCATACCGGATTAATTCCCTTCATGATGTTATATTGCGATAAATATCAAAAATTACGAAATACGCCTAGTATGATTACCATCCATAATGGTTTATATCAGGGACAGTTTGGTTTTGACAAATTATATTATTTACCAGAATTTGATTTTGCACACGTCAAAGTTTTAGAATGGGACAATTGTATCAATTCTTTGGCTGTAGCAATAAAGTGTGCCTGGGCTGTAACGACAGTTTCACCAAATTATTTGAATGAAATAAATTATTCGGCTAATGGTTTAGAATCTTTATTTAATTTAGTACGATATAAGTCAAAAGGAATTTTGAATGGAATCGACATAGAAGTTTGGGATCCGGCAACTGATGCAATGTTAGAAAAAAACTATTCGCTTAAAAATTTCGAAAAAGGGAAACAGGAAAATAAAGAAAAATTGTGTAATCTCTTTAATTTAGACCCAAGTAAACCATTGTTTAGTTTCATTGGAAGATTATTAGAAGAAAAAGGGGGAGATTTATTACCGCACGCTTCGGCACTTGCATTGTCTGAAAATTTTCAAGAACTTAATATTTTGATTTTAGGCTCTGGAAATGCGGTAATAGAAACCCAATTAAATAGTTTATTGTCTGATTATAAAGGAAACTACAATACTTATATTGGATATAATGAAGAATTAGCCCATTTAATTTATGCTGGTTCTGATTTTTTACTAATGCCTTCAAGAGTCGAACCCTGTGGCTTGAACCAAATGTATTCCCTGCGCTACGGAACAATTCCCATTGTCCGACGAACAGGAGGATTGAAAGATACGGTGATTGATTTTGGTGATGATGGAAACGGTATTTGCCATGACCAGGCAAGCGTAGGTGATATTTGTTATTCTATACAAAGAGCGGTAGATTTATTTCAAGATAAAAAAAGTTTAAATAAAATTAGAGAAATAGGGATGAAGACAGACCATTCTTGGGGTAGAGTTTGTCAAGAGTACATAGAGATATATAATTTAATAATTAGTAAGAAATGAAAGCTAAAAAGAAAAATGTCATTGCAATTATTTTAGGTGGAGGACAAGGTTCCAGATTATATCCATTAACAGAAACGAGGTCCAAGCCCGCGGTACCCATAGGAGGTAAATATAGATTGGTTGATATTCCAATTTCAAATTGTATGAATTCAGATATTTATAGAATGTTTGTATTAACGCAATTTAATTCCGCTTCCTTGAATGCTCATATAAAGAACACGTATAACTTTAGTATTTTTAGTCATGCTTTTGTTGATATTCTTGCAGCGGAACAAACCCCTGATAATCCAACATGGTTTCAAGGAACTGCAGATGCCGTAAGACAATGTATGCCTCATTTTTTAAATCATGATTTTGATTATGCACTAATACTTTCAGGAGATCAGTTGTACCAAATGGATTTCAATGAAATGCTTGAGGCTCATATTTTGAAGGATGCTGATATTACAATTGCAACACTACCAGTAAATGACAAAGATGCACCTGAATTTGGAATTTTAAAAACTAATTCCGAAAGTTGTATCGAGTCCTTCATTGAAAAACCAGCCAAAGAACTTTTACCAGACTGGAAATCAGATGTGAGTGAGCAGATGAAAAGCGAAGGGAAAGACTATTTGGCGTCCATGGGTATCTACATTTTTAACAAAAAATTGTTGGTCGAGATTATGTCTAATAAAGAAACAAAAGACTTTGGTAAAGAAATTATACCACAGGCCGTTGGTAATAAAAAGATATTAAGTTACCAGTACGAAGGCTACTGGACTGATATTGGTAATATTGATTCGTTTTTTGAGGCTAATATTGGATTAACAGATGATTTGCCAAAATTTAATCTATTTGATAATGATAATAAAATATTTACAAGGCCAAGATTGTTACCACCTTCAAAATTCCAGAAGACTATAGTTGATAGATCATTAATTTCGGAAGGCTGTATTTTGAATGCCAAAGAAATTAATCGCTCGGTGATAGGTATTCGATCCAGAATAGGGGAAGGAACCATTATTCAAAATAGTTATGTGATGGGAAATGATTTCTATCAGAATATATGTGATATTAATGAGGATATAACGGAAGGCAGGCAATTAGTCGGAATTGGCGAAAGATGCTTTATAAGTAATGCGCTTGTTGATAAAAATTGTAAGATAGGTAATGATGTTTATATACATGGTGGTAGTCATTTAGAAGATTTTTCGAATGAATTGTATGCCATTAAAGACGGAATTGTTGTTATCAAAAAAGGTGCAGTTATACCTGACAATTATATCATAAAGTAGAGTAAGAAACTGTTTTTTTATTAAAATTAATATTCTGTTTTTTCTAAATAGAATTAGACAATTGTTATATGAGTAAAGTTATCTCGCATTCCCTTTTTACAAATTTTGATATTGATTTATTTAAAGCTGGGAAACATTTCCGACTTTACGAAAAACTAGGTGCACATCTTATAGAGGTTGATGGGGTCAAAGGTGTGTATTTTGCAGTTTGGGCGCCCACGGCTCGGTCCGTTTCTGTAGTTGGTGACTTTAATTTTTGGACACAAGGCGAACATCTGTTAGAGGTGCGCTGGGATTCTTCAGGAATTTGGGAGGGATTTATACCCAATATCGAAAAAGGGACAACGTATAAATATAAGATACAATCTAATAATGGAGGAATTAGCACTGAAAAAGCAGATCCTTTTGCTTTTTATTGTGAAAAACCACCGCATACTGCATCAGTAGTTTGGGATTTAGATTATAAATGGAAGGATAAAAACTGGATGGATACACGTCAGAACCACAATGGTTTAGACAAGCCTTATTCTGTTTATGAAGTTCATTTAGGTTCGTGGAAACGCCATGCCGAAGATAATCGCTTTCTAACGTATCTAGAATTTGCCGAAGATTTAGTAAATTATTTAAAAGAAACCGGATTTACTCACGTGGAGTTCATGCCAATAATGGAATATCCTTACGATCCGTCTTGGGGCTATCAATTAGTGGGATATTTTGCACCAACTTCTCGTTTTGGAAACCCGCAGGAATTTATGTTTTTAGTAGATAAATTACACGAGGCTGGAATTGGAGTAATTCTGGATTGGGTTCCTTCTCATTTTCCTGATGATGCACATGGTTTAGGCTTTTTTGATGGTTCAAACTTATTTGAACATCCTGATCGTAGAAAAGGATATCATCCAGATTGGAAAAGTTTAGTTTTTAATTATGGTCGGAATGAAGTTCGTTCCTTTCTTATAAGCAATGCCTTATTTTGGTTGCAACATTACCATGCTGATGCTTTACGGGTGGACGCTGTCGCTTCAATGTTATATCTGGATTACTCCAGAAAAGATGGTGAATGGGAGCCAAATATTTATGGAGGCAGAGAGAATCTGGATACCATAAGTTTCTTGAAAGAATTCAATGAAGCTGTTTATTCAAATTTTGAGGGAGTGCAAACCATTGCTGAAGAAAGCACCTCTTTCTCGATGGTTTCGAGACCTACATCTATTGGTGGATTAGGGTTTGGAATGAAATGGATGATGGGTTGGATGCACGATACCTTAGAATATTTTCAAAAGGATACTGTTTACAGAAAATACCATCAAAATGATTTGACTTTTTCAATGACCTACACTTTTTCGGAAAATTTCATGTTGCCGCTTTCCCATGATGAAGTCGTGTATGGTAAAAAATCGATTGCAGGAAGAATGCCTGGAGATGAATGGCAAAAATTTGCAAATCTAAGATTACTGTATGGCTACATGTTTACGCATCCCGGAACTAAATTATTATTTATGGGGAGTGAATTTGGACAGAGCAACGAATGGAACTTTGAAGGAAGTCTAGACTGGCATTTGTTACAATATCCTTTTCATGAAGGGGTAAAAAAGTTGATTACAGACCTTAATAAATTGTATAAAACAGAGCCTGCTTTACATGAAAAACAATTTAGTCCTGAAGGTTTTGAATGGATTAATTACTCTGATCATCAAAATGCGGTCATGTCGTTTATTCGAAAAGGAAATAACCAAAAGGATGATATTATTGTAGTCTGCAATTTTACCCAAGTGGTTCGTCCAAATTATCGTATTGGTTTACCTAGGAAAGGTAAATTAATAGAAGTTTTTAATAGTGACGCAACAATTTATGGTGGGAGTGGAGTGTTAACTCCTAAAAAACTAGTAATTGAAGCACTGCCTTATGATGGAAGAGATTATTCTTCTGAATTACTTTTGCCACCATTGAGTATTACAGTATTTAAAATTTTATAAATTCAATTATTGAATATTTTGGTCCATTACTCGTTGATCTAATTATGAAATCAACGAGTAATGGACTTTTACTTAAATAATTAGTCATTATAACTAAATCGTTTTCGTGAATAAACATCAGTCGCACATGTACTTGAAAAGTATTTTTCGTATGTTTGAACACTAAAAACTTATTATAATTAATTCCACAAATAATGATTACAAGTACAGAATTAGAATTTAAAGGGGATCTATATCCAACAAAAATAGTTTCATTTGAGCAAGAGGTAGATTCAATTAGTTTTCATACTGATAATAGTGTTATTCTTAAAGTTACTGTGTTAAGAGATAGTTTAATCCGTTTTAGATTTACGACAAAAGGGTATTTTAGTAATGATTTTTCCTATGCTATTGATAAAAGTCATTCTCACGGATATAACTTTCTTGAAGTTTCGGAATTGGGTGATTATTATCAGATAAAAACCAGTAAAGTGCAATGTCGAATTCAAAAAGCAGATATGAGATTATCTATTTTTGATTTGAATGATAATATCATATTAGAAGATGAACTGGGTTTTCACTGGGAAGAAAGCTATGAATATGGCGGTAACATTGTCAAAATGAGTAAGGCTTCCAAAGATGGAGAATGCTTTTACGGACTTGGAGACAAAGCGACGCAATTAAATTTGAAAGGGAAAAGACTGGAAAATTTTGCTACGGATCAATATGCGTTTCAAAAGGATCAGGAGCCATTATACAAAGTAGTTCCATTTTATATTGGATTGCAAAACAAACAATCGTACGGAATTTTCTTTGACAATACCTTTCGGACTTACTTTGATTTTTGTCATGAAAGAAGAAATGTAACCAGTTATTGGGCTGAAGGGGGAGAAATGAATTATTATTTCATTTATGGACCACAAATGCAGGATGTTGTTACGACCTATACAGATTTAACAGGTAAACCGGAATTACCACCACTTTGGGCACTGGGATATCACCAATGTAAGTGGAGTTATTATCCTGAAAGTAATGTAAAAGAAGTAGCTGCCAAATTCCGAGAGCTTAAAATTCCTTGTGATGCAATTTATTTAGATATCGATTATATGGAAGGTTTTCGTTGTTTTACTTGGAACAAAGAATATTTTCCTGACCCAAAACGAATGGTGAGTGAACTTGCAGAAGATGGTTTCAAGACCGTTGTAATCATTGATCCTGGAATAAAAATTGACAAAGAATACGCTGTTTATAAAGAAGCTTTAGAAAAAGATTATTTTTGCAAAAGAGCCGATGGTCCTTATATGAAAGGAAAAGTGTGGCCCGGGGAATGTAATTTCCCAGATTATACAAACCCAGCAGTTAGAGAGTGGTGGGCAGGGTTATTTAAAGAATTAATTTCTGATATTGGTGTAAAAGGAGTGTGGAATGATATGAACGAGCCCGCCGTTATGGAGGTACCAAACAAAACATTTCCAATGGATGTTCGTCATGATTATGATGGAAATCCGTGTAGTCATAGAAAAGCCCATAATATTTATGGAACACAAATGGCAAGAGCCACTTATCATGGTGTAAAGAGATTTGCTTACCCAAAAAGACCTTTTATCATAACAAGATCTGCTTATTCTGGTGCGCAAAGATACACGTCCTCTTGGACAGGAGATAACGTAGCAACTTGGGAACATTTATGGATTGCCAATATTCAAGTACAACGGATGTCTATTTCAGGAATGGGGTTTACAGGTTCTGATATTGGTGGATTTGCAGAACAACCTTCAGGTGAATTATATGCGCGTTGGAT
Organism: Flavobacterium fructosi; assembly: GCF_042787335.1. NCBI lineage: Bacteria > Pseudomonadati > Bacteroidota > Flavobacteriia > Flavobacteriales > Flavobacteriaceae > Flavobacterium > Flavobacterium fructosi. The sequence goes on along the minus strand of NZ_JBHZQA010000017.1, from coordinate 15,321 downwards.
TCAATTAGGCGTTTTTCATCCTTTTTGCAGAACACACTCTTCGGGTGATCACGGTAACCAGGAACCTTGGGCATTTGACGAAGAAGTTATTGATATAACCAGAAAGTTTGTCAATTTACGTTACCAATTATTACCGTATTTATATACGATGTTTTGGCAATATATTGAAGAAGGAATTCCCATGCTGAAACCATTAGTATATTATGATCAAGAGGATATTCAAACACATTATAGAAATGACGAGTTTGTTTTTGGAAACCAAATTTTAGTTTGCCCTATTTTAGAGCCAAATGCTTTAGGAAGACGAATGTATATTCCTCGTGGACAATGGTATAATTATTGGACAAACGAAGAAGTAAAAGGAGGGAAAGAAGTTTGGGTAGACACAAAATTCGATCAAATACCACTTTTTGTAAAAGCGGGTTCGATAATTCCTAAATATCCTGTACAACAGTACGTTGGTGAGCTAGAATTTGACGAGCTGTCATTGGAGATTTATTATAAAGAAGGAAAAGAAAAATCCGTCGTTTATGAGGATGCTCAAGATGGATATGATTATAAAAAAGGACGATATAGCTTTTTATCTTTTCAAACAACTGGTAAAGAGAAAGAATTAATTATTCAATTGCATAAAGAAGGAAAATATGATACTCCGTATTCTAAGTATAAAATAAATTTAATTGGATTGCCTTTCAAAATAAATGCCATCGAGGTTGATAATGTCAAAATTACATTCGATTATCAATCATTTGAAGATCATGATTATTTAATAGTAGATAAAGAATTTACAGAGTTACATATTATTGGAGAATAAACAAAAAAGTTGAAACTTTTGAATTTAATTATATAAGTTAAAAGATGATTACTATTTGTAATTTTGTATATCAATTAAACTTAAAAATCATGAAAAAATACTTATTATTAGGAGTCTGTGCGCTTGGACTTGTTTATTCTTGTGCTACAAATCCTCTTACAGGAAAGAAAAGTCTGAATTTTGTTTCAAACAGTGAGTTGTTTCCATCATCATTTCAACAATATGGCACTTTCTTGAAAGAAAATAAAGTAATTACAGGAACAGCCGATGCAAAAAGAGTTGAAACTGTAGGAATGAGGATTAAAGCAGCAGCCGAAAAATATTTGACCTATTTAGGACAAAACCAATATTTAAACGACTATCGTTGGGAATATAAATTAATAGACAATAAAGAAGTAAATGCGTGGTGTATGCCAGGAGGAAAGATTGTTGTCTACTCGGGAATATTGCCAATTACAAAAGATGATACCGGTTTAGCTACTGTAATGGGACATGAAGTTTCACATGCATTAGCAAATCATGGAGCACAAAGAATGAGTGCTGGTCAACTGCAACAATTAGGAGCGGTTGGAGTTGCCGTTGCAACAGGAAGCCAAAGCGCCGAAAATCAACAAATGTGGCAGCAATATTATGGATTAGGCTCTCAAGTTGGAGTAATGCTTCCATTTAGCAGAAGTCATGAAAGTGAAGCTGATAAAATAGGACTTACCCTTATGGCAATTGCAGGATATAACCCAGATGATGCGATTGTCTTTTGGCAAAGAATGGCGGCAAAATCAAATGGTCAGGCTCCACCGGAATTCCTTAGTACACACCCGTCTGATGCTACCCGAATTGCGAATTTGAAAGCATTAATTCCTGAAGCTAAAGCAACCGCTGCAAAAGTTGGAATTATATACAGATAAAAATCATATTAATTAGTAAATCTAATTTTATACAGAAGCTATTCTTTTTAAGAATAGCTTTTTTTGGTTTATCCTAACGGCGTACTTATGATAACGAATTATTAATATACGATTTCATCCCGTTTTGTATAATGTTAAACAAAAAATAAATAAATTCGTAGCATAAAAAAATGAACTATGAGAGGATTACAAAAAGGAGATAAAAAGCTTATTAACGCTTGGGCTTTTTATGATTGGGCTAACTCCGTTTATAGTTTGGTAATTTCGACAGCTGTTTTTCCCATTTATTATGAAACGGTAACAAGCGGAAACAATGGTATTGTTCATTTTTTTGGAACAGAATTCATTAATTCAACTTTGTTATCTTATTCTTTATCATTCTCATTTTTGGTAGTCGCTCTCTTATCACCAATATTGTCTGGAATTGCTGATTATACCGGTAACAAAAAACGATTTATGCAGTTTTTTTGTTACTTGGGTTCGTTATCAGTAATGAGTTTATTCTTTTTTAAGGGACAGGACACATTGTGGATCGGAATTTTAGGTACCATTTTAGCTAGTGTTGGCTTTTGGGGAAGTATTGTTTTTTATAATTCTTATTTGCCAGAAATTGCTTTTCCAGAACAACATGATCGAGTAAGTGCAAAAGGATTTATGTATGGTTATTTTGGTTCTGTAATTTTATTGGCGTTTAATTTAACGATGGTTATGATGCCTCAATGGTATGGGATAACAGATTCTTCTTTACCGGCGAGAATTTCGTTTTTATCTGTTGGTATTTGGTGGATTGGTTTTGCCCAAGTGACTTTTTATTATTTGCCTAATAATGTATTTCATAAAAAACCCGAAAAAGATTATATTTTTAAAGGATTAAGAGAGCTTAAAGTTGTTTCAAAAAGTATAAATAAACTAACAAAATTAAAACAATTTTTAACGGCTTTTTTTCTATACAGCATAGGTGTACAAACAATGATATTACTGGCTGGTATTTTTTTTAAAAAAGAATTGGGAATTACCACTAGTAAATTAATCATTATAATTTTATTAATAAATGTAATTGCTATTTTCGGCGCTTATTTATTTTCAAGAATATCAGAGAAAATTGGAAATATAAAAACACTAAAACTTACTGTAGCAATTTGGGCATTTATTTGGTTTACGGTCTACTTCTTAGATGCTAAAAGTACATATATTGATATCCAAATTTATGCGCTTGGAGGAATGATAGGAATGGTTTTGGGAGCGATCCAATCCTTATCACGTTCTACCTACTCAAAATTATTGCCTGAAACGGAAGATCACGCTACCTACTTTAGTTTTTTTGATGTTACTGAAAAAATTGCCATTGTAGTTGGTACTTTTATTTTTGGTTTTGTAGCTTCAATTACAAATTCGATTAGGAATTCAATTTTTATATTGGCGATTTTCTTTGTATTGGGTTATATTGCTCTTGGTTTTATGAGTAAAAATGAAGACGAAAAAGAGTAGTATATAATTATTACTAAATAAGAAAAGGTGTTTTATTAAAAAGAGTGCCAAATAAAGATGTTTTTAAATTAATAAAAAGCAAAATTTTCTTCGGATTTTAATACCATCTTGCTAATATAAATTCACAATAGATTTCATTATTTTTTGTTTTAATTATACTGTGAGGAAATAGATTTTTCTTTAAATATTTGTTATACTTTTTTCTTTATTTGTAGGAAGATAGAATTAATTTTGCTTTCACTTTGGCATAATGATTGTCTCTTTTAGGGTTGTACAAATTATTAGTGTCATACAACGATTTTATTTAAATTAATACTATGATATCTTATATTTGCTTGGCAAATGAAAATTTTTAATGACAAAAAGACTTAAATAAATATATGTCAAATCATAAAATACTTACTATTGACAATCTGTCACTTCAAGAATTTGATACTGAAGCAGATTTAATACCATTATTAACTCCTGAAGACGAGGAGGAGATGAATAATGAGGCATTGCCTCAATCGTTGGCTATTTTGCCGTTGCGTAACATGGTTTTGTTTCCTGGCGTTGTAATTCCTATTACGGCTGGACGTGATAAATCCATAAAATTAATTAATGATGCCAATGCAGCTGGCAGAATCATAGGTGTTGTAGCTCAAAAAAATGAGCAGGATGAAGATCCTACAACTGATGATATCCATAAAATAGGTACTGTAGCTAAAATACTACGTGTTTTAAAGATGCCTGACGGAAACGTAACAGTAATTCTTCAAGGGAAAAAGCGTTTTGAAATTGACAGTGTTGTCTCGGAAAATCCATATATTACCGCAAATATTAAGGAAGTTTCAGAAAAAAGACCTGCAAAACACGACACGGAGTTTCTAGCAATTCTTGATTCGGTTAAGGAATTAGCCATTCAAATTATTAAAGAAAGCCCAAACATTCCAACGGAAGCAACTTTTGCAATAAAAAATATTGAAAGCCAATCGTTTTTGATCAATTTTGTTACTTCAAACATGAATTTGTCTGTTAAAGAGAAACAAGATTTACTGGCAATTAATGAATTGAAAGAAAGAGCCTTAGAGACATTACGTTATATGAATATTGAGTTGCAAAAGCTCGAATTAAAAAACGACATTCAATCGAAAGTTCGTTTTGATTTAGACCAACAGCAACGCGAATATTTCCTTCACCAACAAATGAAAACCATTCAAGAAGAATTGGGTGGCGTTTCACAGGAAGAGGAACTGGATGAAATGAGTCTGAAAGCCAAATCAAAAAAATGGGACGAAAAAACGAAAAAGCATTTCGATAAAGAATTAGCTAAAATGCGCAAAATGAATCCGCAGGCGCCTGATTTTGGAATCCAAAGAAACTATTTAGAGTTGTTTTTAGATTTGCCGTGGAATGAGTTTTCAAAAGATAATTTCGATTTAAAACGAGCACAAAAAATTCTCGATCGAGATCATTTTGGTCTTGAAGATGTTAAGAAAAGAATGATCGAACATTTGGCAGTTTTAAAATTGCGAAATGATATGAAATCTCCAATTATTTGTTTGACAGGACCTCCGGGAGTTGGTAAAACTTCAATAGGAAGATCAATTGCGGAAGCATTGGGTAGAAAATATGTTAGAATTTCATTGGGTGGTTTGCGTGATGAAGCAGAGATTCGTGGACATAGAAAAACCTACATTGGTGCGATGCCAGGTAGAATAATTCAAAGTTTAAAAAAAGCCGGAACATCAAATCCTGTTTTTGTTTTGGATGAAATAGATAAACTTTCAAACGGTAGTCACGGAGATCCGTCTTCTGCTTTACTGGAAGTTTTAGACCCGGAACAAAACAATTCTTTTTATGATAATTTCCTGGAAATGGGATATGATTTGTCAAAAGTCATGTTTATTGCCACTTCCAATAACATGGCAACAATTCAGCCTGCATTGAAAGACAGAATGGAAATCATCAATATGTCAGGTTATACTATTGAAGAAAAAGTAGAAATAGCACGTCAGCATTTATTTCCAAGACAATTAAAAGAACATGGTTTGACTTCTAACGATTTGACGATTGGAAAAAAACAATTGGAAAAAATTGTAGAAGGATATACTCGTGAATCTGGAGTTCGTGGTTTAGAAGCTAAAATTGCTCAAGTGATCCGTAATGCAGCAAAATCAGTTGCAATGGAAGAGGAGTACAACAAGAAGGTTACGGATCAAGATATAATTAAATCACTTGGTGTTGCCAGATTAGAAAGAGACAAATACGAAAACAATGATATCGCTGGTGTGGTTACAGGCTTAGCTTGGACCTCCGTTGGTGGTGACATTCTTTTTATAGAATCGTTACTTTCTCCAGGAAAAGGTACCATGACTATTACTGGAAATTTAGGAACAGTAATGAAAGAATCGGCTACAATTGCATTGGAATATATCAAAGCCAACACAGAATTATTAGGACTAGATTCAGCGATATTGTCAAAATACAATATTCATTTGCACGTTCCGGAAGGAGCTACGCCTAAAGATGGGCCAAGTGCAGGAATTGCAATGTTGACTTCATTAGTTTCTCTTTTTACGCAAAAGAGAGTGAAGAAAAACATGGCCATGACTGGGGAGATTACATTGAGAGGAAAAGTGTTGCCTGTAGGTGGAATTAAAGAAAAGATATTGGCTGCTAAAAGAGCAAATATCAAAGAAATTATTTTATGTCAGGATAATAAAAGTGATATTGATGAAATAAAACCGGAATATCTTGACGGACTTACTTTTCATTATGTGAAGGAAATGAATGAAGTATTGAAATTTGCTTTGACTGATCAGAAAGTTAAAAACGCAAAAGTATTGTAATACCTTTTTTTGTATAATTTGAATTCCAAGTTCATTGCTTATTTATAAGTTTTGAACTTGGAATTTTTATTATAATTCCGTTTTAATCTAAAACTTAGGTCTAAAAACAGGATTATATTTATATTATAATTTTATCTTCGCACTTGCGATTTACTATACAAAAACAGCTATTCAAGCATGCTCAAAAAACTTTTATTATTCTCTTTATTTTTAGTTTGTTCTGTGTCCCACAGTCAGATAGGAGGGAAGTATATTTATCAGTTTTTAAATTTAGTTACATCTCCTCGACAAGCGGCGTTGGGAGGAAAAACGATTACAATATATGACGAAGATGTAAATCTTGTCAATTTTAATCCCGCAACATTGAATGTAGAGATGGACAATCATTTAGCTTTGAATTATGGAAGCTATTATAAAGAAGTGACTTATGGGACCGCTTCTTATGCTTACACTTACGATCGGCATTTGCAAACTTTTCAGGCTGGTGTGAATTATGTGAATTATGGTAATTTTGAGGGTTATGACGAAAATGGTCAGCCTACATCTTCATTTACCGGAAGCGAAATTGCCCTTTCCCTCGGGTATGCCTACAACATCCCGAATACTACTATTCATTTAGGTGCTAATGCAAAATTAATATCTTCAACTTTAGAAAGTTATAGTTCACTCGGTGGTGCAATTGATATAGGTGCTCTTTTTATTGACGAAAAAAACGATGTGAATTGGGGTTTATCCATACGAAATATAGGAACACAATTCACCACTTATTCGGGTACATCCGAAAAATTACCTTTAGAAATTATAGCTGGTGTTTCGCAGGAATTGGATAATGTGCCTATAAGATGGCATCTTACTTTAGAAAATTTGCAACAATGGAATCTTGCTTTTTCTAATCCTGTAAGAGCGCAATCATCAATTGATGGAAGTTCTAGTGAGGAAAAGGTTTCAACAATAAATAATGCTTTACGTCACGTAATTGTGGGAGTAGAGCTTTTTCCTAAAAAAGCATTTAATTTGCGTGTGGGATATAATTTTAGAAGAGCGGAAGAATTAAGGCTTGAGGAACAACGGAATTTCTCGGGGATTTCAGTTGGTTTTGGACTAAAAATGAACAAATTAAAATTTAATTACTCGTATTCGAGATATACATTAGCAGGAAATACGAGCTTATTTGGATTAATTATTAACTTACAATAATTTCATTTTGGATAAAAAAATTACGATCGCGATAGATGGATTCTCTTCAACTGGAAAAAGCACTTTAGCGAAACAACTCGCCAAACATTTAGGATATGTATATGTAGATACCGGAGCGATGTATCGTGCAGTAACCTTTTTTGCGATGCAAAACGGATATATAAATGCGGATTCTTTTGACAAAGAAACATTACGAAACAGTTTATCTTTTATACAATTACAATTTAAATTCAATCCTGATTTGGGTTTTGCCGAAATGTATTTAAATGATGTAAATGTTGAAACAGCCATTCGAACAATTGAAGTTTCTAATTTTGTAAGCAAGGTTGCTGAAGTTTCACAAGTTCGAGCCAAATTAGTGGAACAGCAGAAGGAAATGGGTAAGGATAAAGGTATCGTTATGGATGGCAGAGATATTGGGACTGTTGTTTTTCCGCATGCGGAATTAAAAATCTTCATGACAGCAAGTGCAACTACCAGAGCGCAAAGACGTTTTGATGAATTACAACAAAAAGGCAATGATGTGACTTATGAAGCAGTTCTGAAAAATGTGGAAGAGCGTGATTATATTGATACTCATAGAGTTGATTCCCCATTAGTAAAGGCGGAAGACGCAATAGAAATTGATAATTCTTATCTAAACCGAGAAGAACAATTTCAAGTTGTTTTAGATTTAGTAAATGATAGTACTAAAACGATATAATTTTTTGGAAATCTCTTTTTTAATACTAGATTTACGCCCTGTTAATTTTTAAAAATAAAAATACAACTCAACTTATGGGAATTAAAAATAGATTGGTTTTAATGAACTTTCTTCAGTTTTTTATTTGGGGATCGTGGTTACTTACTATTGGGGCGTATTGGTTTAATAACAAACATTGGTCTGGAACTGAGTTTGGAATTATATTTTCGACAATGGGAATTTCTTCGGTTTTTATGCCCGCTTTAACAGGAATTATTTCAGACCGATTTATAAATGCGGAAAAATTATATGGTTTGCTTCATTTTTTTGGTGCAATAGCCTTATTTTATTTGCCGCAAGTTGATAATCCGACCACATTTTTCTGGGTTATGTTAGTGAATATGTTTTTCTATATGCCTACAATTTCCTTATCAATAACGGTTGCTTATAATGCATTAATTGCAAAAGATATGGATGTGGTAAAAGATTATCCGCCGATCAGAATATGGGGAACCATAGGTTTTATTGTTGCACTTTGGGTGGTTAGTTTAACGCATAATGAAACTTCTGCAAATCAATTTTACATTGCAGGTTTCGTTTCTATACTATTAGGAATTTATGCATTTACACTTCCTAAATGTCCTCCAATGTGTAAAGGAGAAAAAGGTGCTTCTTTTACACAAGCTTTGGGACTGAATGCTTTTGAATTGTTTAAACAACAAAAATTTGCTATTTTCTTTATCTTTTCAATGTTGTTAGGAGCTGCTTTGCAATTGACTAATGCCTATGGAGATACTTATATCCATGATTTCGGTACGGTTGATGCTTATAAAGATACTATTGCGGTTAAATATCCTGCAATAATCATGTCGATTTCACAAGTTTCAGAAACCTTATTTATATTGGCAATTCCATTTTTTCTTAGAAAATTTGGTATTAAATACGTGATGCTGTTTAGTATGCTGGCTTGGGTATTGCGTTTTGGACTGTTTGCTTTTGGAAATCCGTCAGATGGCCTTTGGATGATTATTATGTCTTGCATTGTTTACGGAATGGCGTTTGACTTTTTTAATATCTCGGGTTCTTTGTTTGTGGAAACACAAACAGATTCAAAAATCAGAGGAAGTGCGCAAGGTCTGTTTATGATGATGGTGAATGGTTTTGGCGCCTTGATTGGTAGTTTTGCGAGTGGTTATATTATTCAAAAATATTTTACTATGGCTGATGGAAGTAAAGACTGGTTTCATATCTGGATCACTTTTGCATCGTATGCTTTAGTTCTTGCCATCATTTTTCCTTTTGTTTTTAAAGATAAATTTGGACCTAAAGTAGTAAGGGAAATTAAGCATTAAAATATTTTTTCTTATAAATTTAACCCGATAGCTTTAAGAGTTATCGGGTTTTTTGGTGCTAAAAATTATTATAAAACCTAACTATCCCTGATGGAGTCGATATTCTTGCAGCGTAGCGGAGAGATAAAGGCGAGAATGGGAATTTTGGCTCCAAGAATGCCCCAGTAATTCGATTCGAATAGTTAAAAGAAAGGATGCTGATTATTAGATAATTATCTTTTGGCTTGTTGTTTATTATCTGCACGTAAATATTTTGCTATTTGATATAAAAGTGTTACTTTTGCAGACCTTTTGGTGAATAAGAGTTTCCTTTAGGTATCAATTAATTATACAAACAACTTCTGTTGTTTTCTAGCACATTAAGAAACTCGAGAGAATACAGAATACAAATTTTTAATCAGCATGTCTGAACAAGTAAAATCACAAGAAGAGTTTTTAGCAAATTTTAACTGGCACAATTTCGAAGAAGGTATTGATGCTGTTGATGAGAAAAACTTATTAGAATTCGAAGAACTAGTTTCAAAAACATTTATCGCTACGGATCAAGAAGAAGTGGTTGATGGTACAGTTGTTAGAATTACAGATAGAGACGTTATCGTTGATATCAACGCAAAATCGGAAGGTGTTATTTCATTGAATGAATTCCGCTACAACCCAGCATTAAAAGTAGGTGATACTGTTGAAGTATTAATTGACATCCGTGAGGACAAAACGGGTCAATTAGTATTATCTCACAGAAAAGCACGTACTATCAAATCATGGGATAGAGTTATTTCGGCTAACGAAACAGGAGAAATCGTTAATGGTTTTGTAAAATGCAGAACTAAAGGTGGTATGATCGTTGACGTTTTCGGAATTGAAGCATTCTTACCAGGATCTCAAATTGATGTTAAACCAATTAGAGACTACGATGTATATGTAAACAAAATGATGGAATTCAAAGTGGTAAAAATTAACCACGAATTCAAAAATGTTGTTGTTTCTCATAAAGCGCTTATTGAAGCGGATATCGAAATCCAGAAAAAAGAAATCATCGGTCAATTACAAAAAGGACAAGTATTAGAAGGTGTTGTTAAAAACATTACTTCTTATGGTGTCTTTATTGACTTAGGTGGAGTTGATGGATTGATTCACATTACTGACCTTTCTTGGTCAAGAATCAACCACCCATCTGAAGTTCTTGAATTAGACCAAAAATTAAATGTTGTAATCCTTGATTTCGATGACGAAAAAACAAGAATACAATTAGGATTGAAACAATTAAACGCTCACCCTTGGGATGCTCTAGATGCTAAATTAGCAATTGGAGACAAAGTAAAAGGTAAAGTAGTTGTAATCGCTGATTACGGTGCTTTCATCGAAGTTGCTGAAGGTGTTGAAGGTTTAATCCACGTTTCTGAAATGTCTTGGTCTACTCATTTACGTTCTGCTCAAGATTTCGTAAAAGTAGGTGATGTTGTTGAAGCAGTTATCTTAACATTAGATAGAGATGACCGTAAAATGTCATTAGGTATCAAACAATTGTCTCAAGATCCTTGGACTGATATCACTTCTAAATATCCAGTAGGTTCTAAACATTCAGGTATCGTTAGAAACTTTACAAACTTTGGAATTTTCGTAGAATTAGAAGAAGGAATTGATGGATTAATTTACATCTCTGACTTATCTTGGACTAAGAAAATCAAACATCCATCTGAATTTGTAAACGTTGGTGAAAAACTTGATGTAGTAGTATTAGAATTAGATGTTGACGGACGTAAATTATCTTTAGGTCACAAACAAACTACTGCTAATCCTTGGGATCAATATGAAGATTCTTTCGCAGTTGGAACTATCCACACCGGTGAAATTTCTGAAATCGTTGACAAAGGAGCTACTGTAGAATTCGGAGATGATATCGTTGCTTTTATTCCTACTCGTCACCTTGAAAAAGAAGATGGTAAGAAACTGAAAAAAGGAGAATCAGCTGATTTCAAAGTAATCGAATTCAACAAGGAATTCAAAAGAGTAGTTGCATCTCACACTGCTATCTTCCGTGAAGAAGAAGAGAAAAATGTGAAAACAGCTACTGAAAACACTTCATCAGCTTCAACATCTACAAATGCAGCAGCTGCAACTTTAGGTGATAATAATGATGTATTGGCAGCATTAAAAGCTAAAATGGAAAAGTCTGAGAAAAAATAATTTCTTGATTTTTTAAATATAGAAAGCTCCGCAATTTGCGGAGCTACTGAAAAACATCGCTTATTTTGATTAGCGTCGTTTTTTAGACAATAAAAAAACGTTTGTAACAGGATTTTTAAACATCCCTTACAAGCGTTTTTCTTTTTGTAACTGTTTTTTATTGTTTGTCTTGGCTCCGTCTTTATAATAACCCCTCTGTTTAAGGGCAAGACTTGTATTTTTTAACATCAAAATAGTAGGTTTGTCTTGATATTCGTTCCAATTTTTTTTTTTACCCTGAAGAGCCTTTCGTATGGCCATGTGACCTGCAGGATAAACAAACTTATCGGCATCTTTATTGTAATCAAATTTATGTTCATCCTTTCTAAATCCTTGTGTTATGGGAGGATTTAGACGCGCTACTACTTTAATGTTTTGCTCACTTGTTAGTTTAAGATTTTCTTTCTCAGAATAGGCTTCATCGCCAATAATTGTGTCCTTCAAACATAGTTTTCTAAATTCTGTCAAGGAACTTGAATTTAAGACATCATCTTCTGGTGCCATTTCCAAAAAATACTTAGAAGATATATCAAAACGAGAACGTTCAACTACATCAACATCTGAAACGGTATAAATTGTTTTCAGAAGTAAATACTTGAACATACGCACAGGACTCTGCTGTCCAACCATTATTGGCGAAATACTTATTGAGAAACTCATCGTAGATAAATGAAAAATCAATCAACTTCTTAATTTTCCTTAGCAGACTATCCTTAGGAACAATTAAATCATATAACGAAGAATACGGACTGAACTTAATTTTTTGTTACGGAATTAACATCTAAAAAGCCTTATGGTTGTGGATAAATATTCAAATAAAAAAGAGCAGAAAACTTTGATTTCTACTCCTTTTTATTAAAAATATATTCTTAAAAAAGACTTTCTCAGTGACCTCTTTTTTAGTGGGGATTTTTTTGCTATATTTAAAAGTTAGTGCTTAATTTTTATTTCGGAATTTGTTGACTTAAACAGTGTAAAGTCCCAAAACCCCAAATAAAATCAGTAGCACTAATTCCGATGATTTCTCGATTAGGAAAGCATTCTGAAAGTATATTTAAAGCTTTTCTGTCATTCGTGTCGTTAAAAGTAGGAACCAAAACAGAATTGTTCAAAATCAAAAAATTGGCATAACTGGCGGGCAATCTTAAACCGTCAAATTCCAACCGTTTTGGCATTGGTAAAGCAACAATTACAGGTGATTTACCATTTTCCAATTTGGCATTTTGCAAACGTTTTAAGTTGTCTTGTAATGGTTTGTAGTTATTATCTTTTGGATCTGTTTCTACAATGGTTACAATTGTATCTTCGTTTACAAATCGGCATAAATCATCAATATGTCCGTGCGTATCGTCACCTTCAATTCCGTCGCCTAGCCAAATCACATTTGTAATTCCAAGATATTCCTTAAAAACGGCTTCGTAATCTGCTTTGCTGAAATTTGGATTCCGAACCTGAATATCAGGATGCATCAAACATTCTTCCGAAGTAAGTAAAGTACCGCGTCCATTGGTGTCAATAGCGCCACCTTCTACAATAACCGGTTTTCCTTTGTATAAAACTTGAGTAACAGGAATATTTAGAAATTCACCTACTTTGGCAGGAACAAATTTGTCTAATTGAATGTTTTTATATTTTGCCCAACCATTAAAATTAAAGTTTAAAGCTTCTCTTTCGGCACCGTTTTTAACGATTATTGGACCCGAATCACGCATCCAACTTCTATTGGTTTTATGAATGATGTACGAAACGTTAGTCAGTTCAACATCAGCTGTTTCTAGCATTGTAGTGACTTTTTCTTTTTGGTTTTCATCGGCAACAACTAAAAAGACTGGCTCGAAAGTGGCCACTTTTTTTATAAATTCTACAAAAGCCCATTTTACAACTTCATATTTCCCAGGCCAATCTTTTCCATTGTGTGGAAAACATAGTAAAATACCTTGTTGTTTTTCCCACTCGGCAGGAAATCTTCTATTATTTGTAGTACTCATAGTTAGTCAATCGCTCTTTTTGTTATATCACCAAAAGCGTCTATTCTTCTGTCTCTAAAGAAAGGCCAGTTCTGACGCACATTTTCTTGTAAGTCCAAGTCTACTTCAGCAATAAGAATTTCTTCTTTATCGTGTGAGGCTTGCGCCAAAATTTCGCCTTGTGGTCCCGCAATAAACGAAGATCCCCAAAACTGAATTCCTGCTGTATCTGGAAGATATTGTTCTAAACCAATTCTGTTTGCTGCCGCTACATAAACGCCATTTGCAACCGCGTGACCTTTCATAACACTCATCCAAGCACCATGTTGGTTTACACCATATTCGTCTTTTTCGGCAGGATGCCATCCAATTGCTGTTGGGTAAAACAATACTTCAGCACCTTGTAAAGCGGTTAAACGGGCCGCTTCCGGATACCATTGATCCCAACAAATCAGCGTTCCAACCTTTCCTTTTTTAGTCGGAATAGTTTTAAAACCTAAATCGCCAGGCGTAAAATAGAATTTTTCATAAAAATGCGGGTCATCCGGAATGTGCATTTTGCGGTACAATCCTGCTTCTGAGCCATCCGTGTCAATGATGTACGCGCTATTGTGGTAAATTCCTGCCATTCTTTTTTCGAAGAAAGGAACAATAATCACTACGCCTAATTCTTTTGCCAAAGCGCTAAAAGCAATAAACGAAGTACTGTATAGTGGTTCTGCTAAAGCAAAATTATCTACATCTTCGCTTTGACAAAAATAATGACTGCTGTATAATTCCGGCAACGAAATGACTTCGGCACCAAGTTTAGCGGCATCACGAACCCAACTGATGCATTTTTTAAGATTATTTTCGGCAATATCATTTAGATTCAATTGAATGACTGCTATTTTGTATTTCTTGTTTGGCATAACTAAAATTTAGACTGCAAAAATAGTGAATTTTATAAAGAGTAGAAAATAGCGATACTGTTTTTGGGTTTTAAATAATCTGTGGATATATTGTATAAATTTTAAGAACTTCATTAAAGTTGATTGGATTTGTTTAGTGGATATAAAGAGCATTAACTAATTGTGTCAAGACTTTGAGCTGTAGAAATCAGGAGATTTTATTTTTGTATGTACTAAAGTTAATAAAAACTGGTAAAGTTTTTGCATTGCTACAATATTGCACTTTATAATTTTATTAAATTTTTACAATTATGACACAAGAATTCAAAATTATCGATAAAGAAGACACAGAGCTCTTCTTAAATTTCCCAAAACAGATGTTCTTAACGATGTTGACGAAATAAAAACGAGAATAAGTGAACTCAATAGGGCTTTAGCATTGGGTAATCTAGAGCATTCGAAAATTAAAATTTTCTTTGAAGATAACTAATCCAAAAAAATAGTGGATACTACGGTTTGGGGTGTTACTGACAAAAATGTTATGTTGAAGCAAGGGGTGATGATTCCTATACACCGAATATATAAGTTGTTTTAGTGTAGTATTCTTTAATTATTTGGAACGCTTCTTTTTACAATTAGCAGCCTAAAAAAGAACTTTCTTAAAAGGCTTTGTTTTGGATTGTAGAAAAGGAAAATTTGAAGATCTTAATCCAAATAAGAGGTTTTTTACAGCATGATGTTTTGCTACTACAGCGGGTTTGGGACTAAATTAAGCCCATTCTTCGGATTTGCCAAATCTTCCAAATACAAGACCAACTTAAAATTAAGCCTAATACCCAAATTGCTTGTAGCGTGTGTTGAACTAAACCTTCGGTAGCACTTACCGAGATTTTGTACCTTACGAAGATAATTAAAATTCGTAAATTATGACTACAAAAAAAAGCATCCCGATGCGTTAAGAGAAAACAAAAT
>NZ_JBHZQA010000016.1:0-30381 GCF_042787335.1 Flavobacterium fructosi | reverse complement strand
TTGTTTTCTCTTAACGCATCGGGATGCTTTTTTTTGTAGTCATAATTTACGAATTTTAATTATCTTCGTAAGGTACAAAATCTCGGTAAGTGCTACCGAAGGTTTAGTTCAACAGCAGCTCCATAAGCCGCAAAATGCTTAACACAAGCCATCACGGAATTGACATCTCCCAATTTTCCTTGAAATCCTTTCACTCTCGCGTAAGCAATTCTCGAACCCAAATAGGTATCTTCTCCTGCACCTTCCATTACACGTCCCCAACGAGGATCACGCGCAATATCCACCATGGGCGCAAATGTCCAATGGATTCCACTTGCAGCCGCTTCTGTTGCAGCAATTCTTGCTGAAAGTTCCATCGCATCTAAATCCCAACTTGCGGCCTCCGCTAATGGAATTGGAAAAGTAGTTTTATATCCATGAATGACATCCTGACCAAAGAGTAAAGGAATTTTTAATCGGGATTGCATCGCTAATTCTTGGTATTGTCTCGTGTATTGCGTTCCCAAAACATTCAACATAGAACCAATTAAACCCGCTTTAATTTCGGATTGTTTATTAGGATTTATGGTTATGGGTCCGGTAGCTGTATTGTCCCCAGTATATTGATTAAGCTGCCCTATTTTCTCTTCGAGCGTCATTCGCTTTAGCAAAGCATCCACTTTTTGGTCAATCGTTTTTTGTTGAGAAAATGCAATAAAGCAGGTCAACAAAAGTGTTGTGATCACTATTTTTTTCATTTCTAAGTGCTGTATTATTTTATAATCAAATTCATTTATTCTATAATCCAAAGATCAGGGAATGGGATTTTATTTTTTTACTCGCTTGTGTTTTTGAATTCTAAAAAGTTTAAATTGAAATTTCCTTTTTCGAAATAGACTCTGATTTTATTCGTTCCTTTTCTCAAAACTACATTTTTTAAAGTCACTGTTTGCCAATTATTTATCCCTCCAGAAGATGGAATGGCAATAGTTTCAGAAATTTTATCGTTTTCATCTTTAAGAAAAAGCTTTCCTCCTGCGACCTCGCTTGAATACCGAATGGCAACATCAAAAGTAGTTTTGGCTTTTACCTCAACGGTATATTGCAACCATTCACCATTTTCAATAAAGGCTACATGAAAACCATTCGTGATTTTATCATTACAAGACTGAATGTCAACACCATCATTTCTCATGGCGCCACCTTTGTTCCATTTGGTAAATTTAGTCCCGTCATAATTGGCGACATCTTTATCAAAATAAGCAAATCCGTTTTGCCCTAAATCATATTCTGTCGCAAATACTTTTCCGGGCAAAGTATGATTTTTGTATTTTTTAGTATCGGTTGTTTGTACTTGTCTGAACATCGCATCGATTACATCGAACCTGATAGTCAGTTTTTTCATTTTGAAGTTTTCGGCAGTTTGCATTAATGCTTTTTTTGCAAAAGCTACTGTTGGTTTTTTTCCTCCGTTTGCCCAATATTTCAATAATTGCTCGTATTCCGGTGTTTTTGTAACGGATGTAACTCCTGCTAGATTTTCAATTTTTTTCATTGGCCAAAAAGCCCAGCCAATCGTATTTGATTCCATTAAAGCGATCGCTTCCTTAAACCACACATTAGAGTTTTCACCACTTTCACCCAGCCAAATTGGGACATTGTATTGGGTTCTGTAATCTAACATTTTTTGTATCGAAGCCACATCATTATCATTCCAATATTTGTGAAAACTCAACGCCATATTATCATCCCAAAGTGGAAACAAGCCATTGTAATTATTTCCCCAGCAATTTCCCTCTATGAAAATTAAGTGATTCGTATCAATAGCTCTTATTGCTTTTGTAACTCTGACTTGCAACGCTCGTAGAGGCGCATTAGACTTTTCATCACATCCATTTTGATTCGTTCCTGTGAAATTCCAATTAGGTTCATTGATGATATCATAGGCTCCAATCCAAGGATTATCTTTATAACGTAAAGCCAACTTTTTCCAAAGCGCCACCATTTTATCCTGATTCGCTGTACTCTCCCATAGTGATGGTTTTGAATCATCATAATCGGATATATTAGCATCTTTTCCCTGACCTCCGGGAGCTGCATGTAAATCTAAAATCAAATATATTTTATTGGCAGCACACCATTTCAATAAATTATCTGTCATTTTAAAACCTTCTTCCAGCCATGTATCCTGCCCTGAAACGGTTTCTTTTTCAATAGGCAATGTATACAAATTGAAATGCATGGGCAATCGAATGGAGTTGAACCCCCAAGCCGCCAATGAATCTATATCTCTTTTTGTAATTCCGTTTGCTTTATAGGCCTCGTAAAATTTTTTAGTGTTTTTGGCACCAATTAGATCCGTAATTTTCTGTTTTATTGCATGTTGCGAACCTGCAAACGATCCGGTTTGTAGCATATAGCCTTCTTGAACCATCCAGCCGCCTAATCCCAAACCGCGCAACACAACGTTCTGCCCATTTCCATCGACGATTTTTTGGCCATTTCTATGTAAAAACCCTTGTCCGAAGGAGGAAATTGATAACAAACTAAAAAATATTAAAACTATTTTTTTCATAAAGTGTGTTTAAAAACAAACCGTTCTGGAAATTAATAAACTAATGTTTGAATCCCATGTGCAGGAATTACTACCACTATTTTTTCTGAAGCTATGATTAAATTATAGGTTACTTTTTTATCGCTTTTGTTCATCACTACAGTAACCATTTTTCCATTTGTATTAAGGAATGAAGTACTTAACAAACTGCTTCTGCTCACAGCTGTACTGACTCTTTTCGCATCACGACGAATGAATTTCGAAAAATGACCTATATAATAATAACTCGGAGTATAAATTAATTCTCCTGAATTAGTATCTGCATGAATTGGTGCAAAGCAAAAATTCCCCACGTGATTTGGGCCACCGTTTTGATCTAAAAGGATATTCCAATCCGTCCAACCCACAGTTCCGTTATTGAAATCATTAATCATCGCAATTCCGTAACGTTCGCCATTTGCCCAAAATTGGTATTTTTTGGCATCGAATCTTTCAACACATCCTTCTGTGAACAATAAATTTTTAGTTGGATATGCTTCATGAACCTTATTAACATTATCAAACATAGGTGCTCCGCCTGTCCAGTTTTCGTACCAATGAAATCCCATTCCCCAAGCATATTTTGAAGCTTCTGGGTCAGAAAAAATAACATTTGCTCTTTGATTCATCAAATCACGGTTGTGATCCCAAACAACAATTTTTTTATCGCCTAAGCCTTCTTTTTTCATAGTTGGTCCTAGAAAATTCTTCAAGAAATCTCTTTCGGCTTCAGCAGTATAGACACAAGACTCCCAAGTTTGAGTGGCCATAGGTTCATTTTGGATAGTAAGTCCCCAAATTGGCATTCCTTCTTTTTCATAAGCCTTAACAAATTTTACATAATAATTTGCCCAAGCTTGGTAATACTCTGGCAATAATGTCCCTCCTTTTAACATGCTCTTATTACTTTTCATAAAAGCCGGAGGACTCCACGGAGTTACATAAATCGTTAATTTTTCGCCAGCAGTTTTCATGGCTTCTTTAATCATTGGAATGCGATACTGTCTGTCGTGGTCAATACTGAAAGAATTTAGTGTTGCATCACCATCTTTGATATAGGTATAACTTCCACTACTAAAATCCGAACTATGAATTGTAGATCTCAACAAAGAATAACCAATTCCTTTTTCTTTATTATAGTAAGCATTTAAAAGTTCTTGTTGTTTTTCTTTGGTCAATTTTGCAAAAACCTCAGCACTTGCATCGGTGATTGCGCCTCCAATTCCCATAAAGGTTTGGAATGTTTTTTTAGGCTCAACAAAAATGGACACTTCGTATTCCAGAGGTTGTTTTGAAGCAGTAAAAGTTAATTTGTCTGTTTGTGTCAGTCGTAATTTTGTACTATCTGCTGTAGTGTAAACGATAACTGTTTTATCTTTTGTTGAAAAAGGCTTCGATTGTATTTTACTTTTCTGCTGAGCAAGAGCTAAAAAAGACACTGCTAAAAATGCTACTGTTGTTGCTGTTCTTTTCATGATTATATTATGTGTTTATATTATTTTTACCAACTATATGTTTCTACCCAACCTACAACTAGTGAAGTTGTAACCCATTTCCGCTTACATTAACATCTTGTACTTGTGCGTAAACTGAGAATAGATAAAAAAAATATAATTTTTTTTGTTAATTAATTATTTATTTTCCGCAATATTACGTTTATTTTTTCTATAATTATCATTTATACTTCCTTACAAAAACACATCAAAGTCATTTTTATCACTTGACAAAAACACATCAAGATTCACATAAGTGCCTTATTATAAATTATTTGATTTTAATTTTATACTGTTACGAAAATGTTAATATAAAAAAAAACCACTACATTTATAGAATATATAAATACTTCTATTTTTCTATCAAAATCTGATTAAAACAAGCACTTCTTATTTTTCAGCAGTAGAAACCGCAGTCTTTTTAAATAATAATCAATTCATTACATTTAGACTTTAATCATGAGATTTACAAAATTCCATTTTCTAATTTTATTAATAACAACAACAATCTGTAGTCAGGTCAAAAACATAGGACTGCCAGATATTAGAAATTATAAAAGATCCGATTATAAAGGAGGCACTCAAAATTGGGATATTGACCAAGATAAAAACGGCAATTTATATTTTGCTAATAATAGCGGCCTTTTTCAATTTGACGGTTCCTCATGGAGGAAATATAATATCCCAAACTCTGCAGCTGTGCGATGTGTAAAAATTGATAATTCTGGAAAAATTTTCGTGGGAGGTTATAATGAATTTGGCTATTTTAAATCTAATTCAAAAGGGAAATTGGTTTATTTTTCTTTGTCTAAAATGATAAACAAATCCAATTTGAAACTGATGGATTTTATCTGGAAAATACACATTCACAATGACGAAGTTATCTTTTTATCATTTGAAAGAACGTACATCTTTAAAAACAAAAAAATTAAAATCCTCGAGTCTCCTAAAAGATTCCAATTCTCATTTCAAGTCAAAAACCACCTTTATATACAAGATATTTCATTGGGAATATTGGAATACAAAAACGGAAAACTATTTCAGCTAAAAAATACTACCATTTTAAATAACACTGAAATCTGGGGTATTTTTCCTTTACCTGAAAACAAGTTATTAATTGCCACTTTAAATAAAGGTCTTTATATATATGACAATGAAAAAATGATTCCTTGGGATACCGAGGCAAATGTTTTCATTAGAAAGAATAGCTCACTTGGTGGTGTAGTGATAAGAGATAAATTCATTGTACTCAATTCGGTTTTAGAGGGAATAATTGTATGTGATTTAAATGGGAAAATTATTCAACATATCAATCGCACAAAAGGGTTGCAAAATAATACCGTTCTCACCTCTTTTGTTGACAGCAAAAACAATCTTTGGTTAGGCCTTGATAACGGAATCTCTTTTGTGAATGAAAACTCTCCTTTTACTTATTTTGGATTTAGTTATAATCTAAGTACTGTTTATGGTACGGCATTACATAAAGGAAATCTTTACGTTGCTACTAATCAAGGTGTTTTTTATCATTCTTGGAATAATTCAACCAAAGAAGATACTTTTAAACTCGTAGAAGGAACTACCGGACAAGCATGGAACATACAAGTAATTGACGACCAATTGTTTTGTTCACACAACACAGGAGCGCTATTGATTTCGGGTGCAAAAACTATAAAAACATTAGACAACATAGGTTATTGGGAGTTTAAGCAAATGTCGAATTATCCTAACTATTTAATTGGCTCAAATTACAATGGTTTTTCAATATTTGAAAAAACAGCAAACGGCTGGAAATTTAAAAATAGAATTGAAGGTTTTTCAAAGTCATCCGGATCATTTGAATTAGAGGGAAAAAATATTTGGATAAAAAAAGACAATATAGCCTATAGAATGACATTAAGTAACGACCTGAAAAGGTTCGAATCTATCAAAACATATCAAAATTTATCGAAAACAGCAAAAGGAATTGGAAACATACAACAGTTGGAAAACAAGATTTACTTTCAAACAAACAACCACTTTTATCGATATTCGTACGATCAAAATCATTTTTTTGAAGATAAAAATATAAGTAATTTATTTGCAAAAATCCCCAAAATAAATTCATTTACACAAGACACGAACGGTAACATCTGGTATATTTTTGGTGAATCACTCGGTGTCTTAATGAAAACAAAAATGGATAATTACAAAAATATCGTAGCTCCATTTTCAAAACTTACCGGAAATATAGTCCCTAACAATCTATCAATAAATACTACTGGTCCTAATGATACTTTCATTGGTTTAACAGATGGATTAGCGCACTATGACTCTAACCTATTAAACAATTACGATGCAAAACCAAAAGCAAATATAAGAGGCTTTTCATTTCCTGGCGACACCATTATTTTTGCAAATGGACAAAAGGCATTGGAGAATTATACAATTCCATACAGCTCAAATCATGTGAAATTCAATTTTTCCTCGCCTTCGTATGAAAATCTTGAGAATCTTGAATTTTCATATCAATTAAAAGGATTTGACAATCAATGGAGCAATTGGTCAGCAAGTTCCACAAAAGAATACACCAATTTGAGAGAGGGCGATTATATCATGAAGTTAAAAGCCCGAACTAATTATGGTAAACAATCCGAGCAAACCATATTGAATTTCAGCATTTCTCCTCCTTGGTACAGGTATTTATTAGCCTATTTCTTTTATATTTTATTTATTGTTGCATGTATAATTTTTATTAGAAAAAGAATAAAAATGAAAATACGAAAAAACAAATACTATGAAACCGTAGAACAAAGAAGACTCTATTTAGAAAAAGAATCAAAGATCAGGCAAGAACAATACGACCTAGAAAAAGAAATTGAAAAATTAAAAAATGACAAGCTTCAAATTAAAATTTTAGCGAAAGACAAGGAGCTCGTTAATAATTCATTGCAGGTTGTAAAGAAAAATAAAATCCTAAATGGAATTATCTATAAACTAAAAGATATTAATGTAGAATCCTTTGATGAGTCAACTAAATTCCAATTTACAAAACTGAACAGAAGTATTACAAAGGAAGTAAATGCGGACAAAAGTTGGAAGGATTTAGAAAAACACATTAAGAACGTCCATTTTGATTTTCTAAAAAGATTAAAAGAAAAATATCCAACAATTTCTCCACGAGAATTAGATCTATCTACCTATCTACTGATGAATATGTCCACGAAAGAAATTGCCGAAATCATGAATATTTCAAGCGGAGGTGTTGAATTAGCCCGATACCGATTGCGAAAAAAACTAGAGCTTCATAAAAAAGAAAATCTCACTGGTTTTTTAATGAGTATTTAAATTTGTACCGTCCTAAAAAAAGCCATTATAAATTAAAATGATGGCTTTTAAAACTTAAAGAAATGAAATCGTTACTACAGGAAATCTAAAGTTCGCTCCAAAGCCATTCCCCTAGAACCCTTTATTAAAATAGTGCTGTTTTCAATTTTAGTTTCTTTTAAACGACTTGAAAAGGCATCAAATGTCTCATAAAAACGAAAATTATTCTCATCAATTCTATTATCATAAAATGCTTTACCAATAAAGTAACTGGTTACATTTTCATTCAAAAGCATTAGTATAATTGCTTGATGTTCTTTTTGACTTTCCTGCCCCAACTCAAACATATCACCTAATATCATAATCTTATTTTGATTATCCAACTGTATGAAATTATCTATTGCAACAGCCATACTACTGGGATTAGCATTATAAGCATCTAGAATAATATGGTTTGTTTCTTTACTTATTAATTGTGATCTATTATTTTCAGGAATATAACTTTCTAGCGCTACTTTAATTTCTAAATCCGCTACACCAAAATACTTTCCTATAGTTAGCGCGGCATTTATATTATTAGCGTTGTAAAGACCTATTAAATGCGATGAAATCGTAAAACCAGAACAACTGATTGCCACAAAGGGGTTTGCCTTTACTTCCGTAATATTCACATCGGCCGTTTCTTTATTTATTCCAAAATAAAATGATTTTAATATTTTTGATTTCTCAATTTGAATTGGATCTTCTAAATTTATAAAAGCCAATTTCTCATTCGTCAAAAGATACTGATACATCTCGCTTTTTCCTTCAATTACACCTTCTACTCCACCAAATCCTTCTAGGTGTGCCTTTCCAAAATTAGTGACATAGCCATAATCCGGCTTGGCTAATTCACAAAGAAATTCAATTTCCTTTTTATGATTGGCACCCATTTCTACAATTCCAATCTCCGTTTCTGAATTAAAAGAAAGCAAAGTCAATGGCACACCAATATGGTTATTTAAGTTGCCAGCGGTAGCTTTGATTTTATATTTTTTTGATAAAACAACCGCTATAAGTTCTTTTGTAGTTGTCTTCCCGTTACTCCCTGTAAGAGCAATAATAGGCAATTTTAAATATTCCCGATGAAACTTCGCTAATTCTTGTAACGCCACTAAACTATCTTCAACTAAAATAGTTCTTTGGTCAATGAAATATGCTTCATTATCAATTATCACATAAGAAGCTCCTTTTCGTAATGCTTCTTTAACAAAAGTATTGGCATCGAAACGCTCCCCTTTTATGGCAACAAATAAGGAATTGGGCTCAATTTTACGAGTATCTATTGAAACTGATTTACACTTTAAAAATAAATTATGAATGCGAGCTATATTCATTTAAAACTGATTTAAAAAAAAGCCCTAATGAAAGGGCTTTGATTATTATTTTATGAAAAATTAATTTCTTGCTGATTTCTTTTTATCCGATTTAGCACCGACTCTAGACATCGCACATCTAAATCCGATATAATCGGTAGCCATATCCTGTGGAAAGTACCTTCTTTGAGCTGGATCTAACCAAAAGGCTCTATCTCTCCATGATCCACCTTTATAGACTCTAACTTCATCGTTTATCAAAGTAGTTCTTTTGCTTGATTTATCATATTTTCTAACCATCTTACCTAAACTATCTGTTGTTACATTGTGTTTAGGAGAATTGTACATGATTTTTTCTTCTTTCTGTTTTTCAGTTTCTGATTCAGATCCAAAGTTATAATATCTGGTAGACTGCTTATCACCGTCTCTATAATTGATATTATCGCTCTTATCGAAATTTTGTCTCAAATACGTTTCTTGCTCATCAACTGGAACTTGAGCAATTTGACCTGGAAAATTTCTAGCGACGATTCTTCCATTACTCAAAGTATCGTATTTCATATTCTCTTTGGTAACGATTTCAACCTTACCATCTGCTCCAATTTTATTTTTAGTATATTGATTTCCTCTAAAATAATTAAAATCATTAGATTCATTATCAATAATTGGTCGGTAAACATCTTGAACCCATTCGGCTACATTTCCAGCCATATCATACAATCCAAAATCATTGGCGGGATAGCTTTTTACTGCATTAGTAATATCAGCACCATCATCAGACCAACCGGCAATACCACCATAATCTCCATTTCCTTGCTTGAAATTGGCTAATTGATCTCCCTTACTTTGTCTTTTTCCGGAACGAGTATAATCTCCTGACCAAGGATATTTTTTCTGTCCTTTGTAAATATTATACTCTCTTTGCCCTACATCTGCTGCAGCTGCATATTCCCATTCTGCTTCAGTTGGAAGTCTGTATTCTGGAAGAATAATTCCAGAAGAACGTTGTGCATAAATATTTTTTGCTTCGGTTACTTTACCATCTTTCCCCGCCTTAGGCGCTCTTGCTCCCTTTTTACCTTTTAAAACAATCTCTTCATTACCACCATAGGTCGATGTCGGACTATTTAAATATGTTTCAGTACTAAAAGAACTTTCTGCTGTAACATCTTGTGTTTTAGCATTTTTCTTTAGGTAACCATTTTTTTCCAACACAGCTTCATTTACACGATCTGTTCTCCATTTACTAAATTCAACTGCTTGAATCCAATTTACCCCAACTACGGGATAATTGGCATAAGATGGATGTCTTAAATAATTATTGGTCATAGTCTCATTATATCCTAATCTATTTCTCCAAACTAATGTATCGGGTGAAGCACCTTCATATATGTTTTTATAATTTTCTTCTGTAGGGGGAAAGACTTGTTTCAACCAATCTAAATATTCTAGATACATGAAGTTTGTCACTTCCGTTTCGTCCATATAAAAAGATTGAACGTGTTGTTGTGTTGGCGTATTATTCCAATCATGCATTACATCATCTTGCACTTTCCCCATGGTAAAAGTACCGCCTTCAACAAACACCAAACCTGGTCCAGTCTCCTGCTTTTTACTACTTGATCCTTTTTTACCATCAACATTCCATCCGGTGGCTCTTGAAGCATTTTTGGAACTAGATTTTTTACTGCAACTAGCCAAACCTGCAATCATTAGTATTGACATCATCAATTGAAAGGCCAAAATTTTGTTTAGTTTCATACTCTTTAGTAGGTAATAATTTTAAAGTGACGCAATATAACAATTAACCATTAACTTGCAAAACGCTTTTTTAATAAAGTTTAGCAGAAAATCATATTACAAAAACGCAAATTTATAATATTTATTATTTACAATTACACTAAATTTTTTATTTTTACTGATTCGTAATAATTCATTCTCAATCCCGATAAAAAACACAATGAGAAAAACATTTCTAGTTTATTTATCTCTAATCCCATTTATCTCTTTTGCCCAAATTAATGGCAACATTACCATTGAATGGTTAGAAAAAAAAGAAATTCCTTTTGGGGATATCGTACTAAATGTTCCTCAATTTATCGGTGAAAATTATTATTATGACGTCTCCAAAAAAGCAATAACTTATTCTTTAAAAATAGCAGAACTAGGTTCTTCAATCAAAAATGACATTCAAATTACCAATATTATTTACGAACCCATTTCAACATCTTATCTTGGCGATTTAGACCCGAAAAGCATACCCGAAACACCTGATGCCTACTTAAAAACAACGACTGCCCGAGAACTTAAATTCACCTTTCTTGTGCTTTCGCCGATAGTAAAGGACAACTTTGGATTCAAGCGGATCAAATCGTTTTCTTATAGTACAAAAAGTAATTCCTCCCGAATCACGCAATCCAATAAAAGCATAAGCGCTCTATCTAATTCGGTTTTAGCCTCAGGAGATTGGTATCAATTTTACATCGAAAAGTCTGGCGTCTATAAGATTTCTAAAAGTTTCTTACAACAGTTAGGATTAACCACAAGTGGTATTGATCCAAAAAAAATAAAGATTTATGGTAATGGAGGAAAAATGCTCCCATTATCAAACAACACTTACTATCCTTCAGATTTAACTGAAAACGCTATAGAAGTTATAGGAGAAAACGATGGCGTATTTAATGAAGAAGATTATATCTTATTTTATGGGGAGGGATTAGATACTTGGAATGAAGAAAGTCAGACTAATATCAATTTATATGACACTAAGTCGTATTACTATGTAACCATTGAAGGTGCTGAAGGAAAAAGAATAGCCCAAATGAAGCAGCTAACGGGAAGCAGCACAATCACAATAAACACTTTTGACGATCATCAATATCACGAAATAGACGAAGTAAACATTGCTCATTTAGGTCGGCAATGGTTTGGCGAATCCTTTGATATAAAACAGGAACAGGAATTTGCGTTTAATTTTCCAAACGTCGAGCTATCTTCTGCAATTAAAATAAAGGCTACAGCCGCTTCGGCAGCTTTTGCTCCTACATCGTTCACCGTATTTGCAAACGGGCAAGAAACTGCAAGCATTAATTTTCCTGCTTTAAACACCAATTCTGACACCGAATTTAATACCGGATCGCTGCCAAGCAATGTCTCTTTTAATAGTTCCGAAAATGTAAAAATTAAATTAAGTTACAATAACAATGGTGTCCCGGGATCAAAAGGATACCTAGATTACATTCAGCTTATCGCCAAAAGAAAACTTCAAGGGTATGGAAAGCAATTTCATTTTCAATATGATTTATCAAATGCAAGTTTAGGAATTGCAACTTATTCTATCGCAAATTCTGCAAGTATTCCGGAAGTATGGGATATAACAGACCTCTATAATATAACAAAAGCTGAAAACACAAATCAGAGTGCGTTTAGTTTTAAATCAAATCTGGGTGAGTTAAGAAAATACATAGCACTAGATTCGTCAGATTATTTTACACCTTTAAAAAGCAGCAAACCTAAAATTGCTAATCAGAACTTAAAAGGAACAATTTTCAAAAATGCTCAAGGTCAATTTCAAGACATTGACTATGTAATTATATCGCCCGCTTTTTTAACAGGTGAAGCAGAAAAATTGGCGGTTTTTCATCGTTCGAAATCAAATTTGAATGTAAAAGTAATCTCTCTTGAATCAATTTATCAAGAATTCTCTTCAGGAAAACAAGATATTTCAGCTATAAGAAATTGCATCAAATATATTTATGACAATCCCTCATCCCCTGACAAACGTATAAAATATGTAAATCTTTTTGGAGACGCCTCCTATGATTTTAAAAACCGAATCGTCAACAACACCAATATTGTTCCTATATACCATGCCTTAAAAAGTAATACATCTGGCGAAGCTTCATTTGCTTCTGATGATTTTTATGGATTGATGGATTCAAACGAAGGAAATATTGTTTCTTATTTTGGAGGAATAGATATTGCCGTTGGAAGAATGCTTGTTAATGATAACAAGCAAGCTGACGAAATGGTAAATAAAATAATTGAATACCATGACTTAAAATCTTACGGTAGCTGGAGGAATAATATTGTTCTAGTTTCTGACGACTCAGATAGAGCATCGGATGCTAGTTTACAGAACCGACAAAATAGCTTAGCAGATGGCATTGCTTCAGAAAAACCTTTTTTGAACGTCACTAAAATACTTTTAGATTCTTATATCCAAGAAGCATCCGCTGGTGGCTTCCGATATCCAAAAGCAAGAACTGACTTTTTTAATGCTTTCGAAAAAGGGGCATTGATATTTAACTATTTGGGACATGGTGGAGAAGATGGCCTATCCAGCGAACGCATTTGGGAAAAATCTGACGGCCAAAACTTAAGCAATCAATATAAATACCCCTTATTCATAACTATAACTTGTGAATTTTCTCGTTTTGACAATCCATCCAGACCGACGGCAGGCGAATATACGTATTGGAACCCAAAAGGTGGAGCTATTGCTATGATCACAACCATAAGAGCAATAGGGCAATATAGTGCCGAAAATTTCAATGATGTATTATCCAAAAACTTATTATCGTATGGTTCAAACCAATATACATCTATTGCCGAAGCTTTGCGAATGGCTAAAAACAGCAACCCAAATTCAGCAACCAATGTAGTTTTTTACATAGGCGATCCAGCCTTGATGCTTGCCATCCCAAAACCAAAAATAAGTCTTACTAAAGTTAATGACATGTCAATATCGCAACCCATTGATGACTTCAAATCATTATCGAAGATAAAATTGACAGGAGAAATTACGGATGAGAACAACAATTTATTAACCACTTATAACGGTGAACTTTCCACAACTATTTTTGATAAAATCATTGCAAGAACAACATTTAACAATGACGGCAATAGTTCTCCAATAAATTTCAATGTATTAGGAGAAACAATATTTAGAGGAAATGCATCAGTTACAAATGGCAAATTTGAGTTTAGTTTTGTCGTTCCCCGAGACATTCGTATTCCATTAGCGAATGGAAAAATCAGTTTTTATGCGAAAAAAAATCAATTTTTAGAAAATGAAACCGGCTATAATACAAGCATCAAAGTGGGCGGAATAAATGAAAATGCAGTTGCAGACAATATTAGTCCAAGAGTTAAGTTATATATGAATGACGAAACTTTTGTTTCGGGGGGCACAACAAATGAATCTCCTTTCCTTCTTGCTTTTCTTGAAGATGAAAATGGCATAAATACAGCCAGCGGAATAGGTCATGATATTGTTGCAATATTAGATGGCGATGTGAATAATCCTTATATATTAAACGATTATTACCAAACAACATTAGATGATTATACTAGTGGAACACTTCGATTTCCGCTACATAATTTATCATTAGGCTTACATACAATCACGTTCAAAGCTTGGGATGTTTATAACAATCCCATTATAATCGAAATTCAGTTCATAGTAGTTGGTGATGAAAACATAATATTGACGCACGTATTGAACTACCCCAACCCATTTGTCAATTACACCGAGTTTTGGTTTACACACAATAGGCCTTACGAAGCTCTTGAAGTTCAGATTCAAGTTATGACAATAACGGGAAAAGTGGTCTGGACTAAAAATCAAACCATTACCACCGAAGGGTTTTTATCTAAAGATATTACTTGGGATGGTAAAGATGATTTTGGAAGTAAAATTGGAAAAGGAGTTTACATATATAAACTTATGGTAAAATCTAATTTGACTAATAAAAAGACTGAAAAGTACGAAAAACTTGTAATACTTTAATAAAATATTATATTTGTTCAATCAATTTTTATATAAAAATGAAAAAAATAGCTTTACTTTTTATCTGTTTTTTTATAATTTTTCTTGCAAAAGCGCAGGATAGGGTTATTACAACAGGAGTTCCGTTTTTATTAGTTTCTGCAGATGCAAGAGCTGCAGGTATGGCCGATGTTGGAGTTTCAACTTCTGCAGATGCCTTTTCACAACAGTGGAACCCGGCTAAATATGCCTTTGCAATAGACAAACAAGGTTTTTCGGTGAGCTACACTCCTTACCTTACTGACTTGGTAAATGATATTTCACTGGGACAATTGACGTATTACAACAAACTCAATGAGCGAAGTGCCTTTGCTACAAGCTTACGTTATTTTGGTTTAGGTAATATCGAACTTCGTGAAACAGGTAATCCTGATGAAGTACCCAGAATCGTTTCTCCAAATGAATTTGCTTTTGACGGTTCTTATTCATTAAAACTGAGTGAGCGCTATTCTATGGCAGTAGCCGGACGTTACATTCATTCTAGCTTAAAAGTGGCAGATCAGAATGGAGATGCAACGCCTGCCAGCTCATTTGCTGTTGATGTTGCCGGTTTTTATCAATCTGAAGAAATTGCTTACAATGAATTTAACGGAAGATGGAGAGCGGGATTTAACATCCAGAATTTAGGTCCGAAAATAAGTTATGACAATTCAGAGCTTAGTACGAATTTTTTACCAGCCAATTTAAAAATAGGAACTGGATTTGATTTCATTTTTGATGAATATAATAAAGTAGCTTTAAACCTGGAATTCAATAAATTATTAGTACCCACTCCACAAAATCCAGATTTAAACGGAGACGGAACAGTAACCTCGGAAGAACGAGCTCAAAATTTTGAGGATTATCGCTCTATCGGATGGGTTTCCGGTGTGTTTAAATCGTTTGGAGATGCTCCAGATGGTTTAAGTGAAGAATTAAAAGAATTCACGTATGCCGCAGGTGCTGAATATTTATATCAAGATTCATTTGCAATGCGGATGGGATATTTTCACGAAAGCCCACAAAAAGGGGCACGTCAGTTTTTCTCGCTTGGAGCAGGATTTAAATACAACATCGTAAAAGTGGATGTATCGTACTTGTTTTCAGCCTCGAAAGTCAAAAATCCATTAGAAAACACACTCAGATTCTCCCTTACTTTTAATTTCGGTGACAAGTACGATGAATATTAGTAATATTAAAAATTTTAAATAACTATAAATCCAAATTTCATCTTGATGAGATTTGGATTTTTTTTCCTCAGAAAAAAGAATGAAAGAAATTTCCATAACAACTCAGTTCACAGTTTTCGATTCCGCTAAAGAATTACCAGAAGATGTTTACAGCCTAATGGAAGAAGCCGTCGCCATCAGAAAAAAAGCCTACGCACCATATTCAAAATTTAGAGTTGGCGTAGCTATACTTTTAGACGACGGACACATTGTTCTAGGTTCAAATCAAGAAAATGCCGCTTATCCTTCAGGACTTTGTGCTGAAAGAGTCGCTATTTTTTATGCTGGATCAGTCTATCCGGAAGCAAAAATTTTAAAAATAGCAATTACTGCCGCTTCAGATACGAATAAAACAACTACTCCCATTCCTCCCTGCGGTTCCTGTCGACAATCTATCGCAGAATATGAATTAAAACAAGACACCCCAATAGAAATTTACTTTATGGGCGAAGAAGGCGAAGTAAACAAATCCGCATCCCTAAAAAATTTACTTCCATTCATGTTTGACAAAAAATTCCTTTAAAAAAACCAAAAACTACGCTATAAATTTCACTTCTTAGATGTAATGTCTTATTTTTGCTTTTCGCAAATTTGTGTGAGGAAACTATTTTGCGTTATAAGTAACATTTTATAACACAATAACGCTTAAGCAAAAGAAAAAATCCAAATGAAAGAAGTTACAAAAGAGGTTTATTTAAAGTGGTATGAAGACATGCTGCTTTGGAGAAAGTTTGAAGACAAACTTGCAGCATTATACATTCAACAAAAAGTTAGAGGATTTCTACACTTATACAATGGTCAAGAGGCAGTTCTTGCAGGTGCTTTGCACGCAATGGACTTGTCAAAAGACAAAATGATTACGGCATACCGAAATCACGTACAACCAATAGGAATGGGTGTTGATCCTAGACGCGTAATGGCAGAACTTATGGGTAAAGTTACCGGAACTTCAAAAGGTATGGGTGGTTCTATGCATATTTTCTCCAAGGAGCATCGTTTTTATGGTGGACACGGAATTGTTGGAGGTCAAATTCCAGTAGGAGCTGGATTAGCATTTGCAGACAAATATTTTGAAACGGGAGGAGTTACTATGACCTATTTTGGTGATGGTGCAGCTCGACAAGGTTCATTGCATGAAGCCTTTAATATGGCAATGTTATGGAAACTTCCAGTCGTGTTTATCGTAGAAAATAACGGCTATGCGATGGGAACTTCTGTAGAGAGAACTGCTAATCATACTGATATTTGGAAACTAGGTTTAGGATACGAAATGCCTTGTGGACCAGTTGACGGAATGAATCCGGTAAAAGTTGCCGAAGCAATGACAGAGGCTATCGATAGAGCTCGTCGTGGCGACGGACCAACATTCCTCGAAATGAAAACTTACCGCTATAGAGGGCACTCTATGTCTGATGCGCAATTATATCGCACAAAAGATGAAGTGGAAGAGTACAAAAAAATTGATCCAATTACTCAAGTTTTAGATGTAATTAAAGATCAAAAGTATGCTACAGAAGAAGAGATTGAAACTATTGATCAGAGAGTTAAAGATTTGGTTGAAGAATGCGTGAAATTCGCTGAAGAATCACCTTATCCTGAAATTCAACAATTATACGACGTAGTGTACGATCAAGAAAACTATCCATTTTTACCTCATAAACTATAAATCAATTATGGCAACAATAATAACAATGCCTCGTTTGAGCGATACGATGACGGAAGGAACGGTAGCGACTTGGCTAAAAAAAGTAGGTGACAAAATCAGCGAAGGCGATATCCTTGCAGAAATTGAAACGGACAAAGCAACAATGGAATTTGAATCTTTCAACGAAGGAACACTTTTGTACATAGGAATTCCTGAAGGAGAAACAGCGCCAGTTGACTCTCTCTTAGCAATAATAGGAAATGAAGGTGAAGATGTTTCAGCTTTAATCGCTGGAAAAGCAACTCCCGCAGCAGAGGCTAAACCTGAATCAGAAGAAACAGCAACTGCTCCTGAAGTTAAAAAAGAAGAAACTAATGCAGCTCCTGCAACCGCAACCAGCCCTTTACCAAAAGGAGTAATCGTAGTTACAATGCCCCGTTTAAGCGATACAATGACCGAAGGAACTGTGGCTACCTGGTTGAAAAAAGTAGGTGATAAAGTTGTCGAAGGTGACATTCTAGCGGAAATCGAAACTGATAAAGCTACAATGGAATTTGAATCTTTTAATGAGGGAACATTATTGTACATAGGAATTCAAGAGGGAAATACAGCTCCAGTTGACAGTCTTTTAGCCATCATTGGACCTGAGGGAAGTGACATTAAAGGTATTGCCGAAAATTATAAAACTGGAGGAGCTCAACAAGCCGCTGCTACAAATGAAGAAGTAAAATCGGCATCTGCTGAAAAAGCAGAACCAATTCTACAAGAAGCATCAACGGATGGACAAAGAATTTTAGCATCGCCCTTAGCAAAGAAAATTGCAAGTGACAAAGGAATTCAATTGACACAGGTAAAAGGTTCTGGTGAAAACGGCCGTATCGTAAAAAGCGATATCGAAAACTTTACTCCTCAAGCTGTTTCTGCTCCGGCTACTACAACATCTACACCAGCAAAAACAGAAACTGTGGCTGCACCAAAAGTATTTGTTCCGGCAGGTGAGGTTTTTACAGAAGAAATCAAAAATTCGCAAATGCGAAAAATTATCGCTAAACGTTTGGCAGAATCTTTATTTACTGCACCTCATTATAACTTAACAATTGAAGTTACAATGGATGAAGCGATGAAATCAAGAGCAATAATAAACAGCGTTCCTGACACAAAAATATCATTTAACGATATGGTTATAAAAGCTTGCGCAATGGCTTTGAAAAAACATCCAAAAATTAATTCCCAATGGAAAGAAGATGCTATTACCATCAACCATCATGTGAATGTTGGAGTAGCTGTTGCTGTTGAAGACGGATTAGTAGTTCCTGTACTGAAATTTACTGATGCTATGAGCTTATCTCAAATTGGCGGAAGCGTAAGAGATCTTGCCGGAAGAGCTAAAAACAAAAAATTATTGCCAACTGAAATGGAAGGAAGTACTTTTACTGTTTCTAACCTTGGAATGTTTGGAATTGTTGAGTTCAATTCTATTATCAATCAACCGAATTCTGCCATCCTTTCAGTAGGAGCTATTGTTGAAAAACCAGTGGTTAAAAACGGTCAGATTGTTGTTGGTAATACCATGATGCTTTCCTTAGCTTGTGATCACAGAACAATTGATGGTGCAACTGGAGCACAATTTTTACAAACATTGAAACAATTTATAGAAAATCCCGTTACAATGCTTGCGTAACAATTTGATTTTTAAAATACAAGTCCCGTCATGTTATAAAACTTGGCGGGATTTTTTTATTTGTTCTTAGCCTCAATCCAACGAGACATATATTTTGTACTGTTCATCGTATGATGTTGCAACATTGCTCCAATAAAATTAATAAATCGGTGTTGGTGCAAATTAGCTTCCAAAAAAAGTATTTGCTTTTTGAAATCTTCCACAAATAGTGCTTTTAAATAAAGCTGATTGATAATAGTTAATCCGTTATATTGCGCTTCAATCCAAAGTTTTTTTTCATTGTATAACTGTACTGCTTCATCCGCAAAAACTTGTGGAATATCCGTAATAGCACCATTCCACGGCAAATCACCATGCATTGATTCGGCTCCAATAGCAGTTGTTACACTCGGCGTTCCACATTGCATCGCTTCTATCAATTTTCCTTTTACACCCGCGCCAAAACGTAATGGTGCTAAAACAACACGAGCCTTACAAACCACTTCTTGCGCTTTGGCAGCACGACCTTTTATTAAAAACCCTTCTTTTGTTTGATGCAATTGCAGCACTTTTTGCGATGGATATGCACCATAAATGTTCAAAACAGCTTGAGGAAGTTGTTTCCTAATAAGAGGCCAAATGGTCTCCTTCAGATATTGAACGGCATTCCAATTGGGCTCATGAAGAAAATTTCCGATAAAAATAAAATCTTTTCTTTCTTCATAGACTGGCGTTTTATCGAACGTTGTAACGGTTATGGAATCCAATAAAAAAGGCAAATAATACAATAGCGCTTTATCAATTTTAAATTTAGTTACAAGCACTTCGATTTCAAATTCAGAAATCATTAAAGAAAGATCGCAACGCAAAATACTGGCAACTTCACGTTTTGCAACCTCTTCTACCATTAAATCTGCAGTTTGAAACAACCGATTTTCTTTGAATGCTTTTTGCCGTGCTAAACGTAGACAGTGTAAATCTTCTGTATCTAATAATCGCAAGGCATTTGGGCAATTTTCAGTAACTCTCCAACCAAATTGCTCTTCCATCATAAAACGGTCAAACAAGACAATACTCGGATTCAACTCTTTAATAAAGACATCAAAACTAGAACAATTTAAAGCAATCGATTTTTTATCGACACCATTTTCTTCTAAATCAACCATAAAATCACTGTCTTGAGCCGGACTAGCAAAGGTAATGTTATATCCCTGTTCTTTGAAAAGTGAAATCAATTGAAGCATTCTTCCTCCTGCCGCAGACGAATTAGGTTCAGGCCATACAAAACCAATAATTAAAAGTTGTTGCACTTGATTGTTTTTTGAATAAAATTATATTTGCAAAATAATACTATTTTAATTGCAATTCCTTCGTTTTGAATAAAAATCAGGAAGAAAACACTAATTTTGCAAGCAAATAAATTCCAACATCATGCTAGGTTTAAAATTAACCACAGACCCACGCTGGGTAAATATAGTCGAATCAAACATAGAAGAAATCTTAACAGACCATGCGTGGTGCGAGCAAAAAGCAGCATCAAATGCGATAAGTTTAGTGACTTATAATTCTGAATTAGAGGAATTGGTTACCGAAATGTTAATTATTGCAAAAGAAGAATTAGACCATCTACAATTAGTTCATAATTTAATAAAAAGCAAAGGTTTAACTTTAGGTAGAGAACGCAAAGACCATTATGTAAATGAGCTTTTTAAGTTCATGAAAAAAGATGGAAGTCGAAGAGATGCGCTATGTGATCGTTTATTATTTTCAGCTATGATTGAGGCGAGAAGTTGCGAACGATTTAAAGTTCTTTCTGAAAACATCCAAGATCCCGAGCTAGCTCAATTTTATCGTGATTTAATGATTTCAGAAGCTGGGCATTATACCACTTTTATTGGTTTTGCCAAAAAATATGCAGATAACGTTGATGTTAATAAACGTTGGCAAGAATGGATTGACTTTGAAACTTCAATTATTGTTAAGTACGGAAAAACCGAAACCGTACATGGGTAATATTCTTGGTAATAGTTATAATAAAAGGATGTCCAAAAATGGACATCCTTTTATTATAATTTATTTGCTTATTATCTGATGATCATGAATTCTGAACGTCTGTTTAAAGCATGTTCTTCTCCAGTGCATTTCTCTTTGCAATCTACTTTTAGCTCTGATTCCCCAAAACCTTTACCTGTAATTCTTTCCCCGCTAATCCCTTTTGAAATGATATATGCAACGGTGGATTTAGCCCTTTTTTCCGAAAGGTCAAAATTATATTTATCAGTACCTCTAATGTCGGTATGAGATTTTACATATATCTTCAACTTATCATTTTGAGACATTACATAGACCAATTTATCCAATTCCGTTGCACCTTGCGGCGTAATATCACTTCTGTTGTAATCAAAATAAATTGGATTTAATATAATTTCTGTTTCTGTTACAGTCATTTCAATCGGATCTATATACATATCCATAGTCGTACGAACTCCTTTTTCAATCTTGCTAATAGGATAAGATTTAGTGACAAATCCATCTTTATAAACATCGATAGAAAATTGTTTTTGGCAATCAGTACTATATAATGCTTTTCCATTATCGTTAGTTCTCTTTGTATCTAAAACATTTTTATCAGCATCTAAAAAAACCACTCTGGAATTAGCTACTAATGCATTTGTTTTCGAATTTTTTATGATAGCAAGCATCTCTGATTTACATACTGGAATTGCATTATAGATATTATCTACACCTGCTCTATTACTGGATAAATACCCTATGTTTTTTTCTTTATTAAATGTAAATGAAAAATCGTCTTTTTCTGTATTGACAGGACTCCCCATATTGTAGGATGAATCATTTTTATTAAAATCTACATAAAAAATATCTAATCCACCAAAACCCATTAGACCATTTGAAGAAAAATATAAAATGCCATCATCAGATATAAATGGAAAATTTTCGTCACCAACTGTGTTTATTTTATCTCCTAGATTCTCTGGAGTTCCAAAAGTACCATCGGGATTAACTGCTACTTTCCATATGTCCGTACCTCCTATTGAGCCAGGCATATTAGATGCGAAATAAAGTGTTTTTCCGTCTTTATCTATGGACGGATTTCCCGTAGAATAATTTTTACTATTGAATGGAAGCGGAAAAATTACTGCCCATTTTCCATCATCCTTATAGGCCCTGTACAAACTAACTTGTCCAAATTTTAATTTTTTTGAATTGTCTTTCACAAATAATTTTTCATTAAAACTTTCACTTGAAAAGTAAATCGTCTTCCCATCTTTAGTCATCGTTAACGGCCCTTCATGATATATAGTGTTTAACTCAGAAATTCCAGTTGGTTCTGAATACGTTCCATCTATTTCATTATAGTTGCACTGATATAAATCTAAAAAGGGCTCATCATTCCATCCATAAATTTTACTTCCTTTACCTCTTGCACTTGCAAAATAAAGAGAATTACGATAGAGAACAGCCCCAAAATTAGATTTTTCCGAATTTACAGTGATTCTATTTATATCAAATAGCTTTTCTATATTTTTTAGCTTCACAAGATAATCAGGATTATTGTTGAATTCTATTGCTCTTTGATCATTAGGTGACATGGCAGCAAAAACTCTCATTTGTTTATCTGATTCTAGATATTTGCCATTTGATTTTAACATCTGGGCATAATTATAATGGTTCTTTGAATCTTGTTTAGATTCTACTCCTTTTAAATACCATTTTTCTGCTTCAGCAGTATTAGACATATTATAATAACAATCCCCTAGTTGTTTATAAACGTAAGAATCAGAAGTACCTTTTTTAACTAAAGACAGATACTCTTTAGCGGCTAAACTATATTCATAGCTGTCAAAAAGTCGATCAGCACTCTTTGTATCTTTATTTTGTGCAGTTAGTGAAATATTAATTAGCACCAAAAATAACAGTATAGTAATTTTTTTCATTAATTATAAAGTTTAATATTAGAAAAATCTTGGAGAACGTGACACCTTTTTAGCCGTAAATAGATCATACAGCAAAATAAATTCATGAGAAGAAGGAGTGGTCACTTTCAGATCTGAAATAATATGGTCATAGGCATAGCCTATTCTTAACTCCGGTGTAACGGCAAAATTTACCATTCCGCCAAAACTATCCTGCAACCTATAAGTAGCACCTATTTCGAATTTTTCTTTATATAAGAAATTGGCAGAAAGATCTAACGATGGGCTTACATTAAATGCCGATTTCAACATAAAAGAAGGTTTAAATTTTAATTCATAGTTGACATCAAAAATATACCCACCTGTCAAAAAATAATGGGACACATCTGAACCATATTCGCGTCCGTTATAATCTAAATGGGCTGATTTTGATAGATTTGGAATTGAAAAAGCAACATAATAATTTTCTGTATAATAAAATGCCCCTACACCTAAATTTAATGATGCGTCATTTATATCTTGACCAAAAATACCTTCTGAAGGATCTGGTAAAGAAGATTGAATATCTCTCAGACCAACTTGATGAAATGACACACCCGCTTTTATTCCCAATGCCAATTTGCTCGTCTCATTTAATCGCAAAGTATACGAAAAATCTCCAAACACATTCTGTTCAGTTATAGGTCCAATTTTATCTGATATAAAAGATAAACCCAGTCCAACATTATTACCAACTGGCGCATGTCCAGAAAAAGTAAAAGAAGTTGGAGCATCTTCTATATTAACCCATTGTTTTCTATACAATGCTCCAAAAGAAATACTTTCTTTCGAACCTGCATAAGCAGGATTAACGACATTCATATTATACATATATTGGGTATAATGAGGGTTCTGTTGCGCGTTTGAATCTATATAGGCAATAAGAACTAAAAGAGATATCAAAAATATTTTATTCATATTGATTTGTTTTTCGTTTTATTCATCCAAAAGATATTCATGGAATTCAAAAATAAATTAATTTATTGTTTTTCTCTGATTAGATATATCCAACCTGTTTTTGATTGACCTCCATTAAGCTCAATTACATAATAATATGTTGCACTTGGCAGATCATCACCTTTGTCTGACTGTCCTTTCCATTGGTCTGTATAATTCGATTGACTGTAAACTTTTATACCATATCTATCAAATATCTGCAGTTTTTTCACATCCATTAATTTTAAATCGAAGTTGTCATTCGCTCCGTTACCATCAGGTGAAATTCCTTTTTGAATGTTACAAGTTATAGTTTCGACTGTTAGTCCTTTTATAGTTTGACAACCTGTTGAAGCTGACGTTACTGTTAAAGTATAATTTAAAGGGAAAATTTCTTTTTCAGAAGTTGAAGCAATCAAATTCGAAACATTAAAAACATTAGAATTTGTCCCTACAGTTATACCTGCACTATCTTTCCATTCATAATCAATATGATTAGGATCATATGAATTAGACAATGGAGTAGCTGTTAACATATAATCTTTATCTACACACTCTCCGTTAATTTCGAATTGAATTTGTTGAGGAATTGGTTTTATTGTCAAAGCTGCACCCTTAATATCACATGCAGTGTTATTCTTATATCGGACGCTTATTGTATATGTACCTGAGACAACGTTTGTGAAAAAAGGACTGTCTTGAAACCCATTTCCAATACTGTACTCAGCGCCTGTTTGATTAACAAAAGTGATTTCTCCAGTTGAATTAGTACAAGTTGGTTGTTTATTCGTCGTTGCCGATGGTATTGCCGGAACTGCAGTGATACTTAGAACAACTTTAGTTCTGGCTGCGCTTAAACAATTTCCAACGGAAGATTCTGCAAAATATGTTGCCGTCCCCACACCTACTTGAGTAGGACTTGATACAACAATTCCACCTACTGAGGCAGTATACCATGTAATTGTATTCCCAATAGCGGTTGCTGTCAAAGTTTGAGTTGTTGTTCCATTTGAGCAAACTGTCTGATCGTTAGCTATTGGATTTGGAAATACACCTACAATTGTTAAAGTAACAGCTGCACGAGTACTACTAGGGCAAAGTCCGTTTGAAGATTCAGCATAGTAAGTAACTGTACCAACACCTACTTGCTTAGGATTTGCAACTAGACTTCCTCCAATAGCAGCAGTATACCATGTTACTATATTACCAGTAGCTGTAGCTGTTAAAGTTTGGGTTGTTGTTCCATCTGTACAAACCGTCTGATTTCCGCCACTAATTGAGACAACAGGTCTCTGATTTAAAGTTAAAGTTACTGCAACACGTGAGCTGCTAGCACAAGCTGTAACATTGTTTACTGCTTCTGCGTAATAAGTTACCGTTCCTAATGAACTTAAAGTAGGGCCAGCTACTACATTTCCGCCTGCTGCTGCATCATACCAAACTATTAATTCACCTGATTGTGCTGTAGCACCAGCGGTTAAAGTCTGAATTGGCGTATTAGCACATACCGTTTGATTGCCTCCACTTATAGGAACAACTGGTAATGGATTTATTGTTAAAGTTACTGCAGTACGGGAGATACTCATACAAGGTGTTGAATTACTATCCGCTTCTGCATAATAAGTAACAGTACCTAATGAAGTCAATGTTGGGTTTGAAACTACGTTTCCTCCAGTAGCTGCATCATGCCATACCACTGTTTCTCCAACTTGAGCCGATGCAGTAGCGGTTAAGGTTTGTAATGGAGAAGAAGCACATACTGTTTGATTACCTCCGCTCATTGGAGCAACTGGAGTAGCATTTAATGTTAAAGTTACTGCAACACGTGAGCCGCTAGCACAAGCTGTGGTATTGTTTACTGCTTCTGCATAATAAGTTACCGTTCCTAAGCTGTTTAAAGTTAGATTCGTTACTTTATTTCCTGCTGTTGCTGCATCATACCAAACAATTGACTCCCCTGATTGTGCTGTAGCACCAGCGGTTAAAGTCTGAATTGGCGAAGTAGCACATACCGTCTGATTGCCTCCACTTACAGGAACAACTGGTAATGGATTTATTGTTAAAGTTACTGCAATACGAGAACTGCTTATACATGGTGTTGTATTTTTCACCGATTCAGCATAATAAGTAACAGTACCTAATGAATTCAATGTTGGGTTTGAAACTACGTTTCCTCCAGTAGCTGCATCATACCATACCACTGTTTCTCCTGCTTGAGCCGATGCAGTAGCTGTTAAGGTTTGCAATGGAGAAGAAGCACATACTGTTTGATTACCTCCGCTCGTTGGGACGATCGGTCTCGGATTTAACGTTAAAGTTACTGCCGTACGTGAGCTGCTAGCACAAGCTGTAGCATTGTTTACTGCTTCTGCGTAATAAGTTATAGTTCCTAAGTTGTTTAAAGTTGGATTTGTTACTTTATTTCCTGCTGTTGCTGCATCATACCAAACAATTGACTCCCCTAATTCTGCTGTAGCACCAGCGATTAAAGTCTGAATTGGCGAAGTAGCACATACCGTCTGATTGCCTCCACTTACAGGAACAACTGGTAATGGATTTATTGTTAAAGTTACTGCAGTACGAGAACTGCTTATACATGGTGTTGTATTTTTCACCGATTCAGCATAATAAGTAACAGTACCTAATGAATTCAATGTTGGGTTTGAAACTACGTTTCCTCCAGTAGCTGCATCATACCATACCACTGTTTCTCCTGCTTGAGCCGATGCAGTAGCTGTTAAGGTTTGCAATGGAGAAGAAGCACATACTGTTTGATTACCTCCGCTCGTTGGGACGATCGGTCTCGGATTTAACGTTAAAGTTACTGCCGTACGTGAGCTGCTAGCACAAGCTGTAGCATTGTTTACTGCTTCTGCGTAATAAGTTATAGTTCCTAAGCTATTTAAAGTTGGATTCGTTACTTTATTTCCTGCTGTTGCTGCATCGTACCAGACTATTGATTCTCCTGTTTGAGCTATCGCTCCAGCAGTCAAAGTTTGAATTGGAGTCGACGCACATACCGTTTGATCTCCAGTGCTTGTTGGAACAAGTGGTTTTGGATTAATAGTTAAGGTTACTGAAGTTCGAGAGTTGCTTACACATGGTGTTGTATTTTTCACCGATTCAGCATAATAGGTAATTGTTCCTAATGCACTTAAAGAAGGATCTGCCACTACATTACCTCCAGTTATTGCATCATACCAAACTACTGTTTCTCCTGCTTGAGCCGAAGCCATAGCAGTTAAAGTTTGAATTGGCGAAGTAGCACATACCGTTTGATTCCCTCCACTTGTTGGAACAACTGGTGTTGGGTTTAAAGTTAATGTAACTGAGATACGGGAAGTACTTGTACAAGATGTAGCATCATTAACAGATTCCGCATAATATGTTATTGTTCCTAATGAACTTAATGTAGGGCTAGCTACTACATTTCCTACTGTTGCTGCATCGTACCAAACTATTGATTCTCCTGTTTGAGCTGTCGCTCCAGCAGTCAAAGTTTGAATTGGAGTCGACGCACATATCGTTTGATCTCCTCTACTTATTGGAACGACCGGTCTTGGATTAATAGTTAAGGTTACGGAAGTTCGAGAGTTGCTTATACATGGTGTTGTGTTTTTCAACGATTCAGCATAATAGGTAATTGTTCCTAATGCACTTAAAGAAGGATCCGCCACTACATTCCCTCCAGTTATTGCATCATACCAAACTACTGTTTCTCCTGCTTGAGCTGAAGCCATAGCAGTTAAAGTTTGAATTGGTGATGAGGCACATACCGTTTGATTCCCTCCACTTGTTGGAACAACTGGTGTTGGGTTTAAAGTTAATGTAACTGAGATACGGGAAGTACTTGTACAAGATGTAGCATCATTAACAGATTCCGCATAATATGTTATTGTTCCTAATGAACTTAATGTAGGGCTAGCTACTATATTTCCTGCTGTTGCTGCATCGTACCAGACTATTGATTCTCCTGTTTGAGCTGTCGCTCCAGCAGTCAAAGTTTGAATTGGAGTCGACGCACATACCGTTTGATCTCCTGTACTTATTGGAACGACCGGTCTTGGATTAATAGTTAAGGTTACTGCAGCTCGAGAGTTGCTTACACATGGTGTTGTATTTTTCACCGATTCAGCATAATAGGTAATTGTTCCTAATGCACTTAAAGAAGGATCTGCCACTACATTACCTCCAGTTATTGCATCATACCAAACTATTGTTTCTCCTGCTTGAGCCGAAGCCATAGCCGTTAAAGTTTGAATTGGTGAGGAAGCGCATACTGTTTGATTAACTGCTGTAGGTTTTAAGGGAGCAACATGAAACTCAATTTTTACATCAGCTGTAGATACTGGACAAACCCCATTTGAAATACTCCAAGTAAAAACATAAATACCTTCTACATCAACAGATGCAGTAGATACCCCGCTATTTACATCACTAAAATTCACTATACCTGGTCCCGATTTTAATGACCATTTACCAGAACCTATCGTAGGACTATTACCATTGAGCGAAGTACTAGTTAATGAACAATTATATTGATCAGCACCCACAGTTGCAGTTGTCGGTTTTTCATCTAAGCTGATTACAATACTAGCTTCTTTGTAGCAAGGAATCAAAGCATCTGCTGAAACAACAACTGGATTCGGATCCTTAATATTATAATCAATAGCACCACTTCCATAATCAACAGAACTATTTAATTCTGGACTCAAGAACGAGTTTGTAACATTATAATTAAGCAAACTATCATCCTGCATAGTAAAGGCAAAAAATTTAATATCTCCAATTGAATAACCTATCAATGATTTTAAAACTTCTACTTCAAAACCACGATTGTAATCTGCCATTCCTAAACTACCATTATTAACCCCCATTACAGAAC
This sequence comes from Flavobacterium fructosi, assembly GCF_042787335.1. Classification (NCBI taxonomy): domain Bacteria; kingdom Pseudomonadati; phylum Bacteroidota; class Flavobacteriia; order Flavobacteriales; family Flavobacteriaceae; genus Flavobacterium; species Flavobacterium fructosi. The sequence goes on along the minus strand of NZ_JBHZQA010000016.1, from coordinate 1,520 downwards.
TAGGGAATCCTGTTGAGGCATTTCCTAATCTAATCTTAGTAGAATTCCCGGTTTTTAATTCAATAATATCTGCGAAAAAATTTGTTCCACCATTATCAGTTGAAATTGCAAGACAATAATCCGCTTGAAAATACGAGTCAAAAGTACTTGGATTATTATTAAAACAATTGAATCCCTTTGCAGAAGCAATAACATTTGTTTCATCTCCAAAATTAGTCAAATTAAAACCGCCCGGCTTCGTATCCAAAAACAACAACATGCTTCTATTGTCGCCTAATTTTCCTGCAATACCAAAAACTAACTTATCCTCAGTGGAACTAATTTTAATAGAATTAATATAACCGTCTGATGAATTCAAAGATAATGGAGCTGACAAAACATTATCCTCCAAAGCACCGCTCCCATAGGCCGTTTCACTTACGAAACCATCAAAATTAACACCATATCTCGTCCTGACGCTAACTACTTGCCCTTTTATCAGGGTATTAGTCGTAAATGTCCTATTTGTTGACATTCCTTGCTTAACAATCCTATCAACTGAAAATTCAAAAAAATCACCTCCTCCAGATGCAGTAAATTCTATCGGCGTTCCTTCACATATAACTGCATCATTTGGAAAGGCTATCAAAGTTACCGTTGGAGGAACGGAATAAACCGAAGCAACTACGGGTACTCTATTACTAAAATCAGCACCTGCATGTGTTCTAACATAATAAGTTGTGGTTTTACTGACACTTGGACTATATATAGATCCTGTATGCAAAATAGTATTAGAAGTTTGACTTGAAAACCATTCAATAATATCCCCACTACCACCAGATGCAGCCATAAACACTTTTACCGTCAAGTCAGTCTCTTCTTTACAAGCACTTCCTGCAGTTGTCAATGGGGTTGGTATTATAACTGTAGATTTTGCAGATTTTAATGTTTTGTTAGTTTTTTTAATAGTGTCCATTAAATTAACCGCCAACCGCAAATTTATTTTAGAATTATTTGAAGTTTGTTCGAAATTATTGGCATTAACTTTATTTGCTAAAAACGAAAAAAACAATAAAAATAAAAGTAATTTATTTTTCATAGAATGAATTTTGTTGTTAATACATCATTACTAATAATTCTAAATAAACGATTAATAATTTAAAAAAAAATAAAAGTAAAGTTTTATTTTGGTTTAGTCAATAAAAAATTAATATATAATTAACAATACAATAAACAAATATGACTTAAGTTTTACGCTAAGAATTAATATTTCACAAAAATATTAACAATTAAATTAGTCCACTTCTTCTATTTTTCATAAAAATTTACAACGAAAAAAATCCCCATCAAATGAATGATGAGGATTTAATAGAATCTGAAACTAATTCAGATTAAAGAAAGGCGACGAACCGAGGCATTAGCCGAACACGTCGTACCTATAAAAAAAAGAACCCCAGCTTTTTCAAGCTGGGGTTCCACAAAGAAAGGCGACGACATACTCTCCCACATAACTGCAGTACCATCTGCGCAGGCGGGCTTAA
>NZ_JBHZQA010000015.1:0-31488 GCF_042787335.1 Flavobacterium fructosi | reverse complement strand
AAAACTGGGGGCTAATACTAAATCAGTTCTTAACTATTTTTGAAAAAAGGGTTCAACTTTAATTAAAAAGTCAAACCCCTATATTTTTAACTTACACACTTTACGGGATAGTGTCTTAAAAAGTAATTAAAGAAAGTCCCACATTTATATTTCCAGAATCTCTTTGATTGTTTATCGAGAAAGAATAATGGTTTAATTCAACAAACAGGATTATATCATCAGCGTTTTGTATGCCCACGTTTATTTTTTTATAATCGCCCATTAAATTTCCTCGACCCAAAGCTAGTGCTTTCTCTATACCAAGTTGCAGTGTAATTCTGGTGTCGTCACCAATGAGTGGACTCAATCTAAAATTTGCAAAACAGGAACTACAACCAATTTGTCTGTCCATTCCCAGTTAGTTCCGGAATGGATTCCTAATCCAATCCATTTTTTGTAAAGGATTCCATATCCATACCTAGACGCAGTACCATCTGGAAGAAACCAAGTTCCTTTCTCGAGGGTATAAGGATTCTCTTCGTCTTTGCCAAGATTTCCTTTTATGGAAACGGTAACGTCAAATTGTGTGTAAGTGAATTTTTAATTTTGAGAAAAAACAGAGAAAGTAAAAAATAACAAAACGGTTAAGAACCTTAAAAGTCGTAAAATACTAAATATTGGATTCTAAACTACCTTCGAAAGCGACAACATCTACACCGTTTTTTACGTCATAATCACCGATTTTTGTTCGGCGTAAAACGGTTAAATGAGAACCTGAATTCATAGCCTTACCAAAATCAAAAGCCAAGGAACGAATGTAAGTTCCTTTACTGCAAACCACTCTGAAATCGATCTCAGGAAGTGCAATTCTGGTAATTTCAAATTCGTGAATCGTAGTCTTTCTCGTGGCAATTTCAATTGTTTCTCCAGCTCTGGCATGTTCGTACAAGCGTACGCCATCTTTTTTTATGGCAGAATAAATAGGTGGTTTTTGGTCTATTTCGCCCAAAAAATGTTTCACGGTTTCGTGAATTAAAGCGTCATCAATATGTTCCGTTGGGAAAGTTTGATCGATTTCGGTTTCCAAATCGTACGAAGGCGTGGTCGCTCCAATGTGAAAAGTTCCTGTATATTCTTTGGCTTGACCTTGAAGTTCCGTAATTCTTTTGGTGAATTTTCCAGTGCATACTAAAAGTAATCCGGTAGCCAAAGGATCTAAAGTACCGGCATGACCAATCTTAAATTTTTTTGGAAGATTCAGTTTGGTTATTAAAGCCCATTTCATTTTATTCACCGCCTGAAAGGAAGTCCAGTTCAGCGGTTTGTCAATGAGTATAATTTGTCCTTCTAAAAAATCTTCAGTTGTCATTAAATAATAGTCAGTGGATGAATGAAAAAGTGGGTTATCAATAATATAATACCGGCTATGATTCGGTAGTAACCAAATAGTTTAAAACCTTTTCGACTTAAAAAACCAATGAATGATTTTATAGCTAAAAGTGCCACTACAAATGCCACAATATTACCAATAATAAGAAAGTTGATTTGGTCATGAGTCAAGACGTATCCGTCTTTGTAATAGTCGTAACATTTTTTTGCTGTTGCGCCAAACATCGTTGGAACAGCGAGAAAAAAGGAGAATTCTGCTGCCGTAGTTCGAGATAATTTCTGAGACATTCCGCCTACAATAGAAGCTCCACTTCGCGAAACACCCGGAATCATCGCTAGGCATTGAAACAATCCAATTTTGAATGCTTGCAGATAAGTAATTTCTTTGCTAATAGGAGAAGAAACTTCTGGAACTGCAAACCAATCATCAACTTTTAATAAAATGATTCCTCCTATCAAAAGAGAAATAGCCACAGTGACAGGGCTTTCTAGTAAAGCATCTATTTTTTTGCTGAAAAGCAATCCAAAAACTACTGCTGGAATAAAAGCCACCAATAATTTGAAATAAAAATCGAATGATTGAAAAAATCGCTTAAAGTATAAAACCACCACTGAAAATATAGCTCCTAATTGAATGACAATTGTAAAAAGCTTCGTAAAATCATCGTGAGCAATTCCAAAAAAAGAAGATGCGATAATCATGTGGCCTGTTGAGGAAACGGGTAAAAATTCAGTAATTCCTTCAATAATGGCAAGAATAATAGCTTGTAATGTATTCATTTATGCTTTTTTGGGATTCTTAAGAATGGCATAAACAGTAATTCCAAAGCCGATTAGAACAGTTGTTGGTGCCAATCGAATTCTTCTAAAATCAAAAATCGCTTCGCTAAATACTTTTGGATCATCACTTCCACCACCTGACATGAGTATAAATCCTAACACTATTACTCCAATTCCAATTAATAGAATTGTATAATTTACTTTCTCAAAAAGGAATTCGTGGTTTTGTTCGTTGTTTTTCATTTATGCTGAATTTAGTTCAGCATCTAAAAATGCTGAATGATAATGCTTTTTTTAATCTTCAATTAGTAAAGTTCGTCTGTTCTTAAATTCAGGAAACGTTGTGTCGCAAAATAAGTACTCAGCCAAGTAATTAAAACACCAACTCCTAATACGCCTAATAATACCAATCCAATTAGTAGTTTGTCATCAAGAATGCCAAGATTTGGAAAATTTGTTTGAACATAAATCAAAACCCCGATCAACGCAATGATAGCCAAACCAGCGCCCATAAGACCCAGTTTTAAGCTTCGCATTACAAATGGTTTTCTGATAAACGACTTTGTTGCCCCTACCATTTGCATGGTTTTGATAATAAATCGGTGAGAATGGATTGATAAACGCAAAGAACTATTAATTAATAAAACAGCAATAAAAGTTAGAAAAACACTAACGATTAGAATCCACATACTTACTTTTTTAATATTGTCATTGACCAAATTCACTAACTGTTTGTCATAAACAATATCCGAAACCATAGCGTTTTTGCGTAAACTGCTTTCAATTTTTGCGATACTGTCTTTAACAACGTAATCCGCTTTTAAATGGATATCAAAAGAATTTTGCAATGGATTTTCACCCAAAAATTCCAAGAAATCTTCACCAATAATATCCGTATGTTGCTTTGCAGCAACTTCTTTAGTTACGTAAACGTATGATTTTGCAAAAAGAGCTGTTTTTAATTTTCCGTCAAAAGCTTTTAGAATGCTGTCATTCGCTTCATTTTTGAAAAATACCGTCATGGCAATTTTTTCTTTGAAATCGTCGGCTAGTTTTTTAGAATTTATAATAAAAAACCCTAACATTCCCAATAGAAATAAAACCAAGAATATACTTAGCACTACTGAAAAATAAGAAGAAATTAACCTGCGTTTTTGAAATTTATCAAAGGAAGAACTCATAGTTTACTAAAATTATTGGGTAAAAATAACAAAGAATTTCTTTATTTAAAGTTAATAACGCTCAAAGTTTTAACTTTCGTACAATAAACGTAAATTTGGCATCTAAAATATCCATCGCAATAAAATTTAGAACCTTAGTTACTCATTTACTTAGAATCCTGTAAAAATAATTTGAGTTCGCGATAGCATGAATCCATTAAAAGAACAATTAAGAAAGTATAATGACTTGAGTGCGCGACAGCATCACTCCATTAAAAAACAATAAAAAAGAGGAATGACTTGAGTGCGCGACAGCATGACTCCATTAAAAAACAATAAAAAAGAGGAATGACTTGAGTGCGCGACAGCATGACTCCATTAAAAAACAATAAAAAAGAGGAATGAAATACAATCCGAACGAAATAGAGGCCAAATGGCAAAAATATTGGCTAGAAAACCAAACGTTTAAAGCCGAAAATAACGCAACAAAACCTAAATATTACGTACTCGACATGTTTCCGTATCCATCAGGAGCGGGTTTGCACGTTGGGCATCCGCTGGGATACATCGCCTCAGATGTGTATTCCAGATACAAAAGACATCAAGGTTTTAATGTGTTGCACCCTATGGGTTATGACAGTTTTGGTTTGCCAGCTGAGCAATATGCGATACAAACTGGTCAACGCCCGGAAGATACTACTTCGGTAAATATTGACGGAGGAACGGATAAAGAAGGAAATAAAATTGCCGGTTATAGAAAGCAATTGGACAAAATTGGATTCTCTTTCGACTGGAGTCGAGAAGTGCGTACCTCAAATTCGGATTATTACAAGCATACCCAATGGATTTTCATCCAATTATTTAATTCTTGGTACAATAAAAACAGCGACAAAGCCGAAGATATTTCGACTTTGGTTTCCATTTTTGAGAAAGAAGGAAATGTAAATGTCAATGCAGTTTGCGATGAAAATAGTGAAGCTTTTTCAGCAAATGAATGGAACGCTTTCGCAAAAGAGCAACAGGAGCGAATCTTATTGCAATACAGATTGACGTATTTAGCCGAGACTGAAGTAAACTGGTGTCCGGGATTGGGAACTGTTTTGGCGAATGACGAAATCGTAAATGGTGTTTCAGAGCGTGGCGGTTTTACGGTTGTTCGTAAAAAAATGACGCAATGGAGCATGCGAATTTCGGCTTATGCGGAACGTTTGTTGCAAGGCTTAAACGATATTGACTGGAACGAAAGCATTAAAGAAAGTCAACGGAACTGGATTGGGAAATCCGTTGGAGCGACAGTTTCGTTTAAAGTCGAAAGTCAAAATTCTACGGTCGAAAGTGAGCAACAATATATAGACGTATTCACAACGCGTCCTGATACAATTTTTGGCGTTACGTTCATGACATTGGCTCCAGAACACGAATTAGTTTCTCAGATTACCACTCCGGAACAAAAAGCAGCAGTAAAAGCGTATGTAGAAAAAACGTCAAAACGTTCCGAAAGAGAACGTATGGCTGATGTTAAAACCATTTCGGGCGTTTTCACCGGAGCGTATGCCGAACATCCGTTCACGAAAGAACCAATTCCGGTTTGGATTGGGGATTATGTTTTGGCAGGTTACGGAACAGGTGCAGTTATGGCGGTTCCTTGCGGAGACGAAAGAGATTATGCTTTTGCGAATTTCTTCAAAGGTCAAAACGGAATGGAGGAAATCATAAACATTTTCGCAAATGTGGATATTTCTGAGGTTGCATACGGTTCGAAAGACACTGTGATTATCGCCAATTCTGATTTCCTAAACGGACTGACGTACAAAGAAGCGACTAAAAAAGCGATAGAAGAATTAGAAAAGCTAAACCAAGGAAAAGGAAAAATTAATTACCGTTTGCGTGATGCTGTTTTCTCTCGCCAGCGGTATTGGGGAGAGCCGTTTCCGGTATATTATGTGAATGGCTTGCCGCAAATGATTGCCGCGAAACATTTGCCAATCATCTTGCCGGAAGTAGAGAAATATTTGCCCACCGAGGACGGGCAACCGCCTTTAGGAAACGCTTTGGTTTGGGCTTGGGACAGTATTCAGTGTTCAGTGGTTAGTACGCAGTTAGTCGATAATGTGACTATATTTCCTCTCGAATTGAACACGATGCCAGGTTGGGCGGGAAGTTCATGGTATTGGATGCGCTATATGGATGCACACAATGAAAACGAATTTGCAAGTAAAGACGCATTGGCATACTGGGAAAACGTAGATTTATACATTGGCGGAAGCGAACACGCAACCGGACATTTATTGTATTCTCGTTTTTGGAACAAATTCTTGAAAGATAAAGGTTTTGCACTTACTGAAGAACCATTTAAAAAACTGATCAATCAGGGGATGATTTTAGGAATGAGTGCTTTTGTGTATAGAATTTCTTTTACTTATGGAATTGCATCTAAGGATAATAATGAGATAATAGAAACATTAAAGAAGATTCCAACTGTTTTTATTTCGTATGATAAATTAAAGAAAAATGATCAAGTTTTAAATGGGTTGCTGTCAACAATTAAATTGAATGATGAGGTTATTAATATTGTTAAAAAGAGGACTCAATTATCGGATGAATTTTTAAAAAATTTAGTTCCTTTTATTAGTGGTATTCATGCTGATTTAGCTGTAATCAATGACGGTACTAATGAATTAGATATTGAAGCTTTCAAAAGCCATTCTTTATATGCGGATTATAAAGATGCAGAATTCATTTGCGAAGAAAACGGTAAATACATTGTTGGTCGTGAAATCGAAAAAATGTCGAAATCCAAATACAATGTCGTAACACCAGATGATATTTGTAACGAATACGGAGCCGATACGTTGCGTTTGTATGAAATGTTCTTAGGACCATTGGAACAAGCAAAACCATGGAATACAGCAGGAATTTCGGGCGTATTTGGATTCTTGAAAAAACTATGTCGTTTGTATTTTGATGATAATGGTTTGATTGTTACCAATGATAAACCAACCAAAGACAACTTAAAATCATTGCACAAAACTATCAAAAAAGTGGCGGAAGACATTGAGAGTTTCTCTTTTAATACATCGGTTTCACAGTTTATGATTTGTGTGAATGAATTGTCCACCCAAAATTGTCATTCTCGTGCCATTTTGGAACCATTAGCAATTGTGATTTCGCCGTATGCGCCGCACATTGCCGAAGAATTATGGTCGTTGTTAGGAAATACAGGTTCGATTGCGACGGTTGATTTTCCTGTTTTTGAAGCTAAATATTTAGTTGAGAGCGAAAAGGAATATCCGGTTTCTTTCAACGGTAAAATGCGTTTCACGATGGTTTTGCCTTTGGATTTAACCAAGGAACAAATCGAGGAGATCGTGATGAAAGACGAAAGAACCATCAAACAACTGGAAGGTAAAACGCCAAACAAGGTGATTATTGTTCCGGGGAAAATCATTAACTTGGTAGGGTAAATTTTAACAACGTAATGTTGTAGAGACGCACTGCAGTGCGTCTCTACGTTGCGTCTCTGCAAAATATATTAAAATCCAAATTCCAATCATTTTTGGGATTTGGATTTTTTTCTTTCCATTTTGTGAATGCCAAATTGACATTGTAAAAAATTGGTTCAAATTTTGATTATTCTTTTATAGCTTTAAACAATACAATTAAAAAAAACAAAAATATGGGAATGGGTTATTTGATTCTTGCCGGAGCAATTATGCTTTTCAGCTGGTTAGTTAGTTCAAGACTAAAAAGCAAATTTGAACATTATTCTAAATTACAATTACAAAACGGAATGTCAGGCGCTGAAATCGCCGAAAAAATGCTTGCTGATAACGGAATTCGGGATGTCAAAGTCATTTCGGTTGCGGGGCAATTAACGGATCATTACAATCCTTTGGATAAAACAGTGAATTTAAGCGAGGCGGTTTACAATCAACGAAATGCAGCTGCAGCAGCTGTGGCGGCACACGAATGTGGTCACGCTGTGCAACACGCTGTGGGATATCAATGGCTGACGATGCGTTCTAAATTAGTGCCCGTAGTGAATGTGGCGTCAACTTACATGCAATGGATTTTGCTTGCCGGAATCTTGATGATGAAAACTTTTCCACAATTGCTATTGGTAGGAATTGTAATTTTTGCAGCAACAACTTTGTTCTCTATTGTTACTTTACCGGTAGAATATGATGCGAGTAATCGTGCATTAGCTTGGTTAGAAAACAAAAGAATGTTGACACAGCAAGAGCAAGCGGGTGCGAAAGATTCTCTAAAATGGGCTGCCAGAACGTACGTGGTTGCTGCTTTAGGTTCTATTGCTACGCTGTTGTATTATGTTTCGATTTATATGGGCGGAAGAAGAAATTAATTTTTAGCTCAAAAAAATATATCCGTCTTGTTTGGAAACGAGACGGATTTTTTTTGCAAAATAATCAAATGAACAATTAATCAAAAACTACAATTGAATCTGTCGGTCAATTTGTTGGTCTAATGATATAAAGGTTTCCGTTCTGGAAACGCCTTCAATAGCCTGAATTTTTGTGTTGAGCAATTGCATTAAATGTTCATTGTCCCGACATATAATTTTTATCAGAATAGACCAGTTTCCAGTGGTGTAATGGCATTCTAAAACTTCTGGAATTTTTTTTAAATCTCTAACGGCTTCTGGATTTCTTGCAGCTTTATCCAAGTAAATACCAACAAATGCCATCGTATTATATCCCAGGATTTTATTGTTCACTGTAAACTTTGAGCCCGAAATCACTCCGGATTGTTCCAGCTTTCGCAAACGTTGATGAATCGCAGCTCCTGAAATCCCTATTTTATTAGCGATTTGAAGGATTGGCATTCGCGCATCTTCCATCAGGAAACGTAAAATTTCTTTATCGATGCCGTCTATTTCTACTATTAAGGAATTGATTTTCATAATTTACTGCTTGAAACTAAAGAATAGTTTTTAGTTTTAATTTAAAACCAAATTTAAGGAAAAAACGAATAATAGGAACAAAGAATGATTTTTTTGTAATGGTTACATAACAAAAACCATCCGTTTTAGCGGATGGTTTTTGTTATTTAGAGATAAATTAAAATTTATTTTGTTTTGTTAGCTTCGATAATATACTTTTCCAAAGCCATGGTCATCGAGGGAGTTGCAGGTGTAGGTGCAAGTATGTCCACCCGTAAACCGTGATCCAAAGCTTCTTTTTGGGTTGTGCTTCCAAAAACTGCAATTCGAGTGTTGTTTTGTTCGAAGTCTGGAAAATTCATAAACAATGATTTTATTCCGGTTGGGCTAAAGAAAGCCAAAACATCATAATATACATCGGCTAAATCAGATAAATCACTCATCACTGTTCTGTAAAAAACGGCAGGAGTCCAGTCCACTTTTAATGCATTTAGTGTTATTGGTGCATCGGCATTTAATTGATCTGAAGCAGGTAATAAGAATTTTTCGTCTTTGTATTTTTTTATTAATGGAGACAAATCGGCAAAATCTTTAGGTCCAACATAAATTTTGCGTTTTCGATATACGACATATTTTTGTAGGTAAAACGCAATGGCTTCAGACTGACAAAAGTATTTTAATCCTTCAGGAACTTTATAACGCATTTCATCAGCAACTCTAAAGAAGTGATCAACAGCATTTTTACTCGTCAAAATGATAGCAGTATATTGATTAAGATCGATTTTTTGAAGTCTAATCTCTTTTGCATTTACTCCTTCTACGTGAATAAAAGGTCTGAAATCAATTTTTACTTTATGCCTTTGTTGAAGCTCAAAGTATGGGGAATTTTCCACTTTAGGTTCTGGTTGTGACACCAAAATTGTTTTCACTTTCATATTTAAAACGGTTTCTAAGCATTCCCTTTTGTAAAGCAATAATACATAAAATAATAGGGAGCTATTTCAAAAGTGCAAAGATATAAAATAAAATAAAACAACTTACCTAATATTAAATTTTGATAATTTTTTATTGAAATTAAATAGCTTATTACGTTGGCAGCTATTACTACAGCTATAAATAGGAAAACCATATTTTTTGATAAGGAGTTGTAATAGAACAAAATAATATTGATTGGCAGTATAAATAACCCAATGTAAGTTCTATAAGTGACCTTTTGAAGGTTAAATTGCTCAACAAATTCTTCGATATCAAATGCTGTAGCAATTATTTTTTCGATTAAATATTTTGAAAGAATGAAGAAAATAAGAAAAGTTATTATTTGAATATATAAAACCCAATCTGTTTTTAAAGCTTTACCAAAAGAACTAAGCGAAAGCTGAATAAAAAAAGCAAACGAGATCACCTGTACAAAAAACAAAGAGATGGTAAAACCGCTTTTGAGGTGGCTACTGTCTCGGTATACTTTAACATACTTATCTGAAAAAATTAAATTTGCAAAATCACCAAAACGGTTTTCGAAAATGGATTTAGTTAATGCAATGGTAGCAAACGATAATATAAATAAAAGCGTTGCCCAGTCATTATTTTCGATTGTTCTCAGTTGAAGTACATGTTCCGTCATAGCGACGCGAAATTACTAATTTTTTATATCATTCTTTTTATTATAATTTTATTATGAATCAAATCGTATAAAAAGTTTACTTTTGCGGTGAAATTACTCTAAAACATGAACGATTCCATTGTTATAATCCCAACCTATAACGAGATTGAAAATATAGAAAGCATTATTCGATCGGTGCTTTCCCAACACAAACCTTTTCATGTTCTTATTATTGATGATAACTCTCCAGATCATACAGCTGATAAAGTAGTTCAACTACAATCGGAATATTCAGGTCGGTTATTTTTAGAAAAAAGAGCCAAAAAATCAGGTTTAGGAACCGCGTATGTGCATGGTTTTAAATGGGCTTTGGAATGTAAATATGAGTATATTTTTGAAATGGATGCAGATTTTTCACACAATCCTAATGACTTAGGAAAATTGTATAATGCTTGTCATTTAGGCGATGCTGATTTGGCAATAGGTTCCAGATATGTTACCGGTGTGAATGTCGTAAACTGGCCTTTAAGCCGGGTATTGATGTCCTATTTTGCATCCGTTTATGTAAAATTGATAACTGGAATGAAAATTCACGATGCTACGGCCGGATTCGTTTGTTACAAAAGAAATGTTTTGGAAAAAATTAATTTAGATAAAATAAAATTTGTTGGCTACGCGTTTCAAATTGAAATGAAGTATCGAACATTTTGTAAAAAATTTCAAATTGTCGAGGTGCCTATCATTTTTACGGATAGGACTAAAGGGCAATCAAAAATGAGTAACTCTATTATTGTTGAAGCAGTTTTTGGAGTTATTTCACTTAGATTGAAAAAATTAATTAACACATTATAAGAAGAAGAAACGATGAACAGGGTTTTAATTAAGAATGCCAAAATAGTAAATGAAGGAGTAATTTTTGAGGGCGATGTATTAATTGAAAATGACTTAATTGTTGAAATTTCAGAAAGTATAAGTGCTAAATCTTCTCAATGTGTAATTATTGATGCCGAAGGGAATTATTTGATGCCAGGTGCTATTGATGATCAAGTGCATTTTAGAGAACCCGGACTTACCTATAAAGGCGATATAGAATCAGAATCGAAAGCGGCAGTTGCAGGTGGAATAACTTCTTATATTGAGCAGCCGAATACGGTGCCAAATGCTGTAACACAAGAAATTTTAGAAGAAAAATACCAAATCGCTGCAGAGAAATCCTATGCGAATTATTCTTTTATGATGGGAGCTACCAATGATAATTTAGAGGAAGTTCTAAAAACAAATCCTAAGAATGTTGCCGGAATAAAAATATTTTTGGGATCATCAACCGGTAATATGTTGGTTGATAATGAAGCGACTTTAGAAAAAATATTTTCGAGTACGCCTATGCTTATCGCCGTACATTGCGAGGATGAGGCCACAATTCAAAATAATTTAGCGAAATACAAAGAAGAATTTGGAGAAGATGTTCCTATAACTGCTCACCATTTAATTCGCAGTGAAGAGTCTTGCTACATCTCTTCTTCAAAAGCTGTGGCACTGGCAAAAAAAACAGGTGCACGTTTGCATGTTTTTCATCTTTCGACTGCCAAAGAAATGGATTTGTTTACTAATAAAATACCATTGGAAGACAAAAAAATTACCGCTGAAGTTTGTATTCACCATTTATGGTTTACCAATGATGATTATGCGACCAAGGGAAATTTGATCAAATGGAATCCCGCAGTTAAAACAGCCAATGATAGAAAGGTTTTATGGGAAGCATTGCTTGATGACAGAATTGATGTGATCGCAACAGATCATGCGCCACATACTTTGGAAGAAAAAAAACTACCATATCTGAAGGCTCCTTCTGGTGGACCATTAGTGCAACATGCTGTGATAGCTATGTTTGAAGCACATCATCAAGGGAAAATCAGTATTGAAAAAATTGTTGAAAAAATGTGTCATAATCCGGCCAAGATTTTCAAAATTGAGAAGCGCGGTTTTATAAAAGAAGGTTATTATGCCGATTTAGTTATTGTAAATTCAGGTCTGCCTTGGAGTGTAAAGAAAGAAAATATTATTTCTAAATGTGGTTGGTCACCTTTTGAAGGATTTACATTTAAATCCAGAATTACACATACTTTTGTAAACGGACAATTGGTTTACAATTCTTTTAAAGTGAAAGACATCCGTGCAGGAAAAAGATTGTTGTTTGATAGATAATAAAAAATGAAGAAAATAATTATATTTTTAGCGATTGTCGTCGTGTTTGTTAGCTGTAAGGATGAGGTTGTCAAGAAGCCAAATCGCATTGTAGAGAAAGAGACAATGATCAATATTATGTATGATTTGTCAGTTTTAGACGGTATCAAATATCAAAATCCGGCTTCTTTGGACTCTTTTAAAATAAATCCAAAGAAATATATTTATAAAAAATATAAAGTGGATAGTCTTCAATTTGCGCAAAGCAATATTTATTACGCTTCTAATTATGAGGAATATTCAGCAATTGTAGATGAGGTAAATACTCGATTAGTTGCAACGAAAACGGGAGTCGCAGCCTTGATTAAGGCTGAGGCGAAGAAAAAGAAACCGATAAAGAAATCAATTTTGCCTAAAAGTAAAATAATAGATTCATTGGAAATCTCGCAAAGAAAAAAGCTTTAGTTACAAATTTGCAATAGCTTTTATGTAGTGATGGATGTCTAAAAAATCCGTTTTTAAAATAATTGTGATTTTCTCATTAGAATACTCATTTTTAGAATAAGATGCTTTTGCAGTAGCACTTGGTAGTTTTCTTTTTTGCATAAAAATATTCGATAGAATCCAATCTATTCTCCACATAATTTCCATTAAAAATGGTTTTGCATGATAGGATGGCCTTTTTACAAGTAGCGAATCAGCAATACTGTTCAAGATATCTCTGAAGACAATATTTGTTGCAATTAATGTAAATCGTTCGTTATGGATGTCACTTTTCATTAATTGAGCTGCAATTCGGACGACATCAGTCACAGCTATAAAACCCGAACTTCCCAAAGTGTAAAAGGACAATCCTTGTTTTACTCTCGTAAAAATTTTTCCGCTTCCTTGTTCCCAAAAACCAGGGCCGATAATAACACCGGGATTTATAATTAGTACTTGCAATCCTTCTTGTTGGCCACGCCAAATCTCCATTTCGGCACCATATTTAGAAATAGCATAATCGCTATGTGGTTTCTCGGGATTCCATTCGGTTTCTTCTGTAATAACTTTTTCATGTGAAGCAATATCACCAAGGGCAGCAATGGAGCTCACAAAACATAGTTTTTTTATAGCATAGGCAACACAAAAATTGACAATATTTGCGGTTCCTTCAATATTGATTTTTCGAATTAAATCTTCGTCTTTTGGATCGAAAGAAATCAAAGCGGCGCAATGATAAACGTACTCGATTCCCAGGAAAGCATTTTCTAAAGCAGGAACGTCAGTGATATCAGCTTGAATCCATTCGATAGCGGCAAATAATTCAGGCTTTTTGTATAAATTAAAGAGGTTTTTAGTTTTTTCGATACTTTTTGCACTGCGATAGATAGCACGAACATTTGCACTGCCGATACTTTGGGATTCCATTAAATGAAACAATAGATGCGCGCCTACTAAACCGGTTCCTCCTGTGACTAAAATCATGCTACGAAAATACGAATAATTTTTTTCGAATAACCTAATAAACAAATAACCTAATCCGCAATAAATTTTATCTTTGTGCAAATTGATTAAAAAGATGAAGAATTTTATTGAAGAAGTAACTTGGAGAGGAATGCTCCACGATGTTATGCCCGGCACAGAAGAACATTTGATGGAACAAATGCGTGTGGCGTATGTGGGAATTGACCCAACTGCCGATTCATTGCACATAGGACATTTAGTTGGCGTTATGTTATTAAAACATTTTCAACTATCGGGACATAAACCATTAGCGTTAGTCGGTGGTGCGACAGGAATGATTGGTGATCCTTCAGGGAAATCAAATGAAAGAAATTTATTAGACGAAGCAACTTTGCGTCACAATCAAGAAGCTATAAAAGGACAATTGTCCCGTTTTCTGGATTTTACTTCCGATGCGCCGAATGCGTCAGAATTAGTGAATAATTACGACTGGATGAAGAACTTTTCTTTTCTGGATTTTATTCGGGATATTGGAAAGCACATTACGGTAAATTATATGATGTCTAAAGATTCAGTAAAAAAACGTTTGTCTTCTGAAGCTGCCGAAGGAATGTCATTTACGGAGTTCACGTACCAATTGGTTCAAGGATATGACTTTTTGCATTTGTATAAAAACAAAAATTGTACACTACAAATGGGAGGAAGTGACCAGTGGGGAAATATCACCACAGGAACTGAATTAGTGCGCAGAATAGCGGGTGGAAAGGCGTATGCTTTGACTTGTCCGTTGATTACAAAAGCGGATGGAACAAAATTCGGAAAATCTGAAGGTGGAAATATTTGGTTGGATTCTGTAAGAACTTCACCATATAAATTTTACCAATATTGGTTAAATACATCTGATGTTGATGCGGAAAAATACATTAAGATTTTTACTTTTTTATCGAAAGAGGAAATTGAAGTTTTAACGGAAAAACATCGAGAAGCACCACATTTACGTTTGTTACAAAAACGTTTGGCCGAAGAAATTACGGTGATGGTGCATTCAGCCGAAGATTTAGAAAATGCGATAAAAGCGTCAAATATTTTGTTTGGGAATTCTACTTCTGATGATTTGAAACAATTGGATGAAGTAACTTTCTTGGATGTTTTTGATGGTGTTCCTCAAGCGGAAATCAGCAGAAATGAAATCGAAGCGGGAATTAATATTGTTGATGTTTTAAATGAAAATACAGGTTTTATGAAATCGAATGGTGAAGCAAGACGTGCTTTGACTGCTAATTCTATTTCAGTAAATAAAGAAAAAGTTGCCGAAAATTTTGTGCTTTCGAGCAAAGATTTAATCAACAACCAGTTTGTCTTGTTACAAAGCGGTAAGAAAAATTATTTTGTGGTTAGAGTGGTTTAATAAGAGAATTGTTTATCGTTTATTTGGTTAACTAAGTAAACAAATAAACTTTTTAAAGCACCATCAAATTACAACCTCGAATATCAGAATTATCAAAACGTCCCAATACCTCGAAAGAGTTGTTGGGATTTTTTTTGCCTAAATCCTGTGTGGCAATAAAAGAGCAGGAATTAATATTGGCCAGATCAATTACGTTGATTCCGCCCGTTTTACCGTCTTCAATATAAGTCAAAGCATCTTCAGTATCACGAACGAGTATTTGAATCCAAGATGGGCATTCAAATACGCCTTCACCAAGAGAATAGGCTTGCGAAAGCAATTCGGTCATTCCGTATTCTGAATGAATGGCTGAAACGCCAAATCCTTTGCATAATTGTTCATGCAATTCTTCCCGAATCATTTCTTTACGTTTGCCTTTCATACCGCCCGTTTCCATGATAATGGTATTTTGCAATTGAAACTGGTGTTTTTCAACTAAGTCTAATAAAGCATAAGTAACACCTATCAAAATGACATTTTGTCCTGATTGGTCTAATGCAATTAGTTTGGCTATAAGTTCATCATGATTGTGCAAATAAAAACCACTTTCGGGATGATTTGACAATTGAATTAAATCTTCGACCATATAAATCAATGAAGAACCCTCTCTTTCCAGATAAGATGGCAATAGAGCCAAAACAGCATAATCTTCGATGTTGCCGTAAAATTGAGAAAATCCTTTGCGATAACTTTCTTCGTATATGGAAGTATCCGTTACTAAATGCTTGCTGGTACTCATTCCGGTTGTTCCGCTACTTGTAAATGTAGCCTGAATCGGATTTGTATTCGAAACTACAGAATGACTCTTGAAAAATTGAATAGGCAAAAACGGAATCTGCTGTAATGATTTTACTTTATGGGAATCTGTTTTCAAAAAATTACAAAATTCCTGATACACTAAGTTATTTTCATATTGAAAACGAAACGTTTGCAAGGCTGTTTTTTCAAATTGCTTTTGAGATGAA
Source organism: Flavobacterium fructosi (assembly GCF_042787335.1). Taxonomy (NCBI): domain Bacteria; kingdom Pseudomonadati; phylum Bacteroidota; class Flavobacteriia; order Flavobacteriales; family Flavobacteriaceae; genus Flavobacterium; species Flavobacterium fructosi. The sequence continues at coordinate 15,638 of NZ_JBHZQA010000015.1, read as the reverse complement.
ATGGCAAATATATCGGTAGTTAGAATCAAGCTTATTTTTTTTACAAAAGTAATTAAAAAATCTGTTGGGTTCCTATAAACACAAAATCTACTAAATGTATTTCCATAAAAAAAGCTCCAACATTAATTGGAGCTTTTGAATTTTGTTTAAAGGATTATCTTACGATTAATTTTCTTGTAGCCGTTGCTTCCTCCTCGTTAATTTTTATAATATAAACACCAGGGGAAAGATTGGAGATATTTAATTCTCTGGAACTTAGCATCGTTTGAAGTACTTTTTTTCCTAATATATCAAAAATAATTACTTCTTTGTCATAATCATTTTTTGATGTAATATAGACTTTACCATTACTCACGGGATTTGGGTACAAACTTAAACCTTCAATTGAGGTAGTTTCTAGGGTTCTTGGTTGCTGTTTGTTTTCTTGAGCGGAGAGGCTTATAGAAAAGAAAAAAACCAATAATGTAATAATATAAAAGTAGTTTTTTTTCATTAGTTCTGAATGTTATTAGTAAAGATATACAAAATATTTCAAATACTATACCAAAAAAAACACCTTTCAAAAGAAAGGTGTTTAGTAAATGTATTTATGATTTTTTTAATAAAAACTATTTAATCAAATTAGTGCCGCCAACGGTTGCCCATGTACCAGCAGTTAATGAAGCACCTGTAGCAGATGTACTTGATGTAAAATTGCCAACTGGAAAACTCACTATTATAGCAGATGTAGCTCCTACAGGTACAGTTTGTGTTGTTGAAGAGATGGTCACATTAGTTAATTTTATTTTTGATCCATTAACTTGATTTGTGTTTGTGGTTGCATCTTGAATTTTTACTGCGGCACCTTTGTAAACGGTTGTTCCTTCAGTGTAGTCGCCGTATCCTGAGATAATGATGTTACTGTAATCTCCATTTCCTTCTTTTTTGAATTGGAAAGCATCAACTTGAACATCACCAGCAACTTCTGGTACACATCCTGCTTCTCTTTTTAAAGTAATGTTGGAAACTTTTGGCCAAAATGCATTGTTATTGTTAGAACATTCGATTTCCATTCCGTAGTTTCCTTTACCCGTTTGATAAGCATACCAGTTAGAGTTGTTTTGACCTTGCCATCCATCTTGCCAGTCGAAAGCATCATCATAGTTACCATACGAAATAGCGTTTGTCATACTTACAGTTCCTCCAAAAAATTCATATCCATCATCAGCACCTTTGTAAGAAACTAAGTGGTCTAATGTTGTTCCTGAACCAACTGAATAAAATGTAAATCCATTATTTTCTTTTGTTCCATCAGCTAATTTTGCTCCAGCATATTCAACTCGGGCATAGTTTAATGAACCTCCGTTGTGAGTTGCATTTGTTCCTCCATAAGGTAATGCATTTCCATCTTCTGACGTAGAAGTTGTTACACCACCAATTGCTTTAATTGGCGCATCGCCGTAAATTATAATTCCTCCCCAAGAACCTGGAGTTGCAGAAGCTTCTGTAAATACAACTGGTTTATCAGCGGTACCATTAATGTTTAATTTTCCTCCGTTTAAAACAACGAATGCATTGTCTCCAGTAGTTTTATTTGCTGTAATTGTGGAACCTGCATCAAATGTAACTGTTACTCCCGAAGCAACCTTAACAATACCTTTTAAAGTGTAATTTCCATATGCAAAAGTTTTATTTGCAGTTATTGTACCTGTAATTTCTCCTGTTGCTGCTGGTGTAACAGGGATTGGGCTGTCACTATTAGAGCAAGAATTTAGAAAAAGCCCTGTAGCAAGCGCTAAAGCAAAAAATTTAGTTTTCATAATCAGTTGTATTATTTATTGTTTTTTATTTTTGTCAAAATTATGGGAAAACTTCACGAAGGATGTTAGCGGAATATTACAATACAGTTACTAAAAAAACACTAAAATGTGAAGTGAATGTTAAGTGTGTTACGGGAATTTTAAGCGTAAAAAAAGCCCTAAGTAAATAGGGCTTTCTCGTGTTAGGCAGTATGTGTTAAAAAGTGTATCCTAAATTAACGGAGAATCCTCTCCCTTTTTTGTAACTGTTTGTTATATTTGATTGTTCTACAATGGAAGAAGTTCCGTTATTTCCTTGTTCCGATTTGCGCATAGGATCAAATAAATTATCAGCACTGAATTTTAAATCAAAATGATTGGATAATTTGCTGCTCCAGATGAAATCCAACTGTTGCGCCGGTAATTCATAAATATGGTCCAATCCTCCTGTTCCAACAGCATAAATTCTTTTTCCAAATACAGAATAAACTAATGAAACCGTGTTGCTCCAAGATTCGCTTAAGTCAAATTGGTATTTTAAATCAGAATTGATTAGCCATTTCGAAGCGCCTTGTAGTTCTCTATTTTTAAAAGTTTCGATTGATGTAGTCACATTGCCGTCACTATCAGTAGTGATTGGTTTCACATCTACTTTCGTATGCATTAAAGAAGTGTTGAACCCAAAAGAGAAATCAGTTAAGCTTTCGTTAATTCTTGCAAAGTCAAAGATGAATTCGATTTCAGCTCCATATAAAACTGCGTTGTCAGAATTTAAATAAGTGGTAATAGTTGAATTGGCAGCATTAGAGATGAATGTTCTTTCAATAGGCTGATCTATTTTTTTACCGAATAATCCGAGGACAAAAACTTCTTTTGATGTCGGGAATAATTCATATTTTAAATCAACATTATAGTTGTTACTATTTTCTAGAAATGGATTCCCTTTTGTTGAGGTTCCATCAGCATTGATATACTCGATAGGGTAAGATTCCATTACAACGGGTCTTGTATATGTTTTTCCAGTTGCAAAACGTAGATTCGATTTTTCGGTCAAACCGTATTTCACATTTAAAGCAGGCAAAACATACAAATTATCATATTTTAAAGTTTTAAATGGATCTGAGAATGAACCCTGTGTTCTGTATTTTGTCTCTCTCATTGTACTTTCTAAACGAATTCCTCCGTTTACTTCCCATTTTTCTCCAAATTTGTAAAGTAAGTTTGCGTAACCTGCATTAGCAGTTTCTTTTAGTTTTGCCTGATACGTAGCGTTAGAACTTTCTCTAAAATTAATAGCATTTGAGGATATATAGCTGTTTAATTGAGTGTCTACGGAATTCAAAGACGTGGTAAAACTGTTTGGCGCACTATTATTTACGGGCGTTATAAAGCGATACGATGAGGTCATATCCGACATGTTTCCATTGTAACCGGCGGTAAAAATATTATTTTTTTCGTCTTTTCCAAATTTCAAACTGTATTCTCCTAAACCTGAAAAATAAGAATCACCAGAAATATCTAAATATTGTTTAATGAAATTATTTCCAGCAACAGAAACTAAAATATCGTCTGTTCCTGATCTTGTTCCTGAAAAGAATTTTCTGTCTGGTTGCGCATACTTAGTAATCGCATAGGAAACTGCCGCTTTTACATTTTGACTTTTATCTTCATTCAATGCATATTCGCCCAATAACTGGTTGTTTAAATAATTAGATTCGTCTAATTGATTGGTTCTGATTAAAGTGTTATTGTTACTAGAGTTTGAGTCAGCTACACCAAATTGATCTTTAATCAGATTTTCAGTAGTTCTAATAAAAAGGGTATTGTAAGAAAGTTTTAGTCTGTCAGTTGTGTAATTCAATCCAACCAAAGAAGATAAGGATGTTTTGTATCGGTATTCTGTATTGTCAAAATCATTTCTGTAAGTAAAGCCAGAAGGATTATTTGTAAAAGTTCTTTCCACACCGTTTCTAATCGAATAGTTATTGTCAAAATTGATGGAAAACAAGTACGAAAAAGTCTTGTCGTCTTTCAGGTTAAATTTCTCGGAATGAAGAAAACCAATGCTTGAATTTAGAGGACTGTTTATTTTTGAAACATCAAATCCACTTTTAAAAGATCTCAGGGATTCATCTGGGGTAAGCGTGTAGCTTGAAGGAGTATTTCCTAAAAGTGCTGGAAGTTTTCTGTCGTTTCCGGTCAATCCAAATAATCCTTTTGTTGAATTAGCGTCTTTAGAAATTAAAAACTTTTCTAAATTGTTATTTAAAGTGTACCCAACTCCAACATTTAATTTGGTTACGCTTTTTGACCCTTTAGATGTTTGAATATTAAAAGTACCTCCGGCAAAATCGCCGTAAATATTGGGATTAAATGTTTTGTACACTTCAATAACACCTACGATATCAGTAGAAAATAAATCCAACGGGATAATTTTTTTGAAAGGATTGTTTGTTGGAGCAGCGAGATCGTTTATCAATAAGTTATTATAGCGGTCTTCTAATCCACGTACAAATAACCCTCTTGAACCTACTTTTGTAATTCCGGTTATTTTGGTTAGTCCTTCTTCCACATCGCTAACGCCTTTGCGAGCCATTTCTTGGGCACCAATACTTTGCTTGATCACCACTGCTTTCTTTTGTTCAAGCAATAAAACCGTTTCTTTTTCTCGGCTGAAATTAGATTTTATTACGACATCTTCCAGTTTGTAACTTCCGGAACCAAGCGCTTGATTTATAGTTGCGGTTTCGTTTGCAACTACAGTTACTGGAACATCTACGGATTCATACCCTACGAAACTGAATTGCACTGTGTAATTTCCTGGAGCAATAGCAATCATATATTTACCATCTATATCAGTATTACTCCCTATAGAGGTTCCCTTTATAAGTACATTTGCAAAAGGCAGCGATTGATTGTTAGCATCTTTATCAGTTAGGATTCCGGAAATGGTGCCTTTGCTCTGTGAAAAAGAAAAACTTGTAATTAATAATGCTATAAACAATATTCTAAATTTCATTTTATTGTATTTTATTTTTATGCAAAGTAATTGCTGTTTTGTAAAGTAAAAGTTATTTAGCCGTTACCATTTAGTTTCGTGAATATTAATAAATCGTTAACATATTAAATTACGGTTAATGGGATTTTTAAACGGTTCTTTTATTGCTATATTTACAATCAGAATTGAAAATCACTGAGTATTTCAGTAGTAAATTCTTTTAGATTAACATAATTTTTCTATTTATGAAAAAAAGAAACACAAAGATTTTACTAGTTGATGATGAGCCGGATATTTTGGAAATTGTAGGGTACAATCTTACTCAGGAAGGTTATCAGATATTTACCGCAGCAAACGGAAAAGAAGCTATATTAAAGGCTAAGAAAGAATTACCTGATCTTATAATCATGGATGTTATGATGCCAGAGATGGACGGAATGGAAGCCTGTGAAAACATTAGAAAAATCCCGGAACTGAATAATGTGATTATTACTTTCCTAACAGCAAGAAGCGAAGATTATTCTCAAGTGGCTGGTTTTGATGCTGGGGCCGATGATTATATTACAAAACCAATTAAACCAAAACTATTAGTCAGTAAAGTAAAAGCACTATTAAGACGATTGAACGAACAAGAGCAAAATAGTGAAACGCTTAACGTAGGAGGAATTGAAATCAATCGGGAAGAATATAAAATAAGAAAAGACGATGTTGAAATAGCGTTGCCACGAAAAGAATTTGAATTGTTTTATTTATTGGCTTCAAAGCCAGGGAAAGTATTCAAAAGAGACGAAATTTTAGATAAAGTATGGGGAAATGAAGTTGTTGTTGGCGGAAGAACAATAGACGTTCATATTAGAAAATTACGGGAGAAAATCGGAGAAGATTTTTTTAAAACTATAAAAGGAGTTGGCTACAAATTTGAAGTGTAAGCGACACACATTTTTATACGCATAACAAATTTAAAAATTCAAATCGCTTTACTGCGAGATGTGAAATAGATGAAAATAAATTTTAAAAAAACCTATAAATTTGCCATAAAGTCAGCTTTATTCATTAGCCTTTTTGCTGCTGGATTCGTAGTGTTGATGGTGCTGTTGTTTTTTGGTTCGAAAGTTAGTAATTTAATGTTCTTTGGAATAGTTTGCCTTTTCGTTATTTATTTATTTTCTTTTCTAGTGTTGCAATATAGGGTCGAACGGTTCATTTACAGACGAGTAAAAAAAATATACGACGATGTATCTTTACTGGAATCCAGTTCCTTTATAAATCAGCCCATTACTACTGATATGGAAACCCTAACCCGAGAAGTTAAGAAATTTGCTACCGATAAAAAATTGGAAATAGAAATGTTGCAGGTTCGAGAAGAATATCGAAGAGAATTCCTTGGCAATGTTTCCCATGAATTAAAGACGCCTTTGTTCACTGTGCAAGGCTATTTATCTACCCTTATCGATGGTGCGATGGATGATAAAACAGTTCGTAAAAAATATTTAAAACGTGCCGAAAAAGGAGTAGAGCGATTAATCTACATTGTCGAAGATTTAGATATGATTACAAAATTGGAATCGGGTGATTTGAATCTGGATTTTTCTGAATTTGATATCGTGGAATTAGCGCAAAATGTTTTCGATTTACTAGAAATGAAAGCCGATAAAAAGAAAATCACATTAGCTTTTGAAAATTATCACATACAACCTATTATAGTGTATGGAGATAAAGATAAGATTCAGCAAGTTGTCGAGAACTTAATTGTAAACTCGATAAAATACGGAAAAGAGGGCGGCCTTACAGAAGTTTCTATTGTTAATTTGACAAAGAAAAAGGTCTTAGTTCGAATAACTGATAATGGTGAAGGAATAGAAAAACAAAATATTCCAAGGCTTTTTGAAAGGTTTTACAGAGTGAATAAAAGCGGCTCCCGTGCAGAAGGAGGTTCAGGTTTAGGGCTAGCAATTGTAAAGCACATAATAGAAGCGCATAAGGAGAAAATATATGTAGAGAGTGAGTTTGGCATTGGGTCTGAGTTTTCCTTTACAATCGAGAAGGCGAGATTTGAGAAACCAGAATTAGATCTTGAAAAAATCTATAGTAAAAGTCTTTATGTCAACAAAACAAAAAAATAATAAGTCTGGAAATTAGTCAAAGCAAATCTTACAAAAAAGACTGCACATCTTTTCTTAATGATAATTTATCATCAACATAATACTATGTTAACATTCGCTTAACATAACAGCTTCATCTTTGCAAAAAAAATAATCATATAACAACGATGAAAAAAGTTTTATTTGCAGTTTTAGTTATGACTTCAGTTTTGGCTAATGCACAAGATGTTAAGAGTGATACAATTAAAGCAGTAGCTGTTGATTCTTTAGAAACAATGAGTGTTGATTCCGTTAAAACAGTAACAATAGAATCTTTGAAAGAATCTATAGACGAACATTCTATGAAGTTTTCAGGTCTGGACGAAAGGCTTGCGACCATGGATAGTGATTTGGGAAAATTAACCAAAATTAAATTTTCCGGATACCTGCAAGCACAATACGAGATGTATAATTTTCAAGACAATATAGGACCCGGTCCTTCTACTACTGCGGTGCCTATAAAAAACACTTTTTTTATCAGAAGAGCACGTGTGAAATTGACGTATGAGCCAGTTACTGGTGCGGTATTTGTAATTCAACCGGATTATGCATTTGATAAAGTTACTTTAAGAGACGCTTATGTTCAGTTAAATGATAAATGGTTGCAAACATTTAAGTTGTTTTTAGGGCAATTCAACCGAACGAGTTACGAAGTGGAGTTTTCTTCACGCTCAAGAGAATTGTTAGAAAGAAGCAGAATGTCTGGAATTTTGTATCCGCAAGAGAGAGACTTAGGGGCAAAAATCGAAATGGATTTAGAGACTAAATATGAGATACCATTTAAATTTCAGTTAGCTGTTTTTAACGGAAATTATGGTGAAGGTTCTTTGACAAATAACCTTAGAGATGTAGATAATAAGAAAGATGTGATGATGAGAGGTGTTTATTCTTTTAAGTTTCCTTCTCAAGGTTTGGGAATTGATGTAGGAGCTCATACTTATTTAGGAAATACAGCAGTTTTACAAGCAGGAACTTTCAGCGATGCAAATAATAATAATTTCACAGCTAAAGTAGGAGATAGTTTCCAAAAAAGATGGTTTGGTGGCGAGATGAGAGTTTATTATGATTTTCTTGGAGGAATGTCTCTTAAAGGAGAATATATCTGTGGAAAGATATCAGGCGAAAAATCAACTACAGCTTTGCCTGTAGCAAATAGCAATCCTAGTTTTAATTTTAATGGGATTAGAGATTTTTCAGGATACTATGCGACTTTGGTGAAAAATATTGGAACGAGCAATCAAATTGCAGTTCGATATGACAGTTGGGATCCAAACAGACATCTTGCAGGAGATGCAGTGACTATTAAAGAAGATTTGAAATACAATAACTGGTCATTTTCTTGGCAATACTTTTACGATGATAATGTAAAAATCGTTGCTGGTTATAGTTTACCAATTAATGAAAAAAGTACCACAGTAGGTGGCGATTATATAAAAGACAAATTAGATAACACGTTTACAATTAGAATTCAAGCTGGATTTTAAAGCAATAGATTAGACTTTAATACAAATAATAAAATAAAATGAAAACAACAAAAATTAAATTAGTAGCTGTTCTATTAGTGGTTATGGCAATAGGATTTTCTTTTACATCATTGAATAAAATAACAGTTAAAGGTTCTGATACCATGGTTATTTTGTCACAAAAATGGGCTGAGGTGTATATGCAAAAACATCCAGGAACAACGATTCAAGTAACAGGTGGAGGTTCAGGTGTAGGTATTGCGGCATTGATTAATGGCTCAACAGATATAGCAAATTCTAGTCGTCCTATGAAATCATCGGAGGTGGAAAAATTAAAAGCTCGTTACAGTACATTAGGTGTTGAGATTCCTTGTGCAAAAGACGGATTGTCTGTTTATTTAAATAAAGCGAATGGAGTTTCGGAACTTACAATAAAACAAATTGGTCAAATTTTTGCCGGAAAAATTACAAACTGGAAAGAAGTTGGTGGTATAGATGCAAATATTAGATTGTACGGTAGAGAAAGTAGTTCAGGTACGTTTGCCTTTTTCAAAGATAATGTGGTAAAAACGGATTACTCTCCAAGTTGTCAAACATTGCCAGGAACTGCAGCTATTGTAAATGCAGTTAAGAAAGACAAATTAGGAATAGGTTACGGTGGTGCTGCTTACGCTGAAGGTGTAAAAGATTGTAAAGTAAAAAAAGACGATAAAAGTCCAGGTATTGCACCAACTGCAGAAACGATCAAGAACAAAACGTATCCAATTACAAGATATTTATATATGTATTTGAAATCAAGACCAACAGGTGAAACTAAAGCTTTTATCGATTGGATCTTAAGTGCAGAAGGTCAAAAAATTATTACATCAGTAGGTTATTTTCCTGTAAAATAACTAAGGCTTTTAGTATCCCTTACCGGTTTTTCCAGTAAGGGATACTTTTTATTTTAAAGCATAAATAGATTTAATGTTTACCCAAGTAATAGAAAATTATGAAAACAAGTAAATTAAAAATTGCAACTATTTTATTAGCCGTTATGGTAATAGGATGTACTTCTAGCGAATCGAAAAAGGTAACTGTGAAAGGTTCAGATACCATGGTGATCTTATCTCAAAAATGGGCTGAGGCATTTATGAAAAAAAATCCTAAAACTACAATTCAGGTAACTGGAGGAGGTTCTGGTGTAGGTATTGCGGCATTGATCAATGGTTCAACGGATATTGCAAATGCAAGTCGCCCTATGAAACCATCTGAAGTAGATCAATTAAAGGAAAAATATAAAACTAGTGGTTTAGAAATTGCTTGCGCAAAAGATGGTTTGTCCGTTTTTCTAAATAAAGAAAATCCCGTAGCAGAACTTACAATAGCGCAACTAAGCGATATTTTTTCTGGCAGAATTACGAATTGGAAAGAGGTAGGTGGTGACGATGAAAAAATCCAATTGTACGGTCGAGAAAGTAGTTCAGGTACTTTTGAGTTTTTTAAAGAGCATGTCGTAAAAACAGATTTTTCGAAAACATGTCAAACTTTGCCGGGTACAGCTGCGATTGTAAATGCAGTTAAAAAAGACAAATATAGTATTGGATACGGCGGTGCTGCTTATGCCGAAGGGGTAAAAGATTGTAAAATTAAAGTAGACGGTAAAAGTGCAGGAATTTTGCCAACGGCAGAAACTATTAAAGATAAAACCTACCCAATTTCAAGATATTTATATATGTATTTGAAGTCGCAACCAACAGGAGAAGCTAAAGCTTTTATCGATTGGATATTGAGTCCAGAAGGACAAAATATGGTGGAAGAAGTCGGGTATTACCCTTTAAAATAATAGTAGCTTTTGTTGCATGCACCGTTTTTGAGTGCGTGTTTTTTAATATATAACTTATGAATTCTTAAATAAAATAAATGAATTCCGAATTTCCAAATAAACAAAATTTCACTAAAGAAAGCCTGAAAAAACAATTTAGACTTTCTGAGTTTCTAGCTGAAAAAATTATATCATCGGTTGCTTTTTTATCGATAGCTATAATTGTTCTTATTTTTGTTTTTGTTTTTAAAGAGTCGTTGCCTATTTTTAATTTTGGTACATCTGAAAAAGCAAAAACTGAAATTGAGGCTACTCCTGATTCAGGTGCAAAGCCAGAATCTTATGGCTCAGAACCAACGGAGGAATTAAAACCTGAAACGTACGGTTCAGAAGCTGTTACAAACGAGGATTTGAAACCAGAAACATACGGTTCAGAAGCTGTCACTAATGAGGATTTGAAACCAGAAACATACGGTGATGTAAAAGCGGAGCCAACTGTTGAAGGTTCTTCAGATGAAATGAAAGAAGTAGTAGGAAGTAATAATGAAGGTGCTGATAAAACATGGAGTACTTTTTTTACTACAGAATGGGTACCCGTTTCTGAACATCCCAGATTTGGTTTAATAGCATTATTAATAGGAACTTTAAAAGTGACAATAATCGCTATGTTGATTGCGGGACCCATTGCAATTTTAGCGGCGATTTATACTTCTTGTTTTGCATCAAAAAGGGCCAAAGAAATTATTAAGCCTATCATAGAGATGCTGGCGGCGTTTCCATCAGTTGTTATTGGTTTTTTTGCATTGATGGTTTTAGCGACATTTTTTCAAGACATTTTTGGATATGAATCAAGATTAAATGCTTTCATCGGCGGGGTTGCTATGGCCTTGGCTGCAATTCCTATTATTTATACCATATCAGAAGATGCACTTTCAGCAATACCCAAAACATTTACTGAGGCAAGTTTAGCACTGGGAGCGAGCAAATGGCAAACTGCATTTTTTGTGATTTTACCTGCTGCTACGCCGGGGATTTTTGCCGCATTACTTTTAGGTGTTGGCCGGGTTTTTGGAGAAACGATGATTGCGCTTATGGCAACTGGGAATGCTGCATTATTGTCAGCGAATCCTTTTGAAAGTGTGCGTACTTTTGCGGCGACTATTGGTTCAGAAATGGCGGAGACAGTTTTTGGAGAAACCCATTACAGTGTCTTGTTCTTCATTGGATCATTACTTTTCATCTTTTCGTTTGCATTAAATGCCGTTGCAGAGTTTTATGTAAAAGGTAAATTAATCAAAAAATTTCAAGGTAAATAATCATGAATACAGTTATCAACGAAACAGAAAACCACTTTTTTTCAAACAAAAAAAAGGGTGTAGATGTAAAAGGAAAATTCATTATTGGAATTACTCAAGTTGCAGTGCTCTTGATCATTGCCGTTCTTTTTATTATTTTAGGTATTATTATTTATGAAGGTCGTGAAAAATTTTCATGGGAATTTATCAGCTCATTCCCTACAAATGGAATGACAGAAGGCGGAATATTTCCTGCTTTAATCGGTACTTTTATATTGGTTGTTGTAATGTCAATTGCAGCTGTTCCTTTTGGCACTATAACGGCTATTTATTTAACGGAATACGCGAAAGAAAATTCAAAAATTGCAGCCGCGGTCCGATTCTCTATTCGAACATTGGCAGTTGTGCCTTCAATTATTTTTGGTTTATTTGGACTTGGATTTTTTATTCAGTTTGTGGGGGGAGGAATAGATAAAACGTTTAGTGCAGGACAATTGCATTGGGGGCAACCTAATATTCTTTGGGCAAGTCTTACTATGGCTTTACTTACGCTGCCTGTAATTATTGTTTCAGTTGAAGAAGCGTTGAAAACAATTCCTCGTGAGTTGCGTGAGGCAAGTTTAGCTTTAGGAGCAACAAAGTGGCAAACCATTAAAAATGTAGTGCTTCCAGGGTCTATTTCTGGAATTATGACTGGGACAATTCTGGCGGTAAGCAGAGGTGCAGGAGAGGTAGCTCCTATCTTATTTACCGGAGCGGCTTATTATTTAGCTACTTTACCAGAATCTTTGAGTGACCAGTTTATGAATTTGGGATACCATATTTATATTATGTCAACTCAATCTTCAGATGTCGAAAAAACAATGCCTATTCAGTTTGCTACAACATTAGTATTATTAATCCTTACCCTATCATTAAACTTAGTAGCAGTAATTATTAGATCCAGAATTAGAAGAAGAGCAAAATAATTTGAAATCTGACTAATAAATTATACTTTAGATTTAACATAAAGAAACATGAAAGATATAAAAATACACGTTAATGATTTATCATTATACTATGGGGAAAAAAAGGCATTAAAGGAAATTTCGATGCAAATTCCAGCTAATAAAGTAACCGCTTTAATTGGTCCCTCCGGATGTGGTAAATCGACATTTTTAAGATGTATCAATAGAATGAATGACCTTATTCCTGATGTGAAAATTACGGGTGAAATGCTGGTTGAAGGAGTTGATATTTATGACAAAAATGTTGATGTTGTTAATATTAGAAAAAAAATAGGAATGGTTTTTCAAAAATCAAATCCATTTCCAAAATCTATTTATGAGAACATAGCGTACGGTCCAAAAATAAATGGAATAAAAAACAAAACAGAATTAGATGAGATAGTAGAAACTTCTTTACGAAAAGCTGCTATTTGGGACGAAATAAAAGACAGACTGGATGATTCTGCTTTGGGTCTTTCGGGGGGACAACAACAACGTTTGTGTATCGCAAGAACATTGGCAGTTAGTCCGGATATTATTTTAATGGATGAACCTGCAAGTGCGTTGGATCCAATTTCTACTTCAAAAATCGAAGAATTAGTTCATGAATTAAAAGAGCAGTACACTATAATTATTGTTACGCATAACATGCAACAAGCCGCAAGAACAAGTGATTATACCGCGTTCTTTTATCTGGGTGAGTTGATTGAAATGGGTAAAACTAATGCTATATTTACAAAACCAGAGCAAAAACAAACTGAAGATTACATCACAGGTAGATTTGGATAAAAAAATAATTTAAAAATTGTAAAATTTAAAGATTTATAGACCTAAAAGGTCTTAATTGGAAATTCCATAATCTTTAAATTCTTTAATCTTTTAATACTTAAATTGAGAAAAAACATGGCTTCACACTTTGAAATAGAATTAGAAAAACTTAAAAATATAATTGAAAAGATTGGTGTTTTAGCAGAGAATCAAGTTGGAGAATCTGTAAAAGCATTACTGTCAGAACCTGTTTCAGAAGGAAAAGAAGTAAAAAAAGTAGAAAATAAAATTGATAAATTAGATGTAAAAATCGATGAAATTTGTCAAAGTATTTTTGCTTTGCAACAGCCCGTTGCTTCTGATTTACGTTTTATCATGTCTGCAATGCAAATTAGTAACGAGATTGAACGTATAGGGGATTTGGCTATTAGCATTATAAAAAAAGCTAAAAATATTAAAGACAAGCACGACTTGATTGTTAAGTTTAATATTGCGGATCTTGCCAGACAAGTGGAGATTGTTACCATTAAAACAAATGAATGTTTCTTGACTCGCAGTGAAAATAGTATTGGAGAAATTTTCATTTTAAACAATACGATAAAAAACGATTGTGATGATGCGATTCACAATATAATCAACGAGATGAAGTCTAATTCTAAAACGGTTGTTTCAGGGACAAATCTGGTTATTGTTTTAAAACATTTAGAGCGTATTTCAGAGCATTGTACTAATATTGCCGAATATGTTTATTTTATGATTAATGCAAAAATAATCAAGCACGAGAAATTTGGTGAGAAGAAATCCGATAATTAATTTGTTCCGGATTAAACAGTAATTGATTCAAATTAAAACACACTAACTACTGGCCTTTAAAGTAGTATTAGTGTGTTTTTTGTTTATCAGAGAAATGGCTTTGAAAAGGAGTCATTAATCAGTTAATAATCGATTATTTCTCTTCAAAAACCTGAAATAATGATTTCCAATCTAAGCTCGTTTCTATTTGAGGAAGTCCCTTGTACTGTTCTGTTTCAAGGAGATGTTCTATTTTAAAATCGTTTTGTTCTGCGTAAGGAACTAATCCTTCGTTTTTTAGCTTTTTGGCTAAATATTGCTGCTCGTATTGGCCGGGAGTAGGAATAAAAAAAGCTTTTTTGCCTAGTTTTGTCAAATCCATTATGGTCGTATAGCCAGATCTACATAATACCAAATCACTTTCGTTGAATATTTGTTCGAGTTGTCGTGTATTCATGAAATTATAATACGTGACATTTTCTATTTGCTCCTTTTTTTGAATCTTCTCAACAACGCCTTTTATAAAAACGACTTTTCCACGATATTGTAAAATTTCGATTTTTAATTTTTCTTCCAATATTGCTCGTTGCGGTTCAGGACCCGAAAGGATTACCATGAGATCGTATTTTTTTTCCGTGTCTTTTTTGTGAAGGCGGCTTAAAGGTCCAATGTAAGTGGGATTTAAATTATTTTTAGGTAAATGTCCTAATTCGCCGGTTAAGCTTGGTTTTTTCTCAAAGTCAGGAACCCAGCAAGCGGTATATTTTTTTATAATATGCTGATGTAATTTACTAGTAATCCATGTCGTATTTCCCGTCATCACTTTCAACTGATGGGTAATAAAAACAGAAGGTATTTTTTTACTAAAAACGCCCAAACGGTTATCAGATATAATTCCTTCAATACCATATTTCTTAATCCATTCTTTGACCAATTTTTTCTCCTTCCAAATCGCTTCCATCATTTTTGGAGAATTTCTCAACAGTTTCCATCTAAAATTCTTTGCATTTTTGGCATATTCTATATGGTAGGACGGTAATTCAAGGAACTGTATATATGGAAATTCTTTTCGTAATATTTCAAGGGCAATCCCATCAGAAGCAATTATGGGAATATAGTTATTCTCCTGCAAAGCCTTAATAATTGGAATACATCGCGTAGCATGTCCCAGACCCCAGTTTAATGGAGCAATCAGAATCGTTTTGCTGTATGAATTCAGATCCATTGGTAGATGTGTCTATTTGTTTTATTGGGGAAGATACATAAACGAGAGTTTGTTTGTATTTGCAAAGCATTACTAAACTATTAAGTTATCTAATTAATTCTGGTTTTTTATGCTAAATTTGTTTGATTTTTTATGGAATAAATTAAAAAGAGACTGTCAAAAAAATTGGCAGCCTCTTTTCTGTAGTTTTTCGAAGGTACCGTCTCATAGAGTGTGTAAGTTAAAAAGTTATTCTGAAAATTTGAGCTAATTCAAAAGCTCAAATTTTCAGA
Source organism: Flavobacterium fructosi (assembly GCF_042787335.1). Taxonomy (NCBI): domain Bacteria; kingdom Pseudomonadati; phylum Bacteroidota; class Flavobacteriia; order Flavobacteriales; family Flavobacteriaceae; genus Flavobacterium; species Flavobacterium fructosi. The sequence goes on along the minus strand of NZ_JBHZQA010000015.1, from coordinate 116 downwards.
ATAACTTTTTAACGTATATTTATAAACACACTTTAATATGAGAAAAGAAGAATTATTATCCGATGATTTTTTAAAGCAGTTCAAAACAGGAGAAGAACTGTATGGCTTTTTAGCCC
>NZ_JBHZQA010000014.1:0-32723 GCF_042787335.1 Flavobacterium fructosi | reverse complement strand
TCTTGCTTCCATACAACGAAGTCCACAACCGTAAAGCAAGCCAATCAGAATTCGGTGTTTGAGGAGTTTGGCGTTTTGCAACATCGCCCAAACTTCTTCTTTGCTCAAAACAACAGGAAGTTTTTTTTCGTGTTTTATCGAGGGTAATCGCAGGAATTCATACGGTAAGCCTTCGGATTTCAGCAAAAACCGAAGGCCATAAACGCAGTGTTTGAAATAGGTTTGCGAAGGGGTTTTTGACTTTTTTTGTTGATAAAACAAGTAGTCCTGTACCTGCTCGGAATCTAGTTCGGTAGGGATTTTACCAAAATAGAGTGAAATAGCCGCCACGTGACGGGAATAATTGTTAAAAGTACTTTGGCTCCGACCCAAGACCGATACGGTACGCTCAAAACGATCTAAAAGCTCCTCGAAACCGGGAACTTCTCGCTTGGCTTGATTCAGGATTTTGTTTTCTCTTAACGCATCGGGATGCTTTTTTTTGTAGTCATAATTTACGAATTTTAATTATCTTCGTAAGGTACAAAATCTCGGTAAGTGCTACCGAAGGTTTAGTTCAACAGCACGTTGTGAATTGCTTTCAAAATTGTATTTTAGCTTATAATTCCCAACTTAGCTCCCATAATAGGGAATAAAGTACCGTTGTGAATTGCTTTCAAAATTGTATTTTAGCTTATAATTCCCAACTGCTCCTACTTGGGATATGATCGTAGATGCGTTGTGAATTGCTTTCAAAATTGTATTTTAGCTTATAATTCCCAACTTACACTAAACTATAAAAAATGGCACAAACGTTGTGAATTGCTTTCAAAATTGTATTTTAGCTTATAATTCCCAACTTTACAATCTTTTTGTAAATGTCAGATATGTTGTGAATTGCTTTCAAAATTGTATTTTAGCTTATAATTCCCAACGTGTACTAAAAAAATATTCCTAACTTATTAGTTGTGAATTGCTTTCAAAATTGTATTTTAGCTTATAATTCCCAACGGGTTTTCGTCAAACGTTCTATCTTCCTGAGTTGTGAATTGCTTTCAAAATTGTATTTTAGCTTATAATTCCCAACTTGTCTTAAATACATATTGAGGGATCTCTTGTTGTGAATTGCTTTCAAAATTGTATTTTAGCTTATAATTCCCAACATTTCAAAAAGCGAAGTTACTGAACGATTAGTTGTGAATTGCTTTCAAAATTGTATTTTAGCTTATAATTCCCAACCTAACAGGCGCGCACTTCGCCTAACTCACGGTTGTGAATTGCTTTCAAAATTGTATTTTAGCTTATAATTCCCAACCTGACACTAATCTGCCGCAGGGAGCTGCTTGTTGTGAATTGCTTTCAAAATTGTATTTTAGCTTATAATTCCCAACCATCAGGCGCGCACTACACTCATCTCCACGGTTGTGAATTGCTTTCAAAATTGTATTTTAGCTTATAATTCCCAACAAATGACGCTTGTATTGTTGCCCCATTAGTGTTGTGAATTGCTTTCAAAATTGTATTTTAGCTTATAATTCCCAACAAATGCTGGTTGTCAGTTGGTAAAGCCTGTGTTGTGAATTGCTTTCAAAATTGTATTTTAGCTTATAATTCCCAACCTGAGCAGGTTTTTCTTTTGGGAATTTATCGTTGTGAATTGCTTTCAAAATTGTATTTTAGCTTATAATTCCCAACGAAGCGTATTTATATCGAAAACAACTCACTGTTGTGAATTGCTTTCAAAATTGTATTTTAGCTTATAATTCCCAACCCATTTTTTAATATAACTAATGCGTCACTTGTTGTGAATTGCTTTCAAAATTGTATTTTAGCTTATAATTCCCAACTGGCGCTGTAGATGGCGTGAAACCCAATGCGTTGTGAATTGCTTTCAAAATTGTATTTTAGCTTATAATTCCCAACTGGTTACTGCTGATTGTTGTGATTGAATACGTTGTGAATTGCTTTCAAAATTGTATTTTAGCTTATAATTCCCAACACATTCCTTTAAATCAAACAATATGCTTTCGTTGTGAATTGCTTTCAAAATTGTATTTTAGCTTATAATTCCCAACTGACAGGATCGACTGTAAAAATCATGTACAGTTGTGAATTGCTTTCAAAATTGTATTTTAGCTTATAATTCCCAACAAAGAATAAAATTTCCTGAAGCACCATCGGTTGTGAATTGCTTTCAAAATTGTATTTTAGCTTATAATTCCCAACCGGGTCCTAATTTGAGTGATGACGAAATCTGTTGTGAATTGCTTTCAAAATTGTATTTTAGCTTATAATTCCCAACCGGTTTCGTCGATTGCGTGAATAGGATTTGGTTGTGAATTGCTTTCAAAATTGTATTTTAGCTTATAATTCCCAACTAAAATAGAAGAACATTGATGGAAAGTTTGTTGTGAATTGCTTTCAAAATTGTATTTTAGCTTATAATTCCCAACAATGGATGGCAAAAGGAATCGTTTCGATGGGTTGTGAATTGCTTTCAAAATTGTATTTTAGCTTATAATTCCCAACTTTATGCTTCTGTTTCTATAGGCAAAGATTGTTGTGAATTGCTTTCAAAATTGTATTTTAGCTTATAATTCCCAACATACCGCGATGTAATCGTTTGATATGTTGGTAGTTATGGGTTTCTTCTGAAATAGAAAAGGAGTGGGTTTTAGGTATTGTTGTTCAGGTAGTTATACCTTTTTTTAATCCTGATGACTAAAATAATTCCAACTGTTGTGATGGTTTGTCTGTTTCTACTAATTTTTTTCCATAAAAAAGTTCCATCATCCCAAATTGTTTATCGGTTATTTGCATGACGCCAATTTTGCCGTGTTCGGGTAAGTTATTTTTTATTCTTTTGGTGTGTACTTCCGCATTTTCTCTGCTGGCACAAAATCGCATGTAGATTGAAAATTGAAACATAGAAAAGCCATCGTCTAATAATTTCTTACGAAATATACTGGCTATTTTGCGCTCTTTTCGCGTTTCCGTTGGCAGGTCAAAAAATACTAATATCCACAAACTTCTATATTGATTTAAACGGGTGTAATGTTCGTCATACATAAACGGGGTATAAAATTTTCCTTGCCGTTCCATCAAAACATTCGTGTAAGGAATGTGTGGTTCTACTCATGGCGACCATTAACGGACTGTTTTTTCCGTCAATAAAAACATCGATACTGGCTATACTCAATAATTGTTTTTTAATGTCAATGGTTAATTCTTCAAAAGTATCTTCAGTTTCCATGATATGACATACAATCAAGTCGACATACGGGCGATACGGTTCCATAATATCATCAGCAAGGCAATACGCATTGTATTTGTTGCGATGAAAAATGCCTAAAGTAGGCAGCATGCCAGAACTAACAATAGCTCGTGCGGTAATAGCCCTTAGAATGGCATAACCATAATTCAACAGATTATTAGGAGCGATTCCTTTTTGTCCTCTGGTAAAATTTTCTATTTTGATGAGATTTGGCCAATAATAAACAGCTGCTCTGGATTCGTGATTGAGTGCATCTCCCGAAGTAACTTCCTTTGCCCAAAGCTCCATTTTTCGGCACGGAATTCCTTTTTCTTTGAGCAATCCTGCTTGGTTTATAATTTTAGCACTAATGGTTTGTTGCCATAAATTCTTTTTGAGTGGGGCAGAAGCATTAATTTGGTTTTTGAACCGTTCCGATTGTTCCGTATGACCATTCAAAGGCATTAACAAACCAATGGGCAAATGGTATTGGTCGCAATTGATTAACGCCACATTATTATGAATTAGTTTTTCCAGCAAACCATTGGTAATCGTGATTTGTTGATTTTCTAGAACGATAACCCCAATATCTTCTATAGCCACAGTTTTGGTCTCTTGTTCCTTGTAAGGATAAGAGATTACAATTTGCTCGTTTTTGGTGCTCAAATAAGCGGGATTACCAAAGAAAAGGGTTCGTTTTATCATCGAATTATTCCTTTAATCTTTCCAAGTCTATTAACTTCAAGTTTTAAACAAAATTCTTTTATTGATTCTTTGTCAAGAGTAAATTCTACTTTATTTAACAAAGAGAATTCCATTTTATCTACAATTGAAGTTGCAATATTATTAGGAATCGCATACAATCGATTTCCAGTAAAACTCACAGATTTATATACTCTTTGTACTTGCTCTTTTGATAATTTATCAAAATTAAGAAGAGTTAAGTTTTCCATTTCATCTTCTGTTGGTATATAAACTAAATCATTTGGAGAAAGAGTAAATAAAAGACGATTTCCGTTTTTATCTATTTCTAGTGAAGAACTTAATCCTTGTTTTTGCCTTTCAACTACTTCATTGAAAGGAATGGTTGTATAATTTCGTTTCCCGTTTTCATCTTGATAGATTGCAAAAAACAAATTTGTTCCTTTTGCAGCTTCTACGTATTTATCAGCTTTATTTCCTGTTTGACCTAAACTAAATTTACCTCCCTCTTCAAAAACTCTGACTTTTTTTATTGGTTGATGTTTTTTGTTATTATTTAATGCTGTAATATTTTTGTTTAAATCATCTAAACCATTTTCAGAAAAAGCAATTTCGTGAGCGGGGATTTTTTTGCCATTTTCACCAATAGTATTTTGATACATTTCTTGTTGAAGATGTTTTAATAGAATTTTTTTTATTCCTGTATCCGTTATTTTTTCAATTTTCTTTTCATCGAAAGTGATGTCAAGTGTTTTTCGGGTAGCAGTAGCTTGTATGGTTTCATAGACCTGAACTTTGTCAATAGCTTTTCTATCAATCATTACGGGGAAAGATTTGAGGTGTTTTTTTAATCCCTCACGATTGTTTGGATATTGTTTTATTTTAACTGCAAGTTGTTTTTTAACTTCCTTATCTACTATCAATTCTATTTGGTCAATTGCATTTGCAATAGTAATATGGCTTTGTTTAATTCGCTTTAAAAACACTTTTCCACTTACCGTTTCTGCGTGCATTGGTTTCCTAATTGCCCAGTTATCTCCTTTTGTTTGTTTGGTAGTGATTTTTTTCATTGCACCATCTTCTTCTTTCCAAACTTGATGCTTATTTACCGTTTTATTGATAACTCTAGAGTTTTGTTTGAAACTGATAATGGTTTGATTTAGTTCATCTTCTGCTTTTTTTGTAAAATTCTCCCAAGGCTTGTGGAATTCCCATTTATAATTTCCATTTGCGTCAGGTTTGGTTTTGAAACAGATTTTGTTTCTTAATTCGTGTTTGATAGTTTTGTCATTTTCACCTTTAGCATTTAGATTATTTAAATAGTTGATATGTGTCCTATTTATACAAGCAATTACTAAGGCGTCTAAAGCGTGATGGCGATGGTCAATCCTCTTTTTAGAAAATCCTTTTGCAATTTCATCTGGTACTGTGGTTTGAAAAACTTGTTTTCCACTATTTCCAAATTCATCTTTTTTAAGTTCTAATTTACCAAAATCACTAGAATTAGTTATTGCATTTAAACGTTCAAAACGCGGTGTAACAAGTTTATTCCAAACGTCATTCAAACCCCAATCTTGCTTCATTTTTGAAGTAATAGAGCCATTTAAGGAAACGATATTTTTTGAAGTTACTTCTTGTTCATCTTCCTCTCGAACTATTTTACTTAAAAGATTCTTTACAATTTTACTGATGTATTTGGTGTCATTTAATTGTCTTTCGATAAATTTTTCTGGAATTTCTTCACTCAACAATCTCTTTTGCTTGTTTTTATTTTTGCTGTAATAGCTATTTATGTGTTGGTTATAAGCTTCTTTAGTGAATATTTTAACTGTCTTTCCACCAGTTAAGGTTATAATTCTATCTTCGTTTTTTAGAATAAATTCTAATGCGGTCATATTTCCTTTCAAGTCATTTACTTCGGATTCGCAAATGACCTTGTTTGCTAACGAATCATCGAATAATCTGGATTGCGGAATAATGTGTTCGATTTGGTATTTGGTTGTAAACAAGTCACTTAATGGAATTAACTTTCCAGTGTAAGGCGAAATATATCCTTGTTCCAGCCAAAGTTTATATTTGTTAATTTCAGAAGTTGTTGGTTTCGAATTTTTCCTTATTTTATCAACTTCTTCTAGTTTTTCTTTTCTATTTTCGCTGCTATAAATACCTTCTTCGTATATTTTTAAAATCTCTTGCTGGCTTGGAGAATATGGACGAACATGGCTTATTCCATCATTTTTTAATTCCGTTAAAATGGCTTTGATTCGTAAATTGGTGTTTTCGTTTTGAGAAATCTGTTTAGTCATTCTTTCACGAGTTGCTTTATCATTTTTCATCTCACGTCCTAACTCAATATGAATTTCGTCAAAGAAATTTTCTTTTCCTTCTCCATAATGTTGCCAAATATCTTTTACTACTCGTAAAGTTTCTGTAATAACTTGCTCTACTATTGGATTTCGGAGTGAATGTTGTTTGAAATCGTACTTTAAAAAGTGTTCAATATCTGCGGGAGTTTTCCATTTTGAAATGTCACTAGCTTCGCTGTGTCTGTCATATATTAAATACGATGCCTGATGCATATTTAAATCTTTATTGAATTCATTACAATTTATAAAACTTTTTAAAACTTGTTTTGGAATATCGCTGTCAGATACTTTTTCAAGAATTGATACATCATAATTTATAGATTCCAATCTTTCTTTAATGACACTAATTTTGTCAGTGACTCTATCAGAAATTGCATCTTGATTCCAAGTTTTATCTCTTCTCATTAACGTCAATAACTTCTTTATTGCTTTTTCAGAATAAGAGCCATAATCTTTTTTATAAGGTTTTAATTTTGAAAAATTTGCTATAAATTCATTAGATAAATTATGTTTTTTTGCAAAAGTTGTAATTGCTTTTATGATTTCAATTTTATCAGTAACAGAATATAAAATATGCCATAAATCTTGGGTGTTTTTGGCATCAAAAAAAGATCTGTCTACATCAATTTTTGCAACTGCATTCAAAAACTGATTTCTTGTTTCGTTGCAAGGATAGATTTTGTCTTCTACAAAATTCCATCTGAATTTATCTTGTTTTAATTTGAATTTCGGGTAAGCTAAAAATTGTTTTTGACTAATTTCAGCTTTATCATTTAGCCAGTCAAATAATTCAACTATATCCTCTTCCGTTTTTAAATAATCAATCGTTACATCAATGTCATCGACTATTTCTTTTTTGTAAATTTTAAGGTTTTTTACAAATTGTAATAATCGGAATTCTTGAAAAATAGGATTTGATTTTGCAATACATTTTAAAGGTTTTAAAACTTGTTGTCCATTAACATCTTTCACTAAAGTACCTTTTTTGTTTTTAATGGGACTAAATTCTAGACTACAATCACTAATTAATGAAGTTTTGCTTTTAAGAGGACGTTGATAAAAGATAATATCATCCAAAAACAAATATTCAAAACCTCTGTCTTTGATGTTGTTTTTATGAGAATCATTATGTTTGTACAATTCATCAATACATTTTTTATAAAGATTTCTATCTGTTAAAATAGATGAATGAAATTCGATCTGGGTTTTAAGAATTTTCGAGATTTCATCTTTATAGAATTTTCTTTCAATCGTTCGAACTAATTCCCCTTTTATTTTTTGATTTGGATTTTTCAAAAGTTCATCGTAGATGTAAGAACCAACCGATTTTCCACTTTGATTTATTGTTTGTTCAGTTCTGATTTTTATTAATCCCCAATCGTCTTCTTTTGGAGATCTAAAACTTCTCTTTTCTTCATTGTCTTTATTTAGTTTTACAGTTCCGTCATCATTTAGTTCGGTAGTTACAATGAAATTCTTTTGTTTACCAACCCAGTTAAATAATGCGATTTTGCTTTCACGTTTATAAATCCAACCGTTTGCAAGTATTACATTATACCATATGCCAGATTTTCCTTTTTCTCTTTCAATTACATTAACAACTTTAAGGGTATGGAACTCCTCTAATTTATTTTTGGTTTCTTCTTGTTCCTCGCCACGTAGTTGATAATACCCTCTTTTTTGATTGAAGTTTAGCAATATCCAGGCAAGTTCTTCTTTACTTATTTTTTCTGTTAATGCTTTTTTTCTTAAATAGTAGATTGTCCAATCATAAGGAACTTGTTTTAATTCAGGATTTATTAATTTGAATTCAGAAAGCATTTCTTGATGGCTTTCCAAAAATAAAAATTGGTTCTTACCGCTTTCATTTTTATAAAAAGATAATTTTTCTTCTCTTTCAGACTTAAATTGTCCAAAGCGTTTATCAAAATCTATTGATTCGGAGTAATGTTTAGGTAAAAAATCAAGAATGTTCAGGACTCTATGAATTCGTTCTCTTCTTAATAAAAAGCGTTGAACTAATCTTCTTGTTCCTCTATATTTTGTTCTTTCAGCAGTTTGAGATATTGATACTCCGCTGTCAAATTTTCCTAATACATCTTGACTCATGGGAATTATTCTACTTCCCAAGCCTTCAATACTCCCTAATTTATTATCAAAGTCATTATTCGTTAGTGCCCAGCCAATACTATTTGTTCCTAAATCTAAACCTAATATTTTTTTCATTACGCATTGCTTTTTAGTAGCTCGAAACTTACGGATAAAATAATTAACTCCTTTACGGGAAACCTCAATCGAACATCAGAACTTTTGTTGTATACTTGCAGTACAATTTTGAAGCAATTCACAATAAGGATTATTCCGTTGTGAAAACATTTAAAGCGGCATCCTTACGGTTGTCGCTTTTTTTTTGATATTTTTGAAAGAAACTGGATAGATGAAAAAAAATAAAAATAGAAAAAACCTATACCGTGTAAAGTATAGGTTTTTTCAAGAATTACATTGCCAAAAAAATATGGTGTAGCAATGGTGTAGCAAAATCAACGTTAGCCCTATTAAACAGGCTTTAAAAGTGACCACGGTGGGATTTGAACCCACACGCCCTTGCGAGCACCAGCCCCTCAAGCTGGCAAGTCTACCGTTTCTCCACGTGGCCTAAAAAAAGAAAAGGTCAAGTAATAAATTACTCAACCTTTTGTGACCCGACTGGGGCTCGAACCCAGGACCCCATCATTAAAAGTGATGTGCTCTACCAACTGAGCTATCGAGTCAATGCTTCAAGGAAATTATGTGTTGATCACAGATTTGTGACCCGACTGGGGCTCGAACCCAGGACCCCATCATTAAAAGTGATGTGCTCTACCAACTGAGCTATCGAGTCATATTCTTTCCTTGAATGCGGGTGCAAATATAAGGACTTTATTTGAAGTTTTGCAAGCATTTTTATTATAAATTTGTCTTTTTTTAACAATAAATCTTAACGCCTTAATTTATAAGGTTTTATTCCATGAGAAAAATTATATTATTAGGCTATATGGGTTGCGGGAAGTCCACTATTGCCAAAACACTATCTAGAATCATTAGAATGCCGTTCGTAGATTTAGATGAATATATCGAAGAAAAAACAAATTTGTCCATAAATGCTATTTTTGAAAAGCACGGCGAAATTTATTTTCGCAAAGTAGAGCATGAGTCTTTTCTCGAATTATTAAATTCTTCGGAGGCCATGATTATTGGTCTTGGAGGAGGAACGCCTTGTTATGCCAACAATCATGAGTTGTTAAAAGGAGAAAATGTATTGTCAGTATATTTGAGAGCTTCGATAGAAACGTTATTTAACAGATTGTCTGCCAATAAAAGTAAAAGACCCCTTATCGCCAACAAAAATGAGGAGGAGATGAAGGAGTTTATTGCAATGCATCTTTTTGAAAGAAGTTTTTATTACAATCAGGCACAGTATAAAGTGAATGTAGATAATAAAACCATTGATCAGGTTGTTCTTGATATTGTTAGTGTTTTAGCTTAAATACGCATAGCTAGTGCCATCTTCATCAAAAACGACTTGGACATGTTCCAGTAAGGATGTAGAAAGGGATATTCCTTTAAAATCGGCTTTTACCGGATATTTTTTGTGGTTTCTGTCGATAAGAACTGCAGTTTTGAATTTTTTCAACGGAACATCTATAAAATGTCGTACTGCGTATATCAAGGTAGTGCCGGAGTTTAACACATCATCAACAAGAACCAACCCTTTGTTAGAATAGTTTTCTTTTGACAAAGAGGTGTGAATGGGTAATTCCGGATTTTGTTTATTGATTTGAACTTCACAAAGTGACACTTTAAGCGAAGAAATGGTTTGCAAAGCCTGGGCAATCTTTTTGGCAAAAATAAAACCGTTGGTCGCAATTCCTGCAATGACAATTTCTTCTTCGTCTACAAATGTTTCGTAGATTTGGTAGGCAATTCTTTTTATTTTATGCTCAATTTCCTGATTCGTTAAGATGATATTTTTATTCATTGTTTTGGTTTAAAGTTTTAGAAATGTATTTACTAATCTGCATCTTCGTCATTCACGATTTCATTCCCAAATTCGTCGATGTCTCTCCTATCTTTTTTAGTAGGTCTTCCAGTACCATTTTTTCGGTAATGTTCTTTAGACAGTTTCAAAAGTTCTAAATGTTGATAGGTTTCGGCAGGAGTGTCGTTTCTTCGATAGATGTCAACGAGTTTAGCCCCGATACGATTTTCTGGAATATCTAGTACGGTAATAATTTGAGTAATTTGATCCTTTCGAAAGGTGATTTTATCGGTAGGGAAAACTTCCTTTGAAGGCTTGGCAACCAGCCCATTTACTGTGATATGGTTCTTTTTACAAGCTTCGGTAACCATATTCCGTGTCTTATAATATCGGACACACCATAAATATTTATCTATTCTCATAAATTTTCTAAAATCGGAGTTAAATAGTTTACAAAAATCAATCAATATTGTATCTTGCGCACTTAAAAAATTAGCAATAATGAACAAATTTAAGTATTATTTTATTTTATCAATTACAACAATCTCTTTATTTTCGTGTTCAAAGAATGATACTCCTGCAATTGAGCCTCTTAGAGATCATGCAATACAATATGCTAGCGATAATACTGACATAGAAGAATATTTAAAAACAAATTATATTACCGTTGTTAATCATCCTGGATTTACAGATGATCAGGATATTTCAATTGTAAAGATTCCTGTAGGTGGAACTCAAAAATCGATCTGGGATCAAACTATCTACGAGTTAAAGAGCAGAAACATAAGTCTTCACGATATTACTTATAAGATGTATTATTTAGTATTAAGAAACGGTACGGGAACTGCACCCTGCAATTTAGACGGTGTATTAACGTCTTATAAAGGGGAATATTTGGAACGCATAACGGCATCAGGAGTTACTACATTAACTGCAACTCCATTTGAGGAAGTTAAGAATCCACAACAGATGATAAGTTTAGCCAGTGTTATCACAGGATGGAGCGAAATTTTCCCCCAATTCAAAACAGGTACTTATGCATCAAATGGTGACGGGACTGTGACTTATAATGATTTTGGGGCTGGGGTAATGTTTATTCCTTCAGGATTAGCCTATTATTCCAGTGGAAAGGGAACAATTCCATCTTATGCTCCACTTGTATTTGGTTTTAAATTATTTGAAATCCAACGATTGGATCAAGATAACGATGGGATTCCGTCTTATCAAGAAGACATCAATGGAGACGGTTATATGAGAGTTCTAGCAACTGGTGTTGTCAATCCTGATGATTCAGATGGTGATGGTATTCCTAATTTCTTAGATGTAGATGATGATGGTGATGGCTACGGTACAAAAATTGAAATCAAAAATCCTGCAACGGGATTGTCTTATCCATTTGTTAGTATCCCAAGTTGTGATGGAAATACAACAGCTGTTGCAAGAATTAAAAAGCATTTAGATAAAAACTGTCATTAATAAAAATAAGTTTTAAATTAGGAATCCAGTTCAATTGAACTGGATTTTTTTTTGTAGTACGAAATTGAATTTGAAGGATATTAAATCATTATATCACATAAAATGTCGACTCGTCTTTTAGAGAAACGAAGCTTCAAACTAAAAAAATGACATAAAAAAATCCCATTCGCCATAAAGCGAATAGGATTCATTATTTATATAGAGAAAAACTATTTTCTTTTAATAACTCTTTCTACCGCTTCAACAATCGCTTGATTGTTTAGTTTGTATTTCTCCATTAACTGTTCTGGTGTTCCAGATTCTCCAAAGCTGTCATTTACCGCAACAAACTCTTGTGGAGCTGGTTGATGCAATGCTAATACTCTAGAAACGCTTTCGCCAAGACCACCAAGAATGTTGTGCTCTTCAGCAGTAACAATACATTTTGTTTTAGCTAATGATTTCAAAATTGCTTCTTCATCAAGAGGTTTGATAGTATGAATGTTGATTACTTCAGCTGAAATACCTTTTGCTTCCAAAGCTTCTGCAGCGATCAAAGCTTCCCAAACTAAATGTCCTGTAGCAACAATGGTTACATCAGTACCTTCAGTTAAAAGAATTGCTTTACCAATTACGAAAGGTTCATCAGCTGGCATAAAGTTAGGAACAACCGGACGACCAAAACGCAAGTAAGCAGGACCATGATGATCCGCTAATGCTAATGTAGCCGCTTTAGTTTGATTGTAATCACAAGTATTGATTACGGTCATTCCAGGTAGCATTTTCATTAATCCTATGTCTTCAAGGATTTGGTGTGTTGCACCATCTTCACCAAGAGTTAATCCGGCATGTGACGCACAAATTTTCACGTTTTTCTCAGAATAAGCAACGGATTGACGGATTTGATCGTAAACTCTTCCCGTAGAAAAGTTAGCGAAAGTTCCTGTGAAAGGAATTTTTCCTCCAATAGTTAAACCCGCTGCAATTCCAATCATGTTTGCTTCAGCAATACCAATTTGGAAAAAACGCTCTGGATGATTTTTCTTGAAATCGTCAAATTTCAATGAACCAATTAAATCCGCACAAAGTGCCACAACATTTTCATTTTTTTGACCTAGTTCAGTCATTCCCGCTCCAAAACCCGAACGAGTATCTTTACTTCCTGTATTTGTATATTTTTTCATTTTTCAATTTAAAGATTGAAATGATTTAAGAATTTAAAAATTAGGTGTTTCACCACCACTAATTTATAATTCAAAATTCATAATTATTTTTAGTAGTCTGAATTGCCTCCAGTATTATAATTTTGTCCTAAAGCATTGTCAAGTTGCGCATCATTTGGTGCTTTACCGTGCCAAGCGTGAGTATTCATCATAAAATCTACTCCGTTACCCATTTCAGTATGTAACAATACACAAACCGGTTTTCCTTTTCCAGTTCTTGATTTAGCCTCTGTCATACCTGCAATAATAGCTTCAAGGTCGTTTCCTTTTTCAATTTCCAGAACATCCCAATCAAATGCTTCAAATTTCGCACGAATACTTCCCATTGCTAAAACTTCATCAGTAGTACCGTCAATTTGTTTTCCGTTTAAATCGATTGTGGCAATAAGATTGTCTACTTTTTTTGCAGAAGCATACATGATCGCTTCCCAGTTTTGACCTTCTTGTAATTCACCATCACCGTGAAGCGTGTAAATAATATGCTTGTCGCCGTTTAATTTTTTAGCTTGAGCAGCTCCAATCCCTACTGATAATCCTTGTCCAAGAGAACCAGACGCAATTCTTACTCCTGGTAAACTGTCATGAGTAGTTGGGTGTCCTTGTAATCTAGAATTAATCAAACGGAAAGTTGCTAATTCCGATACTGGAAAATAACCGCTTCTCGCTAAAACGCTATAGAAAACTGGAGAAATGTGTCCGTTTGAAAGAAAGAAAAGATCTTCTCCTATACCGTCCATATCAAATCCTTCTTTGCGTTCCATTAAATTTTGGTACAAGGTTACAAGAAATTCAGTACAACCTAGAGAACCTCCTGGGTGACCTGAATTGACAGCGTGAACCATTCGAAGAATGTCTCTTCTGACTTGGATAGTTAAATCGTTTAATTGTTGTGTGTTAGGCTTCATTTTGTGTGTAAAAGTTAAACTGTTGCAAATGTAATTTTTATTTAGGGTTACCACAAACGTTTTTTCAATATTTAATGCACAATGAGTTACCGCTTTGGTTTGGTTGAATTATGAATTTAAATGGTAAGTATCAAAAAAAAAAGCCTGCGCAAGCAGGCTTTTTAGCAGATAGAGAAGCAGTAATAAATACGTCTCTCCAGTTAAATTTTGTTTTAAGTATTTGTAATTACATCCGCTTTAAAAGCTTGTCTGTTGATCGCAGACATAGCGATTCCAGTTAATATAGCATCCGTTTTTTTCTCTTCATTAAGGTTCATAGCCAGCAATTCTGCCGCTTTATTTTCACCTATAGTTTTAGCAAAAGCATGTAAAGTTCCATAGGTTGCAATTTCATAGTGTTTTACCTTTTGATCCGCAGCAATAATCCCTGCATCACGTACCATACCAATATCAGTTTCTTTAATTAGATTATTAGTCTCTTTCAATATACCTTGCATGGCATCACATTTTTTTGCTGTTGGCGCAATACCGGTTACTTCAAATATTTTTTCCAGACGGGATACGTGTTCGTGCGTCTCCGTTAATTGGTTTTTTAGAGAGTTAACTAATTCTGGGGATGATGCATTTTTCACCATTTTTGGCAATGTTTTAGTCAATACTTTTTCTGCCCAATAAATGTCTTTTAATCCAACTTCAAATAAATCTCTCAATCCATGTGATGCATTTGATTTTGCTTGTACATCTCCTTTATAAGGTTCGTTTTTACTAATTTCTGGTCTCATGATTGTTTTTTTTTAAATTACTTTTGTAAGTACTACTAAATTTGATACTTTTTCTTACAAACTCATAACTTACTTTTTTAATGCTTTAAAATTAAACAAACTATGTTTTAATCAATTGTTAATTAACTAATTGTAAATACGAATAGTATGATTTTTTAAAAAAATAACGTGTTTGTTAACTTCCAATCTTGGTTCTCAAACTGCTCCAGCCTCCACCATTATACACTTGTGAGTAGCCATTTGATTTCAAAATATTTTTAGCCGAAGCACTTCTCATTCCCGAGGCGCAACACGTAATAATAGTCTGATTTTTATCTTTTAGTTTAGGCAGGTTGTTACTTAAAGTATCTACAGGAATATTTATAGAATTGCTAATATGTCCGCCTGCGTATTCTCCCTTGCTCCGTACGTCCAGAATAATAGCTCCTTGTTTTACTAAAGCAGTGAAGTCCATTTTTGGTCCAAAACCAAATAATTTTTTTAATGTGTTGATCATTTTGTTAACTGTTTTTTGATTGAATATAATTTACATCTAACCAGGAACCGCCATTGTAACATTCGATTCCATGTTCATTCAGAAAAAGCTGTGCCTGCCCGCTGCGGTTTCCGGATGCGCAACAAAGTACCAGAGGTGCCTTAAGATTTTGTAGTTCCTCTACTCGTTTCGGAATTTCGTTCAGTGGTATATTGATGGAATCAACTATATGACCGCCCATAAATTCTTCATGGGAGCGCACATCTACGATGGTGCCTTGTTTTTCTTTAATGATCGTTTCTATTTTCATTGTCATATTTTTTTTAATTATTGATTTAAAATTTACTAGTTATAAAATTATGTAATTTAAATTTTATAACGCAAAAGTACTATGTTGATAAGCAGGTGTCAGTAACTTTTGTTACACTAGAAAACTTTTTTTTGCCATCGAAAGCTATATTTTTTGGGAATGATCGGGTGTTAATCGATGAAAAAATAACCCAAAATACTGCCAATTAACTTTTTATTAATCAACTGTTTCGATATAATTTTGTACATTACTTTAAGTTAATTGGTTTTTTAATCCTAAATACTCTCATTCGACTTTTCGTATTTTTAAAGATTTTTCCTGATTTTGTACAAAGGAATTTCTTCTATAATACGCTTTATGAACTTTTAAAATAAAAGTATTAATAAAATAAATAAATATTATGTCAGAAAAAAACAAAAAACAGTTTGGTGTTTGGATGGATTCCGAACACGCATCTATTGTAGGCAGGGAAAATGTAGACACAGGTGATTTCGTAATTTTAGCTCATGAAAAAGTAGATCCTCAAGTGCGTAATTCAAGTGAAAATGCAGCGAATAATGCGGAAAGAGATTCACTTCACAAGTTATTCAAAAACATTACTGCTCACATGCAAAATGTAGATGAACTGCATGTAACAGGACCTGGAGTTGCACAAGAGCAATTTATTAAATATTTGCACGAAACTCCACAGTACAAAAATGTTGAAGCAAAAGAAAGTACTGCTAATAAAATGAGTGATGATAGTTTGATTGAATATGTAGCCGCAAAATTCAATTAATTTTTTAGATAAATGCAAAAGCGGCTTTATTAATTTTAAAGCGGCTTTTTTTTTCAAAACTTAAAAATAATTTTTTAGTGTTGTAGGCTTGCTTCCTTAAATGTTTTGGTTTAAAAATGAAAATTGGAATAACATTATTACCTTCGTTTGAAATGATACATTGTCGAACATACGCCCATGACTTTGCCTTAAAACCAAGCAAAAAACTAAGTAGGACTACCCATCGGAAAAATTGAACAAAACCAACGCTCCATGGTATACTTAAAAAAAAGCGTTGGTGCTCAATTGCAGTAATAATTTTTTGGGCAACTTTATCCGGATTTAAAGTAGGTACTACTGATTTTACGACGTCAAACATTCCTGTGTTGATATAGTAAGGAGTGAAAGTCCTGACACCAGCGTTCTTCTTTAGTTGTTTCATTTCCAGTCACAAACTATCTGACCACCCAATTACGGACCATTTGCTAAAGAAAAAACTTTAACAGCATTGGTAAATGGAAATTTAAGAAATCTTATATTCGTAAAAAAAAGAAAATGCGTTTATCTTTTACTGTAATAGTTTTATTATCTGGTTTTTTGTTTGTGGGTTGCGTTAGTAAAAAGTTTACAGATGTTTCTTACTTAAAGGTATCGACAGTCGCTACTGTTGAATCTACTTCTAAATTGAATGTTTTTGTACCTCGAAACTCTAAATCAAAACGACTTCCGGTCCTAATTTTTGTACACGGAGGAAACTGGAATAGCGGAAGAAAAGGAACTTATGATTTGTTAGGGAGGAATTTTGCACGTAAAGGCGTTATTACTGTTATTCCAGATTATACTTTGAGTCCTAATGCAAATTATCATGGTATGGCACAGGAAGTAGCTCAAGCGATCCAATGGACAAAAAACAATATTATCAAGTACAATGGGAATCCAAATTCGATTTACGTCACAGGGCACTCGGCAGGTGGTCATCTTGTAGCTCTGGCGGTAATGAATCCTAAATATGGAATTGATTCAGCGGAGATATCCGGAATAATATTAAACGATGCAGCCGGGCTAGACATGAAAAAATATTTAGAAGAAAACCCCCCTACTGCGACAGAGGATTACATAACTACCTGGACTACAATTCCTGCAAAATGGAAAGATGCCTCTCCAATTTATTTTCTAAATAAAAACACGCCTCCTTTTTTAATTTATGTAGGGGATAAAACATATTCTTCGATTAAAGTAGGGAATAATCGTTTCTTGAGCGCACTTCATTCTTTTCAACCTCAAGTTATTCCAATTGCCTTAAATAAAAAACATATACCTATGGTGTTGCAGTATTTTTGGCCATGGAGCGACCGCTTTGAGGAGGTTACAAATTTCATGAAATTGGAAAAAAAATAACAAACTATTGCGTTCAATATTCTTGCTTTTCCTTACTGATCCATATATTTCCATTTTTATTTTGATACCTGTCAATTTCTCCTTTTTGATATAACACATCAAGGATCATTTCGGCTTTTTCCATCGTTATATTATAAATTATAGAAACCTCTTTCGTAGTCATCGTTGAAAATCGTGAAAACAAATGCAATGGGTTTGTTTCAACTATATTTTTTTGAATATCGGGAACTAATTGTTTAATAATTTCTTCAAATGCGTCGTAAGATTGATATCCTTTAATTATGTGCTGATTATCAAAATCAGCGGTGTGAAAAATTAGTGTTGGGAACCCTGTAATCTCTAAAAGTTGCGCTAATTTTAAATCCTCTTCAAAGAGCGCAGGAGCTTTCCCTTCAAAATCTTTTAATAATCTAGCCGAGTCCAGTCCAGTGTCAAAAGCCGCATTTTCCAGGTGTTTCCATTTTATAATATTCTTTTTTTCAAGAAAGACTTTCTCTTTGATGCTTCTCAAAAATAGAATAGCCTTATCTGCATTTTGCATTTGAGCCGCTTTAAATGCTATTGATGGAGGGTAGGAAGAAGTCATTGGGTCTTCATTCCAAATAGAACCATCACCTGGAATTTCATAAAAGGCACATACTTCATCCCAGTGTTTGGCTGCTTCAGACACCGTAGAAATCAATTTTTTCTTTTTGGGCTTATTGTATTCCTGCCATGAAGGGAGCAGTCCACCCATGCAGTATTTTAGATTTATTTGATCTCCATATTCTAGTTCCAATTTTCTAAGGACGGGTTGTATCACCCAGCAAGTGGAACAAATGGGGTCTGTAAAGTACAAGACTTGAATGGGTTTTGATTTTCCCGGTATGCTTCCAACTTCTCTTTTCTTGATTAGAGGAACGGTAATATCATCATCACTTTTATTGCTTGGATTAATAAATTCATTTTTCAAATCGCGCCCTAACAGGATGTGTTGCAATACGTCTACTTTCCTGGTTTCATAAAAGGAAGTAAACGCTTTTTCAATATTTAAATTTTCAGAAAGAGTAGCAGCAAGTACTTTGGCATCGAGGATCGCATTTGTTGTTCCGGCGCTGGTAAATGGTAAAGATTGATGTGCAGCGTCACCTATTAAGACAACATTTTTTTTGTGAAACGAAGGTAATAAATCAAAGTCGCGTGTTTTCCAGATGTAACTTGTTTCAAAAGTATTAGAATCTAAAATAGCTTTTGCTTCCAGCGAAAAATCGGCGAGTAAATCTTTAGAAAATCGTTTTAATTCCTCAGCAGTATTTCCGTTATAGTCAGCAATAGCAGTGTCATACTGTATAAACCATACGTATTCATTTTCCTCACAAGTAGGTATAAATCCAAAAGCCAATCCTTTAGTCTTATGCTGGAATTTATTGAAATTGCTTAAATAATTAGTTTCAATAGTGGTGCATTTGCAAACGCCTACAATTTCTTTTACTTCAACTGGAGTCGTTTCGATAATGCCAAAAATAGCTTCCCGCACCATTGAATTTCCTCCATCGGCACCCACAAATACATCACCATATTCAACGTCACCATTTTTGAAAACAGCAGCGGTAACTTTCTCGTTTTCATAAATAAAATGCGAAAAATCTCTTCCGAGTTTAATGCGGTTTTTTGGAAATAAATCGTACAGATACTTTATAAGGTCAACTCTCTTGATGCAATTCCAATTGCTAAGTTTTAAATGTTTTATTTCTGTCCCTTTAGGTCTTTTTAAACTGTAGGAATTAATAAATTTATGCTTTACTTCTGGCTCGGCGGCTACTTTCAGTTCATTTAGGATAACGATTGCATCACTATGCATTAAAAAAGCGTGCCCATTTGAGGGTATCCATGTTCTTTCACAGATTACGACTTCACTATTGTTTTTATTTAAAAAAATACCGAGTGTTAACCCCGCAATTCCACCTCCTATAATAACTACTTTCATAAACCGTCTATTGTATTTTTAATTCTAAAAAAAGCCTCCTTTAGTATCTCTTCTGAAGTGGCAAAACTCATTCGGATATGACCATCTGCACCTTCACCAAACCATTCTTTCAGCCCAGGAACTATTGCAACCTTAGCATTTTTCAACAATAAATCGTGAATTTCTTGGCTTGATTTTCCGGTATCTGTAATGTTGGCAAAAGCAACATAACAACCGTCCGGACTATTGCTTTTAAATCCAGGAGTTGTATTTATTTCGGTTATAACCAGATCTCGCATACGGTGTAAATGGGAAAGAAAATTTTTAAGCCAGTAATCGCAATCATTCAAGGCAGTGGTTACTGCAACCTGCGAAATTATATTTGCGCCGTGAATCGTTGCATTGTGGAGTGAAGCATCCATTAATTTTTTGAAATGAATCGCATTAGAGGCCATAACAGTACCAATTCGCAAGCCTGCTAAACCATACGATTTGCTATATCCAGTTACGGTAATGGTCCGGTCTCTGATTTCCTCATTGATAGCGGCCATACTTATAAATGCATTTGGTGCATAAACAATGTCGCTCCAGATTTCATCAGATAATATGATGAGGTTGTATTTGCAGGCTAATTGTCCAATAAGATATAATTCTTCTTTTGTAAAAATTTTTCCGGTAGGATTTAATGGATTGCATAAACAAATCATTCGGGTTTTTGGAGTGATTAATTTTTCGAATAATTCAAAATCCATCTGGGTTATATTTGTTCCAATGGGAAATGGAACTGCAATACCACCAACGGCTTCAATAGAATAGCGAAAAAGGAAATCTACCGGATCAAAAATAATGGCTTCATCATCTTTTTTTAGGAAGGTTTTACTGACAATATAGATTCCATAAGCAGCGCTATCGACTGGAATTATAAAAGCCGGATTTGCTGGAATATCTCTTTTTTTTTGGAAAAAAGTAGCCACACTCTCTTTGAATTCGGGCATGCCTTCAGGATGTCCGTAACTAAAGTACCGCTCCTTGGCAAAACGAGCAATGGATTCGGCAATCTCTGGGGCACAAGGAAAATCGGGGTCGGCAGCTGTCAGTGGAATTACTCCTTCAGGGACTGATGCCCAACGCAGATTATGCGCTCTTTTTTTTAAAATTTCAGAATTTATAGAACTATGATTGAACATAGGTAGTTTTTTAGGTTAATAAAGTTGCTTATAAACGGGCGTTATAAGATTAAATGGGGACTTTTATTTAAAATTTTAGTCACTTAGTTTTTACTGTAGACTAACTCAATTTCGTAGTGTAGTAGACTATTCAAATTAAAGAGCTTCCTACAAACAATAGAGAAAAGTAAATATAAGATTTATTGTATAGGTATATTTAATCATTGAAAATAAAATGGATTGATTTTAAGATTTTTTTTGAAAAATGGAGAGCACGCCGCTTTTTTTTAAGTATCGCTTGGTCAGTAGCTGATGATATAACTAGTGTTTTAAATTATGTTTCTTTAAGGGATAGCTTGATCTGAAAAATATCGAAAAGCACAATTGTCTATAGATAAAGGATGCTTATCTAAAAAGTGATTTGCTCATGCCACATTTGATTTAGATTTGTGTCTTCATAATTGATTTTTTATTTTAATTAGGATTAGTGTAAGTCAGATAATGTTATACGAGATGAGGTTGATCATTTAACAATATTCCAATTAAATTGTAGGGCTGACTTATTTTTAGATTAAATTGTTACTGGGTTAGTTCATACTTTGACCCAGAATAAAGCAGTCTTAACTTCTAAAGTCAAGGCTGTTTTTATTTAAATTTAATTCCTTTCAGCTGGTTTTCTACTAAACAGAACGAGAATTTATAATTACTCCAGTACAGACCTATTAACAGAAAAGCTTGCGCACTTGAAAAGTTTCGTACAAATAACTATCAGACTTTAAATTAAAAATAGAGGTATAAAAAAACCACGAAAATAAAGAGTATCATCGTGGTTGTTGGTTGTGTATTTGTATTGTTTACATGACATTTTGTTAAAAAAGTTTGGAAATTTTGTAATTCTTTGCCGATTTTACTAATTTCTATACAACTGATTTAATTTTTAAAGAAAGAACCTATTTGCTCCATATGTTGTTCAGTTTGGTATTTATTAAAGTTGTCCCATTTAGGCGGAAAACTTGTTTTTTGTCCGTACATCGAATCTATACATACATTATTGTCTTTGTACTTTTCATGTAAAACTTCTAAAATTTTAAAGAAAAATTCGTCCAGCAATACTAGCGCTTCAAATTCGGCTTTAAGCGTTTTATAGTTAGTGTCAACAGGATTAAGTAACTGTAATAAAACTAAAACTTCATTCTTTTCTTCTTCATTTATTTCAGTTAAATAACCGTATTTTAAGGTTTTAAAAACTAAATTATTCCAAGCTTCGCTGTCATGTCCCCATTGCACATCTGGTAAGTTTAATGCATGCTCGCAGATTAAAATAATGGAAAAAAGAACATCATTTAAATACTTTTCCGGAAATTCATCAAAGCTTCTGAATTCGAAACCACTTTGGTACATTTTTTCCTGATTAAAATCAAGACCCACTTCCGAAAGCAATTCATATTCCATCTCTGCTTGAATCTGATCACGCCACCAGATATTTTCTTCTTTTTCAAACTTTAGTAGTTTTCTAAAATCGTCTACATTATACGTTAGGATTTTTCCTTTCGGCATCGATTTATTATAAGTGCCTACTCCAATATAACGTGACATGGCGTTACGCATAGAGCCCAAAGTAAATTTTTTCTCTAAATCATACTTAGTGCTTATTACTCCCATAATATCTGGACTTCCTAAGGTTGCGATGAAAAATGGTTCGAACCATTGCAGCAAATAAATAGCATTAGAATGTGTTTTATCAAAATCTTTGTAATCTACAATTCTGCTGTTTTCTGTTAATGTGGGTAAAGTGATGTGAAAATGGTACGTCCCATTGTTAAACAAAACAAGGTTTTCCTGATTGGTCATAAACATATTAAGACCGTTGTTATAATCTGGAAAATTTAATTTTTCTTTTATAACGTTTGATTCGTTTATAGTATCGAGGAATAACTTTTTGGTCGCTTTTAACTCTTTACAAGAATCGACAATGGTTCGGTTTTCAAAGTATTTTGTAACAAATTCGATAGAATCACCGTCAAAATGTACAGATCCCATTGTTTTATTTCGTTGGGTAATCATACTTTGAATATTATAAGGTTGGTCCTCAAGGAAAAGTTCCATGATAGATTTCCCTAGGTAGTCAGGGTTGTCCAGTGGTGGTAAGATCACGGCAGTAGTATCATTATTCTCAATTAGCGGCTTTGCAGCCGATAAAGTTTTGTGTTGATAGTTTACATCCAGTTTTTCTAAGGAATGACTATTCATCATTCGGCTCACTTTGTAATTTTCATTCAAAGAAAATGCCTTTTTTAATACAGGAGTTAAGCTTTCCGGTTTGTAGCATTTTCTATAATCAATACTATATTTCTCAAAACCAATTTTTTCTTGTATAAATTCACCAGATACTATTAAGGATTCTTCAAATTGCATGTAGGTTTCGTTTTCTAATCCAATTCCCCAATAATATTTTTTTGTCTGATTTTCTTTCATTTATACGAGTTCTTTTTTTTTATGGTTGATGGACTTAATAGTTATTGTCTTTTTTATTTGAAAATAGGATTTAATTCGTTTTAAATTACTTATTAACAGTGTTTTATCGGGTTGAGTATGGTTGTTTTTCAACTTTTAAAAATGTTTTTTACCTTTTAAACGACAGGAATTAAATTCTAGTCTCAGAAATCGTGCGGTTGTATCTACTGAACGATTGATAAAAAGTAAAATTTTATAATGTAGTTATAAAATCAGTTTTGTTTTCAATTACTTTTATATCAATAAATTAAGTAGATGAATAGCCTGATTACAGCTTTAGCTATTCTTGCATTTTTCAAGTGGCAAAAGTACTTAATTATTATGTGATTTCCAAGTGGCCACTCGGAGGATAATTTAAGAAAAAGTGTGAAGGCTAATTTAGGATTATTTTAAAAAGAGTTAAAATAATTTTACGATGGATTCCGGGATTCTATCCAAGGAATTAACTGTACATTATTTAGTCATGGTAATAAAACACATGGGAGGAATAGAGTTCGTCATTCCACCAATCTTTCTTAACTTCCGCGAAATAATTGTAATTCAATTTTCCTGCTTGTGATTGTAGTGGATAGAGCACAACATCATTTTCTCTGTAGGCTTTATTTAAAGCTGTTTCGGGTACTACAGGAACGATATGTCCGGATAGTCCTTTTTCTTTTCTTTTGGCACAAATTATTCCAATTCCTCCCTCGGCATTAACCTTATTTTGAATATCATGAACGTTATACATCCTTTTCCAACCAAAACTGGCTCCCCATTTCAAAAACCAATCGTGTATGGCGCTGGAGTAAATATGGTCTACGGTTTCCCCAAAGATAACTTCGACTTCTTGGCCATCTAAGACTTTTTGCAGGACTTCATCGGTCCACCAAACAGTGGGAACATAAACTTTAGAGAAATAACAATAATCGAAAGTATAAACATTACAGTACGTGTCCTCTGTAGTTCTTTGGTATCGAATACTCGCGGTAACATCTAATTTGTCGATGAGTCGGGCAATACTTTCCCGTTTAGTGCAGGAATTAGTTAAATCTCTATATGGAATACTAGAATCACTAATGGGTTTGCACTTCATTAGCATAGAATCCAACTGCGATGATGGATCAGGTAAAAAATTTGCAATCTTTATTCTGGAATCCGGTATTGAATCATCAATTATTGACTCAATGGGAGCCGACACGGTATCTTTCTTCATCTTGAATGATTTGATTTATCAGTTTAACGTTGTCGAAACTCGAATATTTTTATCGAGAAGTGTTAAACTAATTATTTTAAAAAAAGAATTGTTGCGAAGAGAAAAACCCAAAAGGATTATTTTTTCAGCAACTCTTTTTCAAAAAAAATAAATGTAATAAAAAAAAAGTAAAAGAGGAAATAGAATTTGGTTTTAAATTTAAAATATCGGTTGGATTCGAGTGTTGCTTTGCTGTGGTTATGAAGTAAAAAGAATTTTTATATATGTTTTTGCAATTCGGTTATTTGCCGAATGTCTTTGTTTTTACGGGGATTTTATTTTTAGAATAATTAAATTATTTAAAATTACGGTAGGGTAAAATATTATATAGTTGTCTTATTAACAGAGTTACTAATAAAATCGATATTGAACAATTACTTAAATTTATAATTATGAAAAAATTAAAAACGGTATTCGCAATAGTATTTTTTGGAATAATCGCTAATGTAGGCGCTCAAGAAGCCCGAGTAAGAAATGAGGCACGAATAAACAGTGATCAAGACTACACAACGTATTACCAACAACGAGGGGCGGAGGACGCTAGATACGAGCTAGAATTTAAAGCGAAAAGTAAAAACGATGAACGAGCATTTTGGCAGGAGCAAAAACAGTATGAAAAAGAGTTAAAGAAAGAAAATAAACACGCATATAGCGTTTATATACAAAGCAAAGAAGAAGCTTATGCGAACCACTATCATCATTGTAATAACCAATGTTACCATAGTGATGCATTCTACCAGCATGCGGAATTTTATTATAGTGAATACGATCGTCGTGATTATGAAAGAAATCCCAGTACTATCTCAGTAAATACGCAAGTAGGCGTGCGCACCCCAAGCGTACGATTAGGAATTTTTTAAATATAGAGAATGGTAAATAAGCCGATCTTTCTTCAATAGAAAAGAGCGGTTTTTTTGTGGAAGTAGCTACATAACCCAGCGGTTATAGTGATATAAGAAGCAGATTCGAACAGATGCGCAGCTTTTATAACCAAGAGCTCTTTTTTTTAATAGAAAAGTTATAAATTACTCATAGCTTTTTGTGCTGTTTTTATTATTTGCTCATTCTTGAGGACACAGGTTGCAAACCTGCACTAACGATTGTGGCATATTGGCGCAGCCTGGTTAAGGGAACTGGTGTTCAAAAGTGAAGGCAACACCTCTGCTGCGCAAAGTCGGAGACATTTGCGCAGCATTGACGAGAAATATATTTAGTAGAAGAATACTTTGCGGAGCGTTTTTTTTTTTAGCGCTATAATATATTTATTGATTCTCGAGTATTTAGTATCTTGCAACCATGTTTCAACAATTATTTAAAAGCATTCAGGAAAAAGTACTACTGACTCAGGAAGAAATGGAGCTGTGTAAAACGTTTTTTATTCCTAAAAAGTTACGTAAAAAACAAACACTTTTGCAAGAAGGAGACATTTGTATCTACAATGCATTTATTGAAAAAGGAATTCTACGATCTTTTACAATGGATGAAAAAGGAAATGAACACATTGTGCAATTTGCAATTGAAGGCTGGTGGATTACGGATTTGTCCAGTTTCCTAACTAACAGCGCTTCAATTTACACGATTGAAGCGCTGGATGATTCTGAATTACTTTTGTTGACAACATCGGCTAGAGAAGCGTTGATGGATAAAATCCCAATGTTTGAAAGGTACCAACGCTTGTTGTTGCAAAATGCCTATATAGCCAATCAAGCCAGAATAAATTCAGCTTTAACAGAAACTGCTGAAGAAAAATACATCAATTTAGCAAACGCCTATCCCGGAATTGTGAAACGTGTTCCCCAACACATGATTGCTTCTTATCTTGGACTTACACCAGAAACATTGAGTCGTGTCCGAAAGCAAATTAACAATCGTAAATAATTTTAATTGATTTAGATCAATAGAATTTCTTGTTTTGCATCAACAGAAACTTTTGGTTTATAGCCTTAAATTTGCCAAGTAAATAAAAGTCAATGTCAAATAAAAAAACATTTGCGGTCATTAATGTTTCAGAACTCAAGAGCTTATTTTTAGCCAAGCAAATCGCCAAAGCGAATCCCGTTTTGCTATTTGATCATAATCCGTCTACACTTTTGGAGGTTTATACCCAAGTACTTTTAGAGAATCCAGAGGCAAAAGTGGAAATGATGATTTGTCCCACCAATGCAAGTTGGGAAGCAGATATCATTATACTTTCAAATTATGCTGCGACAGATATTACTCTCGCTGAAAAAATCAAAAAAGTGGCAACAGGTAAAATTATACTTGTTTTGGGAAACGAAAAGAATAACATGCGCTCCGAAAATACTGATAATAAGCTTGAACAGTTGTTTCCTTTTTCAAAAGTCATTCACAGTATTGAAGTACCGGAGGATTTTACGAGCTCTTTTTTTTTAAAAGGAAAGGATGCAGATGCCTTGAAAACTATCTTGACCCTTTACACAAATATTGGTTTTAAAACCAATATTTTAATTTAAAACACAATTAATTTAAAACTAGTACAAATGAGTGAATCAATTTTATTACAATCGTACCAACTTGGAGATAATACCTTAAGAAACAGAATGGTTATGGCACCCATGACACGAAGTCGTTCTAATAATAAAGGAAATGTTGCCACAAGACTTACAGCACAATATTATGCACAAAGAGCCACAGCTGGTTTGATAATAACGGAAGGTACTTTTGTGAGTACAAAAGCTGTTGGTTTTATAAATGTACCCGGAATTTATAGCGAAGCACAAGCGGAAGGCTGGAAACTCGTTACACAAGCAGTACACGAAAAAGGAGGAACCATATTTACACAATTGTGGCATACTGGACGATTGTCACATCCTGATTTGCATAATGGCGATTTACCACATGCACCATCAGCACTGAATCCTCTTGCTAAAGCCTACACAAACGACGGTTTTGTGGATACGGTGACGCCAAAAGAAATGACAATTGAAGATATCAAACAAACAATTTTGGATTTTAAAAACGGAGCTAAAAATGCTGTTATAGCCGGTTTTGATGGAATCGAATTGCATGCTGCCAATGGCTATTTATTGCAACAGTTTTTTAATGGCTGTTCCAATCATCGTAACGATGAATATGGTGGTACAATAGAAAATAAAGCCCGAATTTTATTTGATATTTTGGATGCTTTAGAAGGTGTTATTGATTATGCTAAAGTGGGTGTTCGGTTGAACCCAACCATGCACAATTCACAAGGAATGATCATCGATGAAGATACAATTCCTACCTATGAATATATTGTAAACCGTTTGAATGATTATGGTTTAGCGTATGTGCATTTGACGGAGCCTTTTACGCCAGTTGATGATGTGCCATTTGCTGTTACTGAAGTGGCCAAACATTTCAGACCATTGTACAAAGGAACAATAATCATTAATAAAAGTTTTACTAAAGAATCAGGTGAAAAAATTATTGAAAATGGGTATGCAGATCTTGTTGCTTATGGAGTTCCATTTATTGCTAATCCGGATTTAGTAGCTCGTTTTGAAGCAGATGCGCCCTTAAACACACCAGATCAAAGCACGTTTTATACTGATACCGAAAAGGGTTATATTGATTACCCGGAAATGGTTGGGTAAGTTGAAACCCATCAATACTATAAAGTATCTAAAAATTATATGTTGTGGTTATATTTTATAATTCACCAAAAAGCCCGCATTTTGCGGGCTTTTTAAGTATCAGAAAACAGCTTACAACGTTGTTTAAATGGGGATTAAGCTTTGATATTTGTGATTGTATTTGCTTTGCAAGCTTGTTTGTGGTTAGTTGACATTGCAATTCCAGTTAATATTACATCCTTTTTTTCCTTTTCATCGAGGGTCATTGCCAACCGATTGACTTATTTATTTTCTCCCAATGTTTTGGTAAAAGCATGCAAAGTACCATCGGTTGCAATTTCATAATGTCTAACTTTTTGTTCGGCAGCAATAATTCCGGCATCTCGCACCACATCGATATCTGTTTCCTTAATTAAACCATGCGCTTCTTTTAATATACCCTGCAGTTGCGCAACCGACTGCGCTATTGCATTTGGACGGACTGGAAAAGCCCGAAGGCAATAGGAAAAACTTGATGCGACTAAAGATTGACAAATACCATGCTTACGCTTGGAGCAGAACCAAAAATGCTCCGCATTTACAAATACCAAAAATACAGTAACAAAACTTGAGTAAAAGGAGGCTGGTGAATCGCTCAAAGTCCGATTTTAACCACTACAATTACCCTACTGCGTCTTATGAGGAAAGACTATCAATCAGTGTAGGAGATTTACATGGAACTCAACCCATCATTTTGCGAATCGCCGTATACGAGACCCTTACGTACGGTGGTGTGAGAGGCGCACTCCGTCAGTTTCTGGCGGAGCCGTCTACTCGATTATGTGAGGTTCCTTATAGTCTGCTTTTTAAATCCATCATTCCATGAAGAATTCTTGCGATTTCTATTTCGTTCTTCGATATAATTGTGCAGAAGATAATATGTTTACCTGATTTAAAACCTAATATTCCTTTCGTTACTATATCATAGTTTCTACCAAGTTCTGGATTATTTGCTAAATTATCACATGATGCCAAAAGTAAATCATAATACTTTTCAGCTTGCATTTCAGACCACGTTTCGATTGGATAATCCCAAATTTTAGATAAGTCATCAACAGCTTTGTTTGTAAAATAATATTTAGCCATTTGATTTTTTTCTTGCTTTTAAAAAGTCAAGATATTTTTTTGCATCAAAATCTACTGCACGTCCACTTTCAATTCCATCATTGATTGCTTTTCTTAACGCCACAATTTTATTTTCTTCATCTTCTAAAAGACGAAGCCCAGCTCTTACAACTTCACTTGCGTTATTGAATCTTCCATCATTAACACTGTGTTCGATAAAGCTTTCGAAATGATTACCAAGCGATATAGAAGTATTTCGTCCCATAATTTTTTTTAGCTAAGTTACCAAAAAGTGGTAACTTTTTAAATTATTACGGATTTTTTTGGGAATCTCACATAACGTCAGTTCTCCCGAAGGATCGGGATAAAAACCTTAAAATGAACTCATTTTAGTTAATCAGTAAGTAAATATATCTGATTTAAACTACAATAGAAATTCTTTCTGAGAAAAGTCGGTTGATGAATATTAAAATAAAACAATCCGTAAAAGCGTTAAAAACGGGTGTTAGAACCGCAAAATACAACGCCAATACTTTTAAATATTGTTTTAGTAGGTTTTGGTCAATCAGGTTAAATACTCGGTGCAGGTTGTAGGCTATAAAAATCAATCCGACATCAGCTGAGGCGTGTTTGATCGTTTTTTTGGTCATGATATAATAAAAATCCCATTGCCGCTTTATTACTCCGTAGGGAGATCCGCGTTGCAAACGCTATAATTTGTCTCTTAATTTAAATAAGTACTCGTCGAAGACGAGCACCAGAGAACTTGGACAAACGAGCACCAGTGGGAGAAATCTAAGTTTTTACAATTTTAGACACCTTGCATTAAGCTGAGCGCTAATTAACCGTAATCAAATATAGCATAAAAAAACAACTACAAAACATAGCTTTTTGTAGTTGTTTTTAATTGTAGTTTACAGCAGGCTGAAGAAAAATTTCGGATATTATTTATTTTTTAAACTGCTGATTATTGCCATAACATCTTGATCGCCCAGTCCTTCTTTTTCTGCGGCGACATAACTGTCATACAACGGATGAATCAACGGGGAATCGAGTCCGGCTTCTTTGGCCAGTCTTAAATCTTTGACCAGATGTTTCAACGCAAATGCCGCAGGATACGAGTCGTTCAGAATCGAAGGTGTTTTGATATTCGTAATTCCGTTACCGCAGGCACCTTGATTGATAATGTTGAGCATGTCTTCTTTGCTCACACCATTTTTCTCGGCAAATAAAACGGTTTCGGCTAATCCTTGAAGATTTAATCCCAATAAGTAATTGATGGCTAATTTAGCTGAACTTGCTACTCCCGGTTCTCCTACGTAAATGGCAATTTTACCCAAAACCTCAAATATTGGTTTGGCCAGTTCATAGTCATCATTTGAAGCTCCTACAAGAATGACCAGCGTTCCGTCTTGTGCCGGTTTTACACTTCCAGAAACGGGAGCATCTATGAAATGCACGTTATGTTGGTTGCAAATAGTGTTTAAATAACGGGACGTTTCCGGGGAAACCGTGCTCATATTGATGATGGTTTTACCCGCAGACGCTGCAGACAATAAACCTGTAGGTCCCTCAAAAACTTCTTTTACCACTGCATCATTGGACAGCATGGTTAAAACTACTTCGCAAGTTTCCATTAGTTCTTGTAAACTGTTTGCTGCTTTTGCTCCTGCAGCCAATAATGGAGCCTCTTTATCTTTGGTACGATTAAAAACCGAAACTTCAAAACCTGCTTTGAGTAGGTTCATAACCATTGGATTTCCCATGTTGCCAAGACCAATCCATCCTAATTTTAATTTACTCATAATTTTTGTGTTATTTATTTTGTTTGCTCATTGTGGGCATAGTTTGAAAGATAGCGCTAACGATTGTGGCATATGAGCGCGGTTGGGGCAGTTTATTTTTCGCATTTACGGACAGCAAAAAAAACGCTAGAAGTAACATGGCAAAAATGGTGATTAAAGTAATTGAATTTAAAATACTGGGTTTATCCATTTCGTTTTTTTTTAATGCTCGATTTATAGACAATCGTTAGCGCAGTTTTTCAAACTGTGCCCATTCCAATTGGGAGCTAATATAATTCTAATAAAATTACCTCTAATTCATTTTCTAATGCAGCATAATTTCTTGCAGAACTGAAATAATAATCTTCTGGCAGCGTTACAATCTTATCTTTTACAGGATTGTTGTGAATGTAATCCATTTTTTGTTTTATAAATTTATTACTGAAGATATGTTCTGCATGATAGCCGTTTTGCCAAACTTTATAGTGTTGTTCTTGTTTTAAATGGGCACAAGCTTTTTTAAAATAATCCAACATCCATTCTCTTCTGCTTTCTGGTTGTTCAATAATTGTCTGAATAATTTTTTTCGAGGTAAATTTTTTAAAATCACGCATCACATCTGATAAAACAAAACCATTTGTTGCTTTGCAAAGCAAATGAATATGGCTGTGCATAATACAATATCCGTAGATTTGTAATCCTTTTTGATTTTGACAATAGTGTAACGCTTGAATAATAATTTGTTTTTGATTTAATCGTGTAAAAACATCTATCCAGCCCACTGTAGTAATCGTTATAAAATAAGCGTCTTCTGTTGTTGTGGCTTTATACTTTGTAGACATTTTTTGTGTTATTTGCTCATTGTTGTTTATTGGCATTCGTTAGCGCAGTTTTACAAACTGTGCCCATTCCAATTGGGAACTAATATAAACTTAATAAAATAACCTTTAATTCATTTTCTATTCCAGCATAATTTCTTGCAGAACTGAAAATCTTCTGGCAGAATAACAAAAAGCAAGGAATCAGTCACAGCTTTTTGTCTTATCTATATTTATTTGCTCGTTGTGGGCACAGTTTGCAAAACTGCGCTAACAATTGTGGCATATCAGTGCGGTCGGGGCACAAGCTTTTTTAAAATAATCCAGCATCCATTCTCTTCTGCTTTCCGGCTGTTCAATAATTGTCTGAATAATTTTTTTGGAGGTAAATTTTTTAAAATCACGCATCACATCTGATAAAACAAAACCATTTGTTGCTTTGCAAAGCAAATGAATATGGCTGTGCATAATACAATATCCGTAGATTTCTAATCCTTTTTGATTTTGACAATAGTGTAACGCTTGAATAATAATTTGTTTTTGATTTAATCGTGTAAAAACATCTATCCAACCCACTGTAGTAATCGTTATAAAATAAGCGTCTTCTGGTGTTGTGGCTTTATATTTTGTAGACATTTTTTGTTTTAAAAATAACAAAAAGCCATGAATTACTCACAGCTTTTTGTTTTATTTATATCATTTGGTCATTGTGGGCACAGTTTGCAAAACTGCGCTAACGATTGTGGTATATCAGCGCGGTCGGGGGTTAAATCAGCGTTATATTTCGGATTTGCCAAATCTTCCAAATACAAACCGATTTTTCCATTAAGCCAAATGCCCAGCTTGCTTGTAGCGTGTGTTGAACTAAACCTTCGGTAGCACTTACCGAGATTTTGTACCTTACGAAGATAATTAAAATTCGTAAATTATGACTACAAAAAAAAGCATCCCGATGCGTTA
>NZ_JBHZQA010000013.1:0-59413 GCF_042787335.1 Flavobacterium fructosi | reverse complement strand
GTTTTTAATGAAAAATGGAGGTGGTCATTTTGCTCCGGAATTAGGTGCTCATTTTGAATTGGAATCAGGTGCTCACTTTAAATTGGAATTGGGTGGTCAATATCACTGGAATTTGCAATAGAGCATGTTTATCTTGATCTAACCAGGTTAAACCAACATAATAACCGGAATTTAATTTCCACCCATTGTTGTTGTTTAGTGAAAAACAAAATCCATTGTTCTTTTTTTTAGCAAATTCTGAAGCATAGCAAACCTCCTCAAATTGCCAGTCTTGCTCTTTGATGTTTCCTTCGTGATGTTCCCAATATTTTAGAACTTTACATTCCATATTCACTGATTAATTCACTCATTACTTTCTTTACCACTTCATTATTGTTTAAAATACCGTCCTTGATATATTCTTTTAAAATTGGAATTACTTCGTATTTCATTTTCATTTTAAGAATTGGTTCTGCATCTGCTTTCTCTAAATCTATACCATCTTCATTTTTGCAAATAAAATAACTATGTCCTAACCAAACATCTTCAGCCCGAAAATCAGAAGCTAGGGTATCGGCATTTTCAATGGATGCTGGATTCACGATTCCCGTAAAGTTTTTGACAAATAACTTGGAGATTTTTATAAACGTTTCTTTGATTTCATGATGTACTGGTTCAATTTCAGGTAATACATCTACAAAGGCAAAACGTCTTCTTATCGCATAGTCAATATGACCCACACTGCGGTCTGCGGTGTTCATAGTACCAATTATATAGAGGTTTTTTGGTAACTCAATCCTTGGGTCTCCTTCAATTTCATATAAGCTATTAACTTCTTTACCACGATACTCTAATGCATAAATCAATTCGCCTAATACTGAAGGTAAATTGGCACGATTAATTTCATCAATAATTAGTACATAATTATTACTTGGATTTCGTAGTGCATCGTTAGCTATATTGATTAAAACTTTATCTTCAGTGCTATATTTAATGTTGTTTTTATCATCTGATTTTGCCACAATTCCTCGCACAAAATCTTCATAAGCGTAAGAGGGATGAAATTGAACTAATTGTATAAAATTACTGTTTTCATCTTCAATCGCTGATGTTAAAATGGAATTATCGAATGTGATTTTCTCCTTAAGATGTTTTGCTATAGCATCTTCATATGTTGTAAACCCACCGGTTCTTCCCGGAACATTAAATAGCTCTTCGTTATACGATTTAATGATTTTATTATAAGATGGACTCCAAGGTTTACTAGTTTCACTTTTAACACTTATAGTGTTATTATCTATTGAAATTATTTCAAATTCTTTATTACTTTTTCCAGTGAATTTATCCCCGATTTTAAAAAACGACTTTATTATTGCTGGTGAAATGTTGATATTTTCATCAGGTTTTGTAGTGTCAGTTTGATTTAAAATAGTTTGATTATTCATTACCATTTCTTTGGCAATTATATCGGCGATTCTTGTTTTACCTGTTCCTGGAGGACCTTGTAAAATGATTTGATTTTTATAACTTAAAATATCAATAAGTTCATAAACTTTTGCTTTTTCCATAGAATTATCTTTAAGTATTTCTTCTTTATAAGATTTTAAAATTTGAATAATATGATCGTAATCAAAATGATCTGTAAAGTGTAGTTTTGTATTTGATTTGTCTGCATAATCTAATAATCCGTAACTTAAACCAGAATTGATTTCGAAAAACAATTGTTTGGCAATTTTTTGAGATTTATATGTTTTATTATAAATGGCAAACCAAATTCTATGAAATCCCTGATTTTGTGCACCATCAAAATGAACTAATTTTTTACTGGTTAATTCTGTTATTCCAAGATCTTTTTGAATCTTTTTTATTAGATTGTTGAAAAACTTTTCTAATTCAAATTTATCAGAGGCAAAAATTAAGGTATAAAGTATTCTAAAATTTGATGTCCATGCTCGATAAACATTTTTATCAAAATCTTTTTCTAATTGAGATTTGAGCAGGGCAATAGAAGCATTGTCAATAATCTTATTGTCGATTAACTCTTCTATTATTTTACTTCTCAATAAAACTACTGGTTGTGAGTTAATATTATTTTTAGAGTTGTATTCAAAATACAGTTTTTTTAATTCTAGGGCACCTAAGCTATTTATTTTAGAAAAAAGACTTATTTCGTTTTTGCTTAACTCATCATAAAATAATTGAAGCTTCTGGTATTTTTCAATTGTAGGTTTTCTTTTTTCTAACGCCAGTTTTCTTAAAGTTTCTATTTCGTTTTGTTTTTTATCAAAAGCAGGAATAAGAATTTCATCTTCAAATAATTGTAATTCATGTGATGGAATCTCTATAAAAGTTGAAAGATTTTTTGGTGCCCACCATTTATCTAATGTTTTATTATAGGTTTTAGAATTATTGGCATTTGCAATAGTGATATACTCTCGATCTACCCATTCATCTTCATGCGCCTTAATTATTGAATGTAATGGGCGATTGTCAATGAACATACCAATTAATTCTATAGACTCGTTTGAACGGCAGATATAAAATAAATCTCCTTTTTCAGCATTTAGAAAAGTTTCGTATTGTGTTTTCTTACTTTGGCCTTTTGCTAAAGTGCCAGAACCCATAGTTATGAGATTATTTTTCTTTAATAAATTAAAATTAGTATTATCTATATAAGTTACACCAAGTGATATTTTGTAAAATTTCATGTTTTGTTATTATGCTATTTCTTGAATAGTTATCCCATCCTCCAAAAACCTGTAATTGCCCGGTCGTAAGCTTATGGGTTCACCTGCGATATAATCCTCTTCATCCCATTCCTCTTCCCACTCTTCTTTTATTTTTATGAATTTGTATTGGGTTTCTTCGCAGTTGACCTGACCTTTACAATCTTCTTCTATTTCAAAATCATCTCCAGGTTCTACTACCATAACATCCATATCGTATCCTTGTTGGAATAATACAGCGTCACCGTCATAATCATCGTCTTCTGAAAAATCCATTGAATCTCTGGTAGATTCATAGCTTGGGGTAATTAATATTTCAAGTGTTTTCATATTTTTTCTATTTTAATTTATCGCAAATTTTTTTAAGTAGTTCATTTTGTTGGCTTCAATAGCGCATCTCAATGGCGTAAAATGACCATATGAGAATTATATTGAGGTGTTCTCCTCGAACGTAAATATCGCGACGCCAATCGTGGGCAATTGACCAAATTACGATAAGTAACTTATTGTATGCGGTCTGGTTTATAGAGTGGTTCATGAAGTAGGTTTCTGTCTATCTTAATATATAAATCTTTTATATGGGGCATCATTCGCGCCTATAGGCAAAAATGGAAAAAGTAAATCTATGATTTTAATAAGTAACAACCTATTTAAAAAATGAATCTATTATTTTGAAAATATATTTCGCTTATGTTTTTTAAAATGGTTTATTTTAAAGGTTGGAATTCAAAATTAGACTAACGGAAAGGAAGTATTTTACGGGTTTCCGTAATTATAAAAAATAATTTTTCTAAAGTAAAGTGTGGTGATTAGTGAGACGTTCTTCCCGTACAATTTTTAAGTAAAAAACTTAAAAATTAGATAAAGTGATCCTTCGATTGCGCGCAGTATCATTAGAACCAATTTGAAAGTTGGCTTCGCTTGGTTAGCACACGGGGTTAAATGGTTATAAATCCATCTGGTTAAAGTAGCGGGATAGCCGCGCCCGCTGGGCGATAGTCTATTGTAAGAATTAAAAGTTATTATTTTATGTTGCTGTATAATTAAAGCATGTAAGAATATGTTTCCTAAAAATAATCGAAAGTCGACAGTCGTCTATTGTACAATTGTCGACTAAATTACACCTTCGTAATATGGAAGATATTAAAGTTAAATTTGGACAACGTGTTAAAGAATTGAGACTAGCCAAGGGTTATTCACAAGAAAGGTTAGCAGAGATTTCTGATTTAGATAGAACTTATATTCCAGGTATTGAAGCTGGAAAAAGAAATGTTTCCTTGATGGTAGTCGAAAAAATTGCAAAAGCTTTCAACATTACAATCTCTGAACTTTTAAATCAACTCTAAAAATAACACTATAGAATGACTACAAACCCATTACTTGAAGAGTTAAAAAAACTAAGAGAATCATCAAAATATGCTGTTGCACAAGGTACTTATTCAAATTTAAATGGATTTAAAAAGTATTTACATATTGAGCGTGATGTTGAGAAAAAATTAAAAAATATCATTTTAAGAGCAAGTGAACGTGATAATGCACAGTTATTGCTTGTTTGTGGTAATGTTGGTGACGGAAAATCACATATACTTTCTCATCTACATGATGAACTAGAAAACATTATCTCTGAATTTACAATCCATAATGACGCAACAGAATCTCATAATCCAAATGAATCCTGTAATGTTACCCTTTATAAGTTATTACAAGGATTTAAAGATGAGAAAATAGATACTTCAAAAGACAAAATCATTTTAGCAATCAATTTAGGTACTTTAAGTAAGTTTATTGAAGAGTTTGGTGATGAATTTAAAATTTTAAAAGAATATATTTCCTCAACAAAAATATTAGATACTGATTTGATTCATGATGATGAATTTGACAACAAAAGTAATTTTCATCATGTTAATTTTACAGACTACCACATGTATTCATTAACTGAAAATGGGCCTACATCTAAAATCATTTCTACTTTACTTGAAAAAATAGTTTCTAATAATAAAGCAAACACAATTTATAAAGCATATCTGGACTATAAAGACAATAATGCTGATAAAGTATATTGTCCTATACAATATAATTATGAATTTCTTTTTAATGAAAACAATAGAACTATTGTATCACAACTTATAGTTAAAGCAATAATTAAAAGTAAAGAAATTGTGTCCCTTCGTACATTACTCAATTTTGTCCATGACATAATTGTCCCAGTTGATCTTTCTAATATTAATGAAGCAGACTATTTTAAAATAATCGAAAAGATGAATAGTTCTGAATATATTTCTAATTTAATTCCAAACTATTTATTTGAACACCCTGAACTTTCCAGTTTATTTGAAAAAATTGAGAGTTTGGATCCTTGTATTAGCAGAAATGCCACTACCGATGATATTTTATTGACTTTGATAAATGCTGAAAATGTATTTGATATTTTTTCAAAACATATTGAAAAAAGTTATTTGGAGAAAATAGAATCAAAACTAAATAAAACAACAATTTCAAAATCTGACCTATCTCGATTCTTTATGAGATTAAACTATTTTAGTAACTATTTGAAAAATGATTACTTGAAAGACACTGATTTTGATGAATATTTAGTTTGGCTTTTCCACTATAATAATTACAATCCTAGTTACATAAAGAAAGTATATGAACTTGTTGAAAATGCAGCTCGGAATTGGAACGGAGACCCAAAGACAAATGGTAAGGTCATTATAAATGTTGGAAAAAAACAAACTCAATATAGAGTATTTAAAGATTTTGAAGTTATTCCAGATGTGAATTTATTAAAGAAAAAAAACGATACCCTAATTAATAAATTCACACAAGAATTTACTTTATCCTTTAAAATAAATAATGAAACTGATTTTGTGAAAATTCATGTTGATTTCAGTTTGTATAAAATACTAAAAATGATATCTCAAGGATACAGACCCAATAAAAAAGACAATAACAACTATGTGTATTTTGTTAATTCTATAAATGTTTTAATCAATCAAAACAACAATAAAGCCCCATTGTATATTGATGAAGTCAATATAGGAAAAGCCGTTGATTATAAATTTTCAAAAGACACCTTTAGCGGTTATAAATTCCAAGTGATATGATGCAAATAGAATTAAATAAAGTTGGCGCTAACGGTCTTGAAAAACGATATTTTAAAAATAAAACTTTTAGCCATGTCACTGGAAATCAAATAAAGTTATTGCCTTTTAAAACTAATCCTAGCGGCGACTCATTTAGTGAAGATTTTAAATCTTTTCAAGGTGTTATTGGTGAATTGTTTAGGATTTTTAATAACAAAACACAAGTTGAATTAAGTAAAGCCAATGGCTCATACAAGATTGACCTTAAAGAAACTATCCTGAAAAATGCAATAGAGAAAGTTGATACTGAAAATGTTGAGGAATTAAAAAACATGCTTACCAAACTTTTCTTTGATGAAGAACATGGGCTAATAAAATTCAACATTAAGACTCTTTCATATATGAATTTTATCAATTCAAATAATGCCATAAAAGAGATTTCTAAATTTATTTTTGATGTTTTTTTAACTGATGATTTTAACCAAAATAGTTTTAATGAAGACACAAGTCATGAAAACTTATTACATCAATTAATAATTCAATGTTTGCCTGAGTTATCAGATGTATCTTCTAAATCAAAGGTTTCAACTTATTATAATTTATTTCCCGAAATAAAGGAACAGTTTATGGAAGACTTTGTTTTTTTAACAAACAATAATTCCTTTCTCCTAAAACACGCTGAAGACTTTTTTAAATATTATTATTTCCATTATTTAAGCCAACTGACACTTCGCTTCAACGATTTTGGTACTGTAACCGGAAAAATAAAACCCATTTATTACACAATGGATTGGGAAACTCTTTCAGAAACCAGACTATCAAGTCATACTGTTGGTTGGAAACAATTGAACAAATATTCAGAATCCATTTTTGCACATGTAAATACTTTAGAATTATTAAATTATATCTATGTTGATGGAAAACCTATTGAAGACTATCAAAACATAGCAATTATATATACTAACTTGAATTCCGGTGAAAAAGAAAAAGTTCAAGATTGTGTTAATGAATTAATCGCTTTCTACATCGAAAATATAACCGTTTTTGATACCGGAAAAAATTGGGAAGATTGTGAACGAATTTTAGAACTTGATTTAGTTAATAAAAATTTTGAGGTCAAAATTCTTGAAGATATTTATACGCTTTGGTTTAAAATCAAATATCAATTTGAAAATTCTTCCAGAAGCAAACCTTACGGTGATTATTCAAAATGGTACTCTCAATTTGGTAAAGTAAATTATACTAAAAACAGAGGGCGATTGGGTAATACTACTGTTTTAACACAAGAACTTTTACTGTTCTTAACAAGAATATGTATTGGAGTCGATGATAAAATCAGATTAAAAACATTATGGGATAAATTTAAAGACAGAGGAATTGTCTTTGATGAAACGACTAAACTAGAGATTACCAAATTGTTTGAGAAAATTAATTTAATAGAGAAAAAAAGTGATAGCGGAGATGCACAATACGTCAAGTCAACTATATAAATACGTTTCGAATTTAATAATTGGATATTTTAAATCCCAAAAAATTCTGCCAGGAGATCGTTTTAATCTATACCTTGAAGATAGAGAGAATATTGAATGCCTTTATGAGTCATTAGAACAGAATTCAATAGTAAATATTGAACAATTCGCCTATACTCATCCAGAAGGAGGCGAAGTATATACCACTTTTTGCTTATTAATTGGTGACACTAAAGTAATTATTGCTTCTAGTGTTTTTGCATCTGAAGATTACTTCACTATGCTTAGAAATAAAGTAGCTGACCAAAGTGATATTTTTGAAGGAACTGCTTTTTTAATTTTGTTTAGTGGAAAATTGGATAGTTTATTGGGTGGCAGTGGCAGTTTAATTAAGGAAGGAATGCCTCTACACTATTCAAGATTTAAAAATCAAATTGAACATGACATTGACCACACAACTACTTTAAAAAAATATGAAAAATTAATTTTAAAATCGGTATTAGACAGAAAAACTAAAAGTGTTGTTGAAGACAATAATTCCATTTTTGATTATGAACAAGTTATCAATTCATTACAAAAAGGCACGGTTGATTTAAAAGATTATAGATTATTAGGGCTTTTCCCCCAGGAAGAATTAAGCAGTAAACATGGTGACCTTTCAAAAGATTTGACTAGTAATTTTAATCTTTATGAAAAATTTGAAAACATTTTTTTAAATGGCAATCCGGCTTCTGATTTAGAACAAGATTTACCAAGCTCAGCTCTGACAAAACTTATAAAAGAAGACTGGCACGAATTTGATTATTCGCAAATTGTAACTTGGATGGATAAGGAGAAAGAAAAAGCTCCTCCAGTATTTCAAACAATTGAAGGCGATAATTTACTTCAAACCTTATGGTATAGAACTGATGGTGATTCTGTTTCTAAAAAACGAAATGTAAATCTTATTGTTTTTAATCCTTCTCTGGAACTTCCTTTTAAAATAAATGTAAAGTATGATCAGTTTATAAAAAAGGAAGGACTTAACATTAAGCAGGGTTCTAAAAACATTAGTGTTACAAATAGCGGATTCAACATAGTTATTGAGTTTATAGAATTCGATGCAGATAATTTATTTAGTTTAATTGAATATCGTGATTCTGAAACTGATAAAAGATATGTTATCAAGGTATTGCATTTGCCTTTTAAACCAAATATTATCTCCCAATTTGAAGGAAACTTTCAATTAAATGTTCAAAAATTATCTTCTTATCTTCAAATAAAAGAAAGTCAAGCTTTGGTTTTTAATCCCGATGGAGAAATACCTACCAATGATATTTTAAGTTTAGATACTACTTTCAAAATAAGTGAAGAGCAAAAATTAATATTAAACTATGATTATTCTCTGGCACAAGAGGATTTAATTCATTTTAAAATTGATTTGTTTGATGTTGTAATTCCAATAGCCATAAAAACTGATTTCGAAATACCAAAACCAATATCTGGGATTGATGTATGGAAAGAAAAAAGAGTTAATGGTCTTGATTTTAAATTTATAAAAGAAGGGGCCATCATTAAATTATTGTTCAAAAACAATGAGAAAACAGTAAGTGGTGAATTCAGAGCCAATTTAATTCAAGAGGAGCAGCTTATTAAGTCTAAAGGTTATTCCTGGTATTTAGGGAGTGAGAATGCTATCTACACTAATGAATTGGAGTTGAATGATGACATAAAAATTGCTTTTGATAAGCTTAAGTCTTTCTATAAAGTTAAACAAACTCAACCAAGTTTGGTTTATTTAAATGATGAATTGAAGCAAATCGCTTCAGAATATGTTGCCTGCTTTATAAATCAATTGGAGCAGTTTGAGGAAAACAAGCCATTAACACATAAACAGAAAAACCTTTTATGGTTAGGAGTTGTTAAAGAACGTGATGGCGAAGAAAAAATAAAATTTAGTCCATTACATCCTCTTAATGTTGCTTATCAACTTCAATTAAACGATGATTTAAAAAATGAAGAAGTTTATAATGCTATTTTAAAACGTTTAAGTCCTTATAATTTAATCCCTTACATCGAAGGAAAACCAAATGAAATTTACATTCCAATTGAATCAAGTCATTCACCGGAATGGTTGTATTACACCGTTTATTTGAATTCAAAACAAGCTATTCCAAAGACTTTTGTATCTGATTTAGTCACGGATAAAATCAAGGATTTTACCACAAATTTTGAATTCCTATTTGACCATTCTAAAAAATCACCGATAAAAATTAATGTAATAAATCTTGGTGATTGTAAAGAAGTTGTAGAAGGGATTTTTGAATATTATAGAAAATATTTGAATAATAATTTAACTAAACGATTGTCCGACTTAATACCTATTGAAGTAAGTATTTATGGCTCTGACAAAATAGTTACCAAATTTGAAGAGCTCACTTTTTACGAAAAAGTTGATGATATCCAAAAACATTTGGAAATAGAATTGAAAACGAAAAATTTTGAAAAGGAAGACCTTTTGAATGTCTTTCTTGAAAGAGTAAAATTCTACTCCAAGAGACAACCAAAAAAATCAGAGAATTACGAGTATGCTCATATTACTTTTTATCAGTTTGATGTAACTAAAACTGAAAAATCTTATGATGAAATGAGTTTAGTAAAAACTGGTATTTCTTTTAATGGATTAATGGCAGATGTTGCTTCTACTCCAAGAGTTCAAAATTATAGAACTGGTTTTGGAATCCTAGATTTACCGGAACATCCAAATGAATTAACAAAACTATCTTGTTTATTTAATTCATTTGCTCGTGTTGCTGCCAATGGCGATCCTTATGAACGAAATAAAGCCCTTTGTACTACTATTAATTATGATATAAAGGAACAATTAGAAAAATTATATCATGATTCACAATGGGTAACTTATATTGATCCTAAAGTTGATTTAGACTTTTTTAAAGAAAATAAAGAATTAGTTATCATTCATTATAGCGACCAATACAATAATTCTAATGGTTATGATGCTATAACTGTAAGCCGAAAGACCAGTCAATATGAATTTGTTGTTAAAGAATTTTTAGAAAAACATCAAGTTCAGTTTGATGCTGCAACTGACACTATCAATATAATTAATTTTTTCAATGCCATTAATGGTGATTGGCTTTTGAAATTAATTAGACAACACAGTCAATTTCCTAGAGAAAAGCTCAGTCTTTTGTCTGGAATTAAATCATCATTAACTTTTTTACATCATCCAAATATTATTTGGATACCAATATCCTTAGAGGAAATCTTAAGAGTTTCCGGGAATGCAGGTTTGAATATGGGAGACGGATTGTTCTCCACTAAAAACCTTGGTGCCATAGGCTCTTTTAGTGACGATTTATTGTTTATTGGATTGGAACAATTAGAAGGACAATTATTAATGCACTTATACCCAGTTGAGTTAAAAATAGGTGGATCAGGTATTGTAAAGAAAGGACTTGACCAAGGAAAACGTACCGCTCATTTACTTTATGAGCACCTCAATAAGGAAGGTTTCTTAAGCGAGTTTTACAAAAACTTCTTTGCCAAAATAGCTCTAACCAATGCTGAAAAAATGAAACTTTTTCACGTATGGGACACACAAGACTGGAATAAAATTACCCAGGACTACCGCAATGATTTATTGAACAATAATTTTACAATCAGTAATCGCCTAAACAATATTATTGGGACCTTTGGATTAGTTTATTTTGGGAATGATATATTTAAGCGAAAAATCAGTATTTCTAAAGAATTTATGCGGGTTGATTTGCAAGAAGCAGATGGTTACAATTTTTTAGTAAAATCAATTGATGATTTAATTCATCTTTTTCACAATACTGAAACTACTATCGAGAAAAGCAGCCTGTTAATTAATACTTTTTTGAATGCCAATCTAGATTTATTTGTGCCTATTGAACCTTTGGTTGAGGTCGAATTAGATGATGCTACTACAGACGAAGAACCTATTGAACCAACAGAAGTATTTAAAGAAGAGTTAAAAGCGGCACAGATAAACCAAAATAGTGGGGAAGGAATTGAAATTGTTTTTGGAACTGATTTAAATAGTTCCAAACCCATTGTTTGGGAACCGAATAATACCAATAAGGTAATGCATACCAATACTGGTATCATTGGTACAATGGGTACAGGAAAAACACAATTTACCAAGTCACTGATCACTCAATTAATTGGTAATGCTGACAAAAATATAGGAGATGAAAAACTGGGAATTTTAATCTTTGATTATAAAGGAGATTATATTAAAGAGGATTTTGTTACTAAAACTAATGCTACTGTTTTAAACCCGTTCCATTTACCCTATAATCCATTGGCTTTGGACGCAACTGAAACATCAAAACCAATGTTGCCATTGCATACTGCAAATGATTTAAAGGAGACTATTGCCAATGCTTTTAATTTAGGTAACGTTCAGAAACAACGATTGAGAGATGTAATTGTTGAAGCATACGAAGACAAAGGAATACAGAAAGCCAATAAAGATTCCTGGACAAGAACACCGCCAACATTAGGTGATGTCTGTAATATTTATTTAGGTAGTGAAAAAAACTCACAAGATAGTTTGTATGCCGCTATTTCTAATCTTTCTGAATTTGAGATATTTGAGCCTGATGCTACTAAAACAC
This sequence comes from Flavobacterium fructosi, assembly GCF_042787335.1. Taxonomy (NCBI): domain Bacteria; kingdom Pseudomonadati; phylum Bacteroidota; class Flavobacteriia; order Flavobacteriales; family Flavobacteriaceae; genus Flavobacterium; species Flavobacterium fructosi. The sequence goes on along the minus strand of NZ_JBHZQA010000013.1, from coordinate 47,510 downwards.
AATCGCTATATTCTTTGATTGAAGGTGTTGTAGTGATTAATTTATCAGGATATGATGAATCTATACAAAACTTAATTGTGGCTATTACACTGGATGCTTTTTATACTCAAATGCAACGTCATGGTCATAGTGAAATAAAAGGACATAAACGCCAAATCAAGAAAATGATACTGGTGGATGAAGCCGATAATTTTCTAAGTAAAAACTTTAATTCTATCCGTAAAATATTGAAAGAGGGTAGGGAATTTGGAGTTGGAACCATACTATCTACTCAATTCTTGAATCATTTTGCGACTAGCGAAAATGAATATTCCAATTATATTTTAACCTGGGTAATTCATCGCGTGAATGAAATTAAAATGAAGGAAGTAGAATCCTTATTTTCATTAGATAACAAATTACAAAAAGAAAACCTCATCAAAACCATTAAGGGATTAGACAAGCACCAAAGTATTGTAAACTTGGCAGGTTCTGACCCAATATTGATTAAGGATAAGGCTTTTTGGGAGTTGTTGAAAGAAGAATAATTCTAGTTTTTATTAATCATTAATTTTATAAGAAACCAATATATGACTATTAAAGAATCAATATTAAAAACTTTAGAAGACATCAATGGGCTTGCAAACGCGTCGGAGATTTACAAACATATAGTGAATAAAGGTTATTATGAGTTTGGAGCAAAAAACCCCACTGCCATAGTTTCTGCAATGCTTGGAGAATTTATAAAAAATGGAGACTCTAGAATTAAAAGAAGTAAAACTTCTGGAGAAACATACAAATATTATTTAAGTAAAATTGAGAAAACAGTATTAATAGAGCAATTAGCTTCTGATTTAGAACCTGATAAAATAAAACCTAAAAAGAATGATTATCAAGAAAGAGATTTGCATAAATTATTAAGCAGTTTTTTAAAAAATACAAATACTTATTCAAAAACTATTTTTCACGAACAGTCATCAAATTCTAAAGATAATCATCAAAAATGGATTCATCCTGATGTAGTTGGAATACAGTTTCTAAATCTTCAATCAAAAATCAATCAAACTTTTTTAAAGGCAATAAACAGATTAGATACATTTAAAATATCTTCTTTTGAAATTAAAAGAGAAATTAATTCAGATTATGAATTAAAAAAAACATTTTTCCAGGCAGTTTCAAATTCAAGTTGGGCTAATTACGGATATCTTGTAGCTTTCGAAATTAGTGATAGTTTGAGTGAAGAAATGGAACGTTTAAATCAATCTTTTGGAATTGGAATAATTCAGTTAAAATCTAATCCTTATGAAAGCAAAATATTATTTTCTGCAAAATATAAAGATTTAGATTTTAAGACAATTGATAAATTATGTAAAATCAACAAAGATTTCGAAAAATTTATAGAACAAATTGAAAAACTAATGACTGCTAGTGATAAATATTATAAATCGACGGAGAAAGAACTGGATGAATTTTGTGATAATTATTTTTTAAATGATACTGAAATAGAAGAATATTGTAAAGAAAAATTTATTCCTAAAAATTAAAAAACGAAGGTTTTAAACTTCGTTTTTAACTATTTAATAAAATCTAACTTTAACTTAAATTTCAATTTGACTTATGTGGTTATGATAATCTTGGCCATAAGATTGATAAACCCTATTCATATTGTTGTGAATATTTACTGCATTAACATTTTTGCCTAATAAAAAAAGGATTAAGTCATTTTTAAGCTTTGCTTCTTTTCCTAACATTTTTTCATTCCAATAAATGTACTTCCAATTTTCACTTGACAGATCGAAATCGATTAAACGAAGTTTGTTAATTAAGATTTCTCTTTCTTCAAGATTAAATTTGGTATATGCTATTGCTAATAATTCTTGTCCGGTAGGACGCAACAATAAGCTGCCCCCAGTTTCATTATCGCGATTAATAGCAATGTCATTAATTAAAATATTTTCTTCACCGTTAATAAATTGAATAAGTTCGGGAAATGTCTCAAAAATAAGATTCCAAAAATTAGTAGATAAAGTGTAAAGGTCTTGTAAAATTTCGTCACTTGGTCTAGTATTATAATCAATATCAATTCCTAAATAAAGTATTTTATTTATTTTATTTATTGTTACTAAAGTTGTAAAACTCGTTAAATCATTATTTGTTAATCCACCTAACTTAGAATTTGATAGTGCATTTGGTATCGATAATATAGGATGCTCTGTAACTAATTTTCTAGAATTTATTGCTGCAGCATCATCTTCATCAAGTATTATCAATTCAGCTCCTTTAGGTTTTTCGGCATATTTATTTAGTACTGTAAATAATCTTCTGGTTTTTTCTAAAAACTCGTTTTTGTGAATTACAAATGTTATTCCTACTTCTAAATCGCCAATAGCAGGATTTTCACTATATGCAGCTCTTAATCCCAGTAATCTGTGTTGTCCATCTAAAGCAAACATTTCTTCATCGCCCGTTAATGTCAATACTCCAAATTTATTGCTTAAAAAAGAAATAGAATCTGAATCTATCAAAGTATTATCAACTTCAAAATTATTACTGATTTCTACTTCTGTCCATTTAGGCTCACCTTTATGAAAAGCAACAATTAAATTACTAAAAAAACGTTCTTGATTGTTAGAAATATAGTTAGAAATTTGCTTTGTTCTTTTAGAATTAACTTCTCGTTGTAGAATTTCATTAATTGTATGTGCAAATAATTCTTCCGATTCTGGAACAGTAATTATCGTATTGTTTTCAACTATGTCTTTGATTTTCATTACTGTAGAATAATAAATCCAATAACCTATTACTCCTCTTATACATGCTAAATGTCTCATATTAATGTAATAATCTAGTTTGTCTTGCAATACCACTTAATTTTTCATTCAAAGCTGGCACTATTTTTTGTATTAATAAATCTTCATAAACTACTATTTGAGCATCAGTAAAATGATTTAACTCAAAAAAATAAACATACGTTTTATTTGGCCATAAATTAGTCATCCTCATTGTGTTTCTCTTAACAGCTCTATTGCCAATTGCATTAACATATTCTCTGAAACGAAGATAAAAATTATGATTGTCAAGGGCACCTCCCAAAACTCTTCCAATATATACTAATTGAGAAATATTCAAATTAATAGGATGTTCTGGCTCAAGGAAAAAGAAATATAGACCTTTACCATTTCTTATGTTTACTGGCATAGTATTTCTAATTGTATCAGTAAAAGTAAGTCTTATTGGAGCTGGTAGAGGCACTGGTAAAATGATCTCATCCCACCATTCTATTCTATGATAAACACTTAATTTCAAAGGAGCTGCACTATGTGGAAAAGCATCTCTGACCTCTGATTCTGTTAGATAAGGCATAAAATTTTACAATGTATAGTTATTAAATTAAATTCAAACTTAAATTAATCTTCTCGCTCAAAAAATCAAAACCATCAATATTAGAACGCTCGTTTACTTCTTCGTTTAAAAGTTGTAAGCCTTCATCTATGTGCATCTTGATATAGCGACCAATATCTTTGTCAGTTTTGTATAAACCATAGTGAACACAAAGTAATCCCAAATATATATCATAATATTCACCAAAGAGGACTGACTTAGAGTACTCCTTACCGCCAGCATCTTTGATATCGTTTAGGTCTAGTTTTTTGTCTTGAGATAAAGAATAAGTATAGGCAATACGAGCTATTACATTCTCGGTTCCTAAACCCAGTTTGCGAGTTAACAAGGCAACCACTTCTTTATTTTCTTTACTGGTTTTAATTTGCGTAAACATCTTGCTCTTGTTTTAAATGTGTAAATAATTGGTCTACTGCAAAGGATTTAAAGCTAGAACCGTTATTGTGGTTTTCAATCACAAAAACCTTATTCACGTTTGGTTTTAAATAGTCATATTCCAATTCCGACAATTCTTTTTCTAATAATGGGAATAAAACTACTTGTTCTGAAATGGCAGGATAAAATTCTTTGATGATATTCTTGGAATGGTATTTATCAAATTTCTGTAATGGGCTATCAATAAACACCGGAAATTTAATTCCAGATTCATCCACTAACGCTTTTAACAACGCTGTAGCATACAATTGTTGTTCTCCCTTAGATAATGAATCTTTATCTATTATTTCATCGTTTTTATCTAACAAATCAATATCCATTACGTCATCAACTACGTTTACTCGAACATTATAAATGAAGTCGTTTTTGTGCATGATTTTTTTCAAACCTAACAGGATTGATTTTTGCAATGAATATTTTTTATCCTCTTTTATTTTGTGAATAATCGTATTGATTTTGACTAGTAGCTTTTCTGTTACTTCGTATTTCTTTTTGTCCGTTTCAACCATTTTGAAATTTTTTATGTATTCAGATGATACTTTTCTTGTAGAAGTTAATCTAGTATTTAAACTATTAAATTCTTCAATCAATTTTCCTTTATTCAGCGTTAAAACAGTGATTTTATCTTCAGCTTCAATTTTCTCCTCTCGTAACTTTTGCGCTAAAGGATTGTCTTTTCTAGCTTCCGCTTGTTTAATTTGTTGGTACACTTTAGAAGAATAAATTCTATTGTTTTTTTCTTCTTGTACTACTGCAGTGAATTGGCTTGAAAAAGCTCCTTTGATATTATTGAAAACTGCTTCAAAGTTTCTAAATTGTTCTGTGGTGTAATCTAAAAGGACTACGCCGGAAGTATTAGGTTGTTTTGAATTTTTTTTCTCTGAAATGGTCTGTTTAAGAGCTTCTTCCACTTTAGATTTAGCTTTGCTATCTAAGTTTAAAGCTTGTAATTTTTCTAGTAAAATGTTTGAAAATGAATTCAATTCTTCAACTAAAACTGCTTTATCAACTGAAGTATTATTTGTGCTTTGCTCACAAACTAATTGTTCTTTTAGCTGCGATAATTTTTTACCTGCAATTACTAATGGTGCAATGTCCATTAGTTTTTTTAGTTTGCTTTTTATCTCCGCTGATTCCTCTTTTAAAATGTCTCTTTCGGACTTCATTTTTTGAAGTTCTGCCAAAGTAATCCCATTACCCTCACGAATTAACTTCTCTTGAAGACTATCACTATTTATTTTGTGATTTGTAATTTCACGATCAATATTAGCTTGCTTTTCTTGATTGAAATCAATTAATTCAGTAAGTTCAGCTTCTGAATCAGTTAGTTCCAACAACTTGGTTTGTTGCATTGGTGAAGCACCACTTCTGCGAAGCTTGGTTAATAAGGTTTCTAGATTCTTTTTTAAATCTTCGTATTTCTTAATCCCTAAAACTTCGGAGTATGCTTTGCTTAGGTTCTTTAATTCGGCTTTTGATTTAGCTTCCGCAAGGGAAACTATTTTTTCAGCATCAAAAAAGAAGAATTTAGCAATTTCACGAGGTAAAATAAAATCATTAATAAAGACTTCAAAACCGACATCTTTGGTTAATTCGTTCTCTAAACCATCAATTATTATTTTTAGATCTTCCGAATCTGTTTTCAAATCGTAGGACCTTTTTATCACCACCGATTTACAGGGTATTGAAGGAATCAGAATGTCTTTTAATTCTATTTCGACTGAAAGGGTAGGGTTTCCTTCTCCATTGTTTTCATAATCCGTTTTTACTTCTCTATTTAAAAGTGTTTTGATAAACTTTTCATAGCCACCAGCATTCTTGATGTCCTTCTTATATTTATCCTCCACCTCGCTCATCATTTTTCCGTAGAATACCCAGATAAGGGAAGTCAAAAACGTGGTCTTACCGAAACCATTTTTACCCGCTACGATACTAATGTTTTTGGATGGGTTTGGTGCAAAAAGTATTTCGTTTTCTCCTTTATAAATCCTAAAGTTTTGGAATTTTATTTTATTTATTTTCATAGTCCATTCTCATTTACAAAACTTTCGATTCGCTTTTCTACATCATTGTGAAGACCGTATTTTGAAATCATCAATGTTTTAGTTTCCTGTAATGCAATTAAGTTATCAATTAAATGATAATATCCTGGTTCTTCCTCACAAACTTCACGCAAGATTCTACGTTCTGTATCATCAAGTGATTTGATGTTATTGGTGCTAATTTCTTTATTGTAGATTTCTTTGTATAAATCACCTACAGTATGTTCAAAATAACCATCTCTGTTCCAAGTTACTTGAATTGCAATTAACTCTTGATTATTGATCAAAGTGATGTGAGGTCTTTCAATTTGAACCCCTTTTTGAACTTCTAATAAATCTTTTAATATTTGATATCTGTATTCAGAAGTATAATTACCATTAAACGTACCGTCTTCTCTAACTGCTTCTTGACCATTTCTTCTAGTGTCAGATCGATTTTCAGAAATGTTTCTTCCTTCCACTAATCTATTTCTAAATGACATTAAAGGTTCCATCCAGTTTTGGCCATTGTTCACTAATGATGTCATTGATTTATCATTTTTCACAACCGTACAAGTCCAACATCCAAAACGACTCTGACCACATGAACTGTGTTCTTTATCTACCACTACAGTTGGACATTCATAATCGTCGGCACTTGCATCAGAATATATTTTGAAAAGAATGGAATTATCAAATCCCCAAGGTGATTTAACCGCATTAATGATATACCAAATTTCATCCACAATCATTTCTTTGATTGGAGCATAAACATAGGTATTTACTGTTGTTTGATGTTTGGATAATCTGCTTCCTGTTACTTCATGTTTTCTCATCGAACGCTCCCTAGTAGCGCTCTCTTCGTATCGAGTCCCAAGTAAAACGATTGCTTCTCCTTTTTCATCAATTTGTTCTACTAAAAAGTTTGAGGTTGGTCTTATTTTTAGTTTATCTGTACACCATCTGAAGGCGTTATTTGGAACTGGATATCCTTTTCCAATTACGTTAGTCCAAAAAGTTTCTTCTAATTTTGGTGTGGTTTTTTGAACAAATATTGGCAAATCTTGATCTCTTGCTGCCTCCGTAATTTTTGCTAAAACATCTTCAACATAGTTGGCAATAATTGGATTCTCTACCATTGTATCATTACAAACAACATAGACTTTTCTTTTTAATTGGAAAGGAAATGGTAAGTCTTGCCTTATTCTTTGAAGCGCAATCCAAACCAGCATTAACAAAACGGTAGAGTCTTTACCACCACTAAAACCAATAATCCAAGGTCTATCTGATTGATCAGCATAGGCATACTGATCTATGATTTCGGCTATTATTCCTTCAACTTTTTTATTTTTTATTGGAGTCATTGTCAATTTTTAGAATTTATAAAAATATATTTTTATTATTTGTTTTAGGCAAATTTATTTTATTATTATACACAACTTATTAAAAATGTTTTGTGCATTTTTTTATTTTTCAAATGCTTGTTAAAGAAGTAAATATCATCTTTTATCATTAGAGTTTACATTAAAACTGATGAGGTTGAACATATTCCGCATCCTGGAACGCAGCCGGTTGCCGTAAAGCATTTCGATTTCTGTAGCGGATAGGTTGGAGGTGAGATGTGTGATGGAATTATTTTCCACAAACTGTTCGTAACGGCTTATGAGTACCTCAGCCATTACATTGCAATCGTTTCCGAAATGTTTTATTTGTTGTTCGGCACCCAAATCGTCAAAGCAATAGCCGGAAAGGCGGGATTGGAAATTTTGTTTTAGGGTGTATTTATTGATGGCGTCAAAACCATTTTTGGCAAATTCGAAGGAGACTTCCCGGCAGGTTTTGATTTTATAGTCGGACAAAGGATTTGCAAATGGCCTTATGAGGTGCATTATTGATGTTTTTCCGCAACCAATTGGACCCGACAATAAAATGCCTTTGGAGAGGTCGATTTGCAATTTTAAGGCCGTGTTTTGATCTTTGATCACATAGATTATCAATTTATAAATTGTCGGGATGTCGAGGATGTTTATTTTAAAGGATTGACCGTAATGGATTTTACCTTGGGATTCAATAAAGGCTAGGCCTTTGTTGAAATCATAGACTTTGTGGCCATTTTGAATTTCGTAAGTGTCGGTAATTAATTTACAATGGTTCAGCATAATTCTTATAATTTGAAGTTTGCAGGTGATTGGGTTGAGGTATGTTTGATTTTGGTTGGAATTTGTTTTGGTTCATTATCCAGTTTCGCGCTGAAGCTTTCCAGTCTTTCATTTTAGTTTTTCCGCCTACTAACCATCCAATGCTGGAGTAGTAGTTGAAAAATTTGTTGGCTTCGGTTTCAGAACTTTCTTTAAAAGCGAAATATTCCAGGATCATTTCAATAGATGGGGTGATTCCGTTTTTGTTTTCTTCTTCTTTTTTGGCGCAACTTTTTTGCCGAGCGTTTTCAGTTTGATTTTTTTCGGTGTCGGCGAATGCGAAAGGCATTTCTTCTTGATTTTTTTCCGGGGCTGTATTTGAATTTTTAGAATTTAAAATTTCAGATTTGGTATATATATCTTTGTTTATAATGTTTGTATATGTTTTATTATTATCTATATATACCTGTTCATCAACCTGTTCAATATGCTGTTCATTTTTTAGCCTAGTTTTATTTTGAACGGGCTCAACGTATTGTTTTTGGTTTGTATTTAACTTTAATTTACTGTTTTTTAATATGTTACGATTATTTCCTTGTTCAACAACTTGTTCGCTTTTTGAATGGGTCAAATTTTGAACGGATTTATTTTTTGAACTGGTAAGGGGTTCAAATTTTGGTCTGCTTTTTAACTCGTCAGAGAAATTTACCATAATGACATTGGAGCAGGAATGTGGGTTGTAGGTAGGCAAGTACTCCATAAAACCAAGTGCTTCCAATTCTTTCATACATTTATGATAGGTTGCTTTAGAATTTATCTTGCTGGCTTTCATAATTTCTTCTCGTGAAATACCAGTTGGATTTTTGAACCTGTTGACGTTCCAACATTGAAAGAGTGCCAAATAAAGCGAAATGTGTGTTGGATTTATCGCGTTTTCATTATGGATTTTATTGAAAAAGCCGGTGAGGTGTTTGATGTAATTCATTGTCTGAGTTTTAAGATGGTTGACTTAAGTATTAAGACTTTTATTTTGCAGTCGCAGACTTCACAAGAGCCGTTACAGTTGTTATCGGTTGTTTTCATCTTATTTTTCCATTAATTTTTTCAAGTCTTCGTATTTGTAATAAAGGATGCCACCGATGCGGTTGAAGTCTAGTGTTCCGTTTATGCGAAGGTTCTGCAATGTGCCAGGAGAAATTTTAAGTAGTTTTCGAACTTCGGAAGATTTTAGCCATTGGGCAGGTTGTTCTGCTGCCGGTTTGCCTAATTGGATTTCGTGTAGTAGGGCATTGCCAAAGTTGAGTAAGTCTCTTTTTGTCACTACTTGATGGTTTAACAATTCGATGTTGTCGATTTCCGGGAAAAGTTTTTTTGGATGTAAGTTCATAATGAAAGTGTTTGATTTGTTATAGTACAAAACAACTTCATTTGATTCTTTTTTAAACCCAAGGTGTACCCAAGTTGAGCTGTTTTTTGCTAAAAAAAAGATATAATTCCTTTGTTTTCAGGGGATTGTTTTTCAAACTTTAACATAAATGGTCCATTTCGCCGTTTTTAATTTGTTGGAAGACTCAACGGAAAATATGGGCTTGACGAAGGAAACCCAAGTTGAACCCAAGTTGGGTTCTAAATTCTTACAAAATAAATTTTAGTGATAAAAAAACCAAGTCGAAGACTTGGTTATGAAAGGTTAAAAATCCTCCCCTCTAAATTTATTGTTTGCGACATCAGAGAGATTTTGAAGAAATATAGCGTTAAGGGGATATCTCTTTTTAATGTCTTGCAGACATCGATACAGCGCTTTTTCATCTAAATCAATATTAAATGCATTGCTAAACCCTCTAGCAATTTCTTTTATATCAATGTTGCCGCCATTCAACATTTTTTTATAATATAAACCATAGATCATCTCTGCAAATTCCACTTTAGTCCCTGTCCAAGTAATTTTGTTATTAGTTGGATTGTATTTTGTTTTGATATTACCATTTAACTCATCCAACTTGTTTTCTAAATGACCGGATAACATATCGTTTGCAATAATAGTTGCTACATTAAAATCATGTGAGGTGCTAAGCTTTGAATCGTAATTAATAAGATAACAATCATACTTGAAGATATCTTTGTAACTGCGTCTTATAAAAAGATCTTCATCTCTGACTGATGTTCTCGAACGATAGTATTCATAAAAGTCTTTATTGTTTACAACATATTTATGAATTCTGGTCAGTGATTCCTCATAATGCTTTCTTTTATGTTTTTTGTTTGGAGGTAATGAAGTTTCTACTTTTAACAACTCTTTATAGAACAGCAGTTTTGAAACCATTCTTGGTTTTAATTCTTTGAAAAAATAGATTTCTTCTTGTAAGGTTTTAAAAACATGTTTTTTTAGCCATTTGAAAATTTCCTTCAATTTGTTTTCAATGTATTGTATTATTTCTACTGCAATAACTAAAATGTCATCCGAAGCGTTTCTAAGGCTTTCAAATTCTTTTTCAAATTCTTTTTCAAATTCGTTAAAATAGCTGATATAATTGAGTTCCATAAAATACAAAATGGTTTAAATTGAGAGTATCAAAATAAACCTTTTTGTATTGATAATATGTCATACTATTCGCTAAAAAGTTATTAACAGCTCCTAAGCCTAATGAACACTTAACTTTTTCTCATTTAGTGCCTTGGAAGCGAATTTTGTTTTTAAAATCATCATATCCTCACTGATTTTTTTATCCAATATTTTGGCGTAGTGTTGCGTGGTTTTAAGGCTGGTGTGGCCTAACATTTTGCTGACCGTTTCCAAAGGAACTCCGTTAGAAAGTGTTATTGTCGTGGCAAAAGTGTGACGGGCAATATGGAAGGTCAAATCCTTTTTGATTCCACAAACATCAGCAATTTCCTTCAGATAGGCATTCATTTTTTGATTGCTTAAAATAGGGAGGAGGCGTTTCTCATTTTTGCAAACAGGATGCTCGGCATATTTGTCGATGATATCTTTTGCCGTTGGCAATAATGGAATTATAGAAGCTGTATCTGTTTTTTGCCTATTCTTGAAAATCCATTTATCGCCATCTATTCCCAAGGAAATATTGTCCAATGTTAATTGTTTTACGTCGATATATGCCAAGCCAGTAAAGCAGCTAAAAACGAATATGTCGCGAACGAGTTCCAATCGCTCGGAAACAAATTCTTTGTTCATCATTTGCTCTATTTCGGTCTCAGATAGGAACTCTCGAACTACTTCTTTGACTTTTGCTTTGTAATTGGCGAAAGGATCCTTGTTCAGCCATCCATTGGCCAAACACTGGTTGATGATTTTGTGGAAGTTCTTGATGTATTTTACAGCGGTGTTATTGGCGCATTTTCGTTCGCTGCGCAAATAGAATTCATATTCCATAATAAACGCATGATCAATTTTTTCGATATTGATGTCGGTAATGTTGTATTTCCAAGAAATAAAATCTTTGGTGTGTTTTAACGAAGTCTCATAGCGTTCCAATGTTCCAGCTGCATATTCCTGCCCAACCAGTTCTTTGATTTTGCGATTGTGTTCCAGGAAGATGGGGATCAACATTCGTTCCCGTTCTTTTTTCCCGGATAACTCATTCCTATAGGAGTCAAAGGTTATTGGGATGTCTTTTTTGATTAAATTTTTCTCCACATTTAAGATCTTTGATTTTAAATTGTCAAGATGTCCATTGATTGAACGAGCTTCTTCCGAAGTTCCTCTCATTTTAGACATTTCGGAGTTCCATTTGTCGGGGTCTACAAATTTGCCAGTGCTGTTGTCCAGTCGTCTGCCATTGACTGTAATTCTTTGAAAAATTGGAGCCAAACCTTGAGCATTGACTTTGGCTCTTTTTAAATAAAAAAGGATTGAAATTGTTGTGTCCATAATTGGTAACCTTTAAGTTAATAGAAATTTAGAAAAACTATCAACTCAAAACAAGATGTTCAATGAATGAACCTCTTATTTTAAAAGGGTTGACAAAGGTCGGGGCACAATGTTTTTGAAATTTTAAAGTGCACCGAATTGTACCCCTTTAGAATGAGAAACTATGAATAATTTGGATAGGCCGTAAATTAAAAAACCCTCTAAATCATAAGATTTAAAGGGTTTTAGTTGGTATTTTGAAATAACCAGCGGAGAAAGAGGGATTCGAACCCCCGGACCTGTTACAGTCAACAGTTTTCAAGACTGCCGCATTCGACCGCTCTGCCATTTCTCCAGTATGTCGCTTTCATTACCTGATTGCGAGTGCAAATATAAGAACCTTTTTTGGTTATGCAAATGTATTTTTAGAAAAAATGCATCTATTTTTATTGCTATTTTTTAAATCTTTCATTTACTTGACTTTAGAATAAAATTTTTTTAAAAAATAATTCAAAATGGGTTTAATATTTTACATACTCGGTTATTTCTAGTCCGTAACCTATCATTCCAACACGTTTGGTTCGCTCAGCATTCGATACTAATCTGATTTTTGAGATATCAATATCGTGTAATATTTGAGCTCCAATACCAAAATCTTTACTGTCGATAACAATTTTAGGTGCTTTCATTGTGCCTTCAGCCTGTAAATTCTTTAATTCAGAAATGCGGCTAAGAAGATTTACAGATTGCATATCCTGATTGATGAAAATAACAGCACCTTTTCCTTGCTCGTTAATCACTTTAAACATATCATCAAGTTGTTGGTCGGCATTATTTGTTAAGGTACCTAATAAATCATTATTGACCTGTGATGAATTTATTCGGGTTAAAATAGACTCTCCCAAATTCCAGGTTCCTTTTGTTAATGCAATATGTATTTGTTTGTTGGTTGTTTGTTGATAAGCTCTCAATCTGAAAGTGCCAAAACGGGTTTCTAAATCAAAATCCTCTTTTTTGACAATTAAACTATCATGTTGCATTCTGTACGCTACTAAATCTTCAATAGAAACTAATTTCAAATCAAATTTTTTAGCCACTTTTACTAATTGTGGTAAGCGAGCCATGGAACCATCTTCGTTCATGATTTCTACAATAACTCCTGCCGATTTAAAACCTGCTAATCGAGCAAAATCAATAGCAGCTTCAGTATGTCCTGTTCTTCGTAACACGCCTCCTTGTTTAGCGATAAGAGGAAAAATGTGTCCTGGTCGCGCTAAATCATGTGGTTTGGTTTTCAAATCTACCAGCGATAGAATAGTTTTTGCCCTGTCGGCTGCTGATATTCCTGTTGTAACTCCATTTCCTCTTAAGTCAACCGAAACCGTAAAAGCAGTTTCCATAGGATCCGTGTTATTACTAACCATAACATGCAAACCTAATTCTTTACAACGGCTTTCGGTCAATGGCGCACAAATTAATCCGCGCCCGTGTGTTGCCATGAAATTAATCATTTCAGGGGTTACTTTTTCGGCTGCAGCCAAAAAATCACCTTCGTTTTCTCGATCTTCATCATCAACAACTATAATAATTTTACCTTGTCGAATATCTTCAATGGCTTCTTCTATAGTATTGAGTTGTATTTTATTTGTAACCATGATTGGTATTTATTTTTGAGATGGAAATAGTTTTTTTACTAATTTTTGAAATGGAGCTAAAATAACATCCATATTTATTAATCCGATATCATTTGTAGCTCGATAGGACAAAAGAACGGCTAATGGTGTCAAAATAAAAGAAGACATCCATGCACCCATAAATGGAGACAAGCTATTTTCTTGAGAAATTCTTTTACCAAAAGTATTTATAAAATGAAAGGTGATGAATATCAAAACTGCAAAAATGATAGGAAGTCCTAATCCGCCTTTTCTGATAATGGCTCCTAATGGTGCTCCAATAAAAAACATTAAAAAACAGGCAAATGCAATTACGAACTTATCATAAAATGCCAAAATATGATTGTTTATATTTTTTTGCTTCAGTTTAAATTCAGTATTGCTGGCATCAATTGAATATTTTGTACTCGCTAAATTACTGATAGCTATGTCCAGTATTTTTAATTTCTGATCATTTGTATATAAGGATAATATATTATCCGGAAGTCTTTTATTTTTTTTGACTGGCTGTATCTCGTTGTCTTTTGGAATTCCAATTCGTTGATTTATGTTTTCAGAGAACGAAATAACATCAGCTTTGAAGGTTTTATGAAGCGAATCCAGCGTGTAGTTTAATTCGTTTACATTTAACATCGTGTTTGTATTAGCGATACTTTCATCATTAGTATCCGTTTTATTCAATTTTGATAAATCGATATTAATGATATACTTTTTGAAGGTGCTTTTTGCAAAAGGCATTTTGCTGCGATCTTCATATTTTTTTGGAGTAATGTCTTCATAATAGTACCCATTATTCAACACTAATTGTAGAATGCTGGATTTTTCATTGCTAATCAACAGGCCATCTTTGGCTTTAATTACCGTTTTGCTTCCATCCCCAAGATCAGATTTTTTATGAATAGTAATTCCAGTAAGCGTGTTGCCATTCTCCCCGGATTTTTTATTAACTTTAATATTATAAAAACCAACATCGCTAAATTGACCTTCTGTTATTGCAAGAGCAGGTTTAGCTTGTGCTATGTTTTTTCTGAAATTGATGAACTTATATTCAGCAAATGGAATTACATTATTGGAAAAGAAAAAAGCAATAATACTCAATAAGAGGATAAAAACAGTTAAGCTTTGCATCGCTCTTTTTAGCGAAACACCAGCGGATTTCATTGCTGCTAATTCATAATTCTCCGACAAATCTCCAAAAGTCATTATAGATGCCAATAAAACAGACAACGGTAATACTAACGGAATAATTCTTGGCATCGAAAAAGCTAAAAATTTGATAATCATTGGAAAATCCAAATCTTTACCGGCCAATTCAGAAATAAACAGCCAAATGGTTTGAAGTATAAATATGAAAAAAAGGATTACAAATACAGTAGTAAATGTAGTCAGAAATGTTTTTAATAAGTATTTATCAAGAATTTTCACCTAAGAATTAATCTAATTTATTGATGTAGTAATTTGGATATTTATTTTGGGTAAAGGTAAATTGATTTTTTGACAATGGTTGGTTCGTTTTGAAAGAATTAACCGTTAAAGTGGTTTTAGTACCTTTTTTACCCGTTTCAATCAAATTATAGATGTGTTTTGTTTGTACATCAATACCTAATAATACTTCTTTTCGTTGGTCTTTACCGCTAGTAGGAATAAGTTTGATGTATTGAATTTTTCTACCTTTTATATCTTGTAAAATATCCATCGAATATCTGTACCCAGTGTTGAAAAAAGTAAGCATTTTTGAAGGTGTGATAGCATTATCGTCTTTTTCATTTACTTTAGAAATGGTGATTTCTTCGTCTTCCGGTACAATTGTATAAGTTTTGTTTCCGTCAAAAATTTTAGTAATTCCCATAAAATTCAATACATATTGATTGCCCTTCATGGTTACATTTCCTTTACTGTCCTGATTGATGTTTTCTTTAGCATTGTTTAAAGAATATTTAAAATCAATTATTATGGAGTCGTAGCTTTTAACTTTAGCAGTAACCTGATCTAAAAGGTCTTTCGCTTTTTTATCTTGAGCTTGAGTCAAAAAGCTAAAAAAGAGTAAGGCTGTGATTAATACGTACTTTTTAGTCATGTTTTTTATATTGTTGTTTTTGAATTCTGAATCCGTTGATTTCATGGTATTAATTGTTTTGTTCATTGTTGAAAAATTGATCAAGAGAACTCATGTCTAGGATATTTACACTACGTGCTTTACTTCCTTCAAAAGGGCCCACGATTCCTGCAGCTTCGAGTTGATCGATTAATCTGCCTGCTCTGTTGTAGCCTAATTTTAGTTTTCTTTGTAACAATGAAGCCGATCCTTGTTGTGCATTTACAATTATTTCAGCGGCTTCTCTAAACAAAGTATCTCTGTCGGAGATATCCATATCAAGATTAATGCCACTTTCCTCCCCAACAAATTCTGGAAGTAAATATGCGGTTGCGTATGCTTTTTGAGAACCTATAAAATCTGTAATTTTTTCAACTTCGGGTGTGTCTATGAAGGCACATTGGACGCGAACTACATCATTGCCGTTAGTGTAAAGCATATCACCACGTCCTATTAATTGATCCGCTCCCTGAGTGTCAAGAATTGTTCTTGAATCAATTTTTGAGGTAACTCTAAAAGCAATTCTGGCTGGGAAGTTGGCTTTTATCAAACCTGTTATTACGTTTACCGACGGTCTTTGTGTGGCAATAATTAAGTGGATTCCAATGGCTCGTGCTAACTGCGCCAAACGGGCAATAGGAACTTCTACTTCTTTTCCGGCAGTCATGATTAAATCAGCAAACTCATCAACAACTAGAACGATATATGGTAAAAATCGGTGTCCGTTTTCAGGATTCAATTTTCGAGCTTTAAATTTGTCGTTGTATTCTTTAATGTTTCGTACCATCGCATCTTTCAACAAAGAATATCGATTATCCATTTCAACACAAAGGGAATTCAACGTATTGACCACTTTTGCGTTATCAGTAATAATCGCGTCGTCCATGTCTGGAAGTTTCGCTAAATAATGTCGTTCAATTTTATTAAAAAGTGTAAGCTCTACTTTTTTAGGATCGACCAACACAAACTTAACTTCCGCAGGATGTTTTTTGTACAAAAGCGAAGTCAGAACGGCATTTAATCCAACTGATTTTCCTTGACCAGTTGCGCCTGCCATTAATAAGTGAGGCATTTTGGCAAGGTCAACAACGAAAGTTTCATTTGAAATAGTTTTACCAAGAGCGATCGGTAATTCCATCTCGGCTTCTTGAAATTTGGCTGAGCCAATAACGCTTTTCATAGAAACCATAGTGGGATTTTTATTAGGAACTTCAATACCTATTGTTCCTTTTCCAGGTATAGGAGCGATGATGCGAATTCCTAATGCCGAAAGGGATAGTGCAATATCGTCTTCTAAACTTTTGATTTTTGAAATACGAATTCCTGCTTCCGGTACAATTTCATATAAAGTAACCGATGGACCAACGGTTGCTTTTATTTGAGCAATTTCTATTTTGTAATTGCGAAGTGTATCTACAATTCGGTTTTTATTTTCTTCTAATTCTTCTTGGTTTATAGTAATTCCTCCCGTTGAATATTCTTTTAATAAATCAATTGTAGGGAATTTATAATTGGACAAATCCAAAGTTGGATCAAATAATCCAAAATCAGCAACGAGTCTTGACGCTAGATTTTCTTCTATAATATCTTCGTCAGGAGCAGTTTCAATTACAAATTCCTCTTTGTGAGTTGAAATGGTTTCAGGAAATGGCGGGGGCGTGACCACCATATTTAATGGTTTTACAATAGGATCTAAATTAATTTCCGAAGAATTATTGATTGTTGGTTTTAATGCTTCTTTGTTAATTTCGAATTGTGAACCATTTGTTTTTAAATGTATTTCATCTAATTCCTCTTCAGCAACTGCAAATTCTTCTAAATTGTAAGCGTTTTTAGTACTGCTGATTGTATTAGTCGCTAATTCAGCTTTGATTTCTTTTTTAGTAGTATCAAAAAAGGACTGAATATTTTCAGGAGATATTTTTAGTTTAAAAATTACGTAAATAATTAATCCGAAAAATAAAATTAACAAAGTTCCAGTTTTTCCGATGTAGTCTTGCGAAAAGGAATTTAATTCATAACCAATAGTGCCTCCTAACTCCGGAACTGAAGTGGCGAAAAAACCAAATAAAACGGATAGGACAATAATTACGAATAAATCCCAGAACCAAATGTTTTTCAATTTTTTTAAAGGCAATCCAAGAACCATATATATTCCAGTCAGGAAAAACAAACGGACGAATATAAATGCAGCGAGACCAAAGCCTTTGTACACAATTAAATCAGCTAAAAAAGCACCGAATTTCCCCAACCAATTACGAACAATTTCAGATCTATCATTCAATTCCGCAACTGCGCTTTGATCTTGTTGCCCATAAATATAAAAGGAAACAAATGCGAGTAATAAAGCAACAGAAAATAATACCAAAAGGCAACCCAAAACTATTTTGTGCTGTTTGGTCAGTTGCAATGTCTTATTTATCTCCGTTTTAGAATTGTTTTTTTTGTCTAAAGGTTCTTTTTTTGTCGTTTTTGCCATTCTTGATTTTTATGATACCTAAAAGAATAGTGGTATATATATGATTAAACCGATTGCGATTGCGGTCAGTGCCGCAAAAAAAACTGCTCCTGCCGCAATATCTTTAATGAAACCAATTCTTTCGTGATAATTAGGATGAATGAAATCTGCAATTTTTTCTACAGCAGTATTTAGTCCTTCAATACTCATTACTAAACCAATTGCAAAAGTTTGAAAAAGCCATTCTGTTTTAGAAATACCAAAATAAAATCCAGCAATAGTCATCAATATTCCTAAGGAAAATTGGACCATTACACTGTGTTCTGTGGTAATTAATTTTACTGCTCCTTTAAAAGCATAAGTGACACTTTTTAATCTTCCGCTAACGAAAGTATTATCTTTTTGAAATTCCATCCGTAAATATTAAAGTACCGCTAAAGCAGCTTCATAATTAGGCTCATCTGCAATTTCAGGAACTTGCTCCGTATGCGTAATTATTCCATTTTCATCAACAACAATTATTGCTCTTGAATGCAATCCTGCCAGAGGTCCGTCAGTGATTTCCAACCCATTTGCTTTGCCAAAACTACCTTCTGGAAAATCAGATAAATTAACTACGTTATTAAGTCCTTCAGTACCACAAAATCGTTTTTGGGCAAAAGGTAAATCTCTGGAAATACATAATACATTTGTATTTTTTAGATTGCTGGCACTTTCGTTAAATTTTCTAACAGAAGCTGCGCAAGTTCCTGTATCGACACTTGGAAAAATATTAAGGACTAATTTTTTACCGGCAAAGTCTCCTAATGTTACAACTGAAAGATCAGTTTTAATTAATTTAAAATCAGATAGTTTTGTGCCAACTTGTGGCAATTCTCCTGTTGTATGTATTGGATTTCCGCCTAATGTTATTGCAGCCATAATAGATGTTTTTTAATGAGGTTCAAAAGTATGAAAATTATTTAAGATTTGGTCCTGAAAATTTGGGATAAAGTTTGCCGTCTTGGAACAAAAACAAACAGCAATAAATAACGGTCTCGTTTATTGGAGTCCAATAAAAAAAACGTACTCATTACCGAGTACGTTTTCTAATATTTTAATTACTGAGTCCCTAGAATGCTATTTTTAATAGTTTGCGCGGGATAATTATTTGTCTATTGAACCTAGAACGCGTTTCATAAAAGTATTCAAAGCTTCTTTTTTATCCGTTCCGTTTTTTACAAGTTTGTTAACTTCCAATGCGCCATACATATTAGAAATCAATTCACCTATTACATCTAATTCCTCGTCTTTCAATGAAGAAATTTCAGTCATTGCTTCCAGGACTTCAATCGCTTCTATCACATAATCTTGATCATTATCTTCTATAAACTGTGTTAAATGCTTGATTACGGGTAATTTCATAATTTGTTTGTTTAAAGTTTAATGTTCAAAAAGTTTAAGGTTTCAAGATTGTCGTTGAAAATTTAGTAATAAAGTATAATAATTGACTTTATTATCAAGTCTTTCAGCTTTAAACTAAAAAAAAATTAAACGATTTCGTTCACTAATTCAATTAGCACTTCTTGTTTGTTGGTTTGTGTTTCGTTTACTAATTTTCCGTTTACGAAAGTAGCAAAGGTTGGTAAATTACTTACATTAGCTAACTTTCTCGATTCTGGAGAATTTTCTGCATCTACAAAAGCAAATGTAATTGTTTCGTTTTCTGAAGCCAATTTTTTGAATTTTGGTTTCATGATACGACAATTTCCACACCATGAGGCCGAAAACTGAACTACAACTTTTTCGTCTTTTGAAATTAAGTCTGCTAATGTATCTTCGTTTAATTCGATTAACATAGTTTTTATTTTTTAAAATTCAATAACAAAATTTAATGGCAATTTTAAAATATTGAAATTGCTATTGCTATTGTTTTATTAGTTTAGTGTTAAGTATTCTGCAGTACTGATTCTGTCAGCGCTCATCGCTTCTTTTCCAGCTTCCCAGTTTGCAGGACAAACTTCTCCTTTTTCCTGAATGTGTGTGTAAGCATCAACCATACGTAAATACTCATTTACATTACGGCCTAAAGGCATATCATTTACACTTTCGTGGAAGATTTTCCCTGTTTCGTCGAGAAGGTAAGTAGCTCTGTATGTTACATTAGATCCTTCAATAATGATAGAATCTGTTTCTTCGCTATAACCCGTTTCTTCAATATCAAGAATTCCTAAAATGTTAGATAAATTTCTGTTAGTATCAGCAAGGATTGGATACGTAACTCCTTCGATTCCACCATTGTTTTTAGGCGTGTTTAACCATGCAAAGTGTACTTCATTAGTGTCGCATGACGCACCTATAACAATTGTATTTCTTTTTTCGAATTCAGGTAAAGCGGCTTGAAAAGCATGCAATTCAGTTGGACAAACGAATGTAAAATCTTTAGGGTACCAAAATAAAAGTACTTTTTTGTTGTTTTTTGTAGCTTCTTCGAAAATATTGATTTTTAAATTATCACCCATTTCTGAAATAGCATCAACTGCAATACTTGGGAATTTTTTTCCTACTAATGACATGTTTTTTATTTTAAGTTATTTTTTTTTTTGATCGTGCAAAAGTAACTTAAAGAATAGGTTTATTGTATCAATTTTTAGTATAAATAAATTTTTCTTATTGAATAGATCTATAATGCTGATACTATATTAAATATAGTTTAAAAGTACCGGTAAAGTGCCTTTACATTCTCTATTTTCTAATAGTTGTAACGCCGCTACTTCTTGAAATTCTTCGAAATCCTGATACATTTGAACGATTCCTGAGGTGTATTCTAAATTAGGTATAACTTGCAAGGCATATGGATTTCCAAAAACGTATAGAACACACTTTTTTGAAATAAATAAGTTGCCTAAAAATTGAAGGACACTGTCTTCGATTTCAAAATTATTTAAGGGCTTAGCTTTTGGAACAAACAAGGAAATAATAATAGTGTCATATTCGCTTATGCTTCTACCTAATTCCTTTATTGCTACATCTGTACCATTTTCATAAGCGAATTCTGGACTAGACAATAGGATATTCAACGCTTTAAAAAAAGTATTATCGGCGCTTTTATAGAGACTCAATTTAGCAAGTTTGCCGCTATTTTTTGCATCGAAAATAGATTGCGTATTGTTATTGTCCTTTATTTTTGTAATACAGTTTTGAGCTATTTTTTGGTTTAAAATAGATGTGGTTTCAAAATCAAAATTGCTTTCGGAAAGAGTTGTCAAAGAAACTTTCGAATCCAAAATTCCTGCTTTTTGTTTGCTTTGCATTAAACGGTTAAAGCTTGCGTCTATGCGTGCTGGAGTTGCATTTTTAAGGATTTCCTGAATTCCTTCGGGGACGTTTTCAGCAAAACATAATACATCATTTCCGGCGTTAAAAGCTTCCCATTCCAATTGTCCTTTTTTGTCATATAAACTCGAAACACTGCGCATATTCAACGCATCCGAAATTACTAAACTATCGTATCCCAACTGCTTACGCAAAAGTGTTTCAATCACAGATTTTGATAGCGTTGCTGAAGTATTTTTGCCATTATTCAACAAAGGAACAGCCAAATGCCCAATCATAATCGAATCTACATTGTTTTCGATTCCTTTAATAAAAGGATACAATTCATTTTCAAGTAATTGTTGTAAATTTTCTTCTAAAACAGGTAATCCCAAATGCGAATCGACATTTGTATTGCCGTGTCCAGGAAAATGTTTCAAACAACCTAATATGCCTGCGTCTGACATTCCTCTTAAGTATTCAAGGGCAAAATCGGCCACTTTTTCTTTATTCTCACCAAAAGAGCGATATCCGATTACGGGATTATTAGGGTTGTTATTTAGATCAGCCAATGGAGCTAAATTATAATGAATTCCAACCGATCTTAAGTCTAAACCAATTTGTTTTCCTACCTCGTAAACCAAATGTTTTTCACTGTACGGCAACGCTCCAAGTGTAATCGCATAGGGATATTGCGGTGTTTTTTCAACACGCATAGCTAATCCCCATTCTGCATCAATACTCATTAATAATGGGGTGGAAGCACACTTTTGATATCGAACAATAAGTTCTTTTAACTTTTGGCAGCTATCGTCGTTTAGAATTACTTTTTTCTTGCTTTCATAATTAGTGGCAGCACTGGCTCTACTATGAAAAAAGGTCAATCCACCAATATTATAATCACGGATTAATCGTTCGGTTTCCTGAATGTTTTCTTCAGTGTCATTTATAAAAACGGCTGGGAAGAAAAATTGTCCTATTTTTTGTTCTAACGTCATTTTGAGATGAATATGATAATAATTTTAAACAGATAGGTCATGTAAGTTAAAATATATAGAATAAATAGTTACTTAAAAAGGGTTGTAGAAAAAAACAGTTGTTTTAGTAGAGGTCTTACTTAAATAAACTTCTATGACTTATATGTTTTTAAAAAAAACTAGTTTGTTTTTTCTTGTTCGGATTTCTTTCCAAAATCATCCGGAAAGATTAGGAATCGGGAAAGTATTAATCCGGGAATTGTTGCTAAAAACACCCAAATAAAGAAATTTGCGTAGCCTAAATATTCCTGAATGAATCCGCTCAACATTCCCGGAAGCATCATTCCCAAAGCCATAAATCCAGTTGCGATAGAGTAATGGGACGTTTTAGATTCACCATCGGCAACATAAATTAAATACATCATAAAGGCAGCAAAACCAAAACCATATCCAAATTGTTCCGCAATTACTGTCGCATAAACGTAAAAAATAGATTCAGGATGAAAATGGGAAAGTAAAATAAAACCAATAATAGGTAAATGCATGGCTAAAAACATAGGTAACATCCATTTGCGAAGTCCTCCTTTTGAAATTGCAATTCCGCCAAGAATTCCTCCAATTACCAGTGCCGCAACTCCAAATGTTCCATAAATTATACCCACATCTTCCGTCGTTAATCCCATACCACCTTTAATTTTTTCATCGATTAAAAAAGGGGTTAGCATTTTTAGTAATTGGGATTCCCCCAATCTGAAAAGTAATATGAAAGCTAATACAAGCCCAATTTGTTTTTTTTGAAAAAAGGTTTTAAAAACAACTGCGAAACTCTGATTGTTTTCCCTTTCAGTTGTAATTTTAGTTTCTTCTACTTTTGGAGTAGTAAAAAAGTTATAGATGGTTAAAAAAACCATAAGCAAAGCCACAATTATCATGGTGTAGGACCATGCTTTACTTTTGTCTCCGTATTTATGTTCCAAAAAACCACCTAGAATCACGATTAAGCCATTGGCGGTAAGCATGGAAAGTCTATAAAAAGTACTTCGAATTCCTAGGAAAAAAGATTGTTGTTCTTTGGCTAAAGCCAACATATAAAAGCCATCGCTAGCCACATCATTTGATGCAGATGCAAATGCCGCTACCCAAAATATTGCCAGACTCAGCACGAAAAAATTACTCATAGGAATGGTTAATCCTACAATCAAAAAGGCAATGGCAATCAGTAATTGCATGGCCAGAAACCATTTCCTTTTGGTTGCATATAAATCTATAAATGGGCTCCATAATGGTTTAAGAACCCAAGGCAAGTATAATAAACTCGTGTAAACTCCGATGTCTTCATTGCTGATACCTAAACTTTTGTACATAATCACCGATACGGAGATGATGATGGCATACGGAAATCCAGATGCAAAATTTAATAACGGAATCCAAAACCAAGGGCTGCTGTCTTTTCTCATTTAAGATGGGGTACTTTTCAATTCAGATTTTATAGTGTAAAGTTTACAAGTGTTGGTTCGCTTTCATTACCATAAAAATCAATGAATGTAATGGCGCAGGTTGTGTTTTTGTCCAATTTATTAATAGGAATCACAATTGCAACGGTATCAATATTCTCTTTAAATGCTATTTTATCAATAATTTGACTTGGATCATTCACATCAATTTTCGAATTAAATTTGGCGCCATAAACCATTACGTAACGCACTTTACTGTACAAAGGATATTTGACACTAAAGCTTGAAGAAATTGGGGTGATAAGAATATTATTTGCTGTAGGGACGATAGCCATCTTTTTTACCGAATTTGGGACCACATTAGGTAGCGCAGGATATCTATATTGGTTCTCCAGCAATAATTTAGTGACATTTTGATTTTTGTTCAAAAAAGATTTGGCACTAAAAAAAGCATTTCCCTGCACATTTTTATAGGTTCGTGTAATGTTAATCTGATCTGGAATTTCATTAGGATTGCTCCATTTTTTGTCCGAATCGGTATTTATTTTATAGGTACCGTTTCCAATGTAAATTGCCGTATTTTTTGAGTTTTCTGACCACCAACGCAATAGTTTTGAATAAGAAGCTTTAGGATGGTCAATGCTCCAATACAATTGAGGAACTAGATAATCAATCCATTTATTGTCCATCCACGCGATTGGATCGGCATACAAATCATCATAATTAGTTTGACCAGCCTGTGTTTCAGAACCTTTTGGATCTACAGATTTGTTTCTCCAGACGCCAAATGGACTGATGCCAAATTGTACCCAGGGTTTTATTTTTTTTATGGAAATTGAAATGTTTTTCACCAAATTATTTACATTGTTTCGTCTAAAATTTTCGATACTTAGCCCATTTCCATATTTTTGGTAGGAGTCAATGTCATTAAAAACTTCGCCTTTTATTCTGTAGGGATAAAAATAATCATCAAAATGAATGGCATCAATATCATAATTTTTAACCACTTCGTCAACTACTGCTGTCAAGCGATCGCTAACTTCAGGAAGAGCCGGATTGTAATAATATTTATCACCGTATTTAATCATCCATTCCGGATGCTTGAAATAATCATGTTGTGGACTTAAAATAGCGGTGTTTAAATCCATTGTGGCACGATACGGATTTAACCAAGCGTGAAATTCAAAACCTCTGGAGTGAGATTCTGCAATCATCCAGGCTAATGGGTCAAAATAAGGTTTTGGCGCATTTCCTTCTTTACCGGTTAAAAATCGGGACCAAGGAGCATATTGTGAAGGATAAAAAGCATCTCCAACACTTCGAATCTGAACAATTACAGCATTATAATTTAATTTTTTATAGGTGTCTAATATTTCTATAAAATCAGCTTTTTGCTTTGCGACATTATCGATACTGCTTTTAGGCCAGTCAATATTGACAACGGTAGCAATCCAAACCGCTCTAAATTCATTTTTAGGATTTGTAACCTGCATTTGTGCTTTTACATTCAAGACCGAAAGTAAAAAAAACAAAATTAATAATCCTATATGCTTGTAATTCTTCATTATTGTTGTGTTTATTAAGTATTCAAAAATAGTTTTTTTAGTGAAATTAGCCCGTTAAAATCCAGATAAAATTTGACTTATTTTAGTGCTGCAATTTCTTTGCCATTTTTTTTGAATTTTCATTTATATGAAATACACTATTCATAAATTTAGATTTTTCTTATTTGAATTTTAAAATTTTCATCCGTTATATATTTATATTTGTCACAGAATGCTGTAGTAACAGTTTTTTTAAACAATATACCAACCATGTTGACCGCTCTTCAATTACAGTATTTGTCAGCGTCATTAGAAGGAACACTTCTATACGACGAACTTCACAAAACGATTTATGCAACGGATGCATCTGCCTATAGAATTATGCCGCTCGCTGTCGCACTTCCTAAAAACGAAAGTGATATCATTAAACTGATACAGTTTGCCAATGAAAATAAAATTTCGCTTACGCCCAGAACTGCCGGGACTTCATTAGCGGGGCAAACGGTAGGTAACGGAATTATCGTAGACGTATCTAAAAATTTTACCAAAATTGTTTCTTTTGATGCAGATAAAAAGACAATAACCGTTCAGCCCGGAGTGATTCGGGATGAACTGAATTTGTTTTTGAAACCGCATGGTTTATTTTTTGGACCTAATACTTCTACTTCAAATCGATGTATGATAGGAGGAATGGTGGGAAATAATTCCTCCGGAACAACCTCTATTCGTTATGGAGTTACCCGTGATAAAATAGTGGAAATAAAAGTGGTATTGAGCGACGGATCGAAAGTGGTGTTTAAGGAACTTTCGACATCAGAATTTATAGAGAAAACAAAAGGCGATTCGCTCGAAAATAAAATTTATAAAACAATTTATGAAGAACTTTCGAATGTAGAAAACCAAAAAGAGATTGTAAAAGAGTTTCCAAAACCTGAAATACACCGAAGAAATACTGGATATGCAGTCGATTTATTATTAAAATCGGAATTATTTTCAGGTACAGAAAAAACGATAAATCTCGGAAAACTTCTTTGTGGAAGCGAAGGTACTTTAGCCTTTACAACCGAAATTACCTTGAAAGTAGATGATTTACCGCCTACAAATAATATTATGGTCGTGGCACATTTTCATACTATTCAGGAAAGTTTAGAAGCAGTGGTTACAGCGATGAAACATCATTTGTATACGTGTGAAATGATGGATGACACCATTTTGAATTGTACCAAAACTAATAGGGAACAAGCCAAAAACAGGTTTTTTATACAAGGTGAACCAAAGGCGGTAATCATGCTTGAAGTGGCCTCTGCTATTAGTATGGAAGATGCAGAATTTCAAGCCAATGCTTTGATTGCTGATCTTGAAAATAATAATTTTGGATATGCTTTACCTAAAATTTACGGGGCAGACATTGATAAAGCAGTGGAGTTAAGAAAAGCAGGTCTTGGCCTTTTAGGAAGTATTGTTGGAGATGATAAGGCAGCCGATTCCATTGAAGATACTGCTGTTGAGTTAAGCGATTTGCCTAATTATATTGCTGATTTTTCCGCTATGATGAAAAGTCACGGTCAGGACGCAATATATTATGCTCATGCCGGTGCTGGCGAAATACACTTGCGTCCCATATTGAACTTAAAAACAAAAGAAGGACTATATCAATTTAGAGCCATTGCTACTGAAGTGGCACATTTGGTAAAAAAATACAGAGGTTCATTAAGTGGAGAACATGGTGATGGAATAGTCCGTGGCGAGTTTTTGCCATTTATGATTGGGGAAAAAAATTATGAATTATTAAAGCGAATAAAAGCCGCTTTTGATCCCAATACTATTTTGAATGAAGGAAAAATAGTTAACGCTTTCAAAATGGATGAAAATCTGAGGGTGGAAGCCGGTAGAGTAGAACCGAATATTCAAACGATTCAGGATTTCTCAGATAGTATGGGGATTTTGAGATTAGCAGAAAAATGCAACGGTTCGGGTGATTGCAGGAAATTGCCTTCTGCAGGCGGTACTTTATGTCCAAGTTATCGCGCTACACGCAATGAGAAAGATACAACCAGGGCTCGTGCCAATGCGCTGAGAGAATATTTAACGCATTCAGAAAAAGACAATAAGTTTAACCATAAAGAATTGTACGAAGTTTTTGAATTGTGTGTAAGTTGCAAAGCTTGCGCCAGTGAGTGTCCAAGTAATGTAGATGTAGCCGCTTTGAAAACGGAGTTTTTATACCAATACCAAAAAGCAAACGGTTTCTCTTTGCGAAACAAAATATTTGCTTACAATTCTAAATTGAATCAACTAGGAAGTATTGCTCCATCAGTAACTAATTTTATAGTAAATCTTCCATTTGTGAAAAGCGTAATGGGAATTTCAGCAAAAAGGGAAGTTCCTTTATTGGCAAAAATGACCCTTCGGAAATGGATTGAGAAAAATAAGTCCAAACAATTAGCTACTTCTTTTACAAATGGAAAACTCTATTTATTTTGTGACGAGTTTACTAATTATTATGATGTTTTGGTTGGTATAGATGCCTATGAATTATTGACAAATTTGGGTTACGAAGTACTCTTGATTGGCCATGAAGAAAGTGGAAGGGCTTTTATATCCAAAGGTTTTCTGGAAGAAGCAAAAGTTATTGCAAATAAAAATGTTGCTGTTTTTTCAACTGTAATTAATGATGATATTCCTTTGATAGGTATCGAACCTTCAGCCATATTAACTTTTCGTGATGAGTATTTACGTTTGGCAGATGATAAAGAAACAGCTGAAAAACTATCGAAGAATGTTTTTACTATAGAAGAGTTTTTTAAGAAGGAAATCACAAAAAATAAAATTCATTCCGGACAATTTACAGATATTAAAAAAACCATAAAAATTCACGGGCACTGTCATCAAAAATCATTGAGCTCTGTTGAAGCGACTTTTGCAATGTTGAATTTACCCGTAAATAGTTCCGTTACCATTTATAATTCGGGTTGTTGTGGTATGGCGGGTTCTTTTGGTTATGAAAAAGAACACTATGATATCAGTATGCAAATGGGCGAAGATACTTTATTTCCAAAAATAAGAGCTACTGATGAGACTATTTCAATTGCTGCTGCGGGTACAAGTTGTCGTCATCAGATTTTTGACGGGACCAATAGAAAAGCCTTGCATCCGGTTACAATTCTAAAAAGTTGTTTGAAGTAAATTGATAAGGAATTAGTGAATAATTTTTTTCTCGAAAAAAATAAAAATTACAATTGATTATTTTTAAATAAGATTACATTTGAAAATGTTATTTCCAAACAATTTGTTTACAATGTTTTGACTTTTTGGTAATGTCAAATTTTTGAATTAGCACTAAAGTTAAAATCAAATTAAAAAATCGGGCACTTTTATTTAGTAATTAAAATTGTTTAATGCTTTTGATTTTCGAATAAAATTTACATTATTTGCAAAATTAAAGCTCAAAAATTACGGTATATTAATATTTAATGATAAAATTTACAATATGGCATTAAAGGGTTTATTCAGAAAGAAAACAGTACAAGATATTTTAAAACAAGTTGAAAAGAATAATGCAGATGGACATAACGCACTGGGGAAACACTTAACCGCTCGCGATTTGACCGCTTTTGGAATTGCAGCAATTGTTGGCGCCGGTATTTTTAGTACAATTGGTAAAGCAAGTGCTGATGGAGGTCCTGCCGTTATCTTTTTATTTTTATTTACCGCCATAGCGTGCAGCTTCGCAGCCTTTGCTTATGCGGAATTTGCTTCGATGGTGCCCGTATCTGGTAGTGCTTATACTTATTCCTATGTTGCTTTTGGAGAAATAATCGCTTGGATTATAGGTTGGGCATTAATCATGGAATATGCCGTCGGTAACATAACGGTCGCCATATCCTGGAGTGATTATTTTACAGGATTACTCGACAGTATGGGAATTCATCTTCCACAATATGCCCAAATGGATTATTTATCTGCTTCCAATGGTTTTAAAGACGCCACTGCTTTGATGCAAGGTGGAAAAACATTTGAAAATTTAAGTTTAGCAACACAAGGCGCTTATACAGCATGGACAACTTCTCCGGTTATTGGTTCTTTTCACCTAGTGGCTGATTTACCTGCTTTATTAATCATTGTATTGATTACTGCTCTGGTATATCGCGGTATGAAAGAGTCTCGCAACGCCAGTAATATAATGGTTGTTGTAAAATTATGTATCGTACTTTTGGTTATTGCTGTTGGGATTTTTTATGTAGATGTTGATAACTGGCATCCGTTTGCACCTAATGGAGCGACAGGAGTATTAAAAGGAGTTTCGGCAGTGTTTTTTGCCTACATTGGCTTTGACGCTATCTCCACAACTGCCGAAGAATGTAAAGATCCACAGCGTGATTTGCCTAAAGGGATGATGTGGGCAATTATTATTTGTACCATTTTATATATAGCAATCGCATTAGTTTTAACAGGAATGGTAAGCTACAACGAATTGAATGTAGGAGATCCTTTAGCATTCGTATTTGATAAATTGCATTTAAAATGGATGTCGGGAATTATTGCAGTAAGTGCAGTAATTGCTATGGCGAGTGTTTTATTGGTATTTCAAATGGGGCAACCACGTATCTGGATGAGTATGAGTCGTGATGGTTTATTGCCAAAACGTTTTTCGAAAGTGCATCCTAAATTCAAAACACCTTCTTATGCTACAATCGTTACCGGTTTTGTAGTAGCAATTCCTGCTTTGTTTTTGAATCTGACGATGGTTACAGATTTATGCAGTATAGGAACTTTATTTGCCTTTGTTTTGGTTTGCGCAGGAGTTTTAGCTTTGCAAAACAGAACGGATATTCCTCGAGGAAAATTCAAAACACCTTACATGAATTCAAAATTTATCATGCCTGTCTTATTGATTATCGGATTGGTTTTTTCCTTTGGATACAATAAAAAAAATACAATGGATTTCATTACTAATGAAACTCAAATCAATAATTCAGCTGGTATTATAACCTCATTAAATAAAGAGGAAACTCAAAAAGTATATGATTATTTAGTAAGTGTTGATGCTAAAAATGCGACAACAGGAACGCCGGATTTAGAACTTTTATTGAATCAATACCAACAAGATGATGCCAAATATGCTTCCGTAATTTCTGATTTGCCAGTTGAGGATTCCATTAAATATGAAAGTGGTTTTAGTTTGTTCAAACATAAAATTCCAATGTGGATTTTTCTGATCGTTTTGGTTGGATTATCCGTGTGGTCTTTTAAAGAAAATTTATCATTGATTCCATTATTAGGATTGATTTGCTGTTTGTATATGATGGCAGAACTAAGTGTTTGGAACTGGATTTACTTTACGATATGGTTGTTAATAGGTCTGGTGATTTATTTTGGCTTCAGCCGTAATAACAGTAAATTGAATAGGATAGAAGTTTAAATTTTAAGTAACAAGTATAGAAAAGCGTTTTGAAAATATGTTTCAAAAACGCTTTTTTATTTTTTATAATCAATTGCTTTTATTGAAAGGATAGTTTGATTGTAAATTGCATTTAATTTACAAAAAAAAACTATAAGTTTATTTCTTCAGCTGAAAATCTGGATGTCCGCATTGCCATAATGCAAAAGCAAATTGGTCAGCAAAGTTGGCAAATGTAACATCTTTATCCTCTGTGAAATGACCATTATCATAATTCACTTTCATCAATACGGGTTTGCCGGAAGTTGAAGCGTTTTGAACTGCGGCTGCAAATTTCCCCGGTTGCCATGCTACAACTCTGGGGTCATTCCATCCAGCAACACACATAACTGCAGGATATTTAACACCATTTTTTACGTGTTGCATTCCATCCATCTCGTATAAGGCTTTGCATTCGGATTCGTCTTTTACAGTGCCGAATTCGGGTATATTGACTGGGCCATTTGAAGAAAATTCTGCTCGCATCGCATTAGCAACACCAACATTACATATGGCGGCGGCAAATAAATCAGGTCTTTCGGTAATGGATCTTGAAATTAATATTCCTCCGGCGCTCGTGCCAGTTCCAGCCAATTTTTTTGATGATGTATATCCCTTCGCTACTAAATAATCTCCGCAACTAATAAAATCTTTCCAAGTATTGGGTTTCGTAGTTTTGTATCCTGCCTTGTACCAATCTTGGCCTTTTTCACTGCCTCCGCGTACATGGGGAATAGCAACCACTACGCCTTTTACAGCTAATGAATTTTCAAAAACATTAAACCAAGGAGACATGCTGATGCCATAAGCCCCATAACTATGCATCAGACAAACGCTAGAACCGTCTTTTTTTAACCCTTTTTTGTAAATAATAGAAAGTGGTATCATTACGCCGTCGTGCCCTTTAACTTCTACTTCTTCTACTATTAAATCTTTATAGGAATTTGGGTAAACGGCAGGTTTGTTGAATGGACTTTCAGTAAAGGTATTTGTATTGGCATTGTACAAGAATTCAGTAAAGGGTTTGTTCCAGGAAGTAATGGATATAAAACAATCATTGGTTTTAGTATCCATACAAGAGATATTTACCAAACCGGTGTAAGGTAGTTTAATTTCTGTAGTTGTTTGGTCTTTAATATTGTACTTATATGCATGATTGTTGATGCCATCGCTATAATTAAGCAATAGAAAATCCTTGCAACGGGTAAAAGATTCTAGTGTTTGAGATTCTTTCTCACTTCCAATTGTTTTAGCTGTAGACCAATTTGGATTTTTTAAATTGGTAGCAATAAGTTTATAGTTTTTTGCATCCTTATATGTTATTGAGTATATGTTATCACCAGCCATATCCACACTGCGCACTAATTTATCATCTAGAGCACTAAGTGATTTCCACTGAATGTTTCCAGAATACAATTGAGCAATAGGAGCATAGTAAAATTTCATTTCTCTTTGCACTGTGCCTTCTCCTGCAAAAATGTAGTCTTTTGAGTCTTCAACAAAAAAGGCAAAAGGATAGGCTTTAGCTTCAATGTTTAAAGCAGGGTAGCTTTCATTGCTAAAAAAATCAATATCAGTTTTTACATCTGTACCCAATTTATGTAATTTTGTTTTTGGGTTTAAACGGCCTGTCGGGTCTGCATTATCAGCTGATTTAATCCACATATACATGAAGGCATTATTATCAAAAGTCCAACTTCCCGGTCCGGCGGTTGCGGTTATAATGTCAGGCAGAAATTGCTTGGTGTCAACATTCATAACTTGTATTGTTGATACTTCAGCACCACCTTCAGAATAGGCTATCACTAATTTTTTACCATCATAACTGGGTATGATTTGCTGTACTGATAATGTTTTTCCAGGGATAAAAGTTAGAGGGTCAAAAAGTAACTGTTCTTTTCCTTGTATTCCTTCTCGATAATATACTTTGCTTACTTTTTCTCCGGGAAATCTTTTTTGATAGAAGATTCTCCCATTTTCTTTTATTGGAGAATAATAGACTGGCGGCTGAAGTTTGTCTAATTTTTTCCATTCTGCAATAAGTTCATCTCTACCCGAAATTTTACTCATTGTACTGTTAGTAAGATCTGCCTGTTCTTTAAACCACGAGATGACATCTGGGCTTTTTAAATCTTCTAACCAACGATAGGGATCGTTGTAAGTCACTCCAAAATAAGTATCAGTAGTATCATTTGTTTTAGTTTTTGGATAATTCCATTGAGCAAAAAGTGTCGAGCTCAACATTAATAACAACAAAGAGGAAGCGATTTTTTTCATAATAGTATTAATTTTATGGTTAAGAATAGAATTCTAAGGTGTTTTAGTTATTAACTTCTTTTTTGGGATGGGAAGTTATCTCCTAATTGTAGGTTCGTGCATCGCTACTTTCGTAACAATACTTAAAATTTGAATCGGTTTGATTTTGAGGGTATTATCTATAGTGTAGGATAATCAAATATACTAAAATTTAGGAAGAATAATCGTGTTTTTGTAAAAAAAGAACAATGCGTATTTTTGGTATTCTTGTTATTAAAATTAGATGTAATTCGCTTTTAATTGGGAACATCTGAATTTTAAATAAAAAAAAAGCCGTTCGAAATGGCTTCAAACGGCTTCTAACAAAAAAACTAAAAAAATATTATACCATCAAAATAGATTCGCTTTTCAGAATTTCTAATTCCATCATGCAGGCTTTCATCATCTGATAGGTTCTTTCAATATCGTTGTCTAAACCTATAGAAAAACGAATCAATCCATCAGTCAATCCCATCTCTATTTGTTCATCCATAGGAATTTCACTAGATGTTGAAGTTCCTGGTGCGCTAAATAAGGTTTTGTAAAATCCTAAGCTTACAGCAAGGTAACCCAGATTTTTTGCTTGCATCAATTCCATCAATTCATTGGCTTTCGCCAAAGTTCCAACGTCTAATGTCATCATTCCTCCAAAACCATATTCAGGATTAATCATGGTTTTATAGATTTTGTGGCTTGGATGACTTTCTAATCCAGGATACACTGTTTTTAGTCCATCTTTTTCAAAACGTTGGGCAAGGTACATCGTATTATGACTGTGTTGTTTCATACGAATATGTAGTGTACGTAAGTTTTTCATCACACTAGCGGAACGTAAACTATCCATTGTTGGCCCAAGTAACATGCTGGCACCACTATTTACGTTTTTTAAATTGTCGATAAATTCTTGTGACGCACAAGTTACACCACCTACAGTATCACTGCTTCCGTTGATGTATTTTGTCAAACTGTGAATCACAATATCAGCACCTAATCGCGCAGGGGAAACGGATAATGGCGAAAAAGTATTGTCAACCACAAGCGTTAAATTATGTTTTTTTGCGATTTTTGCCAATCCTTCAATATCAGCTACTTCCAGTAAAGGATTACTCACCGTCTCACAGTATAAAACTTTAGTTTCAGGAATAATTGCAGCTTCCACAACATCCAGTTTTGTGATGTCAACAAAAGTAGTTTTGATACCTAATCTAGGCGTAAAATTCTTCAATAATGCATACGTTCCACCATAAATTGTTCTGCTCGAAACAATATGATCACCAGTTCCACATAATTGTAATAGAGTAGGAGTGATCGCGCCCATTCCCGAGGCTGAAACATTTGCAGTTTCTGTTCCTTCCATTGCGGCCAAGGCTTTGTCTAAATACAAATTACTTGGTGAAGAATGACGGGAGTACAAGTAACACCCTTCCATATTTCCTTCAAAAGTATCGAACATCGTTTTTGCCGAAAGGAAAGTGTACGTTGAGGAATCAGAAATCGATGGATTTACACCACCAAATTCTCCAAAATACTGTAAATCCTGAATGTTGTTTGCGGGATTGAAATTTTTCATAATTGTGTTTATTGTTATTTGAAGCTATTCCTGTTATCCGATGTATCTTTCTAGTCCTGACCTTGTTTTAGGATCGGGAAACAAGGTCAGGACTAGAAAGGATGCCGATTTTATCAGGGCTAGGGAATTTCGCTCTTTATAAAATATACTTCAAAATAAAATAATTGTAGATTAATAAACAACACTATTGTTTGGCATTAGATTTTAAAACTATAAAATCATGTATTTGTAAATTAATTTTCTAAATTAGCTTTCTAAATAAGATTTATATAGATTTTATTTCACTTCAAATACTTCAAAATAATGACACTAGACACCATCGATAAAAAACTACTTTTTTTATTACAATCCGACAGTAAAAAAACAACTAAGGAACTTTCTTTAAAACTCAATCTTTCGGTTACTGCCGTTTACGAACGAATTAAAAAACTGGAAAGAGAAGGAATTATCGATAAATACGTCGTGTTAATCAATCGTTCGAAAGTAGAAAAAGGTTTTGTGGTTTTCTGCCACCTTAAATTAATACAGCACACCAAAGAGTTTCTTACAAAGTTCGAAAGTGAAGTAGTGAAACTAAAGGAAATTTTAGAGTGCCATCATGTGAGCGGTGATTACGATTACATACTGAAAATAGTGGTAAAAGACATGGAAGCCTATCGGGAATTTTTGGTTACAAAACTGACTACATTACAGCATATTGGCAGCACACACAGTACCTTTATGATTAGCGAAGTAAAAAATACTACAATTGTTGATATTTAGAAATATTAAACATTTAGAAAGCATTTCATTAATGATGCGAATCAAGGGTTGAAATGTGCCGTTAGGCACTAAATTTTGGTAGAAAACATGAATCGGAACGAATCTAGCGTGCCGTAGATAGGTAACATTTATCGTTTTGTCGCATACCTACGGCACGTTAACGAATTTTAAATCTAATTACTACCTATATGTAGTGCCTAACGGTACAAAAAATGAATTCGCATTAATATGTAATCGTAATTGCTGAAAAATCATAACAAAAAACCTGCTGAATTAAACTTTAAACAAAACTTAATTCCTTAATTTTGTGCAACATTTTATAAAAACACCATAAAAAAATATACTATGAGTTCATTTGACGTAGTCATTATAGGTTCTGGACCAGGCGGATATGTATCAGCAATTCGTTGTGCGCAGTTGGGTTTCAAAACAGCAATTATCGAAAAATATTCCACGCTGGGAGGAACTTGCCTGAATGTAGGTTGTATCCCTTCAAAAGCATTACTTGCTTCTTCTCATCATTACAGCGAAATTGCTCATTTTGCCGACCACGGAATTGAAGTTTCAGGGGAAGTAAAAGTGAATCTTGAAAAAATGATTGCACGCAAACAAGCGGTTGTTGATCAAACTTCAGGTGGTGTGAAATTTTTAATGGACAAAAATAAAATTACCGTTCTCGAAGGATTGGGTTCATTTGTTGATGCTACGCACGTTGCTGTTACAAAAGCAGATGGAACTTCTGAAACTATCGAAGCTAAAAATATAATTATCGCGACAGGTTCTAAACCTTCTTCTTTACCATTTATCAAAATTGATAAAGAAAGAATCATCACTTCAACTGAAGCATTGAAATTACCGGAAGTACCAAAGCATTTGGTAATTATTGGCGGTGGAGTTATTGGAATTGAACTTGGACAAGTATATTTACGATTGGGAGCGCAAGTTTCTGTAGTAGAATTCATGGACCGTATCATTCCAGGAATGGATGCTTCATTGTCTAAAGAATTGACTAAAGTATTAAAAAAACAAGGAATGAAATTCTACGTTTCACACAAAGTAAAATCAGTAGAAAGAAACGGCGATATCGTTGCTGTTCAAGCTGAAAATGCAAAAGGAGAAACGATCACACTTGAAGGAAATTATGCGCTGGTTTCTGTAGGACGTCGTCCGTACACTGATGGATTGAATGCGGATAAAGCAGGAGTAAAAATATCAGACAGAGGAATGGTAGAAGTAAACGATCATTTACAAACGAGCGTTCCAAATATCTATGCGATTGGTGATGTGGTACGTGGAGCAATGTTAGCACACAAAGCAGAGGAAGAAGGTACAATGGTTGCTGAAATATTAGCTGGTCAAAAACCGCATATTAACTATAACTTGATTCCTGGTGTTGTTTACACTTGGCCAGAAGTGGCTGCTGTAGGACAAACAGAAGAGCAATTGAAAGCCGCTGGCGTAGATTTCAAGTCAGGAAGTTTCCCTTTCAAAGCTTTAGGTCGTGCACGTGCCGGGGGAGATTTAGACGGATTTGTAAAAATTCTTGCTGATGCAAAAACAGATGAAGTTCTCGGCGTACACATGATTGGTGCTCGTTGCGCGGATTTAATCGCTGAAGCAGTGACGGCAATGGAATTCAAAGCATCTGCCGAAGATATTTCTAGAATGTCTCATGCGCATCCAACATTTGCAGAAGCGATAAAAGAAGCAGCACTTGCCGCTACAGATAATAGAGCGTTGCATGTGTAACTAGAAAAGTATATTTTAATATGAAGAAACCCGTCTCCTTTTAATAGAAGAAGGGTTTTTTTAATATTTGGACTTAAATTATTTAGCTACAAATACACTTTTATAATTTTGCCAATGGCTAAAGATTAAGAAGATATTTCCAAAAAATACAAATAAAGCAATCGGCAAGTTCTCTGGGGTTAGGAAAAAATTAATCAATAATATATTTAAAGTAACGGGCAAAATAATAAGGTTAGCAAGC
The DNA here is from genome assembly GCF_042787335.1 of Flavobacterium fructosi. Lineage (NCBI taxonomy): Bacteria > Pseudomonadati > Bacteroidota > Flavobacteriia > Flavobacteriales > Flavobacteriaceae > Flavobacterium > Flavobacterium fructosi. The sequence goes on along the minus strand of NZ_JBHZQA010000013.1, from coordinate 10,115 downwards.
GTTACAAATCGACCGGTAATAAATGAAATTCCGCAAAGAAATTCTAAAGATTTTGCTAGAGGTATCAAATAAGTAGACGCCATTAAACCGACATTAAAAGCTTTGAAGTTTCCGGTTGTTTCGGCCTCAGGAGATAGGTGTAAAAAGAAACTGATTGAGGTGTAGAGAAATAATAGGCCAAGTAAAGATCGAATAATGATGATTGCAATTTTCATGATATATGGTTTTATTGGTTACACATTAAAAATATACTATTATCACATAGCACTTTCATTCCTATACAAAACTGACCAGTGGAATCCGTCTATATCAGCAAACTATACCTTCTGTTTAGACACCGATTGTCGTTTTCTATAAATTGTACCACTAATATCAATTGCGTTTTTAACATTCATCTACCTTTTCTTTGCTCTAAGCATCAATGGTCATAAAGACTTTCGTATTTTTATGGATATTATAATTGTATTCAAGATCAACGTACTATAACAAATTTACAAAAAAAGAAGCTAATTTATACAGTAATCTCTTATCGAAGGATATATTTTATTGTAATTTTGAATTTTAAAGATATATAGTAATTGAGAACTTCAATTTTTAAGCAAATTTCGGATCCAAAGGTGTTTAAACAACAACTTTTATTTTGGGGACAACAATTCCGTGAAATCGTTTTTATGGATAGCAATGAGTATCCGCAACGGTATTCCAGTTATGATTGTATTCTTGCTGTAGATGCTTTAACTGCTGTTAAAACCGACTATCATAACGCTTTCGAGGATTTAAAACAATACCAGCAAATTACCAAGGATTGGCTTTTTGGCTATTTGTCGTACGATTTAAAAAATGATGTGGAGCATTTAAAATCCAATAATTTTGATGGATTGGGTTTTCCAGATTTGTTTTTCTTTCAACCTAAAAAAATATTTTTATTAAAAGGGAATGAACTCGAAATTCAGTATCTCAATATGTGTGATGAGGAATTAGAGGAAGATTTGGGTAATATTATCGAAAGTCGAAAGTCGAAAATCGAAACCGAAGAAACAATAATAATTCAGCAGCGAATATCAAGAGAAAATTATCTTGAGAAAACGTCCAGAATAAGGGATCACATCCATCAGGGGGATATTTATGAGGTTAATTTTTGTATGGAGTTTTTTGCTGAAAATGCAATTATCAATCCATTAGAAAAATTTATAAAACTCAACGAAATTTCTCAGCCTCCGTTTGCAATTTATTTTAAAAACAATAAACATTTTTTACTATCAGCCTCACCGGAACGTTATTTAAGGAAACAAGGAGAAGTATTAATTTCACAACCTATTAAAGGAACGAGCAAACGATTTTTAGATCCAATTGAAGACGAAAAATCAAAAAATCAATTGGCTTCAGACCCAAAAGAACGTGCTGAAAATATTATGATTACTGATTTAGTTCGGAATGATTTATCCCGAACAGCTCAAAAAGGTTCTGTTGTAGTCACTGAGTTGTGTGCCATCTATTCTTTTATGCAAGTGCATCAGATGATTTCCACTGTTACGGCAAAATTAGACAATCAATACTCCGCTGTAGATGCTATAAAAACTACTTTTCCTATGGGAAGCATGACTGGAGCGCCTAAAATTTCGGCATTGAAAATTATTGAAGAATCGGAAGAAACAAAACGCGGTTTGTATAGCGGTGCCGTGGGTTATTTTACGCCAGACGGCGACTTTGACTTCAATGTAGTTATCCGAAGTATTTTGTATAACGAAGAAAAAAAATACGTTTCGTTTTCAGTGGGAAGTGCGATTACGGCACAATCCGTTCCTGAAAAAGAATATGAGGAATGTTTGCTTAAAGCCAAAGCTATGCTTGAAGTGTTGAGCTAAATTGGAATGAATTAATTACTTTTGAAAATGATGCAAAAATTTCTCGATCATCTGAATCATAATTTCCAGTTTTTAAAAGGGAAAAAGTTGCTTCTTGCCACGAGCGGAGGATTAGACAGTATGGTTTTGGCTCATTTGTTTCATAAGCTAAATTATGAAGTAGCCATAGCGCATTGCAATTTTCAACTTCGGGGGATGGAAAGTTTCGAAGATCAGAAATTTGTTCAGGAATACGCTGATGCGAATACTATTGCTCTTTTTGTAACTCAATTTGACACTAAAGCTTTTGCCGATGACTATAAATTATCTACTCAAGTTGCTGCTCGTGAATTGCGGTACAATTGGTTTTACGAGCTTTTGGAAACAGAAAATTACAACTATATTCTGACTGCACATCACGCGGATGATAATTTAGAAACGTTTCTTATTAATCTTACTCGTGGCACAGGATTAGAAGGTTTGACCGGAATTCCGGAGCAAAATGAAAATGTAATTCGGCCACTTTTACAATTTTCAAGACAAGAAATTGAAAATTATGCAAAAGAAAATAATATTAAATGGAGAGAAGACAGCAGTAACGCATCTGATAAATACCTTCGAAATAAAATCCGGCATCATTTAGTTCCGATGTTAAAAGATTTAAATCCAAATTTCATAACTTCTTTTCAAAAAACACAAACCTATTTACAGGAAGCGCAAGACATGGTTGAAGATGCATCAATAATGGTTTATCAGCAAGTCGCAAAACCAGAAGGGGACGAAATTCATTTTGATTTGGATCAATTGAAGAAATTGCCCAATTATAAATCGTATTTGTACCAATGGCTCAATGAATTTGGATTTGCCGCATGGGATGATATTTATGATTTGGTCGAAAGCCAATCAGGGAAACAGGTTTATTCTTCCGAGTTTCGATTGTTGAAAGACCGGGATTCCTTAATCCTAAGTCCGATTAATTTCGTAAATAAAGAGGAAGAGTATTTAATTGAAGAAAATCAGCAAGAAGTTAAGATTCCCATAAATCTTTCGTTTTGTAAAGTAGCAGACATAAGTTTAGTTTCAAATACAACTATATTTGTTGATGCGGATAAATTACAATTCCCCTTGGTTTTGCGACGTTGGAATCAAGGAGCTATTTTTCAGCCTTTTGGGATGGAAGGTAAATCTAAGAAGGTGAGCAAGCTCTTTAAAGATGAAAAATTGTCGTTGATCGATAAAGAAAATGCGTGGCTTTTATACTCCAATAATAAAATAGTTTGGGTTATTGGAATTCGTCAGGATGATCGTTTTAGAAAAGAAAATAAAACAAAAAATATACTTAAAATACAATTAGAATAATGAAGAAAATTATTTTTTTACTACTTGTTTTTTTGGCTTCCGCCAAAGGAAATGCGCAAATTCTTGATCCCGCGAAATGGACAACCAAAATTGAGAAAAAATCGGAGAACAATTATTTGTTGACTTTTAATGCAGTTATCGAAAAAGACTGGCATATGTATTCACAGTTTACACCAGATGGAGGACCGCTGGCATTAGAAGTTATTTTCAAAAATAAAAAAGGTAATTTTATCTTAGTTGGCAAAGCCAAAGAAAGCAAAACTACGACCGCTTTTAATGATGTATTTGGAGTGAATGAAACTTTTTTTCACGATAAGGCCCAAATTCAGCAACAGGTTAACATTACAAATCCAAAGCTTACTACAATTGAAGTCGATTTGAATTATCAGGTTTGTAAAGAAGCGTGTATTAATTTAGAAAAAAAATTCACTTTTTCGATCCCTTCACTTATAAAACCCTCAGTTGCACTTGTTAAAACAGTTGCTATAAAAACAGATACTGTAAAATCAGATTCAACAGTTGCAAAAACTGAAGTAGAAAAAACAACTGTTATTCCTGCAAAAGTTAGTGTGCCGGATGCTAATTCCGTGACTAAAAGAGGACTGTGGTCGATATTTTTTATCGCTTTTTTCTCTGGATTTGCCGCTTTACTTACGCCATGTGTTTTTCCGATGATTCCTATGACGGTAAGTTTCTTTACCAAACAAAGTAAATCGAAGGCCAAAGGGATTAAAAACGCTGTTATATATGGAGTTTCGATTATATTAATTTATGTTGTATTAGGTTTTTTAGTGACCTGGATTTTTGGTGCCGGTGCATTAAATGCGTTGTCTACCAATGTTTGGTTTAATGTTATTTTCTTCCTTTTATTGATTGTTTTTGCATTTTCCTTTCTTGGTGCATTCGAAATCATGCTCCCGCAATCATGGGCTAATAAAGTAGACAGTCAGGCAGACAGAGGGGGAATAGTTGGAATTTTATTTATGGCATTGGCATTGGCCATAGTGTCGTTCTCTTGTACGGGACCTATTGTAGGTACATTATTGGTAGAAGCCGCCTCTAAGGGAGGTATCGCTCCAATTATAGGAATGTTCGGTTTTTCATTGGCATTAGCCTTACCCTTTATGCTATTTGCCATGTTCCCGGGTTGGTTGCATTCTTTACCAAAATCAGGTGGATGGCTTAATACGGTGAAAGTAGTTTTGGGTTTTCTGGAATTGGCTTTGGCTTTCAAATTTTTGTCGAATGCTGATTTGGTTTTGCAATTGCATTTGTTGGAAAGAGAAGTTTTTCTTTCCATTTGGATTGCCATTTTTGGAACTTTAGCCTTTTATTTATTCGGAAAAATTACTTTGCCGCACGATAGTCCTTTGCCGCATATTTCGGTGGGAAGATTATCTTTTGGGTTGGTTGTTTTAATGTTTACCATTTATTTGATACCCGGACTTTGGGGAGCACCACTAAAAATGATTAATGCTTTTCCGCCACCAATGGAATACAGCGAGAGTCCAATGGGTTTTGGGGGTTCAGGAGTTACGGAATCGGCAGGTACTTTACCGGAAGGGGCAAAAAGTGGACCACATGGTTTGGTAGTTTTTGATGATTATGAGAGAGGCTTGGCTTACGCCAAAACGGTAAACAAACCTATAATGCTAGATTTTACTGGTTATGCTTGTGTGAATTGTAGAAAAATGGAAAATAATGTTTGGTCAGATACTCGCGTTTTATCCCAGTTAAAAAATGAAATAGTATTAATTTCATTGTATGTCGATGATAAACGGGAATTACCTAAAGAAGGACAGTTTGTTTCTAAAACAACGGGCTCTGATATTGAAACCATAGGGGATAAATGGACTGATTTTATGATTTCGAAGTATAAAACCAATACCCAGCCTTTGTATGTTTTAACAGATCTGGAAGGGAATAGTTTAAATGTAGATAAACCAACGATTAGTTATGTAGGCGTGGATGAATATGCAAGTTGGCTAAAAACCGGAATCTCCCAATTCAAAAAATAGTATCTTAAAATATTTTTTTTAAATATTCAAAACCTGTTCACTTCTCTGGACAGGTTTTTTTTATTTCTTTTTTTTGCGATGTAGATAATTACACACCCTATTTTAAATGTTATTTCAACGATTTAAAAGAAGTACTACAGCAACTTTATCTTGACTGTTTTTTATGGTATTGTTCTTATTCGTAACTACTGTCTTTATTTCTTCTTTACAGCAGTATTCCTGTCTTTTTTATGCTTAAATCTCTAAATTAAAGTATAGATTTTAATAACAAACCATTCATTTTGAAGTAAAAAAGTAGTATTAATTTAATTATCAAAATAGATTTCAATTTTTTTGAATCGAAAGAAGGGTTCAAAAGTTGATAAATTCCTCTGTGATTTACTTTTTTTTTTTTCTAAAAAACATAAAATAGGTAGTTCATAGTTTTTTTTCCTCTGTTAATCGGAAATGTAAAAAAAAGAATACTAATGTATTCTTAATTATTTAACTTAGTCTGTAAGTATTTGAAATTTAGTTGATTATTGTAAGATTTTTTGTTTAAAAAAGATATCAATTTTATAAAATTATGTTAAATACATACCACTTCAAAAAGTTCCTTCCCATTCAGATTTCTAAGTAAAGCAGCCCTAATTCATTATTTTACTATTTTAATTCAATTAGTTATGAAGACATTTTTACACAAATCCCAACTTTTATCGATTGTTTTTTTACTAGCCAATTTGTTTTTTGCAAGTGTGGCTTTTGGGCAGGCGACTGTTTCAACTGATTTATTGGATTATCCTCCTGGATCAACGGCTATTATTACGGGCTTTGGATTTCAGGCTGGTGAAAAAGTTATTTTACTTGTAGAACATGTTGGGGTCGAACCTGCTGGAACTGACCCCCAATACCATCAGCCGTGGACAATTGTTGCTGATAGTATTGGAAATATTGCAACTTCGTGGTATGTTCCGACAGTTGCGGAAGGAGATGCTCTAGGGGCAACTTTTCTTTTAACTGCCGATGGACAAAATGGCGCGCATGCAGAATGGACGTTTACGGATGCGGCGAATGACGTAGCAACTGTTACTGTTGCAGCATCACAGACAGGTACTGTTACTTACGGAACCTCATATAATGCAACATATACAGTTACAATTACTCCAAATGGGACAAATGGCACAGGTAATACTACACTTAGCCTGGCAGGAACTACTCTACCTATTGGTGTTAATGCTTCTTTTTCAACTAATCCCGTTGCTTTACCATCAGGAAGTAATGTGCCTATTATTGTCACACTAACAATAATTAATGCTATTACGACTACAGCAGGAACTATCAATGGAATTACAGTTAGAACTTCGGGTTCCCCAGCTAAAACATCAAACAATGCCGCTTATGTGGTCAACAAGCGTTCATTAACTGTTTCTGCACAAACAAATACTAAAGCATATGATGGAACAACAAGTGCAGTTGCTACGCCAGCAATTACTTCGGGAAGTTTGGCAGGAACTGATGTAGCAAACTTCATTGAAACATATGATACCAATAACGTAGGGAATAACAAGACCTTAACACCTTCAGGAACAGTTTCAGATGGCAATAGTGGAAATAACTATGCGTATACGTTCCAAACAAATACAACCGGAACTATCAATAAAGCCAGCCAAACCATAAGCTGGTCAACTCCTGCCGCGATTACTTATGGGACAGTATTAAGTGCAACACAATTGAATGCTACTGCCCAAGGTGTATTAACCTATACGCCGGCATTGGGCACTTTACTTGATGCAGGAACAAGTCAAGTTTTAAGCGTAAGTGCTGCTGCAACTGCAAATTATGAAGCTGCTGGTCCGACAACGGTTTTAATCAATGTGAATAGAGCCAACCAAACCATTACGTGGGTAGCTCCTTCCGCCATTATCTATGGCGCATCATTAAATGTTACGCAACTGAATGCAACGGTTGCAGGTTCTGCTACAGTAGGGGCTTCAGTACCTGGTGCATTGGTCTATTCCCCAATATCCGGTACCTTGCTAAATGCAGGAAACCAGCTACTGCAGGTAGATGCAGCACAAACTAAAAACTATAATGCAGCTAGTAAGCAAGTAACACTTGTAGTAAATAAGGCTAACCAAACTATTAACTGGTCAAACCCAGCCGACATCACTTATGGTACATTATTGGGTGCCACACAATTGAACGCAACAGCGCAAGGTATATTAACTTATACTCCGGCATCAGGTACTTTATTAAATGCAGGATTGAATCAAACTTTAAGTGCAAATGCTGCGTTGACTCCAAACTATAATGCAGCTGGTCCTACAACAGTACAGATCAATGTCAATAAAGCAGACCAAACGATCACGTTAAGTAATTTAAGCCAAACCTATGATGGCAGTCCCAAATCAGCTACAGCCATCACTTCTCCAATAGGAGGATTGAATGTTCTATCCATTACTTACAATGGTTCAGTGACTCCACCTACCAGTGCAGGTTCTTATGCTGTAATAGCTTCGTTAAATAATGCTAACTATCAGGCAACAAATGCCACGGGTATATTGGTAATCAACAAGGCTACCCCAACATTCAGCAATCTTTCGGTCAACCAAATCATTACGTATGGTAATTCATCGGTTTCTTTATCTGGTACTATTAATGGAAGCACGGTGCCTACAGGTACTATCACGGCAACTATTAACGGAGCGGCACATAATACTTCAAGAGGAACAGGCTCAAATACTGCTGACTTCAGTGTAACTTACAATACTTCTGAACTTGGTGCGGCATCTTCACCATATACAATTACCTATTCCTATCCGGGCGATAATAATTTTAATGCCATCAATGATGCCACAAAAACGTTAACTGTAAATAAAGCTACGGCTACTATTTCGCTCAGCAATTTGAATCATATTTATGATGGGTCTGCTAAATCAGCGACGGGAACCACCTCTCCAAACGGACTCACAGCAGTGTCCATTACTTATGACGGCTCGGCAATTCCACCTACAAATGCAGGTTCTTATGCAGTAATAGCTTCGTTAAATAATGCTAATTATCAGGCCACAAATGCAACAGGTATATTATTAATTGCAAAAGCGACAGCTACCTTAACATTGGATGTTAGCACGCTTAATCAAACATATGACGGATCTGCTAGGGTGATAACTGCTACTACAAACCCTTCTGGTCTTGGTGCAATATCGGTAACCTACAACGGATCGCCAACTCCTCCTACTAATGCAGGTAGTTATACAATAGTTGCTTCATTAACCAATGCTAACTATCAGGTAGCAAATGCAACAGGGACATTGTTAGTTTCAAAAGCAACACCAACTTTTTCGAATCTTACCGCAAGTCAAAACATTATTTATGGTACTGCATCAATTACTTTATCAGGTAAGATTACTGCAGGAACTTTGATTCCTACCGGATCGGTAAGTGTCACTGTAGATGGTACAGGTCAAACAGGAAGTATAAACTCTTCCGATGGCACATTTAGCTTACTTGTAAATACTTCGGCAATAACTGCCACTGCCGCTCCTTACAGTATAAATTATAATTATTCAGCTACTGATAATTTCAATGCAAAATTAGATAACTCAACTGCTCTTTCTGTAAATAAAGCCACCGCTACTATCACTTTAGGAAGCCTGTCGCATACGTATGATGGTATCGGGAAAGTTGCAACTGCAAGTACCAGTCCTAGTGGACTGAATACTGTAAATATTTCTTATAGCCAAAGTGGCTCTTCAGTACCATTTCCTACCAATGTAGGTAGTTATGATGTGACGGCTACTTTAACCAATATTAATTATACTGCTTCCACAACTACAGGAACTTTGGTAATTAATAAAGCTGCACCGAGTTTCTCTGCTATTACCGCAAGCCAAAGCATTACTTATGGTACAAGTACTATCACACTAAGCGGAAAAATAAGTGCGGGTTCTTCAATACCAACTGGGTCAATAATTATTTCAATTAATGGAATATCTTCTTCGGTAGCAATTAAGCAAACAGGCGGTTCAAACGTTGTGGGAACATTCAATTTAATTTTTAATACTTCTTCAATCAATGCTAGTGCGGTTCCTTATGCCATTAAGTACGAATATAATGGTGACAATAACTTTGGTTTAATTCAAGATATTTCAACAGCGGTGACTGTAAATAAAGCAACCGCTTTGATAGCCATAACAGATTACAGTGGGGTTTATGATGCTGCAGCACACACTGCAAGCGGAACAGCAACGGGTGTTGGTTCTGTAAATTTATCATCAGGATTAAGCTTTGCCACTTCATACACGAATGTACTTGGAGGTTCCACTGGCTGGTCATTTACAGGAGGAACAAACTATAATGATGCAAGTGGAACAGCTCAGGTAACAATTGCAAAAGCGCCAAGTGTTACCACAGTTACTATCGCTGCCGGCGCACCATTTATTTATACAGGTTCAGCTATTAGCCAAGCTTCGGTTAGCGTAACAGGTGCAGGCGGATTGAGTTTGACACCAACTCCGGTTTATGCAAACAACATCAATGTTGGAACGGCCAATGCAAGTTACAGCTACACAGGTGATGCGAACCATGAAGGCAGCACGGACACCAAGGACTTTGCCATCGCAAAAGCGCCAAGTGTTACCACGGTTACTATCGCTGCCGGCGTACCATTCACTTATACAGGTTCGGCTATTAGCCAAGCTTCGGTTAGCGTAACAGGTGCAGGCGGATTGAGTTTGACACCAACTCCGGTTTATACCAACAACATCAATGTTGGAACGGCCAATGCAAGTTACAGCTACACAGGTGATGCGAACCATGAAGGCAGCACGGACACCAAGGACTTTGCCATCGCAAAAGCGCCAAGTGTTACCACGGTTACTATCGCTGCAGGAGCACCATTCACTTATACAGG
>NZ_JBHZQA010000012.1:0-78848 GCF_042787335.1 Flavobacterium fructosi | reverse complement strand
TCGCTACGGACAATTGTATAGGAACAGTGACCATCACTCATGCTGATGTTGTAACTCCGGGATCATGTGCGAACCGCTACTCCATTGCTCGTACCTATACCGCTACAGATGCATGTGGTAATGCTTCAAGTGTAACCCAAACTATAACAGTAAATGATCAGACAGCCCCAGTAATCACTAGCGTCCCTGCAAACACTTCTGTAAGTTGTGCCTCTGCCGTTCCGGGATTCAATGATAATGCAGTAATCGCTACGGACAATTGTATAGGAACAGTGACCATCACTCATGCTGATGTTGTAACTCCGGGATCATGTGCGAACCGCTACTCCATTGCTCGTACCTATACCGCTACAGATGCATGTGGTAATGCTTCAAGTGTAACCCAAACTATAACAGTAAATGATCAGACAGCCCCAGTAATCACTAGCATCCCTGCAAACACTTCTGTAAGCTGTGCCTCTGCCGTTCCGGGATTCAATGATAATGCAGTAGTCGCGACAGACAATTGTATTGGAACAGTGACCATCACTCATGCCGATGTTGTCACTCCGGGATCATGTGCGAACCGCTACTCCATTGCTCGTACCTATACCGCTACCGATGTATGTGGTAATGCATCTAGTGCAACCCATACCATAATAGTAAATGATCAGACTCCTCCTGTATTTACAAAAATACCTAAAGATTTAACTGTTGAATGTAATGCATTAATTCAAGTAGAAGCAATAGCAAATATAACCGCAACCGATAACTGTGATACAACACCAATAATTACTTATCTTGGAGAAGTAAAAACAAATGGAGGTTGCCCTAATAACTATATATTAACAAGAACCTGGAAAGCGGAAGATATTTGCGGCAACAGCAGTACAAAATCACAAACCATCACCGTGAGTGATACCACCCCTCCAAAGTTATTTGATCGTCCAAAAGATATAACACTTGAAAGCGATAAAAATTGTTTTGCAGATATCAGTATTACATCAACTGGTACAGTTACAAATATTATTGATAATTGTGATGCTAACGCATATGCGAATTCTACGGATGGTGATTGTTTTGGAGAATCTAACAGTACATCAATTAACGCAGGAGTTGGTAATTATTTTAATTTTACTGTTTCGGGATTCGATGGTGTTTTAGCAAGTGCTATTGAAAAAGTAGCTTTAGCTTTTGAAACAAACCAAGGAAAAGGAAGGGCTGAATTTACTTTAGTCTCTCCTAATGGTCAAGCAATCATTTTAGTTGGACCATATTGTACAGGTGGAGCGTGTGATGATGCAACTTCTAATACTAAAGAATTATATTTACCCGTATTTTATCCAAATAGCTCCAATTATCCTCAATGGAATAATAACAATTATATTCAAGATGCTGTTAGTCAAAACTTTACTCCAAACGGAGGACTTACTTCTCCAAATACAATTTCCGGTGTAACATCATACGCCTCTAGTTTTGAAAATTTTACTGGTCCTATGAATGGTAACTGGTTTATTTATTCTAGAAAACAAGCCAGTGTAAATGGCAGTATAGATTTTAAGAGTGTTTGTTTGACTCCTACTCTTTTATGTAAAAACGAGAAACTGGTTATCAGACATTGGACTGTTAGTGATCATTGCAACAACGATGTAACATTTGATCAAGTTATCCGTGTCATCGATAAAATGGTCCCTACTTTTACAAAACCAGTAGACAAAACCATTTATACTTCTGGTACCTGTACATACAATACAAATGTTGAATTTACAGGTGACGTATTAGATGAAGCAGATAATTGCTCAACCGGAATTCAAGCGACTTACACTGATAGTGAACCTGTAGCAATTGTTAGTTGCCAGGGTGGATTCACAATAGCCAGAACTTGGAGCTTGAGCGATAACTGTGGAAACAAAGCAGGGGACCAAATTCAAACCATTACGATACGTGATAACACAGCCCCTACTTTTACAAAACCAGCAGACAAAACCATTTATACGACCTCAACCTGTACTTACAATACAAATGTTGAATTTACTGGTGACGTATTAGACGAAGTAGACAATTGCTCAACCGGAATTCAAGCGACTTACACTGATAGTGAACCTGTAGCAATTGTTGGTTGCCAAGGTGGATTAACCATCGTTAGAACTTGGAGCTTGAGCGATAACTGTGGTAACAAAGCAGCTGACCAAATTCAAACCATTACGATACGTGATAACACTGCCCCTACTTTTACAAAACCAGCAGACAAAACCATTTATACTACCTCAACCTGTAGTTATGATACAAACATTGAATTTACTGGAGACGTATTAGACGAAGTAGACAATTGCTCAACTGGAATTCAAGCAACTTATACTGATGGTCAACCAGTAGCAATTGTTAGTTGCCAGGGTGGATTCACAATAGCCAGAACTTGGAGCTTAACCGACAACTGTGGAATCAAAGCAGCTGACCAAATTCAAACCATTACGATACGTGATAACACTGCACCAACTTTTGCGGCTCCAGCTGATAAAACCATTTATGCGAGTTCAACTTGTACCTATGATACAAATATCGAATTTACTGGTGACGTATTAAATGAAACAGACAATTGCTCTACTGTAATTCAAGCAACTTATGCTGATGCTGACCCAGTAGCAATCGCTGGTTGCCAGGGAAGTTTCACAATAGCTAGAACTTGGAGCTTGACTGACAACTGTGGAAACAGCGCAGCTAACCAAATTCAAACTATAACAGTACTTGATAACACTCCGCCAACTATTACAGTTAAAGCTTCAAATATAATAGTTGAATGTGATGGTCAAGGGAATCAAAATTCAATTGGTGATTGGTTAGCTAATAACGGTGGCGCTGTTGCTTCTGATGCTTGTTCTAACCTAACATGGTCTAATAATTTTAATAAACTTTCGAACGATTGTTCCGCTGCTGTCACTGTGATTTTTACTGCGAAAGATTCTTGTGGTAATAGTGCTTCATCTTCAGCTACATTTAGTGTACAAGACAGTACTAAACCAATAGCTCCAGAAGCTCCTGCTTCTGTAACGGTTTCTTGCAGTACCAATGTACCTGTAATGTCTAGTCTATCAGCGATCGACAATTGTAGTGGTCAAATTGTTACTGAAGGAATAGATACAATCAAACAAGGTAATTGTGCCAACTCTTATGTTATTACTAGAAAATGGACCTTTACTGATGCTTGTAGCAATTCGTCTTCTTCGGTGCAAACTATCACCGTTCAAGATATAAATGCCCCAGTAATTGCTGAACTGCCAGGAGCTACAACAATCTCTTGTCCTGCAACGCCTGAGTTTACTCAAGCAACTGCAACTGACGAATGTGGTTCTGATTTCGAATTGAGTCATATCGATACGACTCTCAATGGTGCTTGTGCCGGATCCTATTCTATTACGAGAACCTGGACCGCTAAAGATGTATGTGGAAATGAATCCACCGCTTCTCAAATCATAAATGTTCAAGATGTTACTGCTCCAGTAATTGTTAATTTACCGTCTGCTACAACAATTTCTTGTCCTGCAACGCCTGAGTTCACTCAAGCAGCAGCAACTGACGAATGTGGTTCTGCTTTTGAATTGAGTCATATCGATACGACTGTCAATGGTGCTTGTGCCGGATCTTATTCTGTTACCAGAACCTGGACCGCTAAAGATGTATGTGGAAATGAATCCACCGCTTCTCAAACCATCAATGTTCAAGATTTTACTGCTCCTATAATTGTTAATTTACCGTCTGCTACAACAATTTCTTGTCCTGCAACACCTGAATTTGCTCAAGCAACAGCAACTGACGAATGTGGTTCTGCTTTTGAATTGACTCATATCGATACGACTGTCAATGGTGCGTGTGCTGGATCCTATTCTGTCACCAGAACCTGGACCGCTAAAGATGTATGTGGAAATGAATCCACCGCTTCTCAAACCATCAATGTTCAAGATGTTACTGCTCCAGTAATTGTTAATTTACCGTCAGCTACAACAATTTCTTGTCCTGCAACGCCTGAGTTCACTCAAGCAACAGCAACTGACGAATGTGGTTCTGCTTTCGAATTGACTCATACCGATACGACTGTCAATGGTGCGTGTGCGGGTTCTTATTCTGTCACCAGAACCTGGACCGCTAAAGATGCTTGTGGAAATTCATCGACCGCAACCCAGACGATAAACGTTCAAGATACCACGGCTCCGGTTATCGCTACATTGCCTGCAACTACAATTATCTCATGTCCTGCAACATCTGAGTTTACTAAAGCAACTGCAACTGACGCTTGTGGATCTACTTTCACTTTGACTTCGGCTGATGTGACAACGAATGGTGCGTGTGCCGGTTCCTATTCTGTCACCAGAACCTGGACCGCTACAGATGCTTGTGGAAATTCATCTACCGCAACTCAGACTATAAACGTTGAGGATACCACGGCTCCGGTTATCGCTACATTGCCGGTAACTGCAACTATCTCTTGTTCTGCAACGCCTGAGTTTACTAAAGCAACTGCAACTGACGCTTGTGGTTCTGCTTTCACTTTAACTCCAGTTGATGTGACAACCAATGGTGCGTGTGCGGGTTCTTATTCTGTAACTAGAACTTGGACCGCTACAGATGTTTGTGGAAATTCATCTTCTGCATCTCAAACAATCAATGTTCAGGATACAACTGGTCCTACAACGACAACCGCATATAGCGCAACTGTAAATGTAAGTTGTGATGCTATTCCCGTAAAACCTGAACTCGTTTTTGTAGATAATTGTTCTACAGCTACTTTAGTAAAATATACTGTAGATAAAATTAATGAGGTAGCAGACTCCTATTCACTTGTGAGCACATGGATTGCAACCGATAATTGTGGAAACGAATCTACATTTAAACAAATTATTAATGTAGCTGTTACAAATAGTCTGGTGACAATACCAAGCACAGCTTGTAATAATGGAGAAGTTACGACGGTCAATCTATCTACTTTATTACCTGTTGGAACTCCTACTACCGGAACTTGGACAGCAGTAAATAATGCTGCAGTCTTACAAGGAGATGTACTTACTGTTTTTGGCCTTCCTATTACAACTCCAGAAAATCCTCCTTATGTTTTTGAATATAAAATTGCTGATGCCGATTGTCCTAGAACTATTCGAATAAATATGACCATTGATGATTCTTGTGCAGGTATAGTGTTACCATGTGGTGTAGTATTGGTTCATAACGCCTTCTCTCCAAACGGAGATGGAATTAATGAAAATTTTATAATCGATAATATTGATGATATTAACTGCTACCCAACTAATACGGTTGAAATTTATAACCGTTGGGGTGTGTTGGTTTTTGATACTACTGGTTATAATAATACATCAAGGGTTTTCAACGGTATTTCTCAAGGGAGATCAACAATCAGCCAGTCTTCTGGATTACCAAGCGGAGTTTACTTTTACATTTTGAATTACAGTTCAATAGATGGTATTGGTAACATTCAGACCAATAAAAAAGACGGGTATTTATACCTTACGAAATAATTAAATTTAAACGCCTGAGGACTTAAGGGTCCTCAAGCTATTATTAAAATAGAATCCAATGCTCCTATCTTCAAATGATAAACACTAAGACTGTTATCAATTTGATCTGTTGAACTCTTTATTTATTCGTTCGATAGTTAATTAAAATAATAAATATCTACTATGAAAACAAAACTATTTTCTTTCGTTTTGATGTTTACAGCCATGTTAAGTTTTGCTCAACAAGATGCTCAATTTACACAATACATGTACAACACAATCAATATTAATCCCGCTTATGCAGGATCAAGAGGAGTGCTGAGTATTTTTGCATTGCATCGCACCCAATGGGTAGGACTGGACGGCGCACCAGTTACCAATACGGTATCTGTGAATACGCCACTAAACGCAAATAATTTGGGACTGGGAGTCTCTCTCGTTAACGATAAAATAGGACCCACTCATGAGAATACACTCTCCGCTGACTTGTCCTATACCGTCCCAACTTCCGAAACATTTAAACTTTCATTCGGTATCAAAGCTACTGCTAATCTTTTTGATTTAGATGTATCCAGATTGAATCCAGCTGATGATGATCCTAGCTTACATGATTATAGTAATAAATTCACCCCTAATATAGGTGCTGGTGTTTATTTACATTCGGACAAGGCTTATGTTGGTTTTTCGGTACCTAACTTTATCGAATCTAAAAGATATGATGATAATGAAGTAGCAATTTTCAAAGAAAAAATTAATTACTACTTAATTGCTGGTTATGTATTCGATTTAAAGAATGACATTAAATTCAAACCTGCAGTACTAACCAAAATAGTGGCGGGAGCCCCTCTTCAAGTCGATGTCTCGGCTAACTTTATGTTTATGAATAAATTCGTGGTTGGCGCAGCATATAGATGGAGCGCAGCATTAAGTGTAATGGTAGGGTTTCAAGTTTCAGAAGGCTTATATATAGGATATGGTTATGATCATGAAACGACCAATTTGAATCATTATAATTCCGGCTCGCATGAAATATTTTTGCGTTATGAATTATTTAACAATAGTAACAAAATTATTACACCACGATTTTTCTAAAAAATAAATTATTATGAAAAATAATATAATTCTTTACATAGCCATAACACTAAGTTTTATATCATTTAAAATTTACTCGCAAAACGAAAATTTTTATGTGACCAATAAAATAAATGACCAGTATGCCTATATCGATGTCATAAAAACATACGAAAGAGTGGCGGAAAAAGGATATAAATCAGTGGATTTGTTTCAAAAACTAGGAAATTCCTATTACTCCTATGCTGAAATGGAAAAAGCTGCAAAATGGTATACTGAACTATTTGCACTGACGAGTGATCTAGATCCAAAATATTATAATCAATATGCACAATCATTAAAATTTACAGGTGAAATTGGCAAAGCCAATGAAGTGTTGGAAAAGTTAAAGCAAAAATTAGAAGCAGTTGCTTCTAAAAAAAATATAAAATCAGTACTCCCAGATTCTCCTAAAAAATAATTATTATGAAAAATAGTATACTTCTTTACATAACAATAATAAGTGTTTTTTCATTTAACATTTACTCCCAAAAAGCTAGGGTAACTGCAGCCGATAAAAAATACGACAGCTACGCCTACGTTGATGCTATAAAAACCTATGAAAGGGTGGCGGAAAAAGGATATAAATCCGTTGATATGTTTAAAAAATTAGGCAATGCCTACTACTTCAATGGTGAACTTGACAAAGCTGCTAAGTGGTACGTTGAATTATTTGCCATGGCGGCCGACACTGATTTGGAAGCGGAATATTACTATCGATATGCACAATCTTTACGTTCTATTGGCGTAAACGATAAGGCAGATGAAATGCTACAAAAATTCATTCAAAAATCAGGAAACGATAGCAGAGGAAAGCTTTTTAAAGAAAATCCTAATTATTTAGAAGCAATCAAAGCTAATTCAGGAAGATACCAAGTAGAAGATGCGGGCATCAATTCTAAATACTCTGATTATGGAACTGCGATCTATTCAAACAAGATTGTTTTTGCTTCAGCTAGAGATACAGGTAGTTTAGCACATCGAACTAATTCGTGGACTGGCCAACCGTTTACAAATTTATATGTTGCTGATTTGGGTGAAACCATGATGCCGGGAGCACCGAAGAAATTCGATAAAAACATAAACTCAAAATTTCATGAAGCCTCACCAGTCTTTACTGCTGATGGAAAAACAATGTATTTTACCCGCAACAATTATCTTGCAGGCAAAAAAGGCAAAGATGGAAATAACATTACTTTAATAAAAATATATAAAGCGAGTTTGGTGAATGATAAATGGTCTAACGTAACTGAATTGCCTTTTGACAGTAATAATTACAGTACAGCCCACCCCGCTTTAAGTCCCGATGGAAAAACGTTATATTTTGCTTCCGATATGCCCGGAACATTAGGCCAGTCTGATTTATTTAAGGTGACAATTAATGAAGATAGCAGTTTTGGAACTCCTCTGAATCTAGGAAATACAATCAATACCGAAGGAAGAGAAACCTTTCCGTTTGTAAATGATGAAAATGAGATTTACTTTGCCTCAGACGGACATCCGGGCCTCGGAGGATTAGATATTTTTATGTCTAAAATAAATGAAGATGGAACATTCAATCCTGTCCAAAATGTAGGTGCCGATGTAAATTCTCCTAAAGATGATTTTGCTTATTTGATTGATACAAAATCAAGAAAAGGTTTTTTTAGTTCCAATAGAGATGGTGGGCAGGGTTATGACGATATTTATAAATTCATGGAAACTAAAAGACTGATTTGTGAACAACTGTTGTATGGGGAAATAACCGATCTTACGACAAAAGAATTGCTACCTGACGCAAAAATCAGTCTGTATGATAGTCAATTTAATCTTCTTAACACCACTGTTTCAGATGAGAAAAGCAACTATACTTTTAAAGTAGAATGCGGAAAAAAATATAATATAAGAGCTGAAAAACCAGAATACACCACAAAGGAAGAGAAAATTACTATTGCTGAAACAAATGGAAAAACATATTTACCAATAACACTGGAAAAAGCAAAATGTAAAGTAACTATAGGTGATGATTTAGGTAAGTGCTTCGGAATAAAAATGATTTACTTTGATTTTGATAAATCTAACATTAGACAAGAAGCAGCTTTAGATTTAGAGAAAATATTAGATGTTTTAAATCAAAATCCAACTATGAAATTAGATATACGTTCACATACAGATAGTCGTGGAAAATTCAAATACAATGAGGCTTTATCGCAAAGAAGGGTCACATCTACTATAGGATGGTTGATTAAAAATGGGGTTGATTCCAATAGATTAAGCGGAAGAGGATATGGAGAAAATCAACTAGTTAACAATTGTTCTGATGGGGTAAAATGTACTGAAGACGAACATCAGTTGAACAGACGAAGCGAGTTTATAATTACTGCTTTGTAAAAATTAAAAAGAGGCTGCGACTTGGGGAAGACAGCCTCTAATTCCAAAATAAAAAACTCAACTTATATTTTTGCAAAAATGTTAGTGTAATATTTTCTACCATTCGTGGGATTCTCTCTAATTGATATACCAAAATGAGTAAAATTACCCTCAATATTCTCTTTATGTCCTGGACTTGCTAACCATGCATTTACCGCGGCTTGAGGGGTACTATAGTTATATGCTATATTCTCACTAACAGTTTTAGCTCCTAAAACTTTCATTATATTTTCAGAGCGAGCAACAAAATCATTATGGTTCACTACATTGTTAGCAATCATGTAATTGTCATGCTCTTCTGACTTGTACGACATGTGATTAATCTTTTCTAACGGATTTAAACCAATACTAACTCTGTAAGTATTTATTAATTCCATTGTTTGTAGCTCTGTTGTATTGTATGTGTATTCTGCTACTTTTAATGATGAAACATCTGGCGATGATGAAGCATTATCTGAAGAACAGGAATTCAAAGTGCATACCATTGAAACAATCAATAATGTACGAAGTAGATTTCTTTTCATAAAAATAGTAGTTTAAGTTTAAAGTAGATTGTGGGGCAAACTTCTTTAATATATTAACAAACATTTTGTTTTAATAATATTTAAAATTACATTTTTTATCGGTAAAACACCAAATAAATCGACAAACTACATCATAAAAATAAATAAATATATATATTTCCTACATTAAAAAAATATTAACCAGTTTACTAATGGTAATCTTGACACGACAGAAGTGAAAATTAGATAAAATTATATATAATATTTCTTACAAATTTATTAAAACATAAGGTGCTAAACATTATATATGTATACTCCAATATTAACCTACAATAAAGCTTTAGCTAGATAAATAATTACAGAATAGTAATTATAAAAAAGACCTTCTTTTGGGGAAAAGACGGCCTCTAATTTTTTAAAAAAACAACTTATATTTTCACAAAAATATTCGTATAATATTTTGCTCCGTTAACAGGATTTATTCTAATTGCAATACCAAAGTGATTAAAGTCCCCTTCAATATTTGCTTTATGACCTGGACTAGCCAACCACGCATCAAAAGCGGCTTGTGCTGTACTATAATTATAAGCTATATTCTCCCCAACCGTTTTAGCGCCTAAAACACTCATAATATCCTGAGAACGAGCTACGAAATCATCATGATTCACGACATTGTTGGTAATCATATAATTATCATGCTCTTCTGACTTTATGGAGATATAATTAATTTTTTGAAGCGAGTTTAAACCAATACTAACTCTATAATTATTTATTAAATCCATTGTTTGAATCTCCATACTATTATAAGAATAATTAGTTACAATTGGAGTAGAAACACTTGAGGTTGTTGCTGCAGAAGCATCTGAAGAACAAGAATACATCGTATTCAACCCTAAAAAAAGTAATAATGTACGAAGAAAATTTAATTTCATAAAACCTAGTAGTTTAATTTTAAAGTAGATTTTTGGGACAAAATTCTTCAAAAATTTAAAATATTATTCTTTAATAATACTCAAAACTACTTATTTTACCGCTTAAAAGCCAAATAAAATCGACAAACTACTCAAATCAAATAATTTACAATATGTTTTTCTTACACTAAGGAGATAAACGTTCAATTTTCCAGTCAAAATCTTCTTGACTTGTATATCGAATCCTATCATGCAATCTATTAGGTCGTCCCTGCCAAAATTCAACTTCTACAGGAGTTACCAAAAATCCTCCCCAATGCTCTGGTCTTGGAATCACAATTCCCTCATAATCATTCTCTAACTGTTTTAAGTTTTCTTCCAAAAAAGCACGTGAAGGAACAACTTCGCTTTGATTTGAAACTATAGCCCCTAATTTACTTCCGTCGGGTCTGGATTCGAAATAATTGTTTGAAGTAATTTCTGAAGTTTTACTTGCAATTCCTTTTATAATAACTTGACGTTCCATAGAATGCCAAAAAAAGGAAAGACATATCTTTGGATTTTGAGCAATTGCCTTCCCCTTTTCTGAATTATAATTAGTGTAGAATATAAATCCTTCTTCTGTGAATTTTTTTAACAGTACAACTCTTGATCTTGGAAATCCATCTAAACCAATTGTAGCAACAGTCATAGCATTGACTTCTTCATTTCCTCCAAAATCTTCTACCTCATGAAACCATCTATTAAAAAGATTAATGGGATCTTCAGGAATATTAGATTCTAATAACTCGCTCTTTTCATACGATTTTCGGTAATGACTTAAATCTTCCATATTTTATATTTTTTGGTATTCTAGACTATTCGATTTTTATAAATTTAGGTTTTAAATTTAAAACTCAAAACTTTTTCCATCATCAGCTAACAGCACTTCGGGAAAAATAGTTTCGGCCTCTTCTTTAAAAAAAGTTATATTTTCATATCGTGTAGAATAATGTCCTAGAATTAATTGTTTTGCATTAGATTTTAAGGCAATCATTGCCGCTTCTTTTGCCGTAGAATGAAGTGTTTTTTTAGCTAAATTCTCTTCCGATTGTAAAAACGTAGATTCATGATATAAAACATCTATATTTTCAATAATAGGAATTATAGATTCATCGTAGGCTGTATCAGAACAAAAAGCATAATTCTTTGCCGGAACTGGATCAAAAGTTAATTTTTCGTTTTCAATTACTCTTCCGTCCTCAAGGGTAATATCTTTTCCGTTTTTTATTTTTTGATAATAACAAGTATCAATTTCGTAATTTTGAACGGCATCTAAATTAAGTTTCCTCACCCCTATTTTTTCTTGGAACAAAAAACCATTGGTGTAAATACGATGTTTTAATGGTATAGTTTTCACCAAAACCTTTTCATCTTCAAAGATCACTTCACCTTCTGCAGATTCTAATTCATGAAAAAACAAGCCGTAATTAGTCCAGGAATTGGATAATCGCAATTGTAACTTGATGATTTCTTTAATTCCTTTTGGACCATAAATATGCAAATCGGTTGTTCTATTCAATAATGTGAAAGTAGACACTAATCCTACAAGTCCAAAAAAATGATCTCCATGCAAATGCGAAATAAAAATATGATTAATCTTCGAAAACCGGATTTTGTTTTTGCGCAATTGCACTTGAGTACCTTCTCCACAATCAATTAAAAACAGTCTGTTTTTAATTTCTAAAATCTGAGATGTAGGATTGGTAAAAGTTCTGGGTGTAGCTGCATAGCAACCAAGTATTGTTAGTTTCAATTTCTTGTTTATTCGGTTATTGCGTATTGGGGTATATCAATTGAACGGTTAAATAAATAATGGAATCCATTAATTTAAAAACCTAAATCTCTTTCTATTTCTTCCATTTCAATAATATCATGTGCTTCTAATAAAGAAGGTACAACGGTCAATTTGCTTGGAACTGCATTATAGTCAAAATCTGAGGTAACTATAACAAATGATTTTTTAGCTTTTTTATGCTGTTTGGATAATGGCATAAATGATTTGATATCATCAGTAGAAAAGCCTTTATAAAGCAAAAGATCAATAATCAGATTATGCTTTTCAAATGTTTTATATTGATGTGTAACTTTCATCAAAAAAGAGGTAAAATCACCTTGTGTGTCTCTAATGGTTATCGTGTGGGCTTTTTGATCTACTTTCATTTTTTTATTAATTTCAGAGAATGCAAAATCGCAAATTTTATGAATAGCTAAGTTACTAAGTTTTCAATTGAAATTACTGAATTTTTGAAGCTAAAAGATAAATAACTGCCATCCTTATTGCTACACCATTTTCTACCTGGTTTAATATCACAGATTGATGAGAATCAGCCACTTCACTTGTAATTTCGACTCCACGATTAATGGGCCCTGGGTGCATGATTACGATTTCTTTATTGAGCGAATCCAATAATGTTTTATCAACACCATACTGTTGAGCATATTCTCTTGTTGAGGGAAAATAATTCACATCCATTCGTTCATTTTGAACACGTAACATATTAGCAACGTCACACCATTCAAGCGCTTTTCTTAAGTTAGGCTCAACAGTTACACCTAGAGACTCAATATGTCGTGGTATAAGCGTTTTAGGTCCGCAAACTTTCACTTCTGCACCCTGCATTTGCAAAGCATATATATTTGATAATGCTACTCTTGAATGCAAAACATCACCCACAATAACTACTTTTTTGCCAGCAACTTCGCCTAGTTTTTCTCTAATTGAATAACTATCCAATAAAGCTTGTGTTGGGTGTTCATGTGCTCCGTCACCTGCGTTTACGATACTTGCTTTTACGTTTCTGGATAAGAAATAAGCTGCTCCAGGATTGGCATGTCGCATCACCACCATATCCACTTTCATAGAAAGTATATTATTTACTGTATCGATGAGTGTTTCTCCTTTTTTCACTGAAGATTGTGCTGCTGAAAAGCTAATAACATCGGCTGATAATCGTTTTTGTGCTAATTCAAAAGAAAGTTTTGTTCGTGTACTGTTTTCGAAGAAAATGTTAGCAATTGTAATATCTCGTAAGGAAGGCACTTTCTTTATTGGTCTGTTTATGACTTCTTTAAAATGATCGGCAGTTTCAAAAATTAAGTCAATATCATTCTTGTTGATGTATTTTATTCCTAATAAATGATTTACGCTTAATTCTTTCATTTCTTTTTACGATTATTAATTTTTTTAATAGTTAGATTTTAAATATAATGTTGTCTAACTTGTAATTAAATACACGCCATCTTCACCATCATTTTCTTTCCAACTCACTTTTACTTTTTCGTTATTTATGGCATCTACCTGTCTTCCTCTATAATCCGGTTGTATGGGTAAATTTCTACTGAAACGTCTGTCAATCAAAACTAGAAGTTCAATTTCAGAAGGTCTTCCAAATGATTGAATAGCAGTCAAGGCAGAGCGTATGCTTCTCCCAGTAAATAAAACATCATCAATAAAAATAACTTTCTTATTTTCGACAATAAAATTAATCTTGGTTTTATTTGCTTCCAATGGTTTATCGGTTCTGCGAAAATCATCTCTAAAAAAGGTAATATCCAAGTAACCCAATTGAATTTCAGGAGTTTGGTATTCTTTTTCTAATATTTCTTTTATACGTTCTGCTAAAAAAACGCCTCTTGGTTGAATCCCCACCAAAATGGTATCTGAAAAATCTAAGTGTTTTTCAATTAACTGACAGGCCAAACGATGTAATATGATAGTAACTTCTTTTGCAGTAAGTAATACTTTTTGACTCATGTTAAAGTGTGTTGTTTGGTTGCGCAAATATACGAATTCCCTTTTATGATTTTATAATTATAAAGCGAGAAAATAGATGTACTTATTTTTTACCGAATGAAATCCATGTTGCTTTGTGCCAAATATATTCTAAAGGTCCCTGCTTATGGGTTTTAAGCCACCAAGTACAGAAAGATAATTGGCTAATAAACAATAGTATTCCTATCAACAGGCAGTAAGTTGCTCCAGTATACTCAAAAAGGCCAAGGCCATATCTATAATAAATAAAGGTCCCAATCATGGATTGCATAATATAATTTGTCAAACTCATTTTCCCGAAAGGAACTAACTTAGATAAAATCTTATTTATCGGTTCCTTTTGATAAAGTAAAACAAAATTTTCCGGTATATAGTAATATTCAAATGCTTTACATTACTTAGCAGCATAGTTGACATAATGGCAAAACCGCGCAAAGCATCAACCACTTCTATTCTTGGAGATTTTAAATTATAGTAATGTGGATTTAATGATAATAAGATTAGAGTATAATAGTAAAACTCAAAAATATATTTTGTGGTTTTTTGGCTAAACTATTCAATTAATTATACAAAACTCATGAAAATTATAAACCCCTTTATATCTATTCTTTTTGTAATTTTATAGTATAATCCAAAAATGAAATTTAAAAAATAGAAATTATGAAAAGAAAATTAATTGGACTATTGATGCTTTTTATAGTATTAATAGTATTTACGGGTTGTTCCGTAATCGAAGGTATATTCAAAGCCGGTGTTGGTGTTGGTGTTTTTATAGTTGTTATAGTTGTTGCAATAATAATTTTTATCATTAGTAAAATCTCTGGAAAGAGGTAGATAAATTTGACTTCAGATACATTATTTTTTAATTGATTAAATAGGTAAAACTAGAGATTTCATAAAATAAAAAGCTTTCCAAAAGTAATTTTTGGAAAGCTTTTTATTTTTAATATATTGATTTTTTATTATGTTTAAAGGTATTTTTTAGTCTTATTTAAATTAAATTTAAAAAAGAGAACAGACTACTTATACCGTTTGTGTTTTGAATTTACTGTAAAAGGATTTCAAAAATTATAATTATCTCGCAAAGTCGCCATGACGCAATTATAGATTTTCTGGGCGCCTTTGCGAGATTTCTTTCTCAGTAACCTTTGTGAAAAAGGATAACAGTATTTTCAAAGATTAAATGGTATTAATTTTTAAATAATTTATAATTTCAAGATACACTTCCAATTTGTAAAAGAACTAAATCATCATTTTTTGTCAGTTAAAAAGCCATTGAGTAAAAATCTAACTTTCAAATATTTATAAAAATTAATCATTAAAATACTACAAATTTTAAATATTAAATGACTTTAATCGCATATTCCAGTCCGTTCATAGAATAAGTTAATATATATATTTTTGTACGAATACTTTTAATAACTTAACCTAAACATTTAAAAATTTAAAAGTAAAAACTATGAAAAAATTTGCCAAAAAATCTTACGTCTTTTTAAAATTTTCATTCCTACTTGTCTTTTTCAGTATGGTTTATTCTTGTCAGACTGAAGAATTAACGCCAGCACATTATGATACTACAAATAATAAAAAAGTAACTTCAACATTAAAAACAAGCGTAGTGGCTCCTGTTTCTACTAAAATATCAAGCGGTAATTGCAACATCAACTGTATTAAAACTGACGGACCTTATTATGAAACAACCGACCGACAAATTGTTACTTGGGGCGGTTCTAATGATGATAAATTTAGTAAAACGATTGACATTGTGTATTATAATACGGCTACTGATTTTATTTTAAAAGTAAAAAGTACTGAAGGTTGGAGCGATTTGGTAATCGATGGAGTTTCATCGTGGACCAGTGTTCCTGTTGCAGCAAATGTATGGGGTACTTTAACTATTCCTTTAAGTTTAGGATGGAAAGCTTGTGACCTTAAAAGTTTTGCATTAAAAGTCTCAGGAAAAGGACCTCAAGCTAGTTTTAATGTAAATTATAGCCTTTTTGGTTTGTGTAACGATTGTGTAACTTCTTTTACAGGAAAAGCCATTTCATGTGGAGAGTCTCGTGAAGCCGAATATAAATTTAAATCCGATAGCGATTTATCTTCTTTCAAAATACAAGGAGGATTAACTAATTTTACAGGTGCAAATGCAATTGTTACCGTTACTGGCGGCACTAATACAACCACTACACAAGTTACACCTGGCAATAGTTCGAATAGAGTAATAACCGTAAAAGGAGCTCTTTCCAAATGTTCGGAAGTAATTATAAGAGTCACTTGGAATTCAACAAATACCGGCAGCACAATTACCGGTGATTGGTCTGTAGTAACCGACAATCTAAATGTTGCTCCTAATCCTATTTCAGGTTTAACTTGTAATTAAAAAGAATTGATAACTCATTTAATAAAAAAGGCGATTGTTTATAAAACAATCGCCTTTTATTAAAATATTAATTTTTTAAATCGTGTACATCTTCACTCTCAATTCTTGAACTTTTTCATCATCTAGATAGTCATCAAAAGTCATATAACGGTCAATTGCTCCGTTTGGAGTCAATTCAATAACACGATTAGCAACCGTTTGAGAAAATTCATGATCATGAGTGGTGAAAATTACAGATCCTTTGAAGTTTTTCAATGAATTATTGAAAGCTGTGATAGACTCTAAGTCCAAGTGATTCGTTGGTTCATTAAGCATCAAAACATTTGCACGCTCCATCATCATTCGAGACAACATACAACGTACTTTTTCTCCTCCAGATAATACTCTGCACGTTTTCAAAGCTTCTTCTCCTGAAAAGATCATTTTACCAAGGAAACTACGAATATTAACCTCATCACGCTCTTCTTCTGTTTTTACCCATTGGCGTAACCAATCCACAAGGGAATAATCGCTCTCAAAAAAAGAATGATTTTCTACTGGCAAATAAGCTTGATTTGTAGTAACTCCCCAATCAAAAGTACCTGAATCCGCTTTTTGATTTCCATTTAAAATTTCGTAAAAAGCAGTTGTAGCACGTGAATCTTTTGAGAAAAGGACAATTTTATCTCCTTTAGCCATATTCAAATCAACTCCTTTAAACAAAATATCACCATCAATTGAAGCACTCAAGTTTTGCACATTCAAAATTTGATCTCCTGCTTCACGCTCCTGATCAAAAATAATAGCCGGATAACGACGGCTTGATGGTTTTATGTCCGAAATATTCAACTTACTAATCATTTTTTTACGAGAAGTAGCTTGCTTTGATTTGGCCACATTCGCACTAAAACGACGTATGAACTCTTCTAATTCTTGTTTCTTTTCTTCGGCTTTTTTGTTTTGTTGCGCACGTTGTTTAGCGGCTAACTGGCTTGATTCATACCAAAAAGTGTAATTACCGGAATAATGATTTATTTTACTAAAATCAATATCCGAAATATGGGTACAAACGGAGTCTAAAAAGTGTCTGTCGTGAGAAACTACAATTACTGTATTTTCATAGTTTGCCAAGAAATTTTCCAACCAAGCTATGGTTTCAAAATCCAAATCATTGGTAGGCTCATCCATAATAAGTAAATCAGGATTTCCAAAAAGAGCTTGTGCCAAAAGGACACGAACTTTTATTTTACCCTCAAGATCTCCCATTAAAGTATAATGATGTTCTTCAGAAATTCCAAGATTTGACAACATCGATGCTGCATCAGAATCAGCATTCCAACCGTTCATTTCTTCAAATTGCACTTGCAACTCCCCTATTCTATCTGCATTTTTATCATTGTAATCTAAATACAAAGCATCCATTTCTTTTTTGATGGCATACAATGTCTTATTTCCCATCATTACAGTCTCAAGTACGGTGCTTTCGTCAAACATATTATGGTTTTGGTTTAAAACCGACATACGTTTTCCGGGTTCCAAATGAATATGACCTGATGTAGGATCCATTTCACCTGCAATTATTTTAAGAAAAGTAGATTTTCCAGCACCGTTGGCTCCGATAACTCCGTATATATTACCATGTGTGAAGGTAGTATTCACTTCATCGAACAAAATTCGTTTGCCAAACTGAACTGATAAATTGTTAACTGTTAACATAAATATTTTTTATAAAAATTTTTGCAAAAATACGAAAAAAATACTGATTTTTATAAATTGTAGATAGCTTAACTTTAAAATAGTAGTCCTGGAAAAATGCGATGAAAATTAAGCTTGTTTACACTTATATTTTCTTTAAAATTAACAACCAAACAAGCTTAATTTTAATACTTATCTTTTGGAATATATCACTGACTTAATTTCTTTAAACTAGCTAAAACTACCACTTCAACATCGGCGGGACTTCTGGTATTAAATTGTTCTAATAAACCATTTAATTGATCAGTGTTAACTGTTTTTTTGTTTTCTATAACTAATAAAAGTTCTTCGGATATGTCCTTTAAATTTTTGGATAAAGGCAGAAGCGGTTGAATTAGCGGCGCATTGCCACTTAAATTATTTAAATCTGCATCCATAGCAATCCATTTTTTGAAAAAATTGGTCACCGCCGTTTGACTTTCTTTATTTTTATTTTCTAAAAAATTGTTTACCGCTATATCAAAAGCATAGGCATCAAAAGCATCTGCTGTGCAGGCATCAGCAAATAAAGTTAGTGGAGAAAACATAAAATATTTTTTCCCTCCTCCATTTCGTTTGTAATTTTTTAGTGGTTCACAAACATTAGAAAAATCTCTCAATGCTTTTGTGTCTTGATTATTACAGATGTTACTTAAAATCACCTCTTTGTTTCTAAGATGCATAATGCCTAATTCTTCCAATCTAAAAGAGATCGTTTTCAATCTTTTATGCAAACTATTCAAATCATTAATATTTTCATTAGACCACAATCTTTCAGCGATAGCCGCAGTTCTTGGCCAAATTCTGGAGTCAATATTCAAAGGCGTCACCAGTTCGCTCCACATTGTTGCTTCGCCTCCTAATATTCTTGCTTTTTCCTCAGCAGTAAGAACAATATTTTTTGGTATCGGATCGTTCAAATAATGACTTTGTATGCTAAGCATTAAATCAATGTAATAGCCATTGGACAAAACTGTTTTGTAACCATTTTTTGCAGCAGCGATAAGAGATCCTCCTGGAACAACACTTTCATTCGCTCCTTTCCAAGAATGAATAATAGCCTCTTTGGACATATCTTTTGTCATTATTTCTTCCCACCCCATTAATTCTTTATTATATTTTTTTAACATTGGAATCAATTTCATTGTAAAATACGTCTGCAGTTCATGATTGTTAGCTAATCCATTTTTCTTCTTAAATTCTTGTATTTTAGGATTTGCATCCCATTCTTTCCCTTGATTTTCATCACCACCAATATGAAAATAGTTTCCTGGAAACAATGGACAAACTTCATCGAAAATTTCACTTAATAACTGATATGTTTTTGGATTTGTCGGGTCTAATGTTGGCGTGTAAATCCCTGACCTTCTTCCTACTGTATAGGTAACTTCATTACTTACTTTACTTCCAATTTCTGGATAAGCAGTCAATATTGCCGAACCATGCCCCGGAACATCAATTTCCGGAACCACTAAAATCCCTCTTTGATCAGCATATTTTACGACCGTTTTAATTTCCTCCTGAGTATAATAATATCCATCTGAAGCTAATTTAGTCAATTTAGGATGCTTTTTAATTTCAATTCTCCAACCTTGATCATCTGCTAAATGCCAATGAAATACATTCATTTTCATTGAAGCCATTGCATCGAGATTCCTTTTAATAACATCTACAGGCTGAAAATGTCTTGCTGCATCTATCATTAATCCTCTCCAAGTAAATCTTGGAGAATCCGTAATTTCAACCATTGGAAAATAATACGAAATACTTGTGTTTTGCAATAATTGCAACAATGTTTCTAACCCATGCAATGCCCCAAGATCTGTTACCGCATTAATCATTATTTTATTCGAAGAAATCGTTAAGGCATAACTTTCGTCTTCATTCAATCCTACTTTCCCATTTCGGATACAATTAATTTGTAATTCTGCACCAGGAACCTCATTGTTTTTTGTTATAAAAGCTTGTTCCAAAAATAATCCAGTTCTGCCATCTAATCTTCTCAAAAAATTGGTCGCTCCTACAAAAATTCGAGGGTTGGGATTGCCGGTAATATTTAATTTAAAACTTTTTGATAAAGTAAAAGTTCCTGAGGTCAAATTTATATTCTGCGGCCACGGCATCAGATCTAATTCTTCCTTTTTAATTTGTGAATTAGATAAAAAAGGAATAATCAGTAGGATTAAGATGTATTTCATATGTTTTCATTGTTCTTTTTAATAATCAAAACGCTTAAAAGCTTCAATCGCTTCGTATTCCGCTAACCCTAAATCATCATATAATTTAGCCGTATGCTTATTCCTATCTTCTGCTCTTACCCAAAATTCTCTGGAGTCATTTCCCTGAAACATCACTCTGTCTTTTTGAGATTGGTGATATAAAATAGCATGTCTTTTTAGTAGAACTTCATCTGGACTTAAAGGTACAGCCATGTCAATTTCATGAATATCCCATTCATGCCAAGCCCCTCGGTACAACCACAACCAACAATCATTCATGTATTTCTCAGGCTTCAATTGTTTCATTGCCTCAAATATAGCATTAAGACAAACTTCATGTGTACCATGTGGGTCTGCTAAATCTCCTGCCGCAAAAACCTGATGAGGTTTAATTTTTGCGATAATACCCTGAACTATTGCAATATCTTCAGGACCTAACGGATTTTTTTTTATATGTCCTGTTTCATAAAACGGCATATCCAGAAAATGAATATTCTCCTCCTTTAATCCAATATATCTTGTCGCTGCATAAGACTCTCGGCGTCTAATCAATCCTTTCAATTTTCTAGCCTCAACTGTATCGACTTCATTTTCTGATTTATTATTTAAAAAATTTATAACCGCTTGAAAATTCATTTTAGTTTTAGCATCTCCAATGAAATCATTACAAACCTCAGCAAATTTCAAAGCTTCATCATCTGTTACTGCAATGTTTCCAGAGGTCTGATAAACCACATGAACATCGTGTCCTTGTTTTATTAATTTAGAAAAAGTTCCTCCCATAGAAATCACATCATCATCAGGATGCGGACTAAAAAGGATCACTCTTTTCTTATCAGGATTAGCCCTTTCCGGTCTATGGGAATCATCAGTATTAGGTTTACCTCCTGGCCATCCGGTTATGGTGTGCTGCAATACATTGAACATATTTATATTCAAGTCGTAAGCGGAACCTTCTAATGCTAAAAGATCAGACATTCCGTTATTATTGTAATCTCTGTCGGTCAATTTCAAAATAGATTGATTGGTACTTTGACACAGCCAAACAATTGCTTTGCTTTTTAACTCTTGAGTCCAAATACATTCGCCCACTAACCACGGTGTTTTAAAACGGGTTAATTCCGAAGCTGCCGATTGATCTAAAACGAACGTAGCATTAGCATGATTTTGCAAAAATGTCGCAGGAACTTCAGAGCTAATATCGCCTTGAATTGTTCTTTTTATTATATCTGCTTTGTTTTGGCCCCAAGCCATTAATACAATTCTTTTAGATCTTAGAATAGTTGAAACTCCCATGGTAATTGCTCTTTTAGGAACATTGTCAATCCCATTAAAATCAGATGAAGCATCGACTCTTGTAATGTGATCCAAAGTAATTATGCGAGTGCCCGAGTTGATATGGGATCCTGGTTCATTGAACCCTACGTGACCCGTACGACCAATACCTAATAATTGAAAATCAAGTCCGCCAGCATTTTTAATATTCATTTCATAATCAATACAGTATTGATTCAGCTCTTCAATGGCTATAGTTCCGTCTGGGATATGTATGTTTTCAGGCTTAATATCAATATGATTAAAAAGATGCTGATGCATAAAATAATGATAGCTTTGATTGTTCTCTTTAGTCATTGGATAATATTCATCCAGATTAAAAGTGATTACATTACTAAAACTAAGGCCTTCTTCTCTATACATTCTAACTAGTTCTTCATACACTTTAATAGGTGAAGAGCCAGTAGCCAAACCAAGAACACAAGATTTATTTTGCTTTTCTTTTGATTTAATCAATTCGGCAATTTCCTGCGCTACAATTACAGAGGCTTCTGTTGAGTTTTTGAAAATTTCATTATGAATTTTTTCAAATCTAGTTTCTTCGAATTTACCGGCACTTTTATAGCTGATGTCTGGTTTAATTTCTAAAGCACTTTTCATTTTTATTTTATTTTAATTCTACTTTATAAAGATATGCATTTTTTTAAATGGTGTAAGTAATAGGAATCACTTACACCATTTCTATTTTCAATCTATATTATCTTTTTAGAAGTTAGGTCCGGTAGTATCCCACCAAAGTCTAGTTCCTCCAGTATCAGCTCCGCCAAGTTTTGTTAGTCCAGTGGCTACACCACCTGCATTTCCATCTTTTTCAGACTGTACAAAGTTTACCCTTCTTACCCCTAAATTAGAATCTATTTTACCTCCACTTGTGTTTTTAAGAACCGGTAATAATTTTGGATATCCTGTTCTTCTATATTCTGACCAAGCTTCTTGTCCTTCCGGAAAACTAGCAATCCATTTCTGAGTAATGATTTTTTGCAACTTCACTTCATTTGTGGCAGCAACATCCCAAGCAACAGTCACATTATTTAATGCTGCACCATTATTTGCTGGAAAATTAGGATCTACATACGCTTTTGCTGTTTTCACATTATCAGCAATGTAAGCCGTAGCGCCTGAAACTCCATGTTGACTGAAAGAAGCAGTTATACCCATTTCATACAAACTTTGAGCTGTTTCACCCATATTCCAACCTCGTAAAGCTCCTTCAGCTCTTAATAAATATACTTCGGTTGTATTCATCAAAACAATCTCTTTTGAATTGACAATTGGACCAATCGCTGAAAAATCAACATGGTCAGCTTTAGCAGCAATTTCTATTCCAGTACGAACTCCTTTGAACTGACCAGGAAATTGAACTGATGTATTAAAGAAAATTGGTAACCTTGGATCAGCATAACCACCCATTATTGATTCCATATCTGCTGACATACGAATGTCTCCCCATGCTGTGCTAATTGTAGCAATTGGATTGTTGTATGTAGGAGATACTACTTTGAAAGTATCAGCATTTACAGTCATAACTCCATATTTTTGAGTAATGGCTTTTTCTGCTTGCGCTTTCGCCAAAGTTGAATTCTTTTTAACAATACGCATTGCTAATCTTAGACGTAATGAATTAGCAAATTTAACCCATTGTTTATAATCCCCTTTATAAGATGAAAGATCAGTAGTTACAAATGTAGAAGTTTCATTTGCATCTACTCTTTTTGTTAATTCAGCAACTGCAACATCTAATTCTTTAAACATCTGATTGTAAACTTCGTCTTGAGAATCATAAGCAATTACCGGATCAGTAGTTCCAAATTTTGAATATACAATAGGTCCATAAGTGTCCGTTATCCTATGCATTCCTTCAACTTTCAAAATCAAAGACAACGCATAAAATTGATCGTATTTCCCTTTTGCTTTTTGTTCTACATTGTAAGCATTAAACATTACATCGCCATAAGCGGATCCCCAAGCAAAACCATTCCAACCGTCTACAAGATCATAAGTAGTGTTGTTTGTTCCTCCTCTAAAAGCAGTTCCTGTAGCCATATAACCTGACCAAATATCTCCTTGTAATCCTTGTTGAACTTGGTATTTCCATTCTGGTGTAAGAACTATTATATTATTGAACATTGGTCCAAATGAACCTTTTATATGATTAAAATCTTGTTCTAATAATTCTTGGGTAATACCGTTTGGATTAGTATTTATTTCTTCAAAATTATCTGTACAACTCACTACAGCAAGCAAGGAAATACAAATAGCTGTTCTTTTTATAGTATTTAATTTCATGATTTTTTGATTAGAAAGTTACGTTTAAATTAAGACCGATACTTCTTGTAGATGGCATTCCGTAAACATCAATACCTTGTAAACCTTCCCCTGTACTTAATGAAATATTAGGATCAAATGGAGCATCTTTGTAAATAAAACCTAAATTTCTGGCAATTAATGACAAACTGGCGGTTTGTAAGAAAGGTAATCTTTTAGTATTAAATGTGTACCCTATTGAAACTTCTCTTAAGCTTACATTAGTAGCACTATAAACATATTCTCCTGTTGCTCCTGCTCTACCGCCGGTTTGTTTATAATAACTTTCGGCTGGATATTTTCCTGCATAAGCAGAACCATCAGGATAAACTGCATTAATAGCAACTCCACCAGCATTTCTAGCATCTCCTGTAGCTTTTGAAACTCCAAATTCGTCATTTATAGCTTCAGTTAAACTCATTACGTTCCCACCAAATCTTCCATCAATAAGTACATTTGCAAAGAAAGAACCAAATTTAAATGAGTTAGAAAAACCTAACATAAAGTCTGGATTTGAATTTCCTACTTCTTCAAAACCTGTTTTTTGAATTGTCCCGTCAGCATTTAACAGCACTCTGCCTTGAGCATCTCTTTTAATATTTACACCTTCGATAACACCATAGGGTTTACCTTGTTCTAAAACGTAACGGTAGTTATTCACTCCAGCTTCAGTCAAAATTACTTTTCCTCCTAATTCAGCTGGAATTTCTTTAACTGTATTTTTATTTTGAGAATAATTTACCGTTGCATCCCAAGAGAACTTATCGGTTTTGACAATTTTTCCGGTAACTACAGCTTCAAAACCTACGTTTTTAATACTACCTGCATTAATACCGTAGTATTTTACACCAAGCGGATTCGTTAGTGGAGCAAGAATTTGTAAATATTGATGTTTAGTTTCTGAATTATAATAAGACAATTCGAATCCAAGTCTGTTATTAAAAATTCTCCATTCTGTACCAATTTCAACTTCTGATTTTAATTCTGGACGCAATGACGTTCCAGGTTTTGGAGCTGCAATAGCAGGCTTATTACCTTCTGAAGTAAAACCATTAGTTGGAGAAGTAACAAAAGGAAAAATATCATTCCCTACTTGTGCATAAGTGGCACGAACTTTTCCGAAATTAATAAAATCTGGCAAAGTTGTCATTTCGCTAATAATAGCAGTTACACCCACAGATGGATAGAAGAAACCTGAATTATTCGTATTGACTAATGTAGAAGACCAGTCGTTTCTTGCTGCAAGATCTAAAAACAACATGTCTTTGTATCCAAAAGTAGTAGCTGCAAAAACAGATTGTACTTCTTTCGAAGAATCTAGCGTTTGTAAATTTCCGGCATTGTTCACAAAATTACCCAATGTAAACCAGTTTGCTATTTGTAAACCTCCACCAATACCAGAATCCAAAGTTGTTCTTTGATTTCCTATTGTATTGGTAATACTTGTTCCTACATTAGCATTAAAACTAAAATCCTCATTGAATTTAGTATTAATTGTAGCAATCAAATCACCATAACGTTGCGTGCTTAAAGTATTCACGTTTATGTATCTTCCGTTTGTGTGAGATAAAGTACCTTGTGTAGTGGCATATATCTTTTTATCAAAACCACTTTCTACACGATTGTAACTGTATCTTGAAGCAACACTTAACCAGTTATTTACTTTATAATCTAAAGCAATTGATCCGTTAAAAAATTGATTGGTATCTTCTGACTTATTTCTATTGATTCCCCAATATGGATTTTGAAGAATGTCTCTGTTAGTCATCCAGTTTTGAACCATCATATTTCTTGAAGGATCAAAAACTTCGAAGTTCTCTTTGTAGGCATTAAAATCATTGCCTCGTGGCATCAAATAAACGCCGGTTAAGGGATTAAAATACAGTCCATTTACAGGTCTATTAATGACTTTTTGAGTAGTATAATTTGCATTCGCGGCAACATTCAATTTATCATTGAAAAATTTTGCTGTTTGACGAATCCCAAAATTATTTTTCTTTAAACCACTTCCTGGTATAATTCCAGATCCACTAGTATTAGCATAAGATAAAGTAGTAGATGATATTGCCGAAGCCGAAGAAAAAGCCAATGAAGTAATTTGTGTGTTTCCGGTATCAAAGAAATCTTTCACATGGTCATTAGAAGCTCCTTTTGCTCCCCAAGTTTCTTCGCCTCCTGCTACAGCAACATATTCATTTTGAAATTTTGGTAAATATGCAGCCGACTCAAAAGTAGTTACTGAGGAAGCTTTAAGATTTGATTTTCCTTCTTTTGCTTTTTTAGAAGAAAGTAAAATTACTCCATTTGCACCTTGACTTCCGTATAATACAGATGCAGCAGCACCTTTAAGAACTGTCATCCCTTCGTAATCATCTGGATTAATAAGAGATACAACATCTCCTCCATCACGGTTTCCACCGGCAGTGTCGCCAAAAGCAGCATTAGGTTGACCTGAAGTTCCATTAAACAAAGGAATACCATCAATTACATAAAGTGGTTGGTTGTTACTCACGGAAGAATTTCCTCTAATAACCACTTTTGTGGAACCACCCGTACCACCAGCACTTTTTGTTACGGCAACACCAGCAATTTTACCCGCAATTGTATTAATGATATTTGCATCTTTAACACGGGTTAATTCTTCTCCTTTTAATTCTTGAGCGGAATACGTTAATGATTTTCTGGTTTTCTTGATACCAAGCGAAGTTACC
This sequence comes from Flavobacterium fructosi, assembly GCF_042787335.1. NCBI lineage: Bacteria > Pseudomonadati > Bacteroidota > Flavobacteriia > Flavobacteriales > Flavobacteriaceae > Flavobacterium > Flavobacterium fructosi. The sequence continues at coordinate 51,953 of NZ_JBHZQA010000012.1, read as the reverse complement.
ACTACTTCAGTAAGCGCTGTGGAAGCAGCTTCTTTCAATTGTACTTTAATAGCACGATCGTCACCCACTAGAACTTTTTGGGTTTCGGAGCCAAGGTAAGAAATAACCAAGGTCTTTCCTTTTAGCACTTCAATAGAGAAATTACCGTCAAAATCGGTAATAGTTCCTTTTGATTCTCCTTGTACTGTAATAGATGCCCCAGGCAATGGTGAACCGACAACATCGGTCACTGAACCTTTGACAGTTTTTACTTGTGCAAGCATAACTTGCGAAGTAAGAATAATCATAAAGATTAAGATAATTTGTTTCATTTTCAAAGGTTTTTGTTAGTTATGGGGTAAATTTATCTTTAAGGGTATTCTAAAAAAAATAATTTATACCAACTGTACTTTATTTTAAACCAACGACATAATTTTATCAACAATACGTTTTTCAAGTACACTTTTTATGTGTTTTTTTTACCTGTTTTCTGTTTTTTGATATTTTTATTTAAAAAAAAGTGTTTTTTGTTATCAAATTGATTAAAGTTGTAAAAAAATTAAGAGCCAATATTTTAATGCATAAACCATTAATTATTAAGTAAAAAAAGTGCGCAAAAAAAAAGAAATAAAATTTGATATCAGACATCAGAACCATTTTTGGTTTTGGGGATTGTTTTTTTTAATGAACTTTCTTCGTTGGGGCGCTTATTTTAATGATTATACATATTCATTAAAATCTAATATTTTAGAATTTTCACTTCACATTCCATTAGTATATTTCAATCTATATTTCCTTATACCCCGCTATGTATTAACTTCAAAGTATTTTAAATATAGTGTAGGATTACTATTGAGTCTAATGGTGGTTTATTTATTGAAAACTGAATTAACCTATTATATCATTTCTGAAGATATTTGGCCAGAAGCCAACAGAGAATACAAACCTTTTGAATTGAATCATATTGTAGCTGTATGCATTGGTGAAATTTATGTCCTTGCGATCGCATCCTCGGTATATTTAACTTTAATCTGGCTTAAGGAAAGGGAACGAAATAGAGCCATAAAAGAAAATCAATCTAAAATTGAATTAAAATATTTAAAAAATCAAATTCAGCCTCATTTCTTCTTTAATACTTTAAATAATTTGTACGCTTTATCGCTTGAATCCTCTGATAAAGTTCCAGATGTGATTATAAAACTTTCAAAATTGATGGAATATGTCCTATACGATATTGAAGGAACTAAATTTGTTCCCTTGATAAATGAAATTAATTATATTCAGAATTATATTGAAATCGAAAAACTTCGTTTTGAAAACGTAGAAGTAGCCATAAATATAGATTCTAATATTGATGAAATTAAAGTTCCACCTTTACTTTTTATATCTCTTGTAGAAAATGCGTTTAAACATGGTGGCATAAATAATGGCAACCTCAAAATAAAGATTAACTGCAAAGTCATTAATGGAACTCTCTTGAGTTTTGAAATTCTGAATAATTTTGTACTTTCACAGCATACAAAAACAAAAAAAGGTATCGGTCTAATAAATACTAAGAAGCGGTTGAAATTAATTTTTAAGAACCAATACACTTTCGAACATAAAATAAAGTTCAATTATTATATCATCTCTTTACAAATACCTATTCATAATGAAGATTAAATGTGTTTTAGTAGATGATGAACCATTAGCTATAAAAGTACTTCAAAATTATTTTACCAATTTTCCTGATTCTGAAATTATTGGCACGTTTAGCAATGCACTGGAAGCACTTGAGTTTATCAATAACAATAGTGTAGATGCCGTATTTCTTGACATCAACATGCCTATGATGACAGGATTTGAATTGATCCGATTAATAGAGTATAAAACTAAAATTGTAATCACCACAGCCTTTAGGGAATTTGCTGCCGAAAGCTATGAATTAGACGTTTTAGACTATTTAGTAAAGCCAATCCCCTTACCCCGATTTATTAAGTGCATCAATAGGATATCAACAGAAATCAATTTAAAGAATAACATAAAAATTGAAGCACATCGAATTGAACCCCATGTTTTTATCAAAGTAGACAAGAAAATGGTAAAAGTAACAATAGATGAAATTCTGTTTATCGAAGGAATGAAAGAATACATTAAGGTCGTGACAATTGATAAAACTTACATTACACACAAGTCATTAACTTCATTATTCGAGGGATTGCCAATTGATCGATTTGTAAGAATTCATAAATCGTTCATCATTGCAATAGACAAGATAAAATCGATAGAAGGAAACCGAATTCAAATACTTTCTTACACTTTGCCCATAGGACGAAATTACAGTAAAGATGTAAAAAGTAAAATTTTAGAATAGAAGTCATTTTAATATTTTACGTGAAAGCTTAAAAAAATAAAAAAAAAGCATCATTTTCTAATAAAACGTGATTATTCTATAATTTTAAAAATATTTATTCTAAATAATTTTTTTTTAATTTACTTAACAAATATATTTACCCGTCGTACTGCAAAAAAAACAAAAAATTAAACTAAAAAAACCAAAAAAAATTATGAATTCAGAACAGACGAAGTCGAATAATTCGGCTCTTTATACCTTAATTACAGTATTCTTCTTTTGGGGATTTATTGGAGCATCAAATGGTGTTTTTATCCCTTTTTGTAAAGCTAAATTTGGTTTAGACCAGTTCCAAAGCCAGCTTATCGATTTTGCCTTTTATGGTGCTTATTACATAGGAGCTTTACTTCTTTTCATTTTTAGTAGTTTAGCCAAAAATGATATTCTAAATGCTTGGGGATTCAAAAAAGGAATTATATACGGATTATTGATTAGTACTTTTGGAGCCGCTTTAATGATATTAGCTGTTACACAAGGTAGTTATTTATTCATCTTAGGTGCTTTATTCATAGTTGCTTTAGGTTTCTCTTTACAACAAACTTCCGCACAACCTTTTGCGGCTTCGTTAGGTGAGCCGCACAGCGCATCAAGCAGATTGAATCTTGCTGGAGGAATCAATTCCTTTGGAACTACAATAGGACCAATAGTTGTTTCTTTCGCTTTATTTGGCGTTTTTTCTGGAGTGAGTATTGAAGAATTCGCTCAAAAAGCAAATTCATTGGATTCTATGAGAATTCTATATGTGTTTGTTGGCGGACTTTTTTTATTGGCTGCAGCATTATTCCATTTTTCTAAAAAATTACCGTCAGGAAAAAGTGATTCATCTTTTGAAACAGCTCGTAATGCAATGAAAACACTTATTGCTATTACAGTAATATTAGTAGCTATTTTTGCTTATATCTTCTCCCGTTATGAAGATCCTGAATTTATAACTCGTTTTATAGATAATAAAGAAAAAGATTATTTAGGTTTAAGTCTTTCTGTAGCAACATTATTAGTTGTTGTAATGGGATTATTATTCTCTAATGTAACCGCACAAAAAAATGCTGAAGGTTGGGGCGCAATGAGATATCCTCAATTAGTTTTAGGAATGTTAGCGCTATTCACTTATGTAGGTGTAGAAGTAACTATTGGTAGTAATCTCGGTTCATTATTAGAAACAGATGTTTTTGGTAAAATTACAGGACCGGCTTTAGCTCCATATATGTCTATGTATTGGGGGAGTTTAATGATTGGTCGTTGGGCAGGTGCAATTTCTGTTTTTAACCCATCATCTCAACTTAAAAAAATATTATTAATCGTTATTCCTTATTTAGCTTTTGGTGTGGTTTTGGCCGCTAATGCAGTTTCAGGTCAGGATGTTACCCCATTATATGGTTACGCATTCGTAATTGTATTCCAAATTGCTGGTTTCTTTTTAGGTAAAGATCAACCTTCTAGAACCTTAATGATTTTTGGTTTAATGGGAATGATTGCTATGTTAATTGGTTTATTCACTACTGGGACAATCGCTATTTTTGCTTTTATGAGTGGTGGTTTATTTTTAAGTATCATGTGGCCATGTATTTTCTCACTAGCAATTGCAGGTTTAGGAAAATATACATCTCAAGGATCTGGATTCTTAGTAATGATGATTTTAGGGGGTGGAATTATACCACCATTACAAGGAAAACTTGCCGATATCATTGGAATTCACGCTTCATATGCAATCCCAGTGCTATGTTTTGCTTTTATAGCATTCTACGGTTGGAAAGTAATCGGAATACTTGAAAAACAAGGAATCGGTCACGAAATAGAAGTTGGTGGAGGTCACTAATTTTCAAATAGAATAACAAACCAAAAAACCAAACCAACTAAAAAATCCCATTCGCCGCGGCGAATGGGATTCTTTTATTTAATTCAATGAGCTTGATCAACTGTTTCCTGAAAACAAAAATATTATTTATTACCTTTTTCGAAATCAGCAACAAACTGCGCTAATCCAATATCAGTCAATGGGTGTTTCAACAAACCATAAATTGCAGAAAGTGGCCCAGTCATAACATCAGCACCAATTTTAGCACAATTTACAATATGCATCGTGTGACGAACAGATGCAGCAAGAATTTGAGTTTCATAACCGTAGTTATCATAAATCAATCTGATTTCTTCAATCAAAGCTAAACCGTCCGTAGACACATCATCTAAACGACCAATAAACGGAGAAACATAAGTAGCTCCAGCTTTAGCAGCCAATAAAGCCTGTCCTGCAGAGAATACTAAAGTCACATTCGTTTTTATTCCTTTATCCGAGAAATATTTAGCAGCCATAACTCCTTCTTTAGTCATAGGCAATTTTACAACGATTTGATCGTGCAAATCAGCTAATTCTTCCCCTTCTTTAACCATTCCGTCGTAATCCAAAGCATTCACTTCAGCACTTACATCCCCATCAACAAGATTACAAATATCCACATAATGCTTCAAAATACTGTTTTTTCCAGTAATCCCTTCTTTAGCCATCAATGATGGATTTGTAGTAACTCCATCCAAAACGCCTAATGCTTGTGCTTCCTTAATTTGAGCTAAATTAGCCGTGTCAATAAAAAATTTCATAGTATTTATATATTTAATTGTGTGTGTGTTTTATTTGGGCGTGACCACAAGGGTCAGGCTTTTCGCTGTATCCTCGCTAAAAAGCGAGGGATGCCGCTACAATCCTTCACGCAAATTTGGTGCAAAATTACAACTTATAATGGTTCATTAGCATTTTTTCATATACTTTATCTGGTAAGACTCTTTTGAGAACAATAGAGAACTTTTGCATAAAAGCCCCTACTTTGTAATGAATTTTAGGTTCCGGAGTTTGAATTATTTTATACACCGCTTCTGCCATTTCATTTGGATTACTACCGCGATCTACATGCTCATCCATTGCTTTCAATGTATTTCCGTATGGACTTTCATAAGCAGAACCTTTAATTAAAGGAGCGTGAAAACGTCCCAAAGCGATATTTGTGGCAAAATCGCCTGGTGCTACATTCGTAATATGAATGCCAAAAGACTTTACTTCCATTCGCAAGGCTTCTGTAATTATTTCAAGAGCTCCTTTTGAAGCCGAATAAATACTTCTGTAAGGCAAACCCATATATCCGGCAATAGAAGTAATATTAATAATAAGCCCAGATTGCTGTTGACGCATTTGTGGCAACACCGCTTTCATCACTTCAATAGGTCCAAAGAAATTCGTCTCAAAATTATTTTTGATTTCGTGCATTGGAATTTCTTCCAACGGTCCGGTAATTCCAACACCAGCATTATTGATTACAACATCCAGTCTTCCAGAAATCGCAATTACTTTGGCTACAGCCGCATGAATCAAATCCGTATCCCGAACATCTAAAGCGACCAAAGGAAAAACCGAATTTAAAACTCGTTCCGGATTTCTGCTGGTACCATAAACCATAAAACCCTTATGATGCAAAAATTCACCTATTGATTTCCCGATTCCCGACGAACCTCCTGTAATTAGAACAACTTTATTATTCATCTTAATAGCTATTTCTTAGTGTTTATGATACGAAAGGTCCAAAAATAAAAAAATCCTCCCGAAGGAAGACCACTTTTGTACGAAATAATTCAAAAAAAAAATCTTCCGCAATGGAAGATTAAAAAAAAATGGCAAGCGACCTACATCGCACCGCTCAACCACGTACCCTTGCTATGTTCCCATCCTGGGGGAGTCTGCAGGAGCTGGTCGTGTAGGACTTGCCGGTGCAAATATACAATACTTTTTATATTTTTGCAATACCTTTGCACCTATAAAATAACGTTGTATATTGGGGTATTAAAATTTTAAACTATGAAAAATTATAACTTCCTAACTATCATTTTATTAGGAATTACGTTAGTAAATTGCAACGATACAAAAAAAGACGAAAATTCTATATTTACCATCGATAATACTAAATTTAAAGCACAATATCAGCCTCAAGAGTCACTACAAATTGGGATTTTAAACCCAAATGACAAGGCTGTAGATAGTATTATTTACTATGTCAATGATAAAAAAATTGCTTCAAAAAAAGATCTTGATAAAGTAGCTTTTGAATTGAAAGATCAAAAATTAGGGTATCAAAACCTAAAAGCTTTAGTTTATTTCGGAGGCGAAAACTCAGAAGCTACCGCCAGAATCGAACTAGTTTCCAATGTCACACCAAAATTATTGAGCTATAAAATTATAAATACGTTCCCTCATGATACAGCGTCTTTTACCGAAGGATTAGAATTTTATAAAGATACTCTATATGAAAGCACCGGATTAAAAGGCAATTCATACTTTAGAAAATACGATTATCGAACAGGAAAAGTTTATAAACAAATTAATCTTGATGCCAAATATTTTGGAGAAGGAATTACTTTTATAAATGATAAAATGTACCAACTGACTTGGCAAGAAAAAACAGGTTTTATTTACGATGCAAAAACATTAAAACTAGAAAAAACTTTTACATATGATAAAGATATTGAAGGTTGGGGAATGACAAATGACGGGAAATACATTTATCAAACGGACAAAACGGAGAAAATTTGGAAAATGGATCCAAACACTCAAAAAATGATTGATTATATAAACGTGTATTCTGGAGATTCTAAAATAAAATCTATCAATGAATTAGAATGGATTAACGGTAAAATTTATACCAATGTATGGCAAAAAGATGCGATTGCCGTTGTAAATCCTAACAATGGTGCGGTAGAAGGAATTTTAAACCTCTCAGGTTTGCGAAAATTAATAAATGCAACTGCAGATGATTATTTAAACGGTATCGCTTATAACCCAAAAACTAAAACCATTTTTGTTACTGGGAAAAACTGGGACAAAATGTTTGAAATAACGGTTTCCGAATAATTCTTTAGAAATGATAACATTAATCATCAATATCAAAGAATTGCTTCAAATTCGGGATTCTTCAATTTTGAAAGTTTCCGGTGCCGAAATGGCGATTCTTCCAACGATCAAAAATGCTTATTTAGTAATTCAAAATGGGCTTATTTCTGATTTTGGTTCAATGGACGATTTACCGAACATAAATCCAGAAAAGTGTATTGACGCCGACGGAAAAATAGTTTTACCCTCCTGGTGTGACAGTCATACTCATATCGTGTATGCAGGAAATCGAGAACAGGAATTTGTTGATCGAATAAATGGCTTGACTTATGAGGAGATTGCCAATCGTGGTGGTGGGATCTTAAATTCTGCTACAAAATTAAACGAAGCTACTGAAGACGAGATTTATGACCAATCAAAAAATCGTCTGGAAGAAGTGATTAGTTTGGGAACTGGAGCTGTCGAAATCAAATCAGGATACGGATTGACCGTTGATGGAGAACTAAAAATGCTTCGTGTTATCCAACGTTTAGCACAAAACTATCCAATAACCATAAAAGCGACTTTTCTAGGCGCTCATGCATTCCCTCTAGTATATAAAGAGGACCACAAAGGTTATATTGATTTAATCATCAATAAAATGCTTCCTGAAATAGCGAAAAACAAACTGGCTGATTATATCGATGTATTTTGTGAAACCGGCTATTTTACAGTTGAAGAAACAGAACAAATCATGGAAGCGGGAATTCGTTTTGGCTTAAAACCAAAAATCCATGTCAATCAATTCAACTCTATCAGAGGAATTCAAGCGGGAGTAAAACACAATGCACTTTCTGTAGATCATCTGGAAATTATGAAACCCGAAGATATTGAAGCATTAAAAAATACAGACACAATGCCTGTTGCTTTACCTTCGTGTTCCTATTTCTTGAGTATTGCTTATACTCCAGCTCGTGAAATGATTGCAGCTGGTCTTCCATTAGCACTCGCAACAGATTACAATCCGGGCTCAACTCCATCAGGAAATATGAATTTTGTAGTAGCAACCGCCTGTATTAAAATGAAAATGACTCCAGAGGAAGCCATAAATGCGGCGACACTTAACGGAGCGTATGCAATGGGAATTTCTGAAACGCACGGAAGTATATCCATTGGCAAAAAAGCCAATTTGATTATTACAAAACCTATTTCCTCCTATTATCAATTACCTTATGCTTTTGGGAGTAATCTAATTGATATTGTAATTCTAGAAGGAGAAATAATTGCATAAAAAAAGAGGAACCCAAGTTCCTCTTTTTTTATGCAATTATTTAAAATATTATTTTAAAGAAAAACTTGTTTTAGAAACCAATTGATCCTTATCAAAAATATTTACAAAATAAGTTCCTTTGGGAAAGTCTTTCCCTCGTAAATTCTCTGTTACATCAATTGTTTTGTTTTCATAATTAACATTAGATACAAAACTGTAAGTTAAAGTATTATCACCAAAAGTTTCTGTTTTCTTGTCTCCTAAAACATTGTTTTTACTGTCAATAACTTGAACATAATAAGATTTAGTCCCTGATTGCGCTACTTGATTTTCAGCAATAGTAAAACTAATTTTAAGAACATCCGCTCTACTTGCTTTATCTGTAGCAACTTCTTTTCCAGAACTTTTTAATTTATAAGCTGAACCTCTTGTATTCAAAACAGTTAATTTTGCTGCTTTTTCAACTACTTTAGATAATTCTTCATTTTGCCCAGCTAATGCTTCATTAGATTTTTTTGCTTCTCCTATTACAACTACTGCGCTATCACGTTGTGTTGTTAAGGTTGTATTTTGTTTTTTCAACCCTTCATTTTCAGCCATCAAAACTTTCATTTTTGACTGTAAAGCAATTGATTGCGTTTTGTATTTTGCTAATGAAGCCACATCTCCTTTTGATTTACTAAGATCATTCATTAAGTTTACCACTTTATCTCTCTCTTGAGTTAACTCATCAGACATTGAAGTGTTTTCTGAAATTGCAGCATCATAAGTAGATTTTAATTCCTGCAAATCTTTCATGACGGACTCTTTTTCAGTTAATGTTGTTTTTAATTCTGTTTTAACAACATCAGTATCAGAAGTCATTTTAAAAATATATACTAAACTTCCCACTAATAAAACTGCTAAAACTGCAATAACCGCTTTTAGACTTGAACTGCTTTTTTGATTTTCCATATTCTATTTAATTTATTTTTTACAAATTTAACAATATATAACTACCATATAACGTAAGTTAACACAATTATAGTATTTTTGGAAAAAACATTTTTTTAAAATGGAAAAGATTACCCCTTTTACAATCAATGATCTTGCTAAAGTTACCAACCATAGAAGTGGCGAAATAAAATTTGGTGAGAAAATGATAACAATACCGAAAGACAGCGATGCATTAGATTTTCTTAAAGCTTCCGATGCTAAATATGTATTATTTGGAATCCCGGAAGATATTGGCATACGCGCTAATTTTGGGCGGCCAGGAGCAGCATCTGCGTGGGAAAGTGCAATAAAAAGCATTGCTAATATTCAGCACAATCGGTTTTGCAAAGGCAATCAACTAATTGTTTTAGGCCAATTAGAGGTTAGCAAAGAAATGAAGGAAGTTGAAAATTTAGATTTTAATGACATTGATGACCGGGCCAAACTAAGTCAACTGGTAGAGCAAATAGATAAAGATGTATCTCATATAATTTTTAATATTGTAAAATTAGGAAAAACCCCAATAATCATTGGTGGTGGACACAATAATTCTTACGGAAATATTAAAGGATCGGCTCTGGCCAAAGGTAAATCTGTAAATGCAATAAACTTTGATGCCCACTCCGATTTTAGAATTTTAGAAGGACGACACAGTGGCAATGGTTTTTCCTATGCCTATGAAGAAGGTTTTCTGAAAAAATATTTTATTTTTGGTTTACACGAAAACTATACCTCTAAAAGCGTTCTTGATATAATTAAAAAAATTGAAGATCGGGTGCGCTACAATACGTATGACAGTATCAACATTAGACGAGAAAAAGAGTTTAACCAAGAAATGGAACAAGCTTTAGAATTCATAAATGATGATTTCTACGGCATCGAAATTGACTTGGATGCTATTCCCAACATAGCTTGCAGCGCAATGACGATGAGCGGTTTCTCTGTTGAACAACTACGACAATTCATTTCCTTTTTTGCAAAATATAAAAATGCTACGTATTTACATATTTGTGAAGGTGCACCGGATCTGGGAGAAGATAAAAACAATCATTTAATTGGAAAGCTTATTGGTTATCTCGTTACTGATTTTATCAAATCGAATCAGCATATCTCATAACTGTTTATGCTATAAATTGCTTAAACTCATAACCCATTTACCTAATCCATAAATAACACTATCTTTGCACCACTATCTATGTACCTAATACAAGATATTTAATATTAAAAATATGTTATTCGAAGATTTTTCACTTTCAAAAAGTATACAAAGAGCCGTATTTGAACAAGGCTATTTAGAAGCAACACCAATACAAGAACAAGCTATTCCAATCATTTTATCAGGCAGAGATATGATTGGTTGCGCTCAAACCGGTACTGGGAAAACAGCCGCTTTTGCAATACCTATAATTCACCAGTTGCATAGAATAGTGGGCTCATCTAAAAAAGCAAGCCCAATTCGTGCCTTAATTATTACACCTACAAGAGAACTAGCCGTACAAATTGGCCAAAACTTTGACCAATACGGAAAATATACAAACTTAGTTCAACTTACCATTTTTGGAGGAGTTTCCCAAGTACCCCAAGTAGAAATGCTTAAAAAAGGTATTGATGTTTTGATTGCCACTCCGGGACGTTTACTAGATTTAGTAAAACAAGGCTTTATAGACTTAGATCATTTACATACGCTGGTTCTTGATGAAGCAGATCAAATGCTTGATATGGGATTTGTAAATGACGTCAAAAAAATTGTAAAATTGACACCTAATAATAGACAAACACTCTTTTTTTCTGCAACAATGCCAATTGCCATCAGAGAATTAGCCGAAATATTTCTTAAAGACCCAGTGACTGTTACTGTTTCTCCCGTTTCTTCTACAGCTGAAAATGTAGAGCAAAGAGTTTATTTTGTTGAAAAAACAGAAAAAAGAAACTTATTATATCATTTAATTAAAAACGAAGATCTATCTGATGTATTAGTTTTTTCAAGAACTAAACACGGAGCGGACAATGTTGTTAAAGCACTTCGAAAAAATAATATTGCTGCTGAAGCCATTCATGGTGACAAATCTCAAAATGCAAGACAACGTGTTTTAGATGCTTTCAAAAATAAAGAAATTGGTGTTCTAGTTGCAACTGATATTGCCGCCAGAGGAATTGATATTGATCAATTACCTTTTGTTATAAATTTTGATTTACCAAATATTCCTGAAACTTACGTCCATAGAATTGGTAGAACGGGTCGTGCTGGAAATGGTGGAGTAGCGATTTCTTTTTGCAGTAAAGATGAGCATACTTATTGGAAAGACATTCAAAGGCTGACAAAGACCGATGTAAAAATAATAAGTGATCATCCTTATCCATGGCATTCAGGAAGTCCTGAGACAGCACCTGGCGCAAAGCAAAACAACTCTAATCGCAGTGGTGGAGCTCATAAATCAAGAAAATCTGAAGTTTCAAAACAGAATAAAAAACGTTGGTATTAATTTTCTTTATATCTAAAGCTTAACAGGTACGAAATGTCTTTTATTTTTTTATTCAAAAATATATTTCAACACTAATAGTATTTTTTTAACATTTTAAATGTTAATTTATTTTTAAGATTACATGTTTTACTGATTTTATGTTACTTAATTAAAACAATTTAAAATATAAAACTATGAAAACTTTAGTTAAAAGAAACAATTTTGATTCTTCAGTGAATACAATTTTTGATGATATTTTTACAAGAGATATTTTTGATTGGACTGATAAAAAAATTTTCTACAATTGGAAGCAATTTACCTTCTATAAATCTAAAAGAAACAGACAATAAATTAGAAGTTGATTTGGATGCAAGTGGAATGAAAAAAGAAGATTTCAAAGTTGAAATTGATGATAATATGCTTATGATTTCTTCTGAAAAACAAGAAGAAAAAAAGAAGAAAGAAAAAAGAAAATTATCTATTAAATGAATTTAATTATTAATCCTTTTACAGATCTTTTTATCTACCGGAATATATTGATGAAAATAATGTAGAAGCAAGCTACAAAGATGGTATTCTTCATGTTGAAATTGGTAAAAAAGAGAGTAATAAGAAATTAGCACACAAAACAATTACCATTAAATAAGTATTAGAATATTTATTTTCTTTGAATAAATAAAAATCGTTAGATCATCGGAATAATTAAATTCCCTACTGATTTAACGATTTTTATATTCTACAATAAAGGCTAAATCAAATTGGTTTTAATTTTTTAGAACTAAGATTATCAATACATTTAAACAATGTATTTGAATCAAAAGGTTTTACTATAATGTCATTTATTCCTGCTGAAAGAGCTTCCTCCGTTATTTCTTCTTTATCAAAAGCAGTTAGTGCCACAATTGGTGTTTTTATACCAATATTCCGAATTCTTTTTGAGGTCTCAAACCCGTTCATTAATGGCATATTAATATCCATAAATATAATATCAAAATCTTCGTCTTCCAGCAGTTTTAAAGCTTGAAATCCATCATCTACAATGCTACAGGTGTAGTTGTTTTTTTTGAGTATTTTTTCAGTTACAATTTGGTTAATTCTATTGTCTTCTACCACTAAAACCTTCAATAATTTGTTTAAGGATAAATCAACTTGAATGTTATTTATTATTTCGTTACTCTTATTAGTATCTGATTCAAAGGCTATCGTGAAGGCAAACTCGGTTCCAACACCAACGGTACTTTCTAAAGAAATATCGCTTCCAAATAATTTTAGGAGACGTTTGACGATAGACAAACCTAAACCAGTTCCTTGATAGTCGTCTTCTTTTCTTCCTACCTGCACAAATTTTTCAAATATCTTATCTTGATCCTCCATGGCTATACCTACTCCATTATCCTTAATCTTGAATTCAATAAAATGAAATTTATTTGTTATTTTTAATAAATTCACCTCAATTAATACTTCTCCATTAGTGGTGAATTTCAAAGCATTGCCTACAAGATTTATGAGAATTTGGGAGAGTCTTAATTTATCTCCAATTAAATTCTCAGGAATTGTTGACCCAATCTTCAAAACAATTGTATTGTTATTATTTTTTGCTAAAAATAAAAGGGAGTTTTTAATCATATTTAATTCATCCGAAATATTGAATGTTAAATTTTCAAGAACAACTCTATTCTCCTCTATTTTATTAATTTGGAGTACGTCATTAACCAACGACAATAAGTATCTCGCTGAAAATTTTAAAGATTTTAAATGTGGACTATCAGCTAATTCTTGATGCTCATCTAAAAGCATATTAGTAATTCCAATAACACCATACAACGGGGTTCTCAGTTCATGAGTTATTGTTGAAACAAATTGGGATTTTAATAATGAAGCTTCTTCTGCATTATTTTTTGCAAGAATTAATTTGTCATTAGTAAATGAAAGCTCTGTGTTTATTTTTTTCTTAAAATTATTATTTTTAAACAACGTATAAATAAGTAGTAATAAAACACTTAAAACAATTATAAATAAAAGAACAATAATTTTTGATTTCCTTAGATTTTGAGATTGCAATTCTTTTTCAATTTCAATTTTTTCTACCTCTCTTTTATACTCCTCCAACTCAAGATTAATTCCTGCCAATTTCGCTTTTTCATCCATCTTTTTATTAAAAAGATCAATCGTAAATTTATCGTAAAGGACTAAGTTTTCATACGCTTTCTTATAACTCCCGTTTTTGAACAAATACTTGGAAAATTCTTGATGAGTATAGGACAAATCTAATTTTTCATTTCCTTCATTTCCTAGTTTAATTCCTTTTAAAAAAAAAGCGGTGGCACTTTTATTATCTTTCTTAAATCCACAATACATACCATTAAGCATATTTAGGGCCACAATAGTACTTTCATCTCCAAATTTTTTATGGTAAGCATTAATGAACTTCAAGTACGGGAAACCATCATCGTAAAAACCAAGATCAAAAAAAGCCCATACTATATTGAGTTTTGTTAAAAGTATTTTGCTTGTATCTGCTATCTTATAACAATTCTTTAAGGAAGTTTTGTAATAGTTAATTCCTTTTTTATATTGCTTTTTTTCAAAACAATATATGTTACCTAAATTATTATTTATTCCATATTTAATGGTATCATTACCGGTCATATTAACATAAGACAGTCCTTTGTTATAAAAAAAAATAGCTTTATCAAATTGTGATAGTTTCTCAAAATTTGCACCTATTATTTTATAACATTTTGCTATAAGGTCATCATCCTTGAGCACAATAGCATGACGCAAGGCAAGTCTTGCTGTCACTAATGATTTTTCAAAATTAGAATTAGAATAATAAAAAGTTGCTTGTTTTGATAAGTCAGCAATTTCTTTATTTGAGCGTGCTGCAGTTACTGAATAACAATTTACGCTAAGCAAGCTAAGTGTCGTAAGAAATAATAAAAATCTCATTCGAAGCATAAATATTTTTTTATCCGACTCAAATGTACAATATATTAATAAAAAGACAATTTTATTTGTAAATATATTCCTAATTATATCTTATAACAGGCCTAAAACTAGGACAATATTAAATTAAGCCTTTTATTACTTCACTCGGTTTTTTTAAGGTATGTGAAGGTATAATTAAAAAAATTATTTTCAAAAAAAACCCATTTGAAAAACAAATGGGTTATATAAGACTACTATTTTTATTTTTAAATTGTATCAGTTAGTGCCGTTTCAATTTCATCTCCCGCTTCCCATTGTCCTACAACTGAAGTGGCTAATGCATTTCCTAAAACATTAGTAGCACTACGAAACATATCACAAAAATGATCTATAGGTAAAATAAGTGCAATTCCTTCTATTGGAATTTTAAACATACCACAAGTAGCGGCAACAACAACTAAACTAGCTCTTGGTACACCGGCAATACCCTTACTGGTAAGCATTAATACTAATAACATGGTCATTTGTGTCCCTAAATCTAAATCAATTCCGTACGCCTGTGCAATAAAAATACTGGCAAATGTCATATACATCATACTGCCATCTAAATTGAAAGAATAACCAAGCGGTAACATAAAAGAAACGATTCTATCTTTAACCCCAAAACGTTCCAATTCTTCTGTAAGCTTTGGAAAAACAGCTTCGCTACTAGTTGTACCAAACGCTATGATTAATGGACTTACAATACGTTTAAGCAAAATAGTCATTCTACTCTTTAGGAAAATATACCCTACAAGTATTAAAACAACCCATAAAGACGAAATTCCGATTAAAAAAGATCCAAAAAATTTAAAATAAGTAATCGCTAATTCCTGAAAATCTCGTACTGCAAATACACCCGAAATAGCACCAAAAACACCTATTGGAGCAAATTTCATTACATAGTTTACCATTTTTAAAACGATATGCGAGGTTTTATCCAAACCATTTATAACTGGCTTTACATATTCTCCTAATGCAGCTGCAGCCAAACCAAAGAAAATAGAAAAAATTACAATCTGTAAAATTTCATTAGTTGCCATTGCTTCAAAAATACTTTTCGGTACAATATGCTCAATAAAATTTTCGAAGGTCAAACTTTGTGTTTTAGCGGTAACTTCTGTAGCTGATGCTAAATCAATATTCGATAAATTAAGTCCAACTCCTGGTTTTAATATATTCACAAAAAACATCCCTAATAACAAAGAAATGAATGAAGCTGTAAAGAACCATCCTAATGCTTTACCGCCAATTCTTCCTACCGCTTTAATATCCCCTAATTTTGCAATTCCAACAACCAATGTCGTAAAAACTAATGGAGATATAATCATTTGAACCAATCGAATAAAAACGGTCGCCAACATCTTTATTTTGCCACTAAAGGATTGGGCTGTGGCGGCATCTGTTGAATTATGAATTATAATTCCTAAAACAGCCCCGAAAAGCATTGCTATTAGAATTTGACCTGTTAAGCCTTTAAAAAATGATGGTTTCTTAGTTGTAGTTGTATTCATTAATGTGACAAATTGATTTCAAGGTTATGGTTCAGGATTTAGCTCGTCAAAATCCTGAGTATGCATTGCTATTTTAAATAGGTTTTGTTTATTAAATAAAAATCTGCAAGAACAATCGCTGCCATGGCTTCAACAATAGGAACAGCACGAGGAACAACACAAGGATCATGACGTCCTTTACCGGTCATTTCAGTAATATTACCTTGATTATCCAGTGATTCTTGTTTTTGCATTATCGTTGCAACAGGCTTGAAAGCGACACGGAAATAAATATCCATTCCGTTACTGATACCGCCTTGAATTCCGCCTGAAAGGTTAGTTTTAGTGGTTCCGTCAGGATTGTACAAATCGTTGTGCTCGCTACCTTTCATTTTAACACCTTTAAATCCGCTTCCAAACTCAAATCCTTTTACGGCATTTATAGAAAGCATGGCTTTACCCAACTCAGCATGAAGTTTATCAAAAACAGGTTCTCCTAAACCAATAGGCACATTCTGAATTACACAAGATACCGTTCCTCCCACGGTATCTCCTTGTTTACGTATGTCACGAATATAATCTTCCATTTCGATCGCCATGGCTTCGTCTGGACAACGAACCGGATTATTCTCCGTTTTAGAAAAATCCAATTCTTGGTATGGTTTTTCTAAAAATATAGGACCTACAGAAGAAACGTAAGCATTAAATTTTATTTCAGGTAACATTTGTTTTGCTATAGCACCAGCAACAACTCGACTGGCTGTTTCACGTGCAGAACTGCGTCCTCCGCCACGATAATCACGAACACCATATTTTTTTTCATACACATAATCGGCATGACTTGGTCTGTAATTATCTTTTATATGAGAGTAATCGTCTGATTTTTGATTGGTATTCGGGATAATGAAACCGATAGGTGTTCCAGTCGTTTTCCCTTCAAAAATTCCCGATAAAAATTGTACATCATCTGGTTCTTTTCTTTGGGTAACAATTGCTGATTGACCAGGCTTACGTCTAGACATTTCCAGTTGTACTGCTTCAAGATCAATTGTTATTCCAGAAGGACAACCGTCTATTATTCCGCCTAAAGCTTCTCCATGTGATTCTCCAAAAGTTGTAATTCTAAATAGGGTTCCATAGCTATTTCCTGCCATTGTAGTTAGTTTTGAACAAATGTATGATTTTAGTTTAAAGTTCAAAAGTTTATCCCAAGATTTCGGGATAAACTTTTAAGAAACCTCTAATAATTATTGCCTTTATAGTAATCCATAATTCCATTTCTTAATCTTTAATTAAATTTCAAGTAATATTAACATCCTTAATTTGTTAAAATTCAAAAAAGAATCAATTGAAAAAAAGAAAAGTTGAAGTAGTTGTGATTTCTGATGTACATCTTGGAACTTACGGAAGTCATGCTAAAGAGCTTTATAATTATCTGTCTTCCATAAAGCCAAAAATTTTAGTGCTAAACGGCGATATTATAGACATCTGGCAATTTAGGAAATCCTATTTTCCAAAAACGCATTTAAAAATTATTCAAAAGATTATAAGCTTGGCGACCAAAGGAACTAAGGTGTACTATATAACAGGAAATCATGATGAAATGCTACGAAAATTTAGTGATATGAACATGGGAAATTTTACTTTGGCAGATAAATTAATACTAGATTTAGACGACAAAAAAGCTTGGATTTTCCATGGAGATGTTTTTGACGCTTCCGTTCAACAGGCTAAATGGATTGCAAAATTAGGCGGTATGGGATATGATTATTTAATACTCCTGAACAGATTTGTTAATTGGTGTTTATTAAAAATAGGAACAGAGCCTTACTCTTTTTCTAAAAAAATAAAGGTAGGTGTGAAAAAAGTGGTCAAACAAATTTCAGATTTTGAAAAAACAGCCACCGAATTGGCCATTGAAAAAAAATACGATTATGTTATTTGTGGTCATATTCATGAGCCCAAAATGGTGCTAAAAGAAAACAAAAATGGCTCAACTATGTATTTAAATTCAGGAGATTGGGTAGAAAACTTAACAGCTCTAGAATACAACAAAAAAAGATGGAAATTATATCATTATGCAGAAACTAACTACCCCGAAGAAGAAAACCTGCTTGAAATGGAGAATATTTTGAGCAACCAATTAATATCTTCCATACTATTTTCTAAATAAAAATATTTTAATTTAATTTGCGTTATTAAAAACTTAAAGATTTCTAAAAGTGGGAATTATATAACAATTAACAAAAATTTTATAAATCGGCTCAACGACTTTAAACCTATCTTTGTACAACAAAAAATCACTTATGAAAAAAATTATTTTATCAGTAATTATGCTAGTTGGATTAGCATTTACTGCTCAGGCTCAAGATATTTCAAAAAATGCATTAGGTCTTCGTTTAGGAGATAATAATGGATTTGGTGGGGAACTTTCTTACCAAAGAGCATTAGGAAGCAACAACAGACTTGAATTAGATTTAGGTTGGAGAAATAGAACTAATTACAACAAGGATGGTTATGATGACAATGCTATCAAAATAGCTGCGTTATATCAATGGGTTTGGAACATTGATGGTGGATTCAACTGGTACGCAGGTATTGGTGGTGGTTTAGGGAGCGATAATAGAGATTATTATGATAACAGAAATTATGACAATGGAGTTTTTGCATTTGCAGCCGGAGATATAGGAATTGAATATAATTTTGACATTCCGTTATTAATCTCTTTGGATTTCAGACCTGAATTTGGTTCAAATACTTATTACAAAAACAATTATGGTTCTGATGTAGCTTTAGGTTTAAGATACCAATTCTAATATCTAGAAAGTATGTTTTAAAAGAGAGCTCCATTTTGGAGCTCTCTTTTTTTATGAGTAGAATTATCCAAATAAATGGTAATTAAAATATATTGGCATAGTTCTTGGATTTACAGAAAAAGTATTAACGCCGAGAGTTAATATTAAATGATTTACTAATTAAATATCTGAAAAGATGAAAACATTAAAACTACTCGCCTTAGGAATAATCCTTTTTGTCTCAAGTTCCATACATGCGCAAATCTCCGTCAGTTTGAATATAGGAACAGCTCCTGCATGGGGCCCCGTAGGATATTCTGATGTAGACTATTATTATTTACCTGATGTTGAAGCCTACTATGACATCAGAGCTACACAGTTTATTTATTTCAATGGTGGAAGATGGATACGATCTAGATATCTACCAGGACAATATAGAAATTATGATTTGTATAGTGGATACAAAGTTGTCTTGAATGATTATCACGGGTCAAGACCTTACCACAACTACCGAAATGACAGAATTAAATATTACAGAGGATATCAAGGTAGACAACAAAGAAATATAGGGTACCGCAATAATGACCGTCGAGAATATGAAAATAGCGGTAACTACGAAAATCAAAGACACGACAATCGTGAATATGAAGGACGCGAGAATAATGGAAATGAAGGGCGCGGGAATAACGGTCATGGAAATGGACACGGACGTGGCCATGGTAGAGACTAAATAATTACTGATTAAACTAAAAAAAAAGAGAGAACCTTTATTGGTTCTTTCTTTTTTGTTATATACCATTTCTTTTTTCAAACAAAATCAAAAACATTTCAAACAAAATTAATTAATTCCTACATTTGAAGCTATTGCAAATTAAATTCTAAAAAATGCAAAATAAATATATACAGATCTTTATAATTTTCCTTTTTTGTTTTCAAATAGCAATTGCCCAACAGCCTCAGAAATTGAATTCTGTTGAAATTTTTATCCAAATTCAAAAACTTAATTTTTTAGGATCGGTACTTTATATAGCAGCGCATCCTGATGATGAAAATACCCGATTAATTTCCTATCTATCAAATGAGACTAAAGCAAGAACCGGTTATTTATCTTTGACTCGTGGTGATGGTGGGCAAAATTTAATAGGTTCGCAGTTGCGGGAATTGTTAGGAGTAATTCGCACACAGGAACTTATTGAGGCCAGAAAAATAGATGGTGGCGAACAGTTTTTTTCACGTGCCAATGATTTTGGGTTTTCTAAAAATCCGCGGGAAACATTAGAAATTTGGGATAAACAAAAAGTACTTTCTGATATTGTATGGGCAATTAGAAAATTTCAGCCTGATGTAATTATCAATCGATTTGACCATCGTTCATCGGGAACGACACATGGTCATCATACAGCATCAGCACTACTAAGTGTAGAAAGTTTTAATTTAGCAAACAATCCAAGTATTTTTCCGGAACAATTAAAATTAGTGGAGCCATGGCAACCTAAGCGCCAATTTTTCAACACCTCATGGTGGTTTTATGGAAGTAAGGAAAAATTTGATGCAGCAGATAAATCGAATTTAACGGAGATAAAAACCGGTGTTTATTATCCAACCATCGGTAAATCAAATCAGGAAATTGCCGCATTAAGTCGAAGCAGGCACCAGTCTCAAGGTTTTGGAAGTACGGGAAGTCGAGGTGAGGACATCGAATATCTAGAGTTTATAAATGGAGAAGCACTTCAAAACAAAGCTTCAATTTTTGAAGGGATTGATACCAGTTGGAACCGTGTAAAAGGAGGGAAACCTATTGGAAAATTATTGACAGCCATCGCTTCTCAATTTGATTATAACAATCCTTCGGCCAGCATTCCAAATTTGGCGAAAGCCTACACCATGATGCAATCTTTAGAAGACAAACATTGGGCAAGTCTGAAATCTTCCGCAATAAAAGAAATTATTGCCTCTTGTTCCGGTTTGTATCTAGAGGCAGTAGCCCAAAATCAGGAAACAACTCCCGGGAGTACTATAAAACTAAAGCTTGAAGCAATAAATAGAAGTATAATTCCGATGCAATTACGGAGTGTAACCACTTTGCCAGAACAAAAAAGCACTCCCCAAAACGTGGTTTTAAATAGTAATATTTTAAAATCCTTAAACCTTGATTTACAATTGCCTTCAACCTTGGAATATACGCAACCGTATTGGCTAAAGGAACGAGAAACAGTGGGAATATACACAGTTGCTGAACAAAAAAACATCGGAATTCCTGATATAATTAGAGAAGTAACCGTAGTTTTTAATGTCTTAATTAATGACATCGAAATTCCTTTTGAAAGAACGGTTGTTTATAAATACAATGATGATGTAAAAGGCGAAATGTATAATTATTTAGATATAGTTCCTGAAGTAACTACAAGTATTCTTGATAAAGTTTCTCTTTTTAAAAACGGGAAAAATAAGGAAATAGCCGTAAAAATAAAATCTGGAAAAGAAGCTTTAAAAGGAGATTTAATACTCGAATTACCTGATAACTGGATTGTTTTACCAAAATCAATTCCTTTTAATTTAGATAAAAAAGGAACCGAACAAATCGTTTATTTTCAAGTAACGCCACCTAATCAGATTGGTGAAGCTGTAGCCAAAAGCATTGCCGTTGTTGATAACAAGCGATACGATAAAGACCAAATCAGTATTAATTACAGTCACATTACGAAGCAACAAGTATTGAAACCTGCTGAAGCAAAATTCATCAAACTGGATTTAAAAACTAATGAAGAAAGAATTGGTTATATCATGGGAGCAGGAGATGAAGTCCCTAAAAGTTTATCTCAAATGGGGTATAAAGTAACAATATTAAAACCCGAAGAAATAACTCTTGAAAAACTTGCGAATCTAGATGTTGTCATGACTGGAATTAGAGCTTATAATACGGTACAAGAATTAGCAAATAAACAATCGATACTTTTTGATTTTATCAGAGAAGGAAAAACAATGATTGTACAATATAACAACCCTAATGATCTTGTAACTAAAAACATAGCGCCTAACACCCTGAAAATTTCTGGTGACAGGGTAACAGAGGAAAATGCAGAAGTTCGTTTCTTAGCGCCTAATCATCCTATACTGAATTTCCCAAATAAAATCACAGCTAAGGATTTTGAAGGATGGAAACAGGAACAAGGATTGTATTATCCTAATGAATTTGATAAAACCTTTACTCCTATTTTATCATCCAATGACAAAGGAGAAACGCCTAAAAATGGCGCCTTATTAGTCGCTCCTTATGGAAAAGGATATTATATTTATACCGGTTTAAGTCTTTTTAGAGAATTACCGGAAGGAGTATCAGGCGCTTTTAGATTATTATCCAACATGATTTCATTGAAAGCCAACGTGAAAATTTCTGCTCAAAGTATTAAGCCCTAACATCTTAAAAAATGGAAACAAAAAAAATAAAAACCTGGAAAAAAAACTACACTTGTGTTCTTGTAGTCAACGCCATTTATATTTTGATTTTTTATCTAATAATGCACTTATACTCTTAACTTATGCAACTATTTGATTGGATTGTACTTATAGTCACACTACTATTTATTGTTATTTATGGCGCTTGGAAAACCAAAGGAAGTAAAAATGTAGAAGATTTTATTCTTGGCAGCAACGAAACCCCTTGGCATGTTGTCGGACTTTCGGTTATGGCCACGCAGGCAAGCGCTATCACTTTTTTATCTACACCGGGGCAGGCCTATCATGACGGAATGGGATTTGTACAATTCTATTTTGGACTGCCTATTGCTATGGTCGTTATCTGTGTGACTTTTATCCCGATTTACCATAAATTCAAAGTATATACCGCTTATGAATACCTTGAAAAAAGGTTTGATCTTAAAACCCGCTCTCTGGCCGCAATACTTTTTCTATTTCAACGAGGATTAGGAACTGGACTTACCATTTATGCACCAGCCATTATTTTATCGGCATTGTTAGGATGGAATCTTACTATTATGAACATTATTATTGGTGTATTGGTCATCATATATACCTTTTCCGGTGGAACAAAAGCGGTAAACGTGACTCAAAAACAGCAAATGTTTGTTATCATGTCTGGAATGTTAATCACGTTTTTTCTGATTTTGCATTACTTACCCAATGATATGACTTTTACTAACGCTTTGCACATTGCTGGTGCAAATGATAAAATGAATATTGTTAGTTTTTCAACAGATCCAGAAGAAAAATATACTTTTTGGAGTGGTATTACGGGAGGTTTTTTCTTAGCATTAGCTTATTTTGGTACTGATCAATCTCAAGTTGGACGCTATTTATCTGGAAGATCCGTTCGGGAAAGCCAAATGGGATTGATCATGAACGGACTTTTAAAAGTTCCAATGCAGTTCTTTATTTTACTTACCGGCGTTATGGTTTTTGTTTTTTTTCAATTCAACCCTGTTCCATTAAATTTTAATCCAAACAATAAAATAATAGTAGAGAAATCCGCCTTTAAAGGAGAATATCATGCACTAGAAAAAAAATTGGATGATTTATCCGAAGATAAAAAAGTAATTAATCTATTATATATTGATCAATTGAATCAAGATTATGACAATCCAATTCTTCGAAAAGAATTAATTACTTTATCTAATAAGGAAAAAGATTTAAGAGACAGAGCTAAAGAGATTATTCTAAAAGCCGACAGTGGTAGTGAAACGAACGATAAAGATTATGTTTTTTTCCATTTTATCTTACATTATTTACCTAAAGGACTCATTGGATTATTACTGGCAGTAATCATTTCTGCGGCCATGTCTTCAACTGCTTCAGGACTTAATGCGCTGGCTTCAACCACTGCAATTGACATCTACAAACGCAACTTGAAAGAAGAAAAATCAGAAAAACATTATTTGAATGCTACTAAGTTTTTTACATTGCTTTGGGGTATCATAGCGATTCTTTTTGCTTGCATTGGCACTTTATTCGAAAATCTGATTCAATTGGTAAATATTATTGGATCTATTTTTTACGGTACAGTTCTTGGAATTTTTCTTGTGGGATTTTATATAAAACAGGTACAGTCCAAAGCTATATTTTATAGTGCCGTATTTAGCCAAATTACAATTTTCATTATATACTATTATGCCATTTATATTTTCCCTAGCGGAGAAGAAAAACTAGGCTATCTATGGTTGAATTTCATTGGAGCAATGCTGACAATTATAATATCGTCAGTATTACAATCGACTATTTTTAGAAAAGAAAAAGCAGTAGCATAACTAACTATGCGAACTTTTATAAATTAATCATTTAAAATAGAAAATCCCGTCTTGAAATTAACGAGACGGGATTTCTATTTAGTTAAAAAATAAAGCATTAATTTTTACTCCACTCTGCTATACTTTCTTTATTCATTTTTACATAGTCTTGGTTTTTTGCCTTTTCAGCTGCAGCCAATGAACTTTTTGCCGTTTCAATAGCTCCTTTTTTATCCCCAAGTTTCGCTTGTATCAATGATTTTAAACGATAGTAAAAAAAGGGTTTTTCCTGATTCATATCTAACGCTTTATTTACATGAACTAATGCTTTAGCATTATCTCCATTAGATAGATATAGAAATTGTGCTGCCGAAAAATAATCGCCAGCAGTTGGCCCAGCTAATGCTTTTTCAATGCTTGCCATTGCTGTTTTTTGAGTAGGCACATCAAATTTTAAAGCTACATAAGAACTTTCCCAATACATTTCTAAGTAGGCAAAATTATTATCTAAACCACTAATCCCAATAGTAAAAGTT
Source organism: Flavobacterium fructosi (assembly GCF_042787335.1). Classification (NCBI taxonomy): domain Bacteria; kingdom Pseudomonadati; phylum Bacteroidota; class Flavobacteriia; order Flavobacteriales; family Flavobacteriaceae; genus Flavobacterium; species Flavobacterium fructosi. Next base: position 26,995 of record NZ_JBHZQA010000012.1, on the reverse strand, counting down.
TCAACTGGTTTTGGCAAAGTTTCTTCCTTTACAGTAGTTCTCAATACTACGTTGGCTTCGTTCCATTCTTCTGGATTTCCCCAATTATCAGTGGTAGAATAAAATATTATGTCCCAACTTTCTATTTTAGGAACCGTATATAACGCGTATTTTCCTTTTTTTAAAGTTTTTCCATCGATAACTACATCATCACTAAATGATATTGTGGTATTTTCATTAGCTCCAGTTCTCCAAACTTTTCCAAAAGGGATTAAATTACCAAAAACAGCTCTTCCTCTGGCACTTGGTCTGGAATAATTAATTTCAACTTGGGTTAAACCAACTGTTTGATTGATTATAGCTCGAGGACTTGCTTGAGGTGTTTTCACCTGTGCCTCAATGGTAAAACTTGCAATAATGATCGCAAATGCAATTAGAATATTTTTCATGATTTTTATTTTTATCTTTTTCAAATTTACAAATTCAGTAATTCCTAAATGTTAAATATTCCTTAATTTGGAGTCAATATTTCTAACATCATTAAAACCTAACTCATTAAAATGATTAATTACTAAATCTGCTTCTGATAAATCTTGGCCTTTTGAATGAATACTGTTATAACCCAAACAGAAAATCCCGGCTGCTTTTGAAGCTTTAACTCCGTTAGTACTGTCTTCAATTACAATACAGTTTTCTTTCGGGACAATCGATAAACTCGCTGCATGCTCAAAAATGGCAGGATGTGGTTTTGATTTAGGAAAATCTTCACCACTAACCACATGCGTAAAATATTGATGCAACCCAAAGCGAGTAAAAACACGCTCGATGGTAACTTTCGAAGCAGAAGAAGCCAATATCAATTGCATTCCATTTTCGTGTAATTCTTTGATTAAGTTTTCAACGCCTTCCAGTAATTCTAAATCTTCTTTACTATCAAAAGCATCATTAAATATGTTTCTTTTTCTTTGAATTAAATCCTCAACATCATGATTCAATTGAAAAAATTCCTTCAGAGTCTGGAATGTATTTCTTGTTGAAAATCCTGTAAATGAGGTATACATTTCTTCCGTAACAGCGATATTTAATTCTTCAAATTGTTTGAAATAAGCATAACGGTGCACTGGTTCTGTGTCGACAATTACACCATCCATGTCGAAAATTACTGTTTGTATCATTTTTTATATTTTTAGACTTGTTAGATTATCAGATTCGTTAATTTAGGAAGATTCCTTTCTAGGAATCCAAGTAAAACACCGTGATTAAAACCTTAAAAACTACTCTTTTTTAAGTAAATACCGAATCACCGTTTCCGCAGCATACAAACCAAATAATCCCGGCATATAGCTGTTCGTTCCATAAAACGATTTTTTAAAATTGGAACCATCAGTCATTTTTAAACTGGATTCATCCTGAATTTCAGAAGAAAATACCACTTTTAATTTATCAATTTTAAATTCTTTTAAACGTCTTCGGATTGTTTTCGCAAAGAAACAATTGACAGTATTAGTAATGTCAGTTACTTTTACTTTAGAAGCTTCCATCTTACCGCCAGCTCCCATGCTACTTATGATTTTCACTCTTTTTCTTTTGGCTGCAATAATCAAATTCAATTTTGGAGTCACACTGTCAATACAATCCAAAACATAATCAAATTCCTCCGAAATAATTTCAAAAGCACGCTCGGGCGAAAGAAATTCCTGCACCCGAGTCAATTTTAATTCTGGATTAATATCCATTAATCGATCGCCCACAATCGTAACTTTAGGTTGTCCTACCGTAGAATGCAAAGCTGGTAATTGTCGGTTTATATTGGTAATATCAACTACATCTCCATCTACAATTGTCATTTTCCCCACTCCTGCTCTCGCCAAAAATTCAGCCGCAAAAGATCCCACACCACCAAGTCCTACGACTAGTACATTTGCATTTTGCAATTTATTTAAACCTTCTTTTTTAAATAAAAGTTCGGCTCTTTCTGTCCACTCTGCCATTGTTTTTTTGTTTAAAGTATTAATGTCTAAAGTCTAAAACTTCAACATTGAAATATGTTATTTATTTTAAAAATTTGATTTTAAAAACATTTGAAAAATTATCATTCACCAGATTCTGCATTTCTTCCACCGAAACACCTTTGTATTTTGCTGCCAATTCATAAACAGTTTCGATTCCTTCTTCAACTGTATCCGTCTCTAAGAAAAATCGACCATTCGGCATGTTTTTAAAAACCAATTCCAGTTCAGTCCCGAAACTTCGGGATTGCAATAAATATTTCCCAAAAGAAATATAAAATCCGTTTTCCAATAACTGTTTCGCTAGCTGTTCACTTTTGGAAAATCCATGAATTAATATTGGAACCGTAATATTTAATTTTTTCACAGTTTCGATTAATTCCTGAAAAGCGGCAACACAATGAATCACAACGGGTTTTTGATATTTCTGTGCCAAAAGCAATTGCTTTTCGAAAACAAACTGTTGTAATTCGATGGGAACTTCTATTCGTTTGTCCAGTCCGCATTCTCCCATAGCCAGACAACTCGGTTCCTGCAGTTTACTTTCGATTATCGCAAAATCATTTTCAAGACGCTCTTCAACAATAAACCAAGGATGAATTCCAATGGAATAAAATGGAATCGTTTCATCAAATTCCCATGGATATTGATTGACTAACTCTAAGACATCAGGTTGATTGGTAAACTTATGGGTATGTAAATTAAAGAACTGCATTAGTTGTGAAATTTTTTAACTCCTGCTTTTATTTCGATATTTAAATCGTTTTCCAAAGGTGCTTTTGGACAGGAATATTTGTGACTATAAGCACAATACGGATTATACGAAGTATTAAAATCAATAACCATCGATTCGCCTTGAGGCACTTTTATATCGATGTATTTTCCGCCTATATAGCTTTCATTTCCACAAGTCAAATCTGAAAACGGTAAAAACAAATAGTCTTCATATTCCTTTTTCTTTGAAAGTTCAATATTTTTGTAAATATTCAATTTAAAATCTTTTCCCTCTAAAACAAAATAAGCTTCACCATATTTGATATACATTGGTTTTCTTTCCCCAGTGGTCTTCATTTCAAATGGTTTTTCATTTTCTGTTCTAACAAATTTTGCGGTCACAAAGAACTTCTCATTTACAGGGTAAAAATCTAACGTTTTGAATACCGCTAAATCTTCCGCAGACAAGGGGCTTGTCTTAGCATCAGCATATTCCGAGTTGATTACCTTTTGAAATTTGGCAACAGCCGAAATATCGAATTTGTCTTGGCTAAAGCCAAAATTAAACTGCACTAAAAAAACTAAAGCGAATAGCATTCTCATTTTTATAATTTTAAGCAAAAATAGTTTAAAAGTTACAATGCTACAAAGACGCATCGGTACAAAGTTTTCTACCTTTGTAAAATTAGAACTTTATATATGATCCAAACCGCTTTCCAACGCTACATTAATAATTTTAGAGGATTCACAAGAGAAGTATGGATTCTTACCTTGATTACTTTTATCAATCGCGCCGGAACGATGGTTTTGCCCTTTTTATCTAAATATTTGAAAGAAGATTTACAATTTTCCTACGCACAAGTAGGATGGATTATGGTCGCTTTTGGTTTTGGGTCCATGCTGGGTTCTTGGCTTGGCGGTAAATTATCAGATAAAATTGGTTTTTATAAAATCATGGTTTTCAGTTTATTTACCAGCGGAATCCTATTATTCTTAGTGCAATACATCCGCACTTTTTGGGGATTGTGTATTGGAATGTTTGTTATCATGACCGTGGCCGATATGTTTCGTCCCGCCATGTTCGTTTCACTAGGCACGTATGCCAAGCCTGAAAATCGCACCAGAGCTTTGACTTTAGTTCGACTAGCGGTTAATTTGGGTTTTACTGCCGGACCTGCTTTGGGAGGTTTAATCATCATGAATTTAGGGTACAGTGGCCTTTTTTGGGTCGATGGAAGTTCTTGTATCGTTTCCATTTTAATTTTTGCATTATTGGTAAAAGAACGCAAAAAACCTGTTGATTTAAATACAATTAACAGTGAAACCGAAATCCCAGCTTCCGTTTTCAAAGACAAAATATTTTGGATATTCCTATTTGTATGTTTTGCAACAGCGATGTTATTCTTCCAACTTTTCACTACTTTACCCTTGTATCACAATGAGAAATTTGGCTTGACCGAATTTCAAAGCGGACTGTTACTATCCTTGAACGGATTATTAATTTTCTTTTTGGAAATGCCAATTGTTAGTTTCAGCCAAAGAAAAGGCATCAAAAAACTCAAAATTATCCTTTGGGGATGCGTTCTGATGTCCATTAGTTTTTATCTCCTTTTGATCAACACTTGGGCGGGAATTTTAGTAATCAGCATCATTATAATCACTTTTGGGGAAATGTTCATCTTTCCTTTCTCTAATTCTTTTGCTTTAAGCAGAGCTCCAAAAGGACATGAAGGACGCTACATGGCTTTGTTTACCATGAGTTTTAGTTTAGCGCATATTGCGAGTTCCAAGACTGGACTGGAACTCATTGGACATTTTGGTTACCAAACCAACTGGTTTTTCATGGGTACCTTAGGACTTCTTTCTGTGTTAGGTTGTATTTGGCTGCAGAAACTCGTTCAAATAGAACAAAAATAATCCTACTTTAATACTGTGGGCGTGACCGCCTTGATAAAAGGGGCATACTATCTAGTTGCTTATACTGCCCCTTTTATCAAGGCGGTCGTCCCGAACTTTCGGGATATACACGCTACTTTGGTAGCTTGCTCCTATCCATCACCTCGTTTTCAAAACAACACATCTGAAACAAAGAGCTTCTATCATTCCAAATTAACTCCCTAAACAATAAAAAACCAGCAACGTGAATCCTTAATTTAGAAGTCAAAACATATAAAAACTAAAAAATTAGTTAAATAACTATAAAAACAGTTTGTAAACTATAAATATAGTTGTACGTTTGATTTAAATAAAAAAATCATGCAAAAGTTAACCAATAAAGAAGAAGAAATCATGCACATTTTATGGAAGCTAAAAAAAGCATTCGTAAAAGAAGTTATGGCAGAAATCAGTGAAGACCAACCTCATTACAACACACTTTCCACCATTGTACGCAACTTAGAAGAAAAAGGATTTGTGTCACACAATGCCTTTGGAAACACGCATCAGTACTTCCCAATAGTAAGTATTGAAGACTACAGAAAACGCTTCATGAACGCAGCAATTGATAATTATTTCAATAGTTCCTATAAAAATATGGTGTCTTTTTTTGCCAAAGAAGAAAAAATTTCTGCAACAGAATTGCGTGAGATTTTGGCAATGATTGAAAGTCAAAAAGAGGAAATATAAACTTTACAGTAACAACATTAATTATGGAAGCATTCTATATTTATCTTATCAAATCCAGTGGATTAATTGCTCTGTTTTATTTAGCTTATCATTTTATGTTGCGAAAAGAAACCTTTTTTACGAGCAATCGTTGGTTTCTATTATTGGGTTTATTTACTTCAGTTGTTTTGCCAATAGTATTTTATACGAAAATAATCTGGGTAGAACCTACTCCTGTAAATTATGATTGGTCATCATTGCCCATAAACACAATTGTTGATGAAGATCATACGGAAGAATATTTTTATCTGGGATTAGCAATAATGTACGGTATTGGAACATTGTATTTATTAACTAAATTTGGTTTTGATTTCTACAATTTACAAAAAGTACTCAAAGGAAAAACAATAAACCGTCAAGATGATTTTAAATTTATAGACGTACAAGAAAACCTCGCTCCTTTCTCTTTTTTTAAAACTATTGTTTATAATTCTTCTTTATACAGCACCCTTGAATTAGAAAATATTTTGGAACACGAAAAAGTTCACAGTGAGCAAAATCATACTGTTGATGTATTGATTTCAAGACTATTTTGTATCCTTTTTTGGTTTAATCCGTTCATTTGGTTATGCAAAAAAGCAATCATACAAAACTTGGAATTCATTGCTGACAGCGAAGCTACAAAAAAAATATCCGACAAAAAAGCGTATCAGTTCACGCTTTTGAAAATAACAACATACAAAAATTGTGTTGCCATTACTAATCATTTTTATCAATCATTAATCAAAAAACGAATCGTTATGTTAAACAAAAATCAATCAAAAAAATCGAATTCCTGGAAATATGTAACAGTACTTCCTGCTTTAGTGGCATTTGTGATGCTTTTCCAGATAAATGTAGTTGCTCAGGAAAAAGCAAAAGAAGAAACCATTAAAGTGGAATCGAAAAATCCGGTTATTGCTACTTTAGAAATGCAACAAGAAAAAGACAGTATTAAAAAAATTAAAGAGTTATTAGTCAGTAATTCCAAAAATGAAGGTATTGATCAAAATACAGAAATTTTTATTGATGGAAAAAAAGTGAGCAAAGAAGAATTAGACAGAACCAATCCAGATGACATAACCACAATGAATGTCACTAAGGATAATAACAAATCTATAGTACGAATTGTAACGAAAGGTAAAATCGCAGAAAGTACAAGTATATTTAATTCTGATATACAAACGACGGATTTGGGATTAGAAAATGTGGATCCAAATAGTTTAAATATTCTTGAAAAACCAAAAAATACGTATACGATTACAAAGATAACGACAGAAAAAAATGGCATTGCTGGGGATGCAGAATATTATATTGACGGAAAAAAAGTAAGCCCACTAGAGGCCGAAAGCATGAATCCGAACCAGATAAACTCAGTAAATGTACAAAAATATGGTACTTCGACTAAGAATTCAATCCGTATAATTACTAAAAGCTATTTAGATGGTAAAGAAACAATACCAGAGCCACCAACACCACCAACACCACCAACTTTTAAATCTACAGCTCCAAAAGTAGACCCTGTTAAAAAGGATAACAAAGGTTGGGAGATTAGTTTTGGAACGTCTAAACCAGAAGATAATATCAAAAGAATCCAAAATGATAAGAATGTAGACTATAAAAATGCTGTTATCATTATCAATGGAAAAATAAGTGATTATAATGTACTTGCGAAATTAAATCCTGAAGATATTACTTCAGTAGGTGTACAAAAACCATCAAATGGCCCCGAAAGCACAAAACAGAATGCGTTAAAAAAATATGGAGAAAAAGCACTAAATGGAATCATTGAAATTAAAACAAAAGAATTCCAAGAAAAATAACAGCTTCCATAAATAAACGAAAAAGAAGGTCTAAATTAAGACCGTCTTTTTTTTTATATATTTGAAAAAAAATATCATGTATAAAATCCTGGCAAAAATCAACAAAGTCATTTTACCTAGTTTTACCAAACAGCGGTTAGATATAGGTAAAGCCAAGAAATGGCAAATGGCAATCATTGGTTTTAGATATTACGTTACCACACGTGCATTAGATTAATACGCAATCGCAGCAAAAATTTCATTCCCTTTCATTTTTGCAATTCCATTTAGGAAAGCTAATTCCATCAGGAGATTGCACTGCACTATTTGACCGCCTAATCGTTGCACTAATTCACATATCGCTTTTGCCGTTCCTCCGGTTGCTAAAACATCATCATGAATCAGAATTCGGTCTCCTTTTTGAATCGCATCGATGTGAATTACTAAAGTATCCCTTCCTTATTCCAAATCATACGTTGCAGAAATAGTTTCATAAGACAGTTTATTTGGCTTTCAAATCAGAATAAAACCAACATTTAATTCCTGTGCGATAAGCATCTCAAAGAAAAACCCCCGACTCTCCACTCCTATTACCTACTCTATTTTTTTATCTTTAAGTGCTGAAACCAATATTTCAAGGCATTTATTCCTTGCTTCGGGGTCAATTAGTAAAGGAGTTATGTGTTTAAACAAAATTCCTTCTATTAGAAAACCCTGAATATCAAGTATGTAATTCTTAAGTGGTATATTTTTTTATTTTTTTATAAATTTAGACTTGCAAATTACACAATTATCCCTATATTTGCACCCGCAATAAGGCGCTTTAATAAGCCCTTTAATAGCAAAAAAAGGCCTTGTGGCGCAACTGAATAGCGCACTTGATTACGGCTCAAGAGGTTACTGGTTTGAATCCAGTCAAGGTCACAAAAGTTGATTTTTTTCAACTTTAAAATTTATTAAAGCCCCAGTTTTACTGGGGTTTTTCTTTTTATATTCTATCATTACATACTATCTTATACCAAAATAATTACCCCTAATCTTACCCCCCTTCTATTATAAAATTTATTTCATAAATTCTATCTAAAAAAATCACTTTTTCAAAGTTAAATAAAACTATCTCTAAAATGGGGTAACAAATTTATAATGTCTAAAATTCATAACAAATTGGGATTTACCAAAATATGTTAAAAACAAACTTTTAAACCATTGTTTCACTGTATTTTATATTTTTTTTGTAAGATTTTTCTTTATATATTTATTCTTGAAAATGTTTTCAGCGTCTATTATATAGAAAAATACAAATACTATGAGCAATCAAAATTTTTCAGTTAAAGCTATCCTACGAAAGGATAAAAAGAGAATCGACGGAACATGTCCAATTAATTATCGAGTTACAATTAACTCTAATGTATTAAAACTTTCCTCAGGCGAATATTGCGAGGAAAACAAGTGGAATCCAAAAGAGGGCGCATTTAAAGGTTCTAAATCTAGTTATGAAAATAGCTTACTAGATAATGAAATGAGCCGAATTAAAGATTATCTAAGGGAGCAAAGGTCAATAGGGAATTATTTGGATATTGAGCTTGTAAAATCGTTCTATTCTACGAATGATAAAGATGATTTTTATGAATACTATGACAAATTCTGCGAAAAAAAATTCACGGAACTAAGCGAAGGAACGCAATACCATTATGAAATATTGTTAAAACGCCTAAAGCAATTTAAAAAGGAAATAAAATTAAGTCAAATTAATTTAAGTTTTATCGAAAAATTTGATTCTTTTTTAAGTACAAAATTTAATACTGGAAACTCTGGTAGATGGAGCAGACATAAAAATTTAAAAGCGGTTCTTGGAAATGCTTTAAAAAACAATATCATTAAAAAAAATCCATATGATGGATTCAAATTAATACAAGAAGAAACTAAAATTGATTATTTAAATCCTATCGAGTTAATGCTAATTGAAAAAATAATATTTAGTAATTTCCCTAAAGGTGAAGGTCTAAATATTACCCGAGATATGTTCCTATTTTCTTGTTATACAGGATTGAGATACTCCGATGTAATAGGTCTTTCAAAAAATGATATTCTCGATAGCGAAACTATTTCGATGAGAATGCAGAAGACCAAAAATATGGTAAAGGTTCCGATTACAAATAAGGCAAAATTAATATTAAAAAAATACAGCTCATCAGGTAATGAAAGCATTTTTCCTAATCGATGTAACGTAACCGTTAACAGGGATTTAAAAACAATCGCTTCTTTGTGTAAAATAAAGAAAAAAGTCCATTTTCATATGGGACGTCACACTTTTGCTTCTACAATGGCTAATAGCGATGTCAACTCTTTCAAAATAATGAAATTGTTAGGTCATAAAGATATTAAAATGACTCAACGATACGTTGATAATAGTGTTGAAGATTTATCAAAAATGCTTAAAAGCATTAAAACATTTAACTAAAATCCTTGAAAAACTCTTCTGGGGTTAGGTTATGGATTTGGAGAATTTTGAAAAAGGTTTTTAGCGTAATGTTATGACCTTTTTCCACTCTCCAGTATTGTACTCTATTAATATCGTTGTCAAACGCAAAGGCTTGAAAACTGGTATAGCCTTTATCCTTTCTGAGTTGCTTTATTTTTTGGGCAACTTTTTCTATTTTGTCTGATAATATGTCGGTTTCTTCGTTACTCATTTCAATCCGTGAAATTGAAGCTTTTGAGCAATGTAAAAAACCGCATTTATTAGAATTAATTTTATATCTTAGCTTAAAATTAATATGGAGCAAAAATCTTACAGTTCATTTCATGAATGAAAAAAAAAAAAAAAAAAAAAAACCAAACGGAACTTTAAATGAATATTATAAAGTTCTTGGCAGAAACCATAACCTAAGTGCTCCTTATGCAAATATTACTCTTACTAACGAATCACAAAGAATGAACAATAAATCGTTTTATATTAATCCAATGATTAAATTATTTATTGGCTGTGTTGTAGTAATTACCCTTTTTAGATACGAATATATTGGTGATAAAATCAGTCAAGCTAGAACTTTTATAGCGAAAAAAACAAATACAATTGGTACAACAGAAGTTGAAGTAGTTTACTCGATACAAAAACCAGAACATGAAAATAGGAAGCGTATTAATGCAGCTGGAGATTATAAAACCCTTGATGAGATAGTAGATCAATCGATCAGTCAATATCCATATTATACCGCAAAAGGTTCTATGTTTAATCATGAAGAGGATGAATATGTTACTGGTACTTTCTATATAGTTGTCGATGTCGCTCAAGAAAAACATTACATTGATCAGGATGAAGAAAATGGAAAATATAAACACTTAAATATTATCATTTGGACATATTTTGTAAAACAAGGTGAACGTTATAAAACCTTTTTCTCACAAACACAAGAACCACTATTTACTGATAACGAGGGAGCTGAACATTACACACAAATGATGGTTGATAAATATGTATCGAATGCAAAGAGTTACATAGTGTATAAAACAAATAAGAGCAAAAAAGATTTTGATTTTAAAACCATTGATGAAACATCAATTGATTAACGATTAACATTAAACAAAATGAAAAAATTATTATTGGGAGCTATACTATCATTTAGCGTAATGAGCTGCACGGATTCAAGTTCAGATTCGGTTACAGGTTCAACCGTCGAATCATTCGAAATTCATACCAAAGGATTAAAAGGCTGGCATGTAAAATTAGACGGGACAATTATTGACACCTACAGCGAAGCGAATGTAATTGAATATTTCAAATATGTAAAAGATTCTAAAAAATTTAGTGAATTTCAGATGAGATCAACAGGCTGGGACGAATTTGCATCAGATATTGAAAAAATGGAAGGGAAGAGATTTTTCTTAACATATACAGAGCCAGGCAGAGACCCGAGTAATACATCTAAAGAGATATTTGATTTTACAAAATCAGGAGTAGTTGTTAGAGAATTTAAAAACACAAAAGATAACTATAGCGACAAAAAATATGAAGTTGGGTCAAAAGATTTCACTGAATATTATTATTAAATGAAAAACATGAAAGCACTCAACAAAATATTAACATTACTCATTTTATTCTCAACAATGTTAATGGTTGCACAAACAAAGATTTCTAGCATTCAAGCTAAACTATTTTATAACGAAAAAAACGACAACTTTGAAAATGAAGATTTTAGCGGTACATTTTCAGATAACGTAATTGACAATGATGGAATCGGTCTCAACAATGTGATTATCGGTGAAGGCTTTGGCGTAAAAGGTAATTCACATCAAACAATAGTGATAATCGAAATTACATCCAATAACCAGATAACAAGAAATCAAATCATTAAGGTTACTGCTACCGCAGGTACAAGGGTTTTGCTACAGCAAACACAAACATTTAACTTTCTTTCAGATGATGCAATAAAAAAACATAAATTACTATTTCTACTCAGTGATACAGGTTGCGAGAAGATTTATTTAAAAGCCGAGATATTGAAAAACAATAAAAGCATTTCAACTATGATTAAAACCATTGACTTTGAATGTGCAGAGTAATTTACAAACTCTAGATAAGCTATCTTAAATTAATAAAAAAAATAAAAAAAACTCATGAAAAAAATACTTTTAACAATCGCAATAACCCTTTATTTTGGGAATGCAAATTCTCAAATTAATAATTTATCTGATTTATTACAAGTTTCGGAATTATCCGTATTTGGGTTAACTGAAAATTTACAGCATACTTGGGAAATCAGTAAGCCTTTCGAAGGATATTCCAAAGACAAAAAAAAAATAATAAATAGATACACATACTCATATTTCAAAGATAAAAGAAATCAAATTTTACATAGAAATATAACCGTTGGACTAGAGACAGATTATAGGTCAGAGATAACTGAATTTGTATGTAATGATTTAGAATTACAAAAACTAATATTAAAAAATCTTCCTTATCAAGGTTTTGAACTAAAAGAAAAAAAAGGGGACAAATCTGTTTATGAGGATGGAAATCGCAAAGTTACTATTGATTCTAATCAATTAACAACAGGATTAGCCAAAGGATACTACTTAGTTAGTGTTGAATTAAATTATATACAAAATAGCGGTAATTAAAAAAATACAATTGATGTGCTATGACAAATAAAACTTTAATCTTTTCTATGATTTGTGGAATTATTTTACTCTACTTCATATACAATTTGATTGTACATATTTTAGATACAATAAACAGAAATAACGAAATTGAGATTGCTGAAAATTCAATGTTAAAAGCAAATAAAGAAATGCATTCAGCAAAACAAGAACTTATTGCTGAAATTGAAAAACAATATAATTCAGATTACGCAGAAAAAGTAGCAAAAGGAACAATTTGGATGGGAATGCCTGACATTTTACTTTCAGTCGCATTGGGAAGAGCAGGAGAAATTAAAGAAAGTTTTTTCAAAGATAAAGTAACTGAAAAATGGTATTATAACGGTTACAGAACTCGATTAAACACTTACAAATACAGACTTGAAGTTATCGTAGAAAATTATAAAGTTGCAGGTTGGAAAGACCTTTAAAAAAATAAAATATGCCAAATTGTAGCAATTGCGGAGTTTACATGCAACCGACAGAAGTTTATAAACGAGAAATTTATGTGGGAACAACAAATAGAGTCAATTATGGAAAAAGAGTTTCGTTTGGTAATTCAACACATTATAGAAAACAAAGTGTTTGCGTTAATTGTGTAAATATGATTGACAAAGCAAATGAGGCACGTAAAAGAAATTCAACAATCGTATTATTAATTATTGCTATCGCAATAATTATATACTTTTCATTTAGAAGATAAATATGACTCAAAAGAATTACTATGATATTTTGGGATTGCAAAAAAATGCAACTCAAGAAGAAATTAAACAAGCATATCGAAAATTATCTTTAAAATTTCATCCAGACAAAAATGACGGAGATAAATTTTTAGAAGAAATGTTCAAAAATATAAACGAAGCAAAAGAAATATTGTCAGACACTACAAAAAGAAAATCTTTCGATTTTACTTTGAATAACAATAACTCAAATTATCAAAGCACAAATAATTCAAATAACTATTCAGATCCTACTGCCCAAAAACCGAAAGTAGATTATCCAAAAGTAAATTCTTTGACGGAGATTTATTTTGAGAAACAAGATTTTGCTAAAAAAAGACAAAATGAATTTCAAAAAGCAGAAAATATTTCTAACCCTAACAATATTACAATTTCAAAAATATTATGGCTAATTTTAATTGTTTTTGGTTCTTATTTTGTGCTAAAACCAAATTTGAATAATTTTGGAATAAATCAAAGTGAAAATTATGAATATATTGCTACAGAACAATCAAAAATTTATATAGAACCTGATAAAAATTCCGAAGTTATTGGAAATGTTGAAAATGGAACAAATTTTAATAGTCTGGAAGAAACAAATTATTTCATAAAAATGGAATTTACCAACGAAAATGGAATTTTGACAAGAGGGTATATTAGAAAAAAGAATATTAATCGCAAAGACTAATTTTGTCAGCCACTAAGCAAAAGTACCGACACTAAATACGAATAATTATTTACAATAAAAAAAGTATAATTTTTTAAAACTAAAAAATACTAGCCTCCACTTCGGAGGCTTTTATATATTCACCCTTGACTTAATTCTTCCCATACAGATTATACTTTGGCAATTGCCTACCCTATTCTGACTTCAATTCCATAAATAATAAATACTCTTTGCTCCTCCCCATACCGTAAGCTTTTACAATCCCGTTTTGGTTTTCTTCCTTTCAGAAAAATTAAGTAATTCAGTTAATTGCGTTATCTTTTTTTTTCCAACGCAAAAAGCTTTTTATCGCAAATGCTCATGTTTTTTAACTAGATTTGGGTATAAAACAGAATTTATCAAATTCGTATTTATTTTTTTAAAAAAGAATAAAACCCTCAATTACAATGTATTAAAATTTAAAAATTGCGTAAGGCATTCAAAAAAGGCTTTCTTGTAAAATCAACTTAGTTATTATAATTATAAACATTTAAAGAATTTATTATGACTAATGAAAAATTTGCTGGCAAGCCATCTGAACAGCTACATCTTTCAAGAAAAGAAGAGCTGCTTGAGCTTAAGGAAGAAATTATCTGTGAAGTGATTAACAGAATTTCTAAACTCCCTAAAGATGAAGAACAACACACTTCAAAACAAATTTGTACAATCTATAATATCAGTTCTTCAACATTAGAACGGTTTGTCAGAAGTGGACTGAAATTCAGAAACACAGGCAAAAAGACAAAACGGTTATTTACGAAAGCCGAGTTTGAAAATTATTTAAAAAAACAAAATTATGGTAGACGTTACTAAAATGCATTTAAGAATAAAAGATGATTCAAAATGGTTCAATACCATGTCAATAAATTTAGAATTAAAAAGAACTAATTATAATAGCGAATTTAAATATTATGAAGGGAAACTTTTCTTTCATGACGACAAATCATCAACAGATTTTGATGATGACAGATTTTTGAAAATACAATTGACTAAGCACCATGATTATTTTAGAATTAACATTTTGGATAGTATACAGGATTGGTATTTGGGTGACAACGCAAGTGAAGATTTCTCAAAATCGTCTTATAATGATTGTATCAATTTACTTTCTAAAAAACTGTCAATTGCAAGTTTTACATCTCATGCAACAATTAGTGAATTGACTTGGAAAGCAAAAATTGCTTTTAGAAAAGAGCATGCTAATTTTATGAGTTGCATTTTTGATCACAAAACCTTAAAAAATAAATCAACAACAGGAAGAACAAAAATTAAATTTTGGGGCAAGGACAAAAACTGCTTAATTATAAAAAAAAAGAACCTCCCTGAAATTGCGAACGAAACAAAAATTGATTTTTATATACATTTTCAGATAGAATCCAAAAATGTACCTAATGACAAATTTTTAAAAAATAATGCACGTTATCTGGCAGATGTCTTAGAAAATTGGAATCAAATGGTCGACGAATGGGAAAACCAACTAAACAATCTTGTGATTATAGACAGTTTCAGTCCCGCAATATCGGATTATTTAAACAATGCAAATATGACGAAAATGAGTGGTTATCTTATATATGTTGGAATCAAGCATTATGGACTTGAAAATTTTAGACAACTAATCAACGACAAGATGATCTCAAAAAAATTATATGAGTATCGCAAGAAATACATTGACATTTATGAAAAATTCGAGGATTCAAATACTCCAAATTACAGAAGCTACTTTAAAACCAATGTTGAACTAATCGCTGAAAAACTAAAAAAACAATCGCTATGATTAATAAAATTATGACTTACGAGCAAGAATACAAAAAATATATTAAGATTCTTACTCCTTTGAATGATATCGAACTATACATTGAAAATAAGGATGCTGGTATGCTTCGAGCAATACTTTCAGAATATAAAGCAAATTATAAAAAAGTAAGAACTGATAAAGCTATAGCTGATTTAATTTCGGGAATATGTCCAATGAAAAAAGCTTTGAGAAAACTTGATGCAAGAACAGAAGTACAAGAAGAAGCTGATCTATTGATAAGGGAAGACCTTGAAAGAGCCATGTATGGATAGGATTATAATTAAAAATAAATCCATAAAATTAGACTTAACTACATTGGGCAACCCGTTCAATGTAGTTCCTTGTCCAATTTCCGACAGTTTAAATTTTAAATTTAAATTATACCGTAACCAAACCTACACAGAAAAAGATTCTTTTTTGATAATTAGTGCCAATGAAGAGTTCAGGGGATTTACAGTATCTGGTAGTTTAAGAAAATGGTATTTTGGGAACACAAATGCTGTAATGGACTTCAATTATAAAACGTTCCTGCATTGCATTGCGATTTTATCTAAAAGGCTAAACGTAAAACAGATTGATTTTTGGGAATCGAAGGTAACTTATTTGGAGATTGGAGGTAACATCAAATTAAAAAGAAAATATGATTGCATTATTCCCAGTATGTCATCGTACCCTAGATTAGGAAAAGCCCTAATAAAAGACGAAACTGTTTATTTCAAAGCTCTAAATTATGAACTAATCGCTTATGACAAAATCAAAGAGATATTCAAAGATAGAGGTGCAAATAAGTCCCTTAGAGACAAAATTACCAAAGGTGTGTTTGTACTCCGCTTCGAGATAAAATTAAAATGCCCAAGCAATACGCCTTTAAAGGAAAAAGTAAAAACATTGAATCACATAAAAAACAACTGGGGCTTTTTGATTGATTATTGGAAAAATACTTATCTCAAAATAGAAATGGTTCAAGTACAAAGCCCAACTTTTATTCTGAAAAAGCAATACGCAACAAGAAGAGAATTGAAAGATTATTTTTCTGTAATGTTAATCAATGAAATTGGTGTCGATTCAATTTATCAAATAATTAATTCGTCGGTCAGGGACAAAAAAGAGGAACGTAATCATTTTATAAATCTTATGAAAAAATTTGAAGCAAATACACTTTCTGACTATCATAAAGTAGTCCGTGAGGCGGTTGAAGAAAAAGCAATAATCATGAGCCGATATTCAACCGATATATAACTATTAATAATATAGCAAAGGAAACCCCTCTAATAGGGAAATGGAACAAATACGAATAGTAAACAAGTACAACCATATCAGACTAAAATATAAAATCACATATACTAATCTATATACTGTAAGTAAAACTGATATAGAACTTGATTTAAATTAAAAAACAACTGCTTGTGGTATAATTAAACAGCTTAAAGTGCTAATTGAACTACTAGATTTTGAAAATAATACATATACAATTAATGAATGCCAGAATATAATCTAAAAACAAAAATACAAATTATGCAAAATAACAAATACTATGTAGTCTTTAAAGGCTACAAAACAGGGATTTATGATAATTGGAACGAGTGTAATAAACAAGTTAACGGATTTAGCGGTACTCTGCATAAATCATTTGAATCTCTTGACGAAGCGGAAAAAGCATTCGCAGAATATTCTGAATCCACAAACAGTACTTCAACTTCTATACCGCCTTCACCCTACTCTACTAAATCATTTATCGTTAATGGAAATTGTCCAAATAATTTTGGCGAAATGTCTTATCAATGGAATCTGTCGACTTCTACAAATAATGTAAAAAAGAAACAGTTACCGATTATTGGGACTAAGAACATAGCTGATTTTATAGCTATTATTGATTTGATAAAACTCTCAAAAAAAGTCAAGCGTAATTTACCTATTTACACTAATTCCAAAACTGTTAAGAATTGGATTCTAAACAAGAAATGTAATCATCAACTTTTTGCTTCGAAAAAAACGGAGGCTGTTATTGCTATGATTAGAGAAGCGGAAGAATGGCTTTCAAACAATGCGGTCGAGAACGAAATTCTACTTTGGAATTCTGTTGCTTGGGGAAATTTCCCTTTAGTTAGTAAAAGACGAAAGCGAATTAGAAAATTAAAATCAAATTAATGCCTTAATCTGCCTTTTTAAAAGATAATTTATTATTCTGAAAAATAACGTGAGCTAGATGAATTTTTCAATGATTCTAGCTCATTTTTTATTAAAGCTATTTTCTCATATAAGTACTAAATCATACAGCAAATAAAAAGTCCTTTCGATGATTTGTAAGTATTTATTCTTATTTTTGAAAAAGAAATAAAGCGGAACAAACCTACGCCAATCTACTTGAAAGTGGGTGTATAGTCGCTAGTTTGTGGCGAATATATACTAGTTACCAGTAAGCGTAAAAAAACGTAATGTAACAAAATTCATTAGAAAAATCTGTAATTAAAACAAAAAATGGAAACACTAAAAATATTCAAATGTTTTATTTCTTCACCTGGTGACTGTGAAAAGGAAAGAGAACTTTGCGAAGCAATAATAAATAAAATAAACAAGGGTGCTTTAGCAACCCATCTCAAAATTAATTTTAAAACTTTTATGTGGGAATATGACGTTCTTCCAGATATGGGGAGAAATGGGCAAGAAATTATTGATGAATATATCCTAAAATCAAATTATGATATATTCATAGGAATTATGAAAAACCGATTTGGTCATGCTACAAAAAAAGCAGGAAGTGGAACTGAACATGAATTTAATGATGCCTTAGAACGCAAGACAAAATCAGAAAATTCAATTCCAAGAATTATGTTTTATTTTGGTAAAGATGAAGTTGATATAGACCATCCTAAAATTAATGAAATTTTAGAACAACGTAAAAAGGTGATTACTTTTAAAAATAGCATCAGTAATAATGGGTTATACATTGACTTTAATTCTTGTGAACAGTTTGAAGAAAAATTAGAAGCAAAACTAAATATGTTTATATCTGAACTTTCACCAATTACTAACCCAAATGAGAAAATTAAAAAAGTTGATATTATACTTAAAAAATTAGAAGACGAATTAAATCAATCACTTAAATCATACAATGAATTAAGTCCAGTTTGGATTGAGCCAATTATTAGTGCCCAGCGAGAAATACCAATTAATCCAACAAAAAATGAGGAAAACAGAGTTGAGTTATTTTCTTTAATTGAAAATCCAACAAATATTATAATTAAAGCACCTTCGGAATTTGGTCTAACATCGTTAGCTCATTATTTAAAGTTAAATGCTTGGAAAGCAGGAAAGAAATTTGTTTATATCGATTCAAAAACAACCAAAAAGCATAAAATAGTAAAAGATATACTTAGTGTATCACAAAATTGCTTTTTAAAAGATAGCGAAAATATTGATTGCATAATTGTAGATTCCGTTTGTTTTGATGAAAATGGAATAATGCAAATGATAAAAAATGTTTGTGATGAATATAAAAGTATTCCAATAATATTACTTAACACTCTTGATAACAATTTCTTTCTAAAATCAGATGATGATAAAGTTGAAATAAGAAGAACTTTCAATTCATTATATTTACTACCATTACCACAAGCAGAAGTAAGAAAAGTTGTTTTATCATACGCAAAAGCAAAATCATTTGTTGAAGATTGTGAAAACACATTATCTAAGGTAACGAAAGATTTGGAGACTTTAAATATGCATCGGACAGTTAAAAACTGTATTTCAATATTAAGGGCAACTTCAAAAATGGTTGATGATTACAGTCCGATTAATCGAACAAAATTATTAGAAACTATTCTAAATGGAATTTTTCAAGACTATGAATTACCTACTTATCATGACAAAAAGCCTGATGTAAAAGATTGTAGCTTCGTTTTGGGATATTTATGTGAGTTGCTAATTTTGAGAACCGATTTTGAATTCAGCGACCAATATTTTAAAGAAGAGTTAATTAAATTCTGTGATGACAATTTTATTAATCTTGATTTAAACTATCTATTAAATGCACTAAAAGATAATTCAATAATTGGGAGTACCAGTTCAAATTTAAATTATTTTAAAAACTCGTATTGGGTATTTTATTTTATCGCTCAAAGAATGAATATGAATCTAAAATTCCGTGAAAAAATATATACAGAAAAAAAATACATTGATTATCCAGAAATAATTGAGTTTTATACAGGAATTGATAGAAATAAAGAAGATGCTTTAATTTTACTAAATAAAGATTTAGAGGAAACTCTACAAATAGTTAGAGCAAAAGTACAAATACCAAATGATTTAAATCCTTTTAAAGCTATTCAATGGGTTCCAGATATTCAAACTTTAGAAAAAGAAGAAGAAAAAATTGGTTCTAATGTTATTTCTTCTGGTTTACCAGACGAAGTTAAAGACAAATATGCTGATAAACATTATAATCAAGCGAAACCATATAATCAAGTTTTCAATTCTGTAATGAGAGACTATTCAGTTTTAGTGTTAATGCGTCAAATTTCAGCAACTTCACGAGCACTTAGAAATAGTGATTTTGTTACTGATTCTCAGCTAAAAAAAGAATTAATAAATCAAATAACACAAGGTTGGAATGAGATTAACAAAATATTAATTGTGTTAGCACCATTTTTGGCTGATAATGGTAATGTTGCATTTGAAGGAGCACGATTTAATTTAAATGAAGATGATTTTAAAATTGACGACCCAGTCCAAAAAAGATTAGCAGTATTATTAGCAATACCAACAAATATTGTAAAAATTTTCAAAGATGACATTTATTCAATTAAAATTGGTCCACTTATTATAGATAAGGCTATAAATGAAACAAATAGTTTACTTAAACATGAACTTATGTTACTAATTATGGCCGAAAGACCAAAAAAATGGCGTGAGGTTATTGATAATTATATAGTTAGTTTGGATAAAAACTCTTATTTCCTTTCAGATACTCTATCAGTTTTGAATTTTAACATTGAATATAAAGCAACTGAAATTGAAGATTTACAATCATTAAAAATGCTCTCAAAAAAATGCAGAGCTAAACATATTTTGAAAAATAATAACCCAAATATTGGTTTAATAAATCGTCTTGATAAATTAGAAAAAGGTTCAAAATATTAAATAAAAACGTCAGCCACTAAAAGCCATTGAGCTAGCTAGAATTTAGTGGAATTATCGTTTCGCATCAAGTTTTCGTTAAGCCGAAAATTGAGCGGTTACGAACTTCCAGCCATCTCAAAGTGGCATAACGTTGGGTGTAATGCTCCGAGAACCGAAATACCCGAGAAAAATTCGATTAAAAAATTATCTTTGTATTTCACAATAATTGACAAAAATTAAATGAATTTAGAACAATATATTGACAATATAAACCGAAGATATAAACTTGGAAATGCGACGGAACATACTTTTCGTGGAGATTTGCAACAACTTATAGAAAGTTTAATTCCCGAAATCAGAGCGACGAACGAACCGAAAAGAATTACTTGTGGTGCGCCTGATTATATATTGACAAAAAAAGATATTGAAATCGGTTACATCGAAGCCAAAGATATTGGCGACAAAGATTTATCAGGTGTAAAGAAAACAGGGAACAAAGAACAATTCGACAGATATAAATCAGCTTTACCAAATTTAATTTTTACCGATTATTTGGATTTTCATCTTTATATTGAAGGTGTTTTCATTACTAAAATTGCAATTGCAGAAATTCAAAACGGGACTATCGTTGCGTTACCTAATAATTTTGCAACATTTACCAATTTACTAAAAGACTTTTGTTCATTCGTTGGACAAACCATAAAAAGCTCAAAAAAACTTGCAGAAATGATGGCGGGCAAAGCCCGCCTACTTTCTGATGTTATTGAATTGGCTTTGACTAACGATGAAAACAATAGTGAAGACAGTACTTTGAAAGACCAAATGAACGCTTTCAAAGAAATCTTAATTCACGATATTACTCCAAAAGGCTTTGCCGATGTTTACGCTCAAACAATTGCTTACGGAATGTTTGCTGCACGTTTACACGACCCAACTTTACCAACTTTTTCAAGACAAGAAGCATCAGAATTAATACCAAAATCAAATCCTTTTCTACGAAAATTATTTGGCTATATCGCTGGACCAGATATTGATGACAGAATTAAATGGATTGTAGATAGTTTAGTAGAAATTTTCTTGGCGTGTAACGTTGCCGAAATCTTGAAAAATTATGGGAAATCAACAAAAATGGAAGATCCAATTATCCATTTTTATGAAACTTTTTTGAGCGAATACGACCCAAAATTGCGAAAAGCTCGTGGTGTTTGGTACACACCAAAACCTGTTGTGAATTTTATAGTTCGTGCAGTAGATGAAATTTTAAAAATAGAATTCGATTTACCACAAGGTTTGGCTGATAATAGCAAAACCAAAATAAAAGTAAATCTTCAAGCAACAGACAAACGATTTAAAGACAATATTAGAACAGTAGAAGAAGAAGTTCACAAAGTGCAAATTCTTGACCCAGCTACAGGAACAGGAACATTTCTTGCTGAAGTTGTAAAACATATTCACTCGAAATTTAAAGGGCAACAAGGTGTTTGGAGCAATTATGTAGAAACACATTTATTACCACGTTTAAATGGATTTGAGTTATTGATGGCAAGTTATGCAATGGCACATTTGCAAATGGATTTATTGCTAACCGAAACAGGTTTTAAACCAACCAAAGACCAACGTTTCAAAATATATTTAACCAATAGTTTAGAAGAAAGTCATCCTGACACAGGAACGCTATTTTCTAATTGGTTAAGTAGTGAAGCCAACGAAGCTAATTTTATAAAACGTGATACTCCAGTTATGTGTATTGTTGGTAATCCTCCTTATAGTGGCGAGAGCAAAAACAAAGGGGAATGGATCACGCAATTAATGGAAGATTACAAAAAAGAACCAGGAGGAAAAGAAAAATTAAAGGAACAGAACTCAAAATATATTAATGATGATTACGCAAAATTTTTACGTTATGGTCAACATTATATCGAGAGAAATGGTGAAGGAATATTAGCGTTTATAAATCCTCACGGATTTTTAGACAATCCAACATTTAGAGGTATGCGTTGGAATTTATTAAAAACTTACGACAAAATTTATACAATAGATTTACACGGAAATGCCAAGAAAAAAGAAACGGCAGTAGATGGTTCTGCTGATGTAAATGTTTTTGATATTGAGCAAGGCGTTTCTATTAATATTTTTGTAAAGACGGGGAAGAAAAAAGCAAATGAATTAGCTAAATATTTCATTTATGATTTATTAGGTAAAAGAGAAATGAAATATGATTTTTTAACAAATAATAAATTAAATGATATTGATTTTTTAGAAATCAAGCCATTTTCCCCAAACTATATATTCAAGTTTCAAGATGAAAAATTACTTAAAAATTATAATTATGGTATTGATTTATTAAAGTTATTCCCTGTAAATGTTGGTGGTTTTACCACACACAGAGATAATTTTGCAGTTGATTTTGATAAAACTGTAATAGAAAAAAGAGCATTAGCTTTAATTGACAATCAAATTGACGATTTATCAATTCAGAAATTATTTGATATTTCTGATAATCGTGATTGGCAAATAAAAAAAGCAAGAATAGAAATTCAAAAGGATACTAATTGGGAAAACAAAATTATAAAATGCAATTATAGACCTTTTGATAACAGAAGCTGTTATTTTAGTTCAGTGATGATGGATTATCCAAGAAAAGAGTTAATTCAACATTCTTTCAATAAGGATAATTTATTGCTTGGAATTGGAAGACAAGGTTTAGCAGTTGGCGATATAGAATGGTGTCTAACAACGGTTTCTAAAAATCCTGTTGACGCTAATATCTTTCGTCGTGGTGGCGTAAATCTTTTTCCTTTATATCTTTATCCTGATAATAATGGGCAATTAACAACTGAATTAAACGAAGAAAGAATTCCGAATTTAAATACTGAAATAGTAAACAAAATCGCAAGCGATTTGGGTTTATCTTTTTCACCAGAAAAAGCAGATGTAAAAATTCAAACTGTCGAAACTAATCAATTTTCGCCAATTGATATTCTCGACTATATTTATGCCGTTTTACATTCGTCAAAATACAGAACTAAATACAAAGATTTCTTAAAAACAGATTTTCCAAAAATTCCATATCCAAAAAATATCAGAGCTTTTATTGACTTAGTAGATTTGGGTTCACGATTGAGAGAACTACATTTATTAGAAAGTCCAAAAATAGAAGATTACATTACAGAATTTAACATTGACGGAGATTGTATTGTAAGAAAACCAAATTACAAAGGCGGAAAAGTTTATGTAAATGAAACGCAATATTTTGAAAATGTTCCAGAAGTTGCGTGGAATTTTTATATTGGCGGTTATCAACCAGCACAAAAATGGTTAAAAGACAGAAAAGACAGAAAGTTAGAGTTTGACGATATTGCACATTATCAAAAAATCATAGTTGCGTTATCAGAAACCGACAGAATAATGAACGAAATTGATAAAATAGAAATAGAGTAAAAAAAGATGAATACATTTGAAACACAAACAGGATTTTCAATTGAATTAATAGATAATAGGCTCATATTAAGAGGAGAATACAATAACTTGCCATTATATGAATCAATTGGCGGTACAATAACTGCAATTGCAATCGTGAAAACACCTGCTGTCGAGATAAATTCAATTGCAGACGAAGATACTAAAATGCTTTATGGAGTAGTTATGAGACCAAATCTTAATATATTTAGAGATACAGGACGTAACGGAATAAAAGAAAATTGTTATTGGTATTTTTCGGAACATACGATTAAAAAATTACACGAAAACTATAATGGAAAAATAAAAATTGGACATTAATCAAAATATATTTAAACGACAAAGATGATTTGGCAAATCCGAAAATAGGGCTTAATTTAGTCTCAAAACGTTGTTGTCCCAAAACGTTATATACTATGCAAACTAATTCATAATAAGATAAAAAAATGTATTCAGAAAATTACAAGGCTTGTGATACAATATTTAATAATATCCCAAATATAGATATTGCGAATGGAGTTCATTTAAGAAGTATCTTTTTAAAAGAGATAGAGCTTGAATCAAAAGCATATTTTACTAATTCAAGTGATTCCTTAACAAAAAAATATATCCCTGGAGCATATTGCTCAAATGAAGCTGAGGCAAAAAAAAAATTATTAGACTTCAGAGGTAGATTTTTACATAAATATTGTGTACCATTTGCTGTTGCAGTAGGGGGAGAATCTGTGCCAATAGGTTATATTATATGTTTTTCTCCTTTGACAACCGATAGAGACAGTGGAGAGAAAATTGACGATTGGACTATTGATATTTGGCTTGGCGAAGGTGTTAGAGGAAAAGGAATTATGGAACATGTATTATATCGTGTTCTTGAATATCTGCACTCAAAAGAAGTAGATAGAGTTTATATGTATGTTGATAAAGATAATTATATAAGTATTCATATAATTGAAAAATTGGGTTGTACTCTTTTAGGAGATAGTGGTGACGGAAAATTCTACCAATATGGTGTGAAATTTTAGCCAAATGTTTGACTATGGTTTTATCACGATATTAACAGTTAATTACCCCCGTAGTTACCCCCGTCAAAAATAAATAGCTCTTACAGGCTATAATCTGTGAGCATACAGAGGTTCGGTTATAATCCAGTCAAGGTCACAAAATATGAAAGTAGTCAACTTTCGAAGATACTAAAACCCCTGTAAAATAGGGGTTTTTTCTTTTTTATACCTTTAATCTTTTATCATTTTTATTACCCCCATTCTTACCCCCTATTGTATATATATATTTTAATGTTTAAAAACAGAGAATTTTTACCTGAAATCTTTATTCCATAAAATAGGGTCTGTTTTACTAAAAATCTTATATACTTTAAAACAAGTCGTTTTTACTTGAAATCTATATTCCCTAAAATAAGATCTGTTTTACTAAAAATCTAATGTACTTTAAAACAGGTAAATTTTACTTAAAATCTTTATTCCGTAAAATAAGGTCTGTTTTACTAATAGTCTGATTTACTTTAAAACAGGTAGTTTTTACTTAAAATCTTCATTCCATAAAATAAGGTCTGTTTTACTAATAATCTGATTTATATCTAAAAAGAGGAAAATGTAACATGAAAT
This sequence comes from Flavobacterium fructosi, assembly GCF_042787335.1. Lineage (NCBI taxonomy): Bacteria > Pseudomonadati > Bacteroidota > Flavobacteriia > Flavobacteriales > Flavobacteriaceae > Flavobacterium > Flavobacterium fructosi. The sequence goes on along the minus strand of NZ_JBHZQA010000012.1, from coordinate 1,290 downwards.
CTAAATTCTGTTAAAAGAGGGTATATTTTACTAACACTTGTTTTTATTTCCCCAAAAAAAAAGAATATTTTACTGTAAATCGTTTTTTTGTAATTCGTTGGAAGCTAAAAAATTATGTTAAATTTTTAAATACAAAACACTGCATCACTGATACTTAAGTTAATTATATTATTTTTTTGTAATAATTTTCTTATTAATTTTATTCAGAAATTATGGCTACTGTCTATAATATAAGAAAAAGAGAAATCATGATAAAACAAAATTTTACTGTAAAAGCAATCCTGAGAACGGATAAAAGAAAAATGGATGGAACTTGTCCAGTGAACTATCGAATAACAATTAATTCAGTAGTCCTAAAATTAACATCTGGAGAATATTCCGAAGAATCAGATTGGAATGCTAAAGACGGATTTTTTAAGGGTTCTAAATCAAGTATTCAAAATAGTCTGTTAGATAATGAAATGAGTAGAATTAAAGATTATTTAAGAGAGCAAAGGTCTATAGGAACTTATTTGAATATTGAGCTTGTAAAATCGTTTTATTCTACAAAAGATAGTGATGACTTTTATGAGTACTATGATAAATTCTGCGAAAAAAAGTTTACCGAGCTAAGCGAAGGCACACAATACCATTATGTTCTATTAAGAAAGCGCCTGAAGCAATTTAAAAAGGAAATAAAATTAAGTCAAATCAATTTGAGTTTTATCGAAAAATTCGATAATTGTTTAAGTACAAAATTTAACACTGGAAACTCTGGAAGATGGAGTAGACATAAAAATTTAAAAGCGGTTATTGGAAATGCTTTAAAAAAGAATCTTGTTAAAAAAAATCCCTACGATGAATTCAAATTAACCCAAGAAGAACCGAAAATTGAATATTTAAATCGCATTGAATTAAAACTGATTGAAAAGATACGATTTAGTAATTTCCCAAGAGGAGAAGGTTTAAATATTACCCGAGATATGTTTCTTTTTTCTTGTTATACAGGCTTACGATATTCGGATGTAATTGATCTTTCTAAAAAAGATATTTTAGATAACAAAATTATTTCTCTGAGAATGCAGAAGACCAAAAATATGGTACAAGTTCCTATTTCGGACAAGGCACAAATAATATTAAAAAAATACCTATCAACTGATAACGATACTGTTTGGATATGCAAATAAAAGGTGTACATTAAGTTAAGCTACATTTTTGTAATTAATTTGATTGTTAAATTCTTCAATAGTTGCATAATTCAAAGCAGAATGTCTCCTTTTTCTGTTGTACCAAATTTCAATGTATTCAAAG
>NZ_JBHZQA010000011.1:0-87869 GCF_042787335.1 Flavobacterium fructosi | reverse complement strand
ATTAAAGTGTGTTTATAAATATACGTTAAAAAGTTATTTCCGAAAATTTTTGAGCTTTTGAATTAGCTCAAATTTTCAGAATAACTTTTTAACTTACACACTTTATGAGACGGTACCTTTTATTCATTTCTTAAATAGAAAATAATTTTATTTTACTTAGGTATTGGCATATCAGAATTATAGCAATCACGGAACATTTTCCACTTTCCATCTTCCATTTTCCATACGACTAATGATTTTCCATGGTCTAATGCTTTGCCCGATTTGTCGGTAAATGTCCATTCGTCCTCTGAAACTAATAGATCATTATTTCCCCAAACTTCCTTAGTATTCAAACTAAATTTGGGCATGCCAGATTTCATAAAATTCGAAATAACATGAAGTATGTTATTTCTGCCAACAGTTGCTTTTGTGTTGGGCTGCATAAATTTTGCATCTGTAGTGTAACAATTGGCTGCAGATACGGAGTCACTTTTGTTCATCGCCTCGGTAAAAATAAAGTTTTGCTCTTCAATACCTTTTTTGGCTTCAGCCATATCAAAGCTTTCTTTCTTCTCTTTTTTGGGAGAATTACAGCTTGCTAACATAAATATGCATCCAATGATAGTGATGCAAAAAGACAAGAATCTACGGAAATTTAAATCTTTTTTCATTGCTTTTTTTTTAAATTAAATAATAAAACCTATAATAGTAGTTTATTCAGAATTACGTATTATACTTAAAGTTAGTCATTTATAATTAATTATTCAGATTATTTCTATAAAAAAACAAAACGGAACTCTTAAATTACCTATAAATTGAAGTTGAATATTTTAAGTTTGTTTTTAAAGCGCAAAATGATTTATTAAAATTATTTTCCAAATATTTATTTATCGAGTAGATAGTTCTATTTTTGCACGAACAAGACAACAAACATGTATAAATTAATAATTCGTCCTATACTTTTCTGGTTTGACCCAGAAAAAGTTCATTATTTTACTTTTTCATTGATTCGTTTTTTATCAAAAATCCCTGGGTTTTCATTCCTTTTCAAATCACTTTATGATATTGATGACCCCAGACTGGAAACAGAAGTGTTTGGATTGAAATTCAAAAACCCAGTTGGATTGGCTGCAGGCTTTGATAAAGACGCTAAGTTGTATAAAGAATTGTCCAACTTTGGTTTCGGTTTTATCGAAATAGGAACACTTACTCCTGTGGGTCAGGAAGGAAATTCTAAAAAACGATTGTTCCGTCTTAAAGAAGATAGTGCCATCATTAACCGAATGGGTTTTAATAACGGAGGTGTTCGAAAAGCGGTCGAAAGATTGCAAAAAAATACTGGTGTATTAATTGGAGGAAATATTGGTAAAAACAAACTGACTCCTAACGAAGAAGCAACTTCAGATTACGAAATTTGTTTTGATGCTTTATATGATTATGTAGATTATTTTGTAGTTAATGTGAGTTCGCCAAACACACCAAATCTTCGTGCCTTGCAAGACAAAGAGCCACTGACTCAATTGTTGCAAACACTGCAAAATAAGAATTTGGCTAAGCCAAAACAAAAACCTATTCTGTTAAAAATTGCTCCTGATTTGACCGATGATCAATTGCTGGATATCATAGATATTATTAGAGAAACAAAGATTGCAGGAGTAATTGCTACGAATACAACTATTTCTCGCGAAGGATTACAATCCGAAAATAAATCAGAAATGGGAGGTTTATCCGGAAAACCATTGACAAAACGTTCTACTGAAGTTATTCGTTTTCTATCTCAAAAAAGCAAAAAAGCATTTCCTATTATTGGAGTAGGAGGTATTCATTCTGCTGACGATGCTATAGAAAAACTGGAAGCAGGAGCGTGTTTAGTACAATTATACACTGGTTTTATTTACGAAGGGCCAGCTTTAGTAAAAGCCATAAACAAAGAAATTTTAAAACGCTTACAGCCCCCACGTTACTAAAAGCCCGGTTAGCATGGCGATTATAAAGCTTAGTAAGGTTCCGATAAAGACATATTCAGTAAGTTTTCGGTCTTTTGCTTCTTTCAAATCTCCAAAACAAAAAATTGATTTTGCGGCCAATAAAAAGCCAATCGCTTTAAAGTGATTGGTAATTATGAAACAAAAAACAAATAAGCGCCCTTATATTCCAATGTAATTGCCAGCATTGGATAATGAGTCGTCACTTTTTTTACTTTCGGGTGTCCAAATGGTGATAATGTTCTTTATAAGAATTGAAGTAGGTTTTGTCAGTAGTAGCAGGCCTGTGCTAAATATCCAAAATTGATTGTCGAATCCTGTGAAATCAATAGTCTCGTTTTTATAAACCATTGTAATAAATATGATTACGAGAATTTGCATGGCTTGATCCACGAGGCACCAAATACGTTTTGTTTTCTTTTTCTGAAATCTTAGTTTCAAGTCATCAATTGCTCCGTGTGTTAGTGCCAATAGAACGGCAAACCATATAAAATCTATTTCAGGAATTAAGATCCAATTTAAAACACCATGCAATAGTGTATAAAGATAAAGGAAAATGCTTTTGCGTTTTTTGTCTTCCTTTTTTAGAACCCATGAAAATGACTGCAGTAAAAAATCACCAAGTAAATGAGCAAGTTATGAAAATAATCATATGTTAATGGTTTTAATTTTTTTTCTGAAATAATTATCGAATTCCATCATTAGGTCAAATTGTGCTCGTTTTCGTCTTACGGCAGCTTGATTTATGCCCAGTTTTACACCCATTTCTTCTTGCGATAATCCTTTGTTTTGTATGGCTGTCAAAACAAATTCTGCTGATTGAACCAATTAATTGTCCATAAAAGTCAATCCTAAGCGAAGCACTAGATTGATGTCAGAATCAATGTTAGGATTATCGGAATTGATTGCTAAGGTAGTTTTTTGTTTTTTTAAAGTGCCTAAAAGTTCACCAGAACGAACAAATGCAGTTCCATTACTTTTAGAAATGTTATCTGCTTGATAGGTTTTGTCTCCAATTCCAGTACTCATCCTTGCATCAAGTTTGATACTTTTCAGATAAGCTTTAATTTATAAAGCTACTATTAGCGCTTCCTCTACATTTTTAATTTCCAGTTGAAATTCATCGCCGCGATAAATTTCCCATTCACTTGGATTTTTTCCTTTAGTTTTGAATAGTTTTTTTAAACCGTCAATCCAAATGTAAGAAGGTAGCTTTCTACAATTAACGATGTCTCCTGTGATTATGCTTGTCATATTCAAATGAAATTAAAAAGTTAAGTTCCGTTTAAATTGTAAATATTACCAAATAACGTAATAATAATTGTTATTATAAAATAATGTAATATCGTATTTTTGTACCTATGTGCGTAATATAATCACTTTTCATAAATTTGAAATTCATAATTTATAATTCATAATTGTTTTTTCTATCTTTGGCTTTCTATGGAGCCAATAAAAATTATAGAATGTCCACGCGATGCTATGCAAGGCATAAAGCCATTTATACCTACAGAAAGAAAAGTAGCATACATCCAAGCTTTATTACGTGTAGGATTTGATTCCATAGATTTTGGAAGTTTTGTTTCACCAAAAGCGATTCCGCAAATGCAGGATACTGCCGAAGTCCTTGCACAACTTGATTTATCTCAAACCCGAAGTAAATTATTGGCAATTATTGCGAATACTCAAGGCGCGACATTAGCTGCTGTTCACCCTGAAATACAATATTTAGGTTTTCCTTTTTCGATTTCAGAGAATTTCCAAATGCGAAATACTCATAAAACCATAGCGGAATCATTAATCACTTTACAAGAGATTTTAGAAATTGCGGATAAAAGCAAAAAAGAAGTGGTAGCTTATCTTTCTATGGGATTTGGGAATCCATACGGTGACCCTTGGAACACGGAAATTGTAGGCGAATGGACACAAAAATTATCTGATATGGGGGTGAAAATCCTTTCACTTTCGGACACCGTAGGAAGTTCAACTCCTGATGTGATTGGGTATTTGTTTTCAAATTTAATTCCAAAATATCCTGAAATAGAGTTTGGAGCCCATCTTCATACCACACCGCATAAATGGTTTGAGAAAATTGACGCAGCCTACAAAGCGGGTTGCCGCCGTTATGATGGAGCTATTCAAGGTTTTGGTGGATGCCCAATGGCAACCGATGATTTGACAGGTAATATGCCAACAGAGAAATTACTATCGTATTTTACTTCAAAAAAAGAAAACACTAATCTAAGTCCAATGAGTTTTGAAAGTGCTTATAATGAAGCTTCTAAGTTGTTTGGGGAGTTTCATTAAAGAATACGCTTAATTACGTTAAATATTAACATTTGGTGAGTAAAATAATAAGTAATCAATTGATGCGTTGGTATTAATATAATTGAGATTGATTTTAATAAATTTAAATTATGAAACGAGTGTTTTCCAATAGAATTTTATTGTTATTTATTATATCCTCATTCTCTTTTTCATGTTCAAGTGATTTAGATTTCAACCAAGCTAATGATTTGAAATTAGAACCTATTTTTGTTGCAAATTTAGCCTACTTTGAAATTCCTGAAGTTAAATTTGTGGCAAATGGAATAGAGCAGAATTTAACGGTTGCTTCTCCAACAGTAGATGTGTTTAATGACGCGTTTTTTAAAAAGCATCTGACAAAAGCTGATTTATCTTTTGAAATAGACAATACAATTAATAGAGGGTATACGTTAGATATCATATTGCAGGACAGAAACAATCAGCCACTTTATACGATAAACTTCAATATTCCGGCTTATACTGGTGTAGCGAATTCAATTACAAAAATAGTGACATTTGAAAATGCAAAACTGGATTTATTGAAAAGCACCACTAAAATGACTTATGTTCTAAAAATGCTTGCTGGTCCACCATTAAGCGCAAATAGTGTCGGTAGTTTTAAATTACGCTCAGATGTCATTGCTTATCTAATAATTCAATGAGAAAAATAATCCTGCTTTTTATTCTATTTATGTCGGTTAAAAGTATTTCACAAAACAAACAACTTTTATATAATTTTACGTCAGTACCACAGTCTTTGATGACTAATCCAGGTGCTGATGTTACTTATAAATTCTATTTTGGGATTCCATTATTATCAGGGGTTTCGGCAAATGTAGGTTCCAGCGGTTTCTCTGCGTATGATTTATTTGCAGACAATGGAGTCGATTTTAATGTAAAATTGCATGATGTCGTGTTTTCTACCACAAGAAAAGATAGAGCAGCAATAAACGAACAAATAGAGTTATTCAGCGGAGGATTCAGGATTAAAGGAGGGCAAGATCAATATGATTCTTATGTTTCTTTTGGAATGTATCAGGAATTTGATTTCCTAAGCTACATGCCTAAAGATCTCGCTATCCTGGCTTTAGACGGAAATGAAAGATATCTGGGAAAAGTATTTGATTTGGGTGATTTGAATGTAAAAGCAGAAATGCTGACGGCGCTACATATCGGTTATCACAAAAATATAAATGAGAGGCTGACAGTAGGATTTAGAGGGAAAATTTATTCTAGTATTTTCGATGCCTCTTCAACAAAAAATTCAGGATATATTTACACAATTCCTTCCAATGTTAATAGGTACGAACAAGTTATCTACTCTAATTTGCAACTCAATACGTCAGGTATTGCTAAGTATAACGATAAGAATTATGATGGTGACGTGGCAAAAGACATTAAAAGTAAAGCTTTATTTGGTGGTAATTTAGGCTTAGGTTTTGATGCGGGACTTACGTACTATCCAAAAAAAAATATCCAGTTCACAGCAAGCATTGTTGATGTTGGTTTTATAAAGCATACTAAAGAGGTAGAGAGTTTAACGTACAAAGGATATTATAAGTATGATGGAATAAATCCTAAATTCAATGGAGGAAATACTGGGGGGGATGTATATCAGCAATTTAAAGATGCTATACCTTTAGATACTTTGCACAATAAATATACCACATGGCGACCAGCAAAGTTCAACTCCTCTATTCAATATTCTTTTGAAGAAGAACGCCCTACGGATTGTGATTGTACGGAATATAATCCAGAAACTATCTATAAAAGTGCCGTTGGTGCGCAGTTGTTTGTCATGACAACACCGAGGACTCCTTTGATCGCTTTTACGACCTATTACAGCCGAAAAATTTTCAATGCACTGCAAATGAAAGCTACCTATACAATAGATTCGTATTCCAATAAAAACATAGGATTGGGATTGTCAAGTAATTTTGGACCTGTAAATTTTTACATTCTTGCGGACAACCTTTTAGAATATAGAGATGTTTCAAAAGCCAACAGTTTATCTTTTCAATTGGGTTTAAATATTATTTTTAAGGATAAATTAGCATCTAATTAGCTTGATTTATTGAGCTTTTCTACGTTTGAACCATTTGTATATTTCTATCCAAAGAACCGAAACAAATCCAACTAAAATACTCAAACCAATTTGGCTTCCCGAGACTGTTTCAAATTGGAAAAAATGTGAAAATGCAGGGACAAATAGTAGTAAAGCGGTGATTATGATGGTTAAGGAAATAATCATTAGAACTAAATTATTTTTATAACCTAAAGTGGTAAATATGGAATAATAAAAAGAACGATTAACAAGTGTCAGAAAGATGTTTGACGATATTAATGTTAGAAAAACAGTTGTTCTTGTTACGCTTTCGATACAATTAGTTGCCACACAAAATTGATAAACAAATAAGAGTCCTATAGTGATCATAAGTCCCTGAATGATGCTAATGGTAATTTCTTTCAGATTAAAAAAAGTAGTCGTAAAAGGCCTTGGTTTTAACAGCATCAGATTTCGTTCCATAGGTTCATTTTCATAAATGATGGAACAGGTGGGACCCATTATTATCTCCAGGAAAATAACGTGAACCGGAGAGAAAATATTTGGATAAACCCAACCCAATGCCAGAGGAATAAAGACAATTAGTATTATAGGAATATGTATAGAAATGATATATTGAATCGCTTTTTTTAGATTGATATAGATTTTTCTTCCCATAGCGATGGCATCCGTCATTTTAGAAAAATCATCGTCAATCAGAATTAAATTTGCCGCTTCTTTGGCAATTTCCGTTCCTTTTTTGCCCATAGCAATACCTATATGAGCTGATTTTAATGCTGGACCATCATTAACGCCATCACCAGTCATGGCCACAATTTGATTATTATCTTTTAATGCTTTAATGATTTTAAGTTTGGCCTCGGGAAACATTCTCGTAAAGATGGTGGTTTCCATTGCTTTTTCTTTTAAAGTAGCTTCATCCATTTCCATTAATTGATCTCCATTTAATACTTTTTCGGGATTTCTGAAGTCAACTTGCTTTGCTATAGTAGATGTTGTGACAGCATTATCGCCAGTTACTATTTTCACTACAATTCCTGCGTTATAAAACGTTTCGAAAACGGCTTTAATATTCTCTTTTGGGGGATCATAAAAAGCAACTAAACCCTTGAAATGAAAAGCAAAGTCTTGCTGTTTTTTTGGAAAATTATCCCCTGAAAATTCCGTGAGGCCAACACCTAAAACTCGAAAACCTTTATTTGCCATAGATTCAACAGCTTTACAAACTTGTTCGGTTTCCTCTTGTGATAGATTCGAACATGCAATTAGTGCTTCCGGAGCGCCTTTAGCTGCAATAATTCTTGTTCCTTCTTGGTTCTCAAAAACATGGGTCATCATAGGAGGTTTTCCGTCCAAAGGATATTCGTGGATTAATCTGAAATTGCTTCTCTCATCGGTAATTTTTAATTTAGTGTAGGCTTCGTGCAAAGCAATTTCCATTCCGTCAAAAGGGATAGGTTCACTGGCCCACATTGAAATGCTCAGTAATTCTTGTTCTTCTTTACTTAAATTAGGACTTTCATTCTCGTTTATAATTTCTTTTATTTCATTTAATGAAAAAGTATACCATTGCGCCAGACTCATTTTATTTTGAGTAATAGTTCCAGTTTTATCTGTACAGATTACGGTGGCACTCCCAAGAGTTTCTACCGTTTTAGTTTGTTTTACTATAATCCCCATTTTCATTAAACGCCAGGCACCTAAAGCCATAAAAGTGGTAAAGGCAACCGGAATTTCCTCCGGAATAATGCTCATTGCCAGTGTTAATGCTTTTAAGAGACTGTCTAAAATATTTTTCGAATTGTAATAATTAATGCCCCAGACGATCCCAAAAATGACCAAACCTACAAGAGACATTTTCTTAACAAAATTGCCAATTTGTAATTGTAAAGGTGTTTTTTCTTCAGTAATTGTTTCAATGCTTTTGCCGATTTTACCAATTTTTGTCTCTCCACCAATAGCATTAACTTCACAAATGGCCAGTCCGCTGGCTGCAATAGTTCCACGAAATACCTGATTATTTTCAGACTGTTCATTTTTAAAAACAGCAAGCGATTCGCCTGTAAGTATCGATTCATTGGCTGAAAAATCGTTGGATTGAATAATTGTGGCATCAGCCGGTATAAATGTGCCTTCTTCAATTTGAATGAAATCACCCAACACAATTTCTTCACTGGGAATTTCTAGAATTTCGTTATTGCGAATGACTTTACTTTTGGGCTGGGATAATTTTTTTAGGGATTCAATGGCATTTCTGCTTTTGGATTCCTGATAAAGTGAAATGGTAGAAACTAGTAGAATAGCTACTGTCATAAAAATTCCGTTTCCATAATCTCCAGTAATAAAATAAATTCCTGTCGCCGTCATCAATAACAAAAACATCGGTTCTTTAACCATTTCTATTAAGGAAGTCAGAAAGTTATTTTTGTCCTGATGATCTAAAGAATTAGATCCATTTTTAGCTCTTGATTCTTTTACTTGATCCTCTAAAAGCCCCTTTATTTGTTGTTTGGATTCTGTCATTGCAAAGAAATTAATTAAATTTTTTTAGGTAGCAACAATGAAAGTGTCTAGTGGCAGTGATTACCCTTGATACTGCAATTTAATCATTTATTGTAAAAAGTAGTCGTTTTTTTGCTTAAGATTATCTATATTTGCACGCAATTTAACTACAATTGCAATGATCGCACACAATTCTAAGATTATCGGTGAAGGATTAACTTACGATGATGTACTATTAGTTCCTAATTACTCAGAGGTTCTTCCTCGCGAAGTGAGTATCAAATCAAAATTTTCAAGAAACATAACACTTAATGTTCCAATAGTGTCCGCAGCTATGGATACGGTTACCGAAAGTGCTATGGCAATTGCCATGGCTCAAGAAGGTGGTATTGGTGTCTTGCACAAAAATATGACGATCGAGCAACAAGCTGCTAAGGTGAGAAAAGTAAAAAGAGCCGAATCAGGTATGATAATCGATCCGGTTACTTTGCCTTTGACCTCTACTGTTGCTGATGCCAAAAATGCAATGAAAGAATATGGTATTGGAGGCATTCCGATCGTGGATGAAAACAAAATACTAAAAGGAATTGTCACTAATCGTGATTTACGTTTCGAAAAAAACAATGCAAGACCTATCGTTGAGGTAATGACAAGTGAAAACTTGGTAACAGTTGCCGAAGGAACTTCACTTGAACAAGCTGAAGTTGTTTTGCAAGGTTATAAAATAGAAAAACTTCCGGTAGTAGATGCTGCTAATAAGTTAGTGGGCTTAATTACGTTTAGAGATATTACTAAATTGACCCAAAAACCAAATGCAAATAAAGACAAATACGGACGTTTGCGTGTTGCTGCGGCATTAGGAGTTACTGCAGATGCTGTAGAAAGAGCGACTGCTTTGGTTAATGCTGGAGTGGATGCGGTTATAATCGATACTGCTCACGGACACACAAAAGGAGTTGTGGATGTGCTAAAATTAGTGAAAGCAAAATTTCCTGAATTAGACGTTATTGTTGGCAATATAGCTACTGCTGAAGCTGCCAAATATCTGGTAGAAAATGGTGCTGATGGTGTGAAAGTAGGAATAGGACCAGGTTCTATTTGTACGACTCGTATCGTTGCAGGTGTTGGTTTTCCTCAGTTTTCAGCTGTTCTTGAAGTTGCTGCTGCTATAAAGGGTAGCGGAGTTCCAGTAATTGCTGATGGTGGAATTCGTTATACAGGTGATATCCCTAAAGCTATCGCTGCAGGTGCTGATTGTGTGATGTTAGGTTCTTTGCTAGCGGGGACTATGGAATCTCCTGGAGAAACTATTATTTTCGAAGGAAGAAAATTCAAATCATACCGTGGTATGGGTTCTGTTGAAGCGATGCAAGAAGGATCAAAAGATCGTTATTTCCAAGATGTTGAAGATGACGTTAAGAAATTGGTTCCAGAAGGAATTGTAGGTCGTGTACCTTACAAAGGAGAATTGAATGAAAGCATGCAACAATTCGTTGGTGGTCTTCGTGCTGGAATGGGATATTGTGGATCGAAAGATATTCCGACTTTACAGGAAACAGGTCGTTTTGTTCGCATCACTGCAAGCGGTATCAACGAAAGTCATCCTCATAATGTAACAATTACTAAAGAAGCTCCGAATTACTCGAGATAAAAGAGTCTGAAAAAGACAAAATAAAAAAGTGCAAGATTCATTTCTCGCACTTTTTTTATGTCTAATTATGAACCAAATCAGCTAATAACTTTTTATTTCCAACAATCCAAAGAATATCATCTTTCTCTAATACTATATTTGATTCGGGATTTAAGATTCTTTTTCCCTTTTTTTCGATGCCTACAACCAAACCACTAGTTTTCTCCCGCAATTTGGAGTCCCGAATACTTTTGCCAATATAAGATTCATTTTTTAATTCTATTTGTCGTAATACAATTTCGGCTTCGGTAAGCGTATCGGGAACATCAATTTCATGTTGGTCTAAATATGATTTGAATTCTTTTACCTGCGCATCAGTACCTATAACACATATTTCATCACCTGGAAATAATCGTTCGTTTTTATTGGGAATATTGATCATAATATCGCCTCGCTTAATAAACGCAATATTTATTCCTATTTGTTCCCTAATTTTTAATTCCTCCAATGTCTTTCCTACAATATTGGATTCTGTGGCAATGTCGAAAAAAGTCATGTGTCCATCCCAAGGAGATAAATCGCTTCGGCTTCTTTTGGCTTTTGTTATTTCTCTGGCATTTAGGTTTTTTAAGAAATGATTTTCAATTCGATGATATTGTGCATTTAGTCTTTTTTGGAAAACAAAATAAACGATCAACGCTACAATTAGTGTTATAAAAGCAACAATTGGAGAGAAGAAAATATTTAATAAAAACCCAATAAAAAATATGGTAAGAAGTACTCTTAAGAGCAGCATCATCAGAATTGGCCCTCGATATTTTCTTTCTTCCAGCAAAACAGCGACTTCATTTACTGCAACACGACGTAAAGAAAGTGCCCATAAAAAAGGAGAAAGAACCACCAAAGTAATTAAGGCACCTAAAGTATTACCAAATTGAAAATCAGTAACCAATGGCAAAAGATATTTAGAGGAGAGTAAAATGGCAGCAAATATTATTACCGAGTGAACAATGACTTGAACGAGATAAGCATTAATTACAATCTGCCAATTGCTAACAGATTTAATGGCTTGGGCATTCGCACTGTAACGTTCAATTCTTTTGGTCCATTTTCTAGGCAATTTTTTAGATAAATATTCTGAAAATGGCGTGGACAATTTGATCATAAACGGAGTAGTAAATGTCGTCACCGCCGAAACTGCTACAACTATCGGATACAAAAATGAACTCGTTACATTTAGGGTCATTCCTAATGTCGCAATGATAAAGGAGAATTCTCCAATCTGCGACAAACTCATTCCCGTTTGAACGGATTGTTTTAAGGGTTGTCCAGAAAGTAATGCACCAGCGGTCGAGCTTATTGATTGTCCGAAAATGGTTATAAGAGAAAGAATAAGCACTGGAATTGCGTGCTCATACAAAGTTTGAGGATTGATTAACATTCCAACAGACACAAAGAAAACTGCTCCAAATAAATCTTTAACCGGTTTTACTAAATGCTCTATGTGTTCTGCTTGCGTAGTCTCGGCAATTATAGAACCCATAATAAAGGCGCCAAGGGCAGGTGAAAAACCAACATCGGCAGCCAGAATAACCATCATCAAACATAAGGCAAGCGAAATAATAAGCAACATTTCGTCGGATAGTAAATGCTTCGCTCTTTTAAGTAAGGTTGGAATAAAAAAGATACCGCCAACAAACCAAATCGTTAAGAAAAACACCAGTTTCAAAACTGATTGCAATAATTCGCCTCCTGAAAATTGATTGCTAACGGCAACAGTCGATAATAATACCATCATTAATATGGCAACAATATCCTGAACAATAAGGGAGCCAATTACTATTCCGGCAAAATTTTGAGCCTTAACACCTAATTCCTCAAATGTTTTAAGAATAATTGTTGTAGATGAAATCGAAAGAATAACCCCTAAAAAGACACTGTCCATTTTAGACCAATCCATCCATTGGCCAACAAAATAACCAACTATGACCATTGTAACAATTTGTGTAATCGCGGTTATTGAAGCTGTTCCGCCCACTTTCATCAATTTCTTAAAACTGAATTCCAGTCCAAGACTGAACAATAAAAAGATCACTCCAATCTCTGCCCAAACTTCCACGCTTTTAATATCAGTCACCGATGGGAAAAAATCAAAATGGTTTCCAGCCAAAAAGCCTGCTATCAAATAACCTAAAACTAGAGGCTGTTTGATTTTTTTAAACAACAATACTGCAACGCCTGCAGTCATCAGGATTAATCCTAAATCACTGATCAAGGGTTGTAAATGATGTGTCGTTTCGGCCACTATTGTTGCGGTATCCATAATTTTATTTTTATTTTAGCCATCTGTTGCATCCCGAGGCGTCGGTATCAGTCATGAATTTTTGTTCTATTCCACCTGCAGGAGCTTCCTTTGGTCGCTCTGCATATGCAAGAAAAAATAATTTTTTCCTTCAAGGCTTTTCACTTTTGTCGGGGCTATACAGTCAGAAGTATTTGTATGCTTATAAAATTAATACATTTCATTGTTGTAATAAAATGATATTTTATTTTAAATTGTTTAATTCAGATAAAGTATAAAATGTCATATTATGCTGATTGACATAATTGCAAATCAATTTTAGTGTCGCGATTTTGGTCTGATAATCCGCAGTTATGTTTTGCACTGGTTTGTGCCCAAACAATATCAGAATTTTATGCTTTCGTTTCGCATAATTCAATAATCTCACAAGATACGGAATGCTGAAATTGGGATGATCTGTATCAATACCTATTGCATAAACTACGCTGGAATTATTGTAATAGCAGTTTTGAAAAAAAGGATCTTCCGCGCCATATGTTGTTCCTCTTATAATTTTAAACTTTTTTAGAAGTGCTTTATCAATGTTGATATTTCTAAAACCAAAAGGATAGGCAAATGAGGTTACTTTAAAATTATGAAAATGCATCAATGCAAGCATCGGATTTATTTCCTGTTTAATATAGGCTTCAATTCCATTTTTTGCTACAAATTTAGGAGCGTCAAAATGATGGAAACCATGACCTGCAATTTCATGGCCCTCTTTTTGTAATTGCTTGAGTTCTTTTATTTCAGAATGACTTAAAGTATTTATTTTAGAAACACAAAAAGTAGCTTTCCAGGAATATTTACGCAATATTTTATCAGCCTGATACCATTCATTAATAGTCGCATCATCAAATGAGATTACAACTCCAGGATTAGTCTCTTTAACATTGTTTTTTTGAGAAGGTTTTTTATTTTCACATGAAAATAAAAAAAAAGTACAAAGGAATATGATTTTAAAAATGGTTTTGCTCATATTCCTTTGTACTTTGTCAATGTATTATTTTTAAATCCCCAAGAAATTACTTGGGGTGATTTGCATTAATTCAGCTTTAATTTCATTAGAAACATCTAAGGTTGCGATAAATCCGTGAATTGCATTTTTGTCAATCGCTTCATTGGTTCTGGTCAATCCTTTTAAGGCTTCATAAGGATTAGGATATCCTTCACGACGTAAAATGGTTTGAATTGCTTCAGCAACAACAGCCCAGTTTTTTTCTAAATCTTCGTGAAATTTTGGCTCGTTAAGTAATAATTTATTTAATCCTTTTAAAGTAGCTTCAAAAGCAATTAAAGTATGTCCCATTGGTACACCAATATTTCTTAAAACCGTACTATCTGTTAAATCACGTTGTAATCTTGACAACGGTAATTTAGCTGATAAATGTTCGAAAATCGCATTAGCTATTCCTAAATTCCCTTCTGAATTTTCAAAGTCAATTGGGTTTACTTTATGTGGCATAGCAGAGGAACCTATTTCTCCCGCTTTGATCTTTTGTTTGAAATATTCCATGGAGACATATGTCCAAATATCTCGGTCTAAATCAATGATAATTGTATTTATTCTTTTCAACGCATCAAAAAATGCTGCAAAATGATCGTAATGTTCAATTTGTGTAGTAGGGAAGGAGTGGTGTAAACCAAGGTTTTCCTCCACAAATTTACCTCCAAATTTTCTCCAGTCAATTTGTGGATATGCCACGTGATGGGCATTATAATTTCCTGTTGCGCCGCCAAATTTAGCTGCAAACGGGATATTAAACAACAAACGCATTTGCTCTTCTAAACGTTCTACAAAAACACCAATTTCTTTACCCAAACGAGTAGGAGAAGCCGGTTGTCCGTGTGTACGGGCAAGCATTGGGATATCCTTCCATTCGATACTTAAATCTTTCAATTTTGAAGTTAAAGTAATCAAAGAAGGCATATACACTTTCTCGAAAGCTTCTTTTGTAGAAAGCGGAATAGCTGTATTATTTATGTCTTGAGAAGTCAATCCAAAGTGAATGAACTCTTTATATTGAGATAATCCTAATTTTTCAAAAACGTCTTTGATAAAGTATTCCACTGCTTTTACATCGTGGTTGGTAACTTTCTCCGTTTCTTTGATCCAAAGAGCATCTTCAGTAGAGAAGTTTTTATAAATGGCACGTAAACTTTCGAATAAGTCTGGGCTTACAGTTGTAAGTTGTGGCAAAGGAACTTCGCACAAAGCAATAAAATATTCAATTTCAACCAATACGCGGTATTTGATTAAAGCTTCTTCGGAGAAAAAAGGAGCTAGCGAAATAGTCTTGTTTCTATATCTTCCGTCGATCGGAGAGATAGCATTCAATTCATTTAAAGTAGTCATTGTTGTGTTGTTTGTTCGAAAGGCACAAATATAAACCTTTCGTGACAAAATAGAAAACAAATGGTTTTTAAATAAGTCCCATTAGCTTCTTTTTTAGTGTTTTCATTCCTTCAGAAGCGACTTCCGGAATCACATTCAATTGATTTCGGAGATTTTGGATTTTTATAGGTTTTGGGTCAATATAAAAAATAGGAGTTTCAGGAGCTGTAAAGTCTATTAATCCTGCCGCAGGATATACCTGCAGCGAAGTCCCAATGACGGCAAAATAATCCGCACTTTGAGTAAGTATTAACGCTTCTTCAAGAGCGGGAACTTCCTCTCCAAACCAAACGATATGCGGTCTCAATTGATTTTTATTTTCATCGAAATCGCCAAAATTCAAATCCTCCCGCCAATTTAAAATGTAATCTGGGTTTTTGGTACTTCTTACTTTCAATAATTCGCCGTGTAAATGCAACACATTAGTGCTTCCGGCGCGTTCGTGTAAATCATCTACATTTTGTGTGATAATAAAAACATCGAATTCATTTTCTAATTCAGCCAAAATTATATGCCCCAAATTGGGTTGCACTTCTTTGAGTTGTTTTCGTCTTTGATTGTAAAAATCCAGTACCAAAGCAGGATTTTTATGCCAGCCTTCTGGAGTCGCCACATCATTGACATTATGGCCTTCCCAAAGCCCATCACTATCGCGAAAGGTTTTGATGCCACTTTCGGCACTAATTCCTGCTCCTGTCAAAACCACTAATTTCTTTTTCATTTTATATTAATTTGGGCGTGACCACAAGGGTCGGGCTTTCAGCTTTATCTTTTTGGCTAAAAAGCCAAAAAAGGATACCGCCTCTATCCCTCACGCAAATTCCGCAAGCATTCATAATTCCGCTTTTATGAAACAATCCCAAGAGCAGCAATCAGAATCAACTTTTGAAGGTATAAAGCTAGTCTTTTTTACTATTTTTGCAAAAATAAATATTCTAATGATCGACATTGATTACCTTAATTTTCTCGAAAATATCCTGACTGATAATCGCAAAGAAAAATTTTTGAAAGTATTGGAAAACAGAACCAAACATTTGACGATTGTTGTCGAAGATATTTTTCAAATGCACAATACGAGCGCTGTAATGCGCAGTTGTGAGATTTTTGGAATTCAGGAATTGAACGTTATCGAGCAACGATACGGAAAAAGTATCGACAAGGAAATTGCGATGGGTGCCCAAAAATGGGTTGATATTAATACTTTCGATAGCATTACAAATTGTGTGGATACTTTAAAAAGTCAAGGCTACCAGATTATCGCCACAACGCCACATGAGAATGATTGCTTGATGGAAGATTTTGATATTTCTAAACCCAGTGCCTTATTTTTTGGAACAGAAAGAGATGGTCTATCAGAGGAAATTTTGCAACGCGCCGATGGTTTTCTAAAAATCCCAATGGTGGGTTTTACCGAAAGTTTGAATATTTCGGTTTCGGCGGCAATCATCATTCAAAACCTGACGAATCGATTGCGCAACTCCGAAATTAATTGGCATTTATCTGAAAATGAAATGTTAGAAAAGCGTTTGGCTTGGGCCAAAAATTCAATAAAAGACATCAAGCGAATTGAAGAACGCTATTTTTCTGAAAACGTGAAATAGTTCGTTCAATTAATGGTACGCTAATGTTTTTTATTTTAAAAAATATCATGTAACTTGTACTGTTTTCAAGAAACAAGACACTTTGTCGTATATTTTATTTAACGCATGATTTTAAAAAAAAAACAATGAAAGAATTTAAAAATAGTAACCAAGATATAATAAGTAGTACGTTGACTGTTGCTAACGAAGAAATTAGCGCGCCTATTTTAATTGTAAAAGAGGAGACAGACAATAATGAGGAGTACAGCGCTGGTTATTTACATAGACCCAAGGTTTTATTTTTTGATGTAAATGAAACGTTACTGGATCTTAATCGCATGAAAAAAAGTATTGGCGCAGCGCTGGGAGGTCACCCTGAATTGATGTCCTTGTGGTTTACTACTATGCTTCAGTATTCATTGGTTACAACAGTAGCAAACCAATATCATGATTTCGGAACAATTGGAGCCGCTGCACTTATAATGGTTGCCCACAAAAATGGAATTGACATAACGGATAAACAAGCTAAAGATGCTGTTGCCGCAATTTTAGCATTGCCTGCACATCCAGAAGTGAAAGAAGCACTCTTACTATTAAAAAAAGAAGGTTTTAAATTGGTTGCCTTCACCAACTCATCCAATAAAGCGGTAGAAACGCAACTTAAATATGCGGGAATTCATGATATATTTGACGATGTGTTAAGTATAGAAGATGTAGGTAAATTCAAGCCACACGTAGATACTTATAATTGGGCTGCTAGAAAAATGAGATTAAAACCGAATGAATGTATGTTGATAGCGGCACATGGTTGGGATGTTGCCGGTGCAAATTGGGCAGGTTGGCAAACGGCTTTTGTCAGCCGTCCTGGACAGCAATTGTTTCCTCTTGCAAATTTGCCTGAAATTAATGAAGAGAATATTTTATTAGTTGCTCAAAAGCTAATTTTAATATAATCCCTGAAATTCGAATCATTAAAAAATTAACGAGCCGATCGCGGAATTTAAATATTGAATGGCATTTATTCGAGAATGAAATTTTGATGAAAAGATTGGCTTGAGTCAAAAATTTCATAAAGGATATCAAAAAGAATCAAAGAACGGTATTTTGAAGAGAATCCAAAGTAGATTGGCCAGGGGTATGAATTGCAAAATCAAAATATTGTTATAAAAACCAAGTTAGGAAATGTCTTTCAATTTTATCTTATGTCCTTTTCTAGCTGGTCTGGATTTTGTCTTGTGTCAAAAACGGTAATGATCTCAATCACTTTTTTGTCAAAGTTTACTCAATTCATTCAGCCATACCGTACCTACCTGATGAACATTTGGAGCTTTTTCGCCTTTTGGGAAAATAAAAGTTTCTTGCGCTATAGATTTATTTACAATTAAAATAAAAAACTGAATTAAAAGGGATGCTGCTTTTTTCATACTTTTTATAAGACTAACTTTTTTACGAAGTTCCAAAAAATAGTAATTCAATATTTCATTAGCAACAAATCGCTAAAGTAAAAATTGATGGCATGAGCACATTTCTTTAAAATAAATTCTATTGACTTTACAGGCACAGTTTGCGAAACTGCGCTAACGATTATGGCATATATATGCGGTCAGGGAAACAAACCTTCGTGTATACACCCAAATATGGGTAGATTGGCGAAGGTTTGTTTCGGTTAGTCTCTTTTCAAAAATATAAAAATTTTATTACAAATTATCAATGAGATTTTAAATTATTCCCATAAAAAAAGCGTTCCTTTTCAGGAACGCTTTCAGTATAGTAAATCAAAAAATTATTTTTTATCCATCCATTTTCTGGCATTGACAAAAGCTTCATGCCAAGGCGAAACTTCATCGTCTCGGTCTTTTGGGTAATGTGCCCAGTTCCATTGGAAAGTAGAACGCTCGATATGTGGCATCATCACCAAGTGACGTCCTGTTTTATCACAAAGCATCGCAACATCAAAATGAGAGCCGTTTGGATTAGCAGGATAGCCTTCATAGGCATATTTAGAAACAATATTATAATTTTCTTCGCCCATTGGTAAGTTGAATTTTCCTTCTCCGTGCGAAACCCAAACGCCTAACGTAGCACCAGCCAAACTGGATAACATCACTGAATTATTTTCCTGAACCGTAACCGAAGTAAAAATACTTTCATGTTTTTGACTTTCGTTATGCAACATTTTTCCGTGTACTTCATGCTCCGGATTGATCACTTCGAGTTCCATAAACAGTTGGCAACCGTTACAAATTCCCACTGACAACGTATCTTCACGTTTGAAGAAATTGTCTAAAGCCGTTTTTGCTTTTTCGTTGTATAAAAATGCTCCTGCCCAACCTTTGGCTGAACCCAATACATCCGAATTCGAGAATCCTCCCACAGCACCAATAAACTGAATGTCTTCTAGTGTTTCACGCCCCGAAATCAAATCGGTCATGTGAACATCTTTGACATCAAAACCAGCCAAGTACATCGCATTTGCCATTTCACGTTCTGAATTACTTCCTTTTTCACGGATAATAGCCGCTTTTGGTCGTGGTTGAGAAGCGTCGATTACGGGTTTTTTTCCTGTAAAATGGGCAGGAAAAGTATACTGTAATGCTTGGTTTTTATAATTGTCGAAACGCTGTTGTGCTGTTCCGTTTTTCGATTGTTTTTGGTCTAGTAAAAACGAAGTTTTAAACCAAATGTCTCTGTATTTTGGTATGTCTAATTTGCAAGGACCAAAGTCTAAAGTCGCTTCATTAGTTACCGTTCCTAATTTGTAGAAACTAACCCCGTTTTTATTTAATTTACTTTCTAAAGTTCTATCGTTTTTCGCTTGAAAAACGATTCCAATATTTTCTGCAAAAAGGTATTTAATGATGTCTTTTTCGTCAAAAACAGAGAAATCTATTTTTGCTCCCAAATTCACATCAGCAAAACACATTTCCAATAAAGTCGTGATCAAACCACCGCTTCCAATATCGTGTCCTGCAAGAATGTTGTCTTCCAAGATTAATTCCTGAATGGTATTAAATGCTTTTTTGAAGAAAGCCGCGTCTTTTATCGTTGGCGTTTCTGTTCCAATTCGGTTCAGAATCTGTGCAAACGAGGAGCCTCCTAATTTATATTCGTCTTGTGACAAATTGATATAATAAATCGAACCACTGCCGACACCTTGGGATCTTTGCAAAACAGGTTCCACTACTTTTCTGATGTCAATACAATTTCCACCTGCCGAAATAATTACCGTTCCTGGCGCAATCACTTCGTCATTCGGGTATTTTTGCTTCATAGAAAGTGAATCTTTTCCAGTGGGAATATTGATTCCCAATTCAATTGCAAAATTAGAACAACCTTCAACAGCAGCATACAAACGAGCGTCTTCACCTTCATTTTTACACGCCCACATCCAGTTGGCCGAAAGGGAAATTCCTTTCAATCCGTCTTTTATTGGTGCCCAAATAATATTCGATAAAGATTCGGCAATCGCATTTCTGCTTCCGGCCACGGGATCAATCAAAGCCGAAATAGGAGCGTGGCCTATTGAAGTCGCAATTCCTTCTTTTCCTAAATAATCCAAAGCCATCACACCACAATTGTTCAATGGCAATTGCAAAGGTCCCGCACATTGCTGTTTGGCCACTTTTCCACCCACACAACGATCGACTTTATTAGTCAACCAGTCTTTACAGGCAACCGATTCTAATTGAAGTACTTGCTCTAAATAAGTAGCAATGTTTTTTGTAGTATATTCTAAACCGGCATAGTTGTATTCGATCGTTTTATCGGTCATCACTACTTTTGGAGAGCTTCCAAAAAAGTCTTCTAAAGCAAAATCCATTGGTTTAGCACCAGTAGTTTTTGATTCGAAAGTAAAACGGTGATCTCCCGTCACTTCTCCCACCTGATACATTGGTGAACGTTCCCGATCAGCAATTTTTTGCAGTAAGTCAATATTTTCTTTTCCAATAACTAATCCCATTCTTTCCTGAGATTCATTACCGATGATTTCTTTTGCAGAAAGCGTAGGATCCCCCACAGGCAATTTGTCTAAATCGATCAAACCTCCTGTTTCTTCCACTAATTCCGAAAGACAGTTTAAGTGTCCTCCAGCACCGTGATCGTGAATGGAAACAATTGGATTATTGTCACTTTCTACTAAACCACGAATGGCATTGGCCGCACGTTTTTGCATTTCCGGGTTCGAACGTTGTATCGCGTTCAATTCAATTCCGGAACCAAAAGCTCCAGTGTCTGCTGAAGAAACCGCAGCACCACCCATCCCGATTCTATAATTTTCACCACCCAAAATAACGATTTTATCGCCTTCTTGTGGTTTTTGTTTTATCGCTTGGTCTAATTTTCCATATCCAATTCCACCGGCTTGCATGATTACTTTATCGTAACCTAATTTTCTAGCGTTTGCTGAGCCTGTCGAAGCATTTTCTTGGTGTTCAAAAGTAAGAACAGAGCCTGTAATCAAAGGTTGTCCAAATTTGTTTCCAAAATCAGAAGCTCCATTAGAGGCTTTGATCAAAATATCCATTGGGGTTTGATACAGCCATTTTCTTTCTGAAACCGAGTTTTCCCAAGGTCTATTTTCTTCTAAACGAGAATACGAAGTCATGTAAACTGCCGTTCCTGCTAATGGCAATGAACCTTGTCCACCAGCCAAACGGTCGCGAATTTCTCCTCCTGAACCTGTTGCAGCTCCGTTGAAAGGCTCTACGGTTGTTGGGAAATTGTGTGTTTCTGCTTTTAATGAAATAACCGAATCAAAATCTTTTGTTTCGTAGAAATCTGGTTTGTCAGCGCTTTTTGGAGCAAACTGCTGAACTCTTGGTCCTTTTACAAAAGCCACATTGTCCTTGTAAGCCGAAACAATATCGTTAGGATTTTCTTGAGACGTTTTCTTAATCATTTTGAATAGAGAAGACTCTTTCTCTTCGCCGTCAATTATAAATTTTCCGTTGAAAATCTTATGACGACAGTGTTCTGAATTGGCTTGCGAGAAACCAAAAATTTCAGAATCCGTAAGTTTTCGTCCTAATTTGATGGCTAAATTATCTAGATATTCTACTTCATCAGGACTTAAAGACAATCCTTCTTTTTTATTGTAAGCTGCAATATCATCGATATCCAAAATAGCTTCCGGAAGTACGTTGATAGTAAAAATATCTTGGTTTAGCTCGTTGTATTTCTGCGAAAGCATTGGATCAAAATCAGAGAAATCAACAGTGGCTTTGTAAAATTCTTCGATTCGAATGATTCCCGCAATCCCCATGTTTTGGGTGATTTCAACAGCATTCGTGCTCCAAGGCGTTACCATAGCGGCACGAGGACCAACAAAAAAATCCGTGAGTACGGATTTTTCTATTTTATTTGAGTCGGCAAAAAGCCAATTTAATTTTGAAATGTCTTGAGCTGAAATTTCGTTTTGCGTCTGTACGGCAAAAACAGTTTTGCTTTGGTTTTCAAAGAAATGGATCATTGTTGTATAGTTTGTTGTAGTGCGGTGCAAATTTAGTCAATTAAGATTAAATTTGGAACAAAAATAAGAGGCAATTTTGTCGCTTTCTAATTATCGATTCGTCAACTAAAACTAGTTAATAATCAGTTTTTTAATTAATGATTTTGAGTCATCCGTTATTTTTACCAGATACACTCCTTTGTTATGATTCGTTACAGACAGGTTTGAACCATCATCGTTCTTTCTTTCAAAAACCTTTTGACCAAGGATATTATAGATTTCAATTGAAAAAGCTTTATTTGAATTGTCGATTGAAAAGTTCCTGTCACACGGATTTGAATACATTTTAAAATTGCTAAAATCTACAGTTGCTGTGGTTTTAGCTGATTTTGTTTCGATACGACTTCCCAAATTACAACACGTGTCAAAGGTATAAGAATCCTAATGCGTAGTACTATTAAATGTTGTAGTTGGGGAAGTAATAGTCGATTTTCTTCTTAAAGTTATATCAATTGCAAAATCCGCCGTTCCTCGATTAAAAGTTCCAATGATATCGATCAGCACTCCGTTTTTAAATAAACCTACAGCATCATTCCTATTAAAAGCCATTTTAGCAGCTGATGTAGAAAGGTTCGCAGAACTTGTAGAGTTACAACTTTAAGCGATCAAATGGTTTATAATGGCAAATTTACTTTTGTTTATTCAAGTTTCTTGTCATGGCAACTCCTGTACTTCAGGATCCGGCACCATTTGTTTGTTTTTTAATATTGTATATTGACATATTAATTGCTTTTGATAAGTGGTAGTTAAAATTTTGATAAAACTACTATTTTTATTAGTGCTTCAGGTTACTAAGTCTTTAAGTAAATCAAAAGTTTTTTCCTGGATTTAAATGAAATACAGTCTCATTCATAAGTGTTTATTTTGGAAATGCTTTGTTTTGATACGCTCCTAAATCCGGTGGTAAAGTTCTAGTGTTTCCCATGATGTCTATCGAAATCAGATATGCCGAATTCCCTTTTGCGAAAGCACTAGAAGTGTCGTCAATATTGAATTTGTTTTGAAAAATTTTAAAAAATTTCGGATCCTTATTCAAAATTATTGCGTTGTAATGTGCAGCATCTGTTCCAAATTGATAATCAGGATTCGTGGTAAATGTATTAGATACGTTATCAAATTTCAGCAGACAATTATTGAATTGGTATTGGAACGCGGCACCCGTTTTTTTCTTTAAAACCATTTCAGTGGAATACGACCCATAAATAATACAATTGCTGAATGTTGCCGCAGTTAAATCTTTGACTTCAGGAACGGCACCCGTAATATAGTTGCTTACAAAAACGGCAACTTGCTCAGAACTGTTCCAATTGTTGTTGAACGTACAATGGGTGAATTTATAATTCCCTCCATAAGAACAAGCTAAACTAGCCTGACCCGCATTATTGATCACCAGATTTTCTCCATTAATTTTTGCGGTCTGCGCCAAAACGCCATAATTAGCACAATTGTAAATTTGGGTGTTTTTTATATTTACGGTCGTTCCATCATTGTTTTGTACCAATAATCCGATGGTGGCATTTTTGATGGTAAGATGATTCAAATTGCTGTTGATGCTGCCATTGGTCAGCCAGATTGTTCCCCATTGTCCCGGAACATCAGAATAATCAGGTTCTAAACGGTCTCCTTCAAAAATGACCTCTTTCTCTAGTTTATCAGTTGTAGATGCGGCTCCGTTCACATTAATCGATGCGGAATTAGATACAATGAGGCCAGAATTTTCGTGAAAATGAACCCTCGATCCTGCATCAAAAGTTACCGTTTTTCCTGAAGGAACTGCGGCATAACCGTAAATAACATAAGGTTTTGTGTTTTTGAAATGGAGTTCGTTTCCGTTTACTGCATCATTTTCTTCTAAAAAGAAACCGTCAATTTTTTCGTCACCAATTGGAAGTGTTTCGGTAGTTCCATCAGCAAAACGTTTTGGATAAAGAAAAATGGCATCTTGAATTAAGGTCACCAATTCTATCTTTTGAAGGTTTTCGCCACTATCAAACTGAATTTGGTCAGTATAAAGAAAATCCGTTGGATTAGCATCTGCAATATTGGCTGTGGTTTCAATGAAAATATACAAACTGTCTTTGGCTAATAAATCTACATTGCTGAATATTTTACCGTTGTTTCCTTGCATTCCGTCAACCGTCATTCTATATTTTGAATTCAATCCTTTCGCAAGCTGTATCGTAGGAATAGTGATGTCATTTTTACTTTTATTGTAGACTTTTAGTCGGTAGGTACTAGAACCAATATTAGAGAAAACAGTATCTAAATAAATAGTATCTTTAGAAAAAGTCAAATCACCAGTGCTGGCCGTTGTTTCAAAATCACTTCGACAGGAGCAAACTGAAATAAATATTCCAATAAAAAACAAAAAAGTGATAGGACGCATTGCGTTAGATTTTTTGTAAAAATAGGAAAAAACTCATTTGGATGGCTATGAATTTTAATTTGAGTTTATATTATCAATTGTTTTGCTGTTTTCTAACTCATCTTTTATTTAAATTTACATTTTAAAAATAAATCGGATGATGTTGGATAAAAGTAAAATGCTGGAATACTGCAATGAATTTTCAAAAAACACCTTAATGCAAACCCTAAACATTGAATATATTGATGCTGGTGAGGGTTTTTTAGTGGCTAAAATGCCTGTAAACTCTTCAGTTCATCAGCCTATGGGATTATTACATGGCGGCGCTTCGGTCGCTTTAGCAGAAAGTGTGGGCAGTGCGGCTTCTCATTTTTTTATTAATGACAAAGAACAAGAAGTACGTGGAATTGAAATTTCGGCGAATCATTTAAGGAGCATTCGCGAAGGAGTTGTTTATGGAACGGCCCGAATTATTCATAAAGGAAAAACGCTGCATCTTTGGGAAATTAAAGTGACAGATGAATCCGGAAATCTGATTTCATTGTGTAAATTGACTAATATGGTTTTAACCAAAGAGAAAAAATAAAATGTAAAGACCATTTTTCATTAAAATCCATTTTAAAATGTAATCTATGATAGATTTATTTATAAAAGTAAAGCAGCAAGAAGCTCAGAATTTACCTTTTGTCTTATACAGAAAACCCAATGATATCAAATTAGTGGGTTATTTTCAGAATAACGACCATTTATATTTTGCAGAAAATTTTGAAGAGAGCGGTTTTGTTTTTGCCCCTTTTGAAGGTAGTCAAATGATCCTTATCCCTAAAAAGGAATCTGTAAAATGGGAAACTCTAATTACATCTTTAGTAGACAGTACTTTTTTTGATTTCAAAGAATCAGAAGACATGCAAGCCAAAGCGCATTTTGAAAAACTTGTTAAAAAAGGAATTGATGCTATTGCAAATGGAATTCTAAGAAAAGTGGTTTTGTCTAGGAAAGAAATTATTGGTTTGTCCGATTTTGATTTAGTCTCCATTTTTGAAAAATTAATTCAAAGTTATCCAAGTGCTTTTTGTTATTGTTGGTTTCATCCAAAAATAGGATTATGGATGGGCGCCACGCCGGAAAGATTGCTTAAGGCCACTAATAAGAAGTTTAGTACGATGGCACTTGCCGGAACACAAAAACTTGAAGGTACGGCTGAAGTAGTCTGGGAGAAAAAAGAAATGGAGGAACAGCAATTTGTTACTGATTTCATTATAAATAATCTAAAAGATCTTTCCTTAGAAGTGTCTCTTTCCAGCCCCTATACCATTCAAGCGGGAACTTTGGCTCATTTAAAAACGGATATTGAGGGTATAATAAAGGGAAACTCTAGTCTGAAGCAAATCGTTTCTGTTTTACATCCAACACCTGCCGTATGTGGCTTACCTAAAGACGCTTCCAAAGCCTTTATTTTGGAAAATGAAGGCTATGAGAGAGAATATTATACTGGGTTTTTAGGGGAGTTAAACAAGGAAGGATTTAACAAAGAGGAATTAAAAACGGATTTATACGTTAACTTGCGGTGCATGCAAATTAAGATGGGGGCGGAACTCGCCATGACGCAAGCGCATTTGTATATGGGCTGCGGTATTACAATTGACAGTATTCCTGAAAAAGAGTGGAGGGAAAGCGTCAATAAATCGGCGACGATGAAGAAAATTTTAGATTTGGAGCAGTAATTCACAAAATGATTTCTGTTTCTGGTGCCGTAAAATAAACAGTTGTCGATTGCGAATGCTTTAAAACATTAAACAAAAAAAACTTTAAACAAATTTTTGATGAAATTAGATATACTAGCTTTTGGCGCGCATCCGGATGATGTAGAATTGGGTTGTGCCGGAACCATTTTAAAAGAAATTTCCTTAGGTAAAACAGTTGGAATAGTCGATTTAACCCGGGGAGAATTAGGAACCCGTGGTTCGGCTGAAATTAGGGATCAGGAAGCAAATGCTGCTGCAAAAATTTTAGGCGTTTTAGTACGCGAGAATTTAGAAATGCGTGATGGATTTTTTGTAAATGACGAAAATCATCAGTTGGAAGTTATAAAAATGATTCGTAAGTACCGACCAGAAATTGTATTGTGTAATGCAATTGACGATCGCCATATAGATCATACAAAAGGAAGTAAATTAGTTTCGAATGCCTGTTTTTTATCAGGATTGAGAAAAGTAGAAACGAGTGTTGACGGAGTAAATCAGGATGCCTGGAGACCTAAGTTAGTTTATCATTATATGCAATGGAAAAACCTTGTACCAGATTTTGTGGTTGACATTACTGGTTTTACCGATAAGAAAATTGAATCTATTACAGCGTATGGTTCACAATTTTACGATGCCAATTCTAAAGAACCAGAATCACCAATCACCAGCAAAAACTTCTTTGAAAGCCTTAATTACCGTTCACAGGATTTAGGAAGGCTTGTGGGAGTAGATCATGCAGAAGGTTTTACTGTTGAAAGATATTTGGCAGTCAATAGTTTAGGAGATTTGATTTAATTTTCATGTAATTTTTTAAAAAAATTATTTGCAGAAGTAAACTTATGTTGTATATTTGCCACCGCTAAGCAAATGGTGGTTGTAGCTCAGTTGGTTAGAGCATCGGTTTGTGGTACCGAGGGTCGCGGGTTCGAGCCCCGTCTCCCACCCAGAAAGCAAAAGCTTCGAAGAAATTCGAGGCTTTTTTTGTGGAATAAACTTTCGCGAGATACTTGTGTTTATTTATTGGCTTGAATATTGTAATGGGAATGCTGTAAATCGCATGACAATTTGAATTCGCTTAGAATTTTGATCATGAGACAAAGGAGGACAATAATTTTGTAGAAAAAGTAAACTCTGAAAACTAGTGTAAACAGGTATTCAGAGGCAATTCTAAAATCAGCAGGAAAATAAATTTTTGAAATTGATTTGAGGAATACTGAATATAACAATTAGATTCTTATGGTCTGTTTAATAAAGTTCGTTTTTAAGTTTTCATATTTCCTTTTGCCTATCTTTGCGCTCATTGATGTCTGATTTTCAAATACTATTTTGTATTCAAAATTTTTAAATATCATTGAAACTAACAAATGAAAAACGAGCAAATCAGTTCTAAAATTCTCAAAAGTAATTATATTCCAACTTCGGAATTTTATAGTCAAATCATTGATAGCTTGCAGGATTACTCCATTTTTACCATTGACAATGATTTTGTAATTAATAGTTGGAGCTCTGGGGCGGCAAAAATCTTTGGTTATAAAACAGATGAAATTATAGGAAAACATTTTGATATCATTTTTACAGACGAAGACCAACAAAATGCTATACCAAAAAAAGAAATTATAACAGCATTAAAGGAGGGAAGAGCAACAGATAACAGATGGCACCTTTGTAAAGATAAAAGTGTGTTTTATGCTTATGGATTAGTTTTCCCATTAACTGGAATTGATGGTGAAATGTTAGGATACGTTAAAATCCTACGCGACTTAACAGAAAGGAAGAAATCAGAAGATGCTATAAAAAATTATGTCAAAGAATTAGAAGATCTAAATACGCACAAGGAAAGTGTTCTTGCTATTCTTTCGCATGATTTGAGAAGTCCGCTGTCAAGTATAATTGCAACAACTGGCTATTTGAAAGCAAATTTTGAACGACTAGACCCAAGTATTGTTATTGAAATGCTTGAGCTCATCCATAAAGCATCGATCGACGAGTTAAATATGTTAGACTACTTAGTCGAGTGGGCAAGAATAAAATATGCAGCAGAAGTATTTTCTCCAAGAAAAATTGAATTGGTACAATATGTGAAGAAGGTATTTGACACTTTAAACGATACGGCTTCTTTAAATGCAATAAATCTTCATCACGAAATTGAGGAGAATACTAAAGTTTTTGCCGATGGAAAAATGTTGCTTTCGATTATTCAAAATATAGTTTCAAATGCAATAAAGCATTCATTACCCGGAGGTAAAATTACGGTTACGGCTAAAACCCAAGATGATAAAATAATAGTCCGAATCAAAGACTCAGGTATTGGCATGTCTAAAGAAATTCAAGAAAAACTTTTTACGCCACAAATGAATATCCTCTCCAAAGCTAGATTAGAAAATAAAGGCGCGGGGATTGGATTATTACTAGTGAAAGGCTTTTTAGAAAAAAATGGTGGTGAAATATGGGTAGAAAGTTTAGTAGGAGAAGGTTCTTCTTTTTATTTTACACTGCCAATGGAAAAACCGCTGCATAAAATAGACAGTGGTGATGAAATTATGTTTGATGAGAGTGCTTAAATTATTTTTATACAATATAGATTAGAGAAAAAGTCCAAGTAAATGGGCTTTTTTTGTATTCTAAATCTAAATAAAAATAGAGCTTTGAATTTTTTCTAAGCTCTATTTTATGGTTTGCACAAGGGATAGCAGTGTAAATCCTTTTATTACCCTGTCAGGGTTCAATTCAACACCCTGACAGGGTAATAAAAGATTGAAACGCATAACCCGACAACGCTGTAACGGTAGTGCAAGCGTGGATGTGCCCCAATTTTAAATTTATTTTTTATCCACTACTGGACGATTTTCTCTGTTTGCCAATTCCCAAGCGGTTACGAAAGCAAATTGCGCTCTTTTGGCCAATGCGTCATATTCAATTTTATTTGGTTCATCCGTTTTTTGATGGTAATCGGCATGGACACCATTGAAAAAGAAAACGGCTGGAATGCCATTTTTGGCAAAATTATAATGATCAGAACGCTCATAAAAATGATTTGGATCTTTTGGATCGTTATATTTATAGTCTAAATCTAATTTAGTATACTTCGCATTTGCAATAGTACAAATAGTATTCAAATCAGTTGATAAACGGTCAGCACCAATAATATATACATAATTATTCGTGTTTGCATGTGCCTCGTCACGACGACCAATCATATCAATATTAATGTCGGTTATCGTGTTTGCTACTGGGAACAAAGGGTTTTCTGAATAATAACGAGAACCGTGCAAACCGTGCTCCTCTCCAGTCACATGAAGGAAGAGAATAGAGCGTTTAGGGCCGTGGCCATCTTTCTTTGCTTCTTGGAATGCTTGTGCGATTTCCAGTAAAGCGACAGTTCCGGAACCGTCGTCGTCAGCACCATTATATACTTCGCCATCTTTGATCCCAACGTGGTCGTAATGTGCTGAAATAACCAGAACTTCATTAGGTTTCTCGGATCCTTCAATGTAGGCCCAGATATTCTCTGAGTCAGGCAAATTTTCGTTGCGTTTTGCGTTTAGGAAAGCAGCGGGGATTCTTTGGTAATAATCAGTGGCGCCTTTAGGAAAGGAAACGTTGTTTTTCTTGTATTGATTGATTAGGTAAACACCTGCTTTTTTTTGCCCTTCAGAACCCGTTTCACGCCCTTCCATAGAATCAGCAGCAACAATATACAAATGCGTTTTTAATTCATCTGCTGTAATTGTGTTCATGTACTTTGTAGGATCAACATAATTAAGACTGATTTTTTGACTAATGCAACTTGTGTTTAAAATTATAAGTAAACTGAATGCGGTTATTTTTCTCATGTTTTTTAATGTAAATTGATAAATGTGTAAAAGGCAAAAAGTGTAAATATAATAATGATTAGAATGAAGTTAATAAAAAATAATAAACTGTTGTTCAGGACTGAAATAAATCTTGTTTCTATAAAGCGTTTTCATAATGGGTTAAATCCTTAAAAAAAATGAATATTGAGGTGATGGAATGCTTTTCTGGTATCCGTGTTTTGCTGACCGCAATTAGGACGGAGTCTATTTTCTACAACATATCTGCAATTTAGACAGGTTTTATCTTTTCTGATTATACTTTTTGACATAAAAAAAAACAGTGTAAATTCTATATTTTTGTTAAATTTTAATATAAAACTAACAAAAAAACCGAACTTATACCGTTTTTAAAAAATATATTTAAAAATTATTTAAAAACTTCCTTCAAGAAAGAATTCATTCGTTTCCAAGAACGTTTGGCTGCTTTTTCGTTATAAGCCGCTCCTTTCGAATTATCGTTTCCAGCTTCAGGATCTGTAAAGGCATGTACTGAATTAGCGTAATAGATCATTTCCCAATCTGCTTTTGTATCTCTCATTTCTTGTTGAAAAGCGGCTACTTCCGCAGCTGGTACATAAGTGTCATCAGCACCATGTAAAACCAATATTTTTGCAGTGATTGGATTATTAACTCTAGCAGTATCACGTCCTAAACCACCGTGAAAAGAAACTGCTCCTCGAATTTTCATTCCTGCTCTTGCTGCTTCAAGAACACCAGTTCCACCAAAACAGTAGCCTATCACAACAATATTATCCCGATTTGCACCTGATTTTACTAGCTGATTAAGAGCAAGTTGAATGCGCCTTTGATAATCAGCCACATTGTTTTTGTAGAAGCCGGCTTGCTTTCCTGCTTCCTGTGTGTTTGTTGGGTAGTTTCCCTCGCCATATATATCCGCTACAAATGCATAATATCCCATTTTTGATAATTGCTCGGCTGATTGTTTTGCATGCGTATCTATTCCTTTCCAAGCGGGAAGAATTAAGATTCCAGGTTTACTTTTGCTTCCTTTTTTTGGAGCAATTGACAATCCATTTAATTTTTGATTTCCATCTGTGTATTTTACTGTTTTCAATTGTGCAAATACACCATTGGAAAACAATACGAATCCTAAAAGGACAAAGAAAATATTTTTCATATCGGTTGTTTTATTTTTACAAATGTCTCAATTAATGGGTGTTAAAATTAAGATTTTTATTTTTTTATCTTATGACTGTATTTTTAATTCTTGTAATAAAAAGTAGAGCGATTATTCGCCGGGATGATAGGTTTTTTTAGCATTTTTTTGAACATCGTCTTTATAAAATAAGACGTCTTTGAATTGTCCTTTTCGGTACATTTCAGCTTGGTCATAGAAATGTTTCGATTTTGGATCGCTACTGTTTCCACCTGCTAATAAAGACTTTGCTTTTATTTTTGGACCAAATTCTACTGCACATACAAAACTGTTGCCGTTAAATCCGTAGCGCTTTTTGCTGCCTTTTTGATAATTGCTCTTGTAAGCAGGTAAACTCCCCCAGAGTGCTGGTCCATAACCTATTGGTGTACTTTCTAATGTATCATTATAAACGAGATTGATATCACCCGATAATCGCTGGAAACGATTAATTTCTCCCCAAGGAATTTGCCAAGTGCCAAATTTTGTTTTTAACTCATTCACCACTATTTGCAGTTGAGGAATCAATTGATCGGGAGAAGCATTTTTTGCAAAATTCTGAGTATTTTGGACTTGATCCAATTCACCTTCTTCAACATATACCTTTTGAATAATAGGATCTAATTTATAGGCCCATTCAATAGCTAAAGTTGTAGCTGTTGAATTTTCGTTGGTGTAATAATCCCAATTCTTTAAAAGCGTTATTGGTTCTGCTAATTCCTTGTAAAGCGGATTTTCTTTGCTTATATTTTTTTCGAAGCTGGCAACTAAGGCTGGAATTAGAAATTCAAAAGCAGTTAGTTTTGTATCGTAACCGTCGGCAATTACTTTGTCCAGCGTATAATTGTTGCCTTGACTTAATAAGCGAACGGCATTTAATCCCCTAAAACTTTCACCATCGGGCGCCATATAAGGTCTATAATTTTCTTTTTTCGGACTGTTAATTCCAGCCACAGAATAGGGTGTGGAATTGCAATTTTGCAGCCAGCCGTTTGTGGGATTGTATAAATGAACTGTTTCTAAAACGGGATGCAATCCTTTCCATTGTGTGGCGGATGTTGCGCCGTCCATCACTTTTGACCAATTTAAGTTTTTGTCTCTAATTGGAATGAAATTTCCGTGCCAGTAAGCAATATTTCCTTTATTATCTGCGTAAACAGTATTGTTTGAAGTATTGGCTTTTAAGTCCATTGCTTTTTTGTAGTCGTCAAATCCTTTCGATTTCGTTCTTACCCAACTTTGCACCAAACTGTTCATGGAACGATTGTTTGATTTTAAGCTAATCCATTTTCCATCTCTTTTTGCCATTATTGGACCGTTATTGGTAAAGTATGTTTTAAAGGTTTTGGGAATCAGTTTCCCATTTTCAAGGTACTTGATGGTTATTCTTTTTTCGATAATTGGAATTAATTTTTTATCGTATTCGTAAAATAATTTGCCGTGTTTAGTTACGATTTTCTCGGCATAGATATCGGCTACATCCACATTGGAAGACGTATGCATCCAGCCACAATTTTCATTAAAACCTTGATATATAAAAAATTGTCCCCAAGTTACTGCGCCGTAAGCATTTAATCCTCCCTCGCTGCTTATCTGTATTTCAGGTCGGAAATAAAAGGTGGTGTGCGGGTTGATATACAAAATGGCATTTCCGGAAGCAGTTTTTGAAGGGGAAATTGCAAATCCGTTAGAACCTGTTTGCACGTCTTTTTCTCTTTCTATGTAGGCTACTTTATCCGTGTTTCCAGAATAAAAAGCTTTCAATTCTCCTGTCGAAAGATCGGCAGTACTTATGGCTCCGATGCTGCCATCTGTCCACAGTAAAGGATACCAAGGTTCAAAATGGGTCAATAATGCAGGTTTCACTTCGGGGTGATTGTTTAAGTAAAAATTTATTCCGTCAGCATAACTATTCAATAATTTTTTTAGCCAAGGCGTAGCTTTTTTATAATCCGCTTTCGCTTCCTCCGTGTCAATCAAAAGTTTAATTTCTAAATCATTGTATAAAACCGATTGCCCTTTAATTTCGGAAAGTCTCCCCAGTTTTTCGATATAATTCATTTCTACTCGTTTGAAATCGTCTTCACATTGTGCGTAAAGCATTCCAAAGACAGCATCAGCATCAGTTTTCCCATATATATGAGCAATTCCCCAATTGTCTCTGATAATTGTTACTTGTTGAGCTAATTCTTGGAGTCTTTTAATTTCCTTAGTAGAAATTTTTTGCGAAAACATTGGAAAACTAAAACAAAAAACTAAAATAGCCAACGGTAAATTGTTTTTGAAATACTTCATTTTTATTAAATTTTAAATTTTTGACCTTCTTTGTAAATGGCCATTTTCAAACTTTTTATACTTACGAGATTATTGTTTTTAGACTTGGTGATTCCCTTTGGTTTTTTAAACACAATAACTTCGCTTTCGCCAATAATTTCGATTTCTTTATTACTAATAATAATAGCTGTGCTTTCATCAATACCAATTCCTGTGTGATTTGGGAATTCAATTAAAGCCGATAGTAATCGATTATAGCGGCTTCTTTTTAGAAAATGCTGATCTATAATTACATTTTTAACAAGACCTAATCCTTCAGCGGTTTCCAGATTATCGTATCGAATATTATTGAAAGTCTCGGTATATTTAGTCTCTAATTTTTGATTTCCTGTAATCATATGTTCACACATCACAGCTGCTCCCGCGCTTGTTCCTGCTATAGTACTGCCGTTTTCATAAGCGTTGCGAATAGCAACACGAATTGTAGTGTTTCGCACAACATTCATAAATTTAGACTGATCGCCACCGCTGATGAAAATTAGTTTTGCATGCTGTAAGGAATCATTCCATACTTTATCATTAACCGTTTCATGATCAAAATTGAGCATCACGATTGGATTCGGAGTCAGTTTCTTTATTTGTTCTTTAAAGTAAATGTAAGCGCTGTCAGGTTGTGCACTCGACATGGGTAAAACCACGATGTAATCTTTTTTCTTTAAATTAGATATCGTGATTAACTGATTCATCAACTTATCAGATTTGATTCCGCCACCAATAATAAATAGTTTACCGTTTGTTTTTTGTGCTTTCATCGTAAAGCTAACGGACAAAATAATAATAAAAAATAGGGTTTTAACCCAAAACTGCTTTAGAATTTGTTTTTTTATCTGCATTTAATTTGTCTTTTGATAGTTTTACATTTTACAATGAAACATTCCTTTTGAAGGCGCAACCCAACTCTATGATCGAATCTGTTTTTGAAATACCAGGGATATTGTCAATTTTTTCATAAAGAATCTTTCTCATGTGCTCATGGTCTTGGGCTACTATTTTTATATAAAGAGTAAAAGAACCAGTAACATAATAACATTCTGTGATTTCGGGAATATTTTTTAATTCGGCAATAATTCGATTCGAATCCTGGTCTTTGTTTAAAGTAATACCTGTGAAAGATGCCCAGTCGAAACCAATTTTTTTCTCATTAATAATTGGTTTTATCCCAATAATTATTCCTTGTTCAATTAATCTGTTAATGCGCTGGTGAACCATCGTGTTGGATATTTTTAAAGCTGTGGCAATAGCTGAATACGCCATTCTGCCATCTTTTTCAAGTTCTTTAATGATATTGATATCGAATTCATCCAATAATGCATCCATGAGTTTTTTTTATTAAATTAAAAAGGTATTCTTAATTAGTATAAAAGTAATTATTATTTTTCATCTAAAGCTAAAACCACATACTATTTTGCAAAAAATGACTTATTTACGTAACATTAAAAGTAATATTAATTATTTTACATCAAAATCAAGTCAAAATACTCATATATTGTTGTTAAATAAAAAATATTAGTTATTTTTGTTTCAAAGTTTTAAAAAATAGTAAGTTATGGAACATATAGATCAAACACTTTCTTCAAAGTCTAACGAGTTGATAGAAAAAGAAAATAAATACGGTGCTCACAATTATCATCCTCTGCCGGTAGTTCTGGAAAGAGGTGAAGGAGTGTATGTTTGGGATATCGACGGAAAAAAATATTTTGATTTTCTATCAGCTTATTCGGCAGTAAATCAAGGACATTGTCATCCGAAAATTGTTGGTGCTATGATGAAACAAGCGCAAACGTTGACCTTGACTTCACGTGCTTTTTATAACGATCAATTGGGCCCTTATGAAGAATTCATGACCAAATATTTTAATTTTGATAAGGTTTTGCCAATGAATACTGGAGCTGAAGCAGTTGAGACTGCTTTGAAAATATGTAGAAAATGGGCGTATGAAGTAAAAGGAATTCCTGAAAATCAAGCACAAATAATTGTTTGTGAGAATAATTTTCATGGAAGAACTACTACTATTATTTCGTTTTCAAATGATGAGAATGCACGTAAAAGCTTTGGTCCTTTTACAGAAGGATTTATAAAAATACCATATGATGATACTGAGGCATTAGAGAATGTTTTAAAATCAACTAAAAATATTGCAGGTTTCTTGGTAGAACCAATTCAGGGAGAAGCTGGCGTTTATGTTCCCGCAGAAGGTTATTTGGCAAAAGCCAAAGCACTTTGTGAGGAACACAATGTTTTGCTCATTGCTGATGAGGTTCAAACAGGGATTGCGCGTACGGGAAGATTATTGGCTACTTGTGGAAATTGTTCTTGTAAAAAAGGATGTGAAAACAAACCGGAAGTTAAACCAGATATTCTTATTTTAGGTAAGGCCATTTCAGGTGGTGTTTATCCGGTTTCGGCTGTATTGGCGAATGACCCAATTATGAATGTAATCAAACCAGGACAGCACGGTTCTACTTTTGGTGGAAATCCTGTTGCAGCTGCTGTAGCCATTGCAGCTCTTGAAGTGGTTCGAGATGAAAATCTGGCTGAAAATGCTGCTTACTTAGGAGAAGTTTTAAGAACGGGACTTAACGAAATTGCTGCAAGAAATCCTTTAATCACGTTGGTTCGCGGTAAAGGATTATTAAATGCTATCGTTATTAACAGCGATGAGGAATCCGATTTAGCTTGGGATATTTGTATGAAATTTAGAGATTATGGTTTATTGGCAAAACCAACACACGGAAACAAAATACGATTTGCTCCGCCATTGGTTATTACCGAGGCTCAAATTCACGAATGTCTGGCGATTATTGAGAAAGCATTAAATGATTTCAAATAATGGTTATTACAATGGAAAAAGCAATTAAATTAATAAAAAACAGATCTGATATTGGTGCCGGAACCAGAGGTTCGGATATGGGTATCGATGCAATCGAAATTGCGGCTATTAATAAAAATAGCGATTATTTTAATCAATTTGAATTTGAAGATGTGAAAACACATAACGAATCCATATACGATAAAAATCGAAGTACTTCTGCCAAAAGAATTGAGCATGTTGTAGAGCAATGTACTCGGGTTTGTAATGCGGTGAAAAAAAATTTAACGGATAATTTTTTTCCAATAGTATTATCTGGTGATCATTCCTCAGCATTAGGAACAATAAGTGGTATAAAGACAGCATATCCCGAACAGACATTAGGAGTGATTTGGATAGATGCCCATGCTGATTTGCATTCGCCTTATACATCGCCTTCGGGTAATATTCATGGCATGCCATTATCGGCGGCTCTTGCAGATGATAATTTAAGTTGTCAGAATAATGAAGTGCCTCTTGAAACGCAACAGCATTGGGAGAAAATGAAAAATATAGGTAGTGAAGGTGCTAAAGTAGTGGCCGAAGATATTATTTATTTTGGTGTTCGCGATACCGAAGAAGCCGAAGATAAGCAGATTGAAAAGTTGCATATAAGGAATTATAAAGTTCACGAAGTACGTTATAGAGGGATCCAAACTTGTGTGATTGAGGCTTTGGCAGAGCTAACGAATTGTGATATCATTTATATTTCTTTTGATGTGGATTCCATGGATTGCGATAT
Organism: Flavobacterium fructosi; assembly: GCF_042787335.1. NCBI lineage: Bacteria > Pseudomonadati > Bacteroidota > Flavobacteriia > Flavobacteriales > Flavobacteriaceae > Flavobacterium > Flavobacterium fructosi. The sequence continues at coordinate 50,529 of NZ_JBHZQA010000011.1, read as the reverse complement.
GATTTCGTATGGAACGGGAACTCCGGTGCCAAAGGGATTTGATCAATATGAAGTCATTGCAATTATTAACCAAATTATCGAAAGTAAAAAAGTAGTTTGTGTCGAGTTTGTGGAGGTAAATCCCCTATTGGACACCAAAGGAAACAAGATGGCAGAAACTGCTTTTGAAGTTTTAGAGGCTGTAACGTCAACACTTATTTTACCTATTGAATAAATTTTAATGCATAAATAAAATAAAAATGACAGTAGAAAATAGTGTTATAGGTGATATTGATGTCATTTTTAAATTATACGATGAAGGAACAGCGTACCAAAAAAGTGTTGCGAAAAAACATTGGAAAGGATTTGAACGATCATTAATTGAAGCTGAAATCGGTGAAAGCAGGCAATGGAAAATAATTGTTGATGGAGAAATTGCATGTGTTTTTGCAATTACATACAGCGATCCTTTTATTTGGGAGGAAAAAGATAAAGAACCTTCAATATATATCCATAGAATTGCCACTAATCCTTTCTTTAGAGGGAATGGCTTTACGAAACGAATTGTAGCGTGGGCAAAAGAATTTGCATTGGAAAATGAAAAGCGATTTATCCGAATGGATACAGGGAGCGGTAATGATAAACTCAATAACTACTATATAAGTTGTGGCTTTACTTATTTAGGAATAACAGAATATCAAGTTACTGATAGTCTTCCTGAACATTACAAAGGCGGTTCTTCCAGTTTATTTGAAATAGCAGTACAATAGGTAATTTGATTTTTTGAGCATTGGTCTATTTGTTACGTAGAGACTTTTTTTCTTATTGAATACTCTTAAAAATTTGAATTAGTATTTAAATCCCAAAATCTATCTTGATTTTGGGATTTATTTTTTACGGATTTTATTGATTTGGTATTGCTTTGTTCATTTTTTAATAAATAAAACGGTTTAAATCGTTCTATATTTATTATAGATGGAATTATAGTTAATTGTGGGTTCAACTTCACATATTTACGTATATTTGCAATAAGTATTTTTACTTAGTTTTAATCAAAATCGTATGATACAAGTGGACCAAGCCTTATCGATTATTGCAGAAAATAGTTGCAAAATGACTGTCAGAAAAATTAAAGTGACCAAATCACTTGGTTATATTTTGGCGGAAGCAATTTATTCTCCCATGGATATGCCGCCTTTCCGTCAATCAGCGATGGATGGTTATGCTTTTTCGCACAGTGAATTACAACATTTTGATGTAGTAAGCACTTCACAAGCGGGTGATTTTTCGAATAAGAAAATAAAGAAAGATCAGGCAATACGAATATTCACTGGAGCATATGTTCCAGATAATTTGGATACCGTTGTCATGCAGGAACATACTACGATTGAAAATAAAACACTTGAAATTACCAAAATGCCTGTTCTTTTTGCGAATGTCAGAAACAAAGGCGAGCAAATAAAAGAAAACGAACTGGTACTTGAAAATAATGCCGTGATTACTCCTGCGGCAATCGGATTTTTAGCGTGTTTGGGAATTAAGGAAATAACAGTTTATGCCAAACCTAAAGTAGCAATTGTGGTTACTGGGAACGAATTGGTAAAAGTGGGTAAAAAATTATCTGAAGGGAAGATTTACGAGAGTAACTCTATTATGCTGGAAGCTGCTTTGCAGGGAATTGGGATTAAAAAAACAGAAAAATTCCAGGTAAAGGATAATTTGAAAGCGATAAAAAGAATTTTGCAATGTTGTCTTTCGGGTTTTGATGTCGTGCTTGTCTCGGGCGGAATTTCGGTTGGAGATTATGATTTTGTAAAAGAAGCACTTTTATCTAATGGAGTAGAAGAGTTGTTTTATACAATTAATCAGAAACCAGGAAAACCGTTGTTTTTTGGAAAAAAAGACAAAACATTAGTTTTTGCCTTGCCTGGAAACCCAGCTTCGACATTGACCAGTTTTTATATTTATGTGTATCCGGCGCTAAAAATAAATATGGGTTTTGAAGCAATTCATTTGCCAAAAATCAAACGGAAAATAAGTTCAACAATAGAGAATACAACAGGAAAATCCTTGTTTTTGAAAGGGTTGTATGATGATGAAAAAGTTACCATATTGGAGAGTCAAAGTTCAGCCATGTTGAACACTTTTGCGGTAGCAAATGCTTTAATTTATTTGCCTTATGATGTGGTAAATGTTGAAAAAGATCAGGAAGTACTGGTTATACCACTTAATTAATAGATGTAAGATGTCAATAGTAAATAATGATTTTTTGATTTTATTCGGCGTATTACTAGCGGTGGTTGCGTTTTTGTATTCCAGCGTGGGTCATGGTGGCGCTTCGGGATATTTGGCATTGATGGCGATTTTTGCATTCCCAGTTTCGGTGATGAAACCATCAGCCTTGTTGCTTAATTTGTTTGTTTCAGGAATTTCTTTTTTCTTTTATTATCAAAAAGATTTCTTCAAACCCAAACTGTTTTATCCTTTCGCGATAACTTCGGTACCGGCGGCTTTTATAGGCGGAATGATTCCGTTAGAAAATAGTTGTTATAAAATAGTGTTAGGAATCGTATTGATTCTAGCAGCGCTAAGATTATTGGGTTTTTTTAATTCTAAAGAAACAGATAGTGCTAAAATGAATATTCCTCTAGCTATGGGGATAGGTTTTGGAATAGGTTTATTATCCGGAATGTTAGGGATTGGTGGCGGTGTTATCCTGAGTCCAATCATTTTATTATTGGGTTGGGCAACGTTAAAAGAAACAGCAGCCATTTCAAGTTTATTTATTCTGGTGAATTCTATTGCAGGACTTTCGGGCTATTTTATGGGAGACAAAACGTTTCCAACAGAAAGTTTTTATTTAGTTCCAATAGCTGTTTTCGGAGGGATGTTAGGCGCCTATTACGGGAGCGGATATTTTTCCAATAAAGTGTTGAAATGTGTGTTAGCAACAGTAATCCTATTAGCGAGCGTGAAGTTGATTGTTTAAATCAATAAATTATAAAGTATGCAAGTATCAATTCTTTGTGGAGGAAAAAGCAGCCCAATGCAATTGGAAAAAGGATTGGTGTTGTACCAAAACAAACCTTTTATTGCGCATATTATTGAAGCGGTTTTGCCAATATCAAGTAACATTCAATTGATTACGAATACCAACGATTACGATTATTTACCATACAATAAAGTAAAAGATATAGTAGTTCATAAAGGACCTTTGGGCGGAATATATACAGCTCTGGTTCATTCAGAAACGGAGATGAATTTGATATTGAGTTGCGAGATTCCATTAATTTCTTCCGAAATACTGTTGGAATTGATTGAAAATCATGGTACAAATTTTGAGGTTTCTGTTTTTAAAGATACTGATTGGATTCATCCTTTGATAGGGATTTATGCTACAACTATACTACCTGTTTTAAAAAAGGCAATTGATGCTAATGATTTGAAAATGATGCGCTTAATTTCAAATGTAAAACATCAATTGATTCCGATTCCGAATGCCAAAAGACATCTGTTTAAAAATATAAATTCTGTTGCCGAGTTAAACGAATTGAATACCAATTTATCCTAGTTAAAATGAAAAATTCAAATACACCAAAATTGACAATCGTAGGGGCAGGTCCCGGAGATGTAGAGTTGATCACTTTAAAAGCAATCAAAGCACTCGAAAGTGCTGATGTTGTTTTGTATGATGCGCTTGTAAATGAAGAATTATTGCAATATGCTACGAAGGCAGAAATCATTTTTGTTGGAAAGCGTTTTGGTTGTCACGCGTACAGTCAAGATCAAATTAATGAATTGATTGTGTCGATGGCAAAACGTTTTGGTCATGTCGTTCGATTGAAAGGCGGCGATCCATTTGTTTTTGGAAGAGGAAGTGAAGAAATTGAATATGCTGAAAAATTTGATTTAGAAACTGCTATTGTTCCTGGAATTTCATCTGCTTTAGGGGTGCCGGCGTCTAATGGAATCAGTTTAACACAAAGAAGAGTTGCCGAAAGTTTCTGGGTAATTACCGGAACTACTTCGGATCATAAATTGTCTAAAGATGTGGCTTTGGCTTCTCAATCCTCGGCAACGGTGGTCATTTTGATGGGAATGAATAAATTGGACGAAATTATTTCGATTTATCAAAACAACAGAACCGATGATTTGCCTGTTGCCATCATTCAAAATGGTACCAAAGACACGGAGAAAAAAGTGGTTGGAACCATAAGTTCTATTGCGAAGTTGGTCGAAGAGCACCAACTTTCCTCTCCTGCAATTATTGTTATTGGTGAAGTGGTGCGAAATGCTTCAAAATTAACGACTTATTTTCAAGAGGAATTATCCGAGGATGAGTTTATTTTTCAAAACTTAAATTTAACCCCATGATTGCAGTCAAATATTTTGGCGCCATAGCCGAAAAAACAAAAACTCCAGGAGAACAATTTTCTTTTTCGGGTTTACCTTTACACCAATTAGTAGCAGCATTAGAACAAAAATACCAATTGAGTTCACTTTCTTTTAGTGTTGCAATTAATCAAAAAATAGTACAGGATACAGCAAATTATATGCTGAAAAGCAATGATGTTGTTGCTTTATTACCACCATTTGCTGGAGGGTAGGATTTTTGATTGCTGATTAACGATTTTTGATTTAAGATTTTAAAAAAAAACTCCGCATCAGTAATAAATTTTTTGATTTTTGTCTACAAAACCTAAATTTATGGAAACAGCACGATACAACCGACAAATTATACTTCCTGAAGTAGGTATTAATGGGCAACAAAAACTGCAACAAGCCAAAGTCTTGATTATTGGTGCCGGAGGATTGGGTACAGCTGTTTTACCGTATTTAGCTGCAGCCGGAATAGGGGAAATTGGAATTATTGACGACGATAGAATCGAAGTGACTAACTTGCAACGCCAAGTAATTTACAAAAGTAGTTCCGTGGGGAAAAGTAAAGTTCTCGAAGCAAAAGCTATGGCTTTGGAACTTAATCCTTCTATAAAAATAAATGCATTTATTGAAAAATTAGACTCTAAAAATGTAATTCCATTATTCGAGCAGTATGATATTATGGTTGATGCCACGGATAATCTGAATACTAAATATTTGATTAATGATGCGTGTTGCGTAACCAACAAACCGTTTGTTTACGGTTCTATTTATAAATTTGAAGGACAGGTTTCTATTTTTAATTATGAAAACGGCCCTACATACCGCTGTCTTTTTCCTGAGGAATCAGCGCAAGTTGGCAACTGTAATGATGCTGGTGTTATGGGAATATCGGTTGGAATCATTGGAATGTTTCAAGCGAATGAAGTTTTGAAAATGGTTTTGGGAATAGGAGAGTTGTTGTCTGGTAAATTATTAGTTTATAATATGTTGAATAACGAGCAACAGAAGTTTGATTTTTCAAAAACAGACACCAATACGATCGATAGAGTAGCTTTCGAAAATAAACATGCATTCGTTGAAGCTTCAACTATTGAAATCGATGCTGCTTTTGCATTGGAACAAATGCATCATCCAGAAGTTGTTTTTCTGGATGTTCGAAATGCAGAGGAATATCCAAAAATAACAATCAAAAATGGAATTCAAATTCCGTTAGACCGTTTAGAATCTGAATTGCATCTTTTGAATGTTACTGCATCAATGTTTGTTTTTTGTCAATCCGGAATTAGAAGTAAAAAAGCAATTGAAATTCTTAGAAATAATAATTTCATGAATGCCAGAAGTATTGCTGGTGGCGCTATTGCATTGGATAAAATACTGCATAAAGGAACGGTTTCTGTTTCCTAAAATATAAAAATAAAAAGCATGAGTACCAAAACTGTTTTCATTCAGGGACCAATTTCATCGGAATTTATAGGGAATTCGATTGCGAAACACCAATCGAAAACCACTATTGGAGCACACAATATTTTTTTGGGTCAAGTTAGAGCCGATGCAATTGATGGTCAAACCGTAGCTGCAATTGATTACAGCGCTTACGAAGAAATGGCAGACGAAGCCATGGCGGTAATTAGAGAGAAAGCTTTCGCGCAATTCGATTTAATTTGCATGCACATTTATCACAGTTTGGGTCTGGTTAAAGCAGGAGAAATCTGTTTGTTTGTCTTTGTTTCGGCAACCAGAAGAAAGCAAGTATATGAAGCCACGGAAACGATTGTGAATTGGATTAAAAGAGATGTGCCAATTTTTGGTAAAGAAATATTCGAAAACAGTACTTTTGTCTGGAAGAAAAACACGTTATAAATGGTTGATATCACACATAAAATAAGTACGCTCCGAACCGCAACCGCAAAGGCAACAGTAATTGTGAGTCTTCAAGCCACAATTGATGCCGTTGTAAATAATCTGGTTCCAAAAGGGAACGTACTGGAAATGGCAAAAACTGCGGGTTTATTTGCGGTCAAAAACACGCATTTATCCATTCCTGATTGCCATCCTATTCCTATTGAATTTACATCGGTGGAATATGAAATCAACGCATTAAGTATTGATATTATTTTCAAGGTAAAGACGGTTTATAAAACTGGAGTTGAGGTCGAGGCGATGCACGGCGCTTCGATTGTGGCGTTGACAATGTATGATATGCTGAAACCTATTGACAAAAATATCGAGATTTCGACCATTAAATTAATCAATAAAGAAGGCGGAAAATCGTCTTTCAAAAATAGATTTCCATCAGCGATTAAAGCGGCGGTTTTCGTTTGTTCCGATTCAATTTTTGCAGGAGATAAAGAAGATCGTTCCGGGAAAATCATTGTCGAGAAACTGGAAGTTTGCGGAGTTGAAACGACACATTACGAAATTATACCGGATGAAATGGATGTGATTCAAGAGCGCGCTAAAGCTTTCTCCAAAGAAAATCAATTGATCATTTTTACAGGTGGAACCGGGCTTTCGCCAAGAGATGTTACACCGCAAGCACTGGAGCCGTTATTAGAAACTAGAATCCCGGGAATTGAGGAAGCCATACGCAGTTATGGGCAACAACGCATGCCGTATTCGATGCTTTCCAGAACCGTTGCAGGAACTTTAGGAAATTCGTTGGTATTGGCTTTGCCGGGTTCAACCAATGGCGCAAAGGAATCCATGGATGCCATATTTCCTCACGTGCTGCATGTTTTTCATATATTAAAAGGCAATAATCATGACGCCAAATAACGCTGTTTTAACGGATGATTTTGGACGTAAACACAACTATTTGCGTATTTCCTTAATTGAGAAATGCAATTTGCGTTGTACCTATTGCATGCCAGCCGATGGAATTGTATTAAGCCCAAAAGCAAACCTGATGACGGGTGACGAAATTCACGCCATCGCCCAAACATTCGTCACTAATGGTGTTGACAAAATAAGATTGACCGGAGGTGAACCGCTATTAAGAAAAGATTTTCCTGAAATAATAGCCAAATTGGCTTCGCTTCAAACAGATATTTCCATTACTACAAACGGAATTCTGATTAACAAACATCTAGACGTTTTAAAGCAATTTAACGTCAAAAAAATCAACTTGAGTTTAGATACTTTGGTGGCTTCAAAATTCCATTCGATTACGCTTAGAGACCAGTTTCAGAGTGTAATTGATAATTTGCATTTATTGTTGAACAATGATTTCAAAATCAAAGTCAATGTGGTTTTGATCAAAGGATTCAATGACGATGAAATTATTGATTTTATTAAACTCACTGAGTTTTTACCCATTTCGATTCGGTTTATAGAATTCATGCCTTTTGCAGGAAATGAGTGGGACAAGAGCAAAATGGTTTCTCAAAAGGAGATTTTGGATCAGGTGCAACATCATTTTCCGGAATCCCATGTAGAGAAATTAGAAGACGATAAAAACTTCACCGCCAGAGAATTCAAAATAAAAAACTACTTGGGAAGTTTTGGGATAATCAGTTCGATAACCAATCCTTTTTGTGACGGCTGCAACAGAATTCGCCTTACGGCAAACGGGAAAATAAAAAACTGTCTGTTCTCCAACTCCGAAACAGATGTATTGACACCTTTCAGAAATGGTGAAGCGATAGAAGACTTGATTGCTTTTGCCATTAAAAACAAAAAGAAAGTAAGAGCAGGAATGACTACTATCGAGGATGTAAACAATCCCGCTTTGAATCAAGATAACCGCAGCATGATTGCTATTGGCGGTTAATTTTCTACAATTTTTTTTAGGAGCTACTCCCGTTATTCGTTGCAACCCATTTGGTCTCAAACCCTTTTTCTAGGTACCGGCAGGAGCTTCCTGCGGTCGCTCTGCCACCACCAGAAAAAGTGGTTTCCACCTGCATTTGGTTTTCACTGCTACCGGGGCTAGGGATTTTATGCAAAAAAGAACGTGAATGTGGTTTCCCGTAAAGTTTACAATTTAGAAGGAATTATCTTTGAAAGTAAGTTAATTATCAAAAGTGATTTATCAGATTTTTATGCAATTAAATGTATATTTGAAATAAGTGATGTTTGACGATCATTATACCTATCTGAAAAATTTAGGGGTGATAAGTATGATATCGTCAGACTTATATACTAGTTGTACTCAATTATTTCGAACGTAACCTTAAATTAATGAAACCTATAGATTTTCCAGATATAGTTTATAAATATCGATGTTGGTCAAATGAATTACATAGAAATATTCTAACCAAAGGTGAATTATATTTATCAGCACCAAAGCATTTTAATGATCCATTTGATTTTGGGATTACTAAAAATTATATGTTATTAGATAGTCAAGAAAAGATTAATCGTTATGTTGATGAAGGAATAGAAAAACACAAATTTTGGCTTCTAAAAGATGACCGAAATTTAGAAAATGAGAGAGCGTTTCATCTGAAAAGATTAGAAAATCTTGAAAGTTACCAACAGGAACACGAAGCTATTGAATCTGACGCCAACAATAAACACTACGGTATTTTATCTCTATCAGCAAGATGGGACTCTATTTTGATGTGGTCACATTATGGTGATTTTCATAAAGGTTTTAACGTTGGATACAATGAGCGACATATGAGAGAATCTGGTTTGTTTGGTAAAGGAGGCCAAGTTGTTTACTCTGACGATTTTCCTCAATTAGATCCTTTTAGTGAACATACAATGGAAATCTCAGCAACACAAACTCATTATAAATCTAAAGAATGGGAATATGAGCAAGAATATAGATTAACAAAACTTTTTTATCCCGAACCCGCAAGTGAAGCTAATAGGATAATTAATATTCCTTTTGAGTTTATAGATGAAGTAAATTTGGGAATCAATATTTCGGACATTCACAAAAATGAAATCGTTGAAATAGCTAAAACTAAAAACATTAAAGTTTATCAAACAAAGAAAATTCCATTTCAGTTTGGATTATCTAGGTTTCAATTATAAGAGCGAACAACAGCAGTTTTCCGAGATTGCGAAATATGAACAAAAATAATTTATCTTAATGAAATATATGCGGTTACGAAGTTCACAACCTCGCAAAGCCGCGAAACATAGCTATAGCTTGAAAAAAAATTGTAAGAATTCAAAAATCTAAAATAACTAATGTCTTTAATAGATAAACTAAAAGAAGCTCAAGAAAAAAAAAGAAAAGCTATTCCATCTCAAGTTTTTTTTAATCATTTTTTTGCTGTATCATATCACATTGAATGTAATACGGAACGTTTTAATTTGAAAAAAAACACATTTTTTAATAATTTAAAATTAAGAAATGAAAATTTTGATTTAGAGAGTATTAGAAAATTATTATGGAACTCTTGGAGTACAGAATATGCCTTCACATTAACAACTTTAGCCAATAATGAAGAATTTTATAAATTTGCTTTACATTGGAATTTTCCACAAGCATATTACTCAATTTATCTCTCATTAACAGCATTTCATGAAACTCAAGGATTAGCGAATGAACAACATGAAAAATCTATAAAAATATTTGGAAACTCAGTAAAAGATGGACATTATCCAAAAGCAATTAGTTTTTTTAGTAAAGGGTTACATGAAAGTTACGAATATGAAGGAATTGAAACTTTTAAAAAATTCCCAAGGGATTTTTGTGGTTTAGCAAGAATTGAATCATTAGATGAAGCTCAATTACAAATTGCACTTTTTCTAAAATCTACGAGGAAAAAAATAGCTGAAAACAAAAGAGAAAAATTAAAAAATAATAATGACAAAAAATTTTTAAATGCAAAAGGAGAATTTAGAAAGTCATTTTCAAAACTTCATTGGGATTTAATATATAAAACAATTCCCGAAACAACTATTTTGAATATAATGTATCGATTGAGAATAAAAGCAAACTATCATGATGTTGAAACTTTTATTAATGCAAATATAGATTTTAAAACATTTCACGAGTGTTTAAGTAACATAATACATTACTTAAACTTTGTGCATGAAGCATATATTTGTAAAGCTTTGGGAAAAACTGAATATCAAAAAATACTAAATAATTTCCCAGGACATTTAAATAAAGAAACTGCAATAAAAAGATTTTCTGAATTTGAAAAGCAATTGAAATAAATAAGCCATCAGCTAACCCCCAGCTAGCGCGAGCGTCCCGCTCGTGCCCACAAAGGATTTATATTTTGGAAACATAATTAAATCATTAAATTATTGCGAAAAAAAAGAGAATAGAATTTGATTATGGGCACGAGCGTGACGCTCGCGCTAGCCTCTAAAAGACCACTGAAATTCCACCATAATATTATATTTTTTTAAACTATCTCTGGCTCGTTTTCAACAGTACCTACTTTAATAGTGCAAAACGTAGCGCTTGTAACATGAACGACTTATAAGCTTTTTTCAAAAAGAGTATTTTTGTAATTAGTTCTTACTTTTGAGAGATTTATTTAAATGTAATTGCTTCGTTCCTCGCAATGACCAGATTGTGAAAATGTCATTATAAAAAAAGTTCGTGATTCCTAGCCCTGATGGTAGCGGCATCCTCGTAACGCAGTGGAGAGATACAGCGGACAGCAGGAGGATTCGTTCTTGAAATCTGCAATCATGCTGCTCCTAAAGATAACCGCCCAGTGTACAGGAACTTTCTGCTTGTGATTTGAAACTAAATTTCAAAAAAATAGCGATATGCATTTGGTTTTGACCTCCTTTGTCGGACACGAGCGATGATATAACAAATCAAAATAAAAAAGGTGGCCCATTACGGGCCACCTTTAATTCTATATACTACAAGGTTTATAATTAAACTAAGTCGAAACGGTCTAGGTTCATTACCTTATTCCACGCTGCAATAAAGTCCTTAACAAACTTTTCTTGAGAATCGATACAGCCATAAACTTCAGCAATGGCTCTTAGCTCTGTATTAGAACCAAAAATAAGATCCACACGCGTTCCAACCCATTTGATTGCACCTGTTTTACGATCGGTACCCACAAATGCGTCATCCGATTCTGAAACAGCTTTCCAAGTTGTACCTAAATCAAGTAGGTTTACAAAGAAATCGTTCGTTAAAGCCTCTGGACGTTTTGTAAAAATTCCCGTTTGAGACTGATCAAAGTTCGTATTCAGTACTCGCATACCTCCAACAAGAGCCGTCATTTCTGGTACAGAAAGTGTTAACAATTGTGCTTTATCAATAAGGAGTTCTTCAGCTGAAACCGTATATTTTTTCTTAACGTAATTACGGAAACCATCTGCTTGAGGCTCAAGAACTGCAAATGAATCTACATCTGTTTGTTCTTGTAAAGCGTCTGTTCTTCCTGGTGTAAAAGGCACTTTCACATCATGATTAGCATTTTTTGCTGCTTTTTCAATTCCTGCACTACCGCCTAAGACTATTAAATCAGCAATGGAGACTTGCTTACCGCCAAAATTAGCGTTGTTGAATTCTTTTTGAATTTGACCAAGTGTTTCTAGAACTATCTCCAATTGAGAAGGATTATTCACTTTCCAATCTTTTTGAGGTTCTAGACGAATACGACCACCGTTTGCTCCGCCACGTTTGTCAGACCCACGGAAAGTTGATGCGGAAGCCCAGGCAGTTGATACCAATTGAGAAACTGATAATCCTGAAGCCAAAATGGTTGCTTTTAATAAAGCAATATCTTCATCATTAATCAATTGATGTGTAACCGCAGGAATAGGATCTTGCCAAATTAATTCTTCAGCAGGAACTTCTGGACCTAAATAGCGAGTCTTTGGACCCATATCACGGTGTGTTAGCTTGAACCATGCTCTAGCAAATACATCATTGAATTCGGCTGGATTCTCTAGAAAACGTCTTGATATTTTTTCATAAGCAGGATCAAATCGCAGTGAAAGGTCTGTTGTCAACATAAACGGTTGGTGACTTTTTGATGGGTCGTGAGCATCTGGCACTAAACCAGCTCCTGCACCATCTTTTGGTTTCCATTGGTGCGCACCTGCGGGACTTTTGGTTAATTCCCACTCATAACCAAATAAATTTTCGAAATAGTTATTGCTCCATTTAGACGGAGTGGTAGTCCATGCCCCTTCTAAACCACTAGTAATTGTATCTCCACCATTACCGGTACCAAAACTGTTTTTCCAACCTTTACTTTGTTCTTCGATACTTGCTCCTGCTGGTTCAGCAGTAACATATTTCTCTGGATCTGCCGCACCATGGGTTTTACCCAAAGTATGTCCACCTGCACTTAATGCAACAGTCTCTTCATCATTCATTGCCATACGGGCAAAAGTTTCACGAATATCATGCGCTGCTAATACTGGATCTGGGTTTCCGTTAGGTCCTTCTGGATTTACATAGATTAATCCCATTTGAACTGCAGCAAGAGGTTGCTCTAATTCGCGTTCTCCATTATAACGATTGTCACCTAACCATTCGCGCTCGGAACCCCAATAAATATCTTCATTTGGTTCCCAAACATCTTCACGTCCGCCAGCGAAACCAAAAGTTTCAAAACCAGCCGATTCTAAAGCACAGTTACCAGTTAAAATCAGTAAATCAGCCCAAGAAATTTTTCTGCCATATTTTTGTTTGATAGGCCAAAGTAACAAACGAGCCTTATCCAAGTTGGCATTGTCTGGCCAACTGTTTAGTGGTGCAAAGCGTTGCGTTCCAGCTCCAGACCCACCACGTCCGTCCGCGATGCGATACGTACCTGCACTGTGCCAAGCCATTCTGATGAATAGACCACCGTAAAAGCCATAATCTGCTGGCCACCAGTCTTGTGAAGTAGTCATTAAATCCATGATGTCCTTTTTCAAGGCTGCAAAATCTAAAGACTTGAACTCTTCCGCATAGCTGAACGTTTCTCCCATTGGGTTAGATGGCGCACCGTGTTGGCGTAGGATGTTTAATTTCAATTGATTTGGCCACCATTCACGATTTGCCGGAGCAGAACCAGCACCTTGCTTTGAAGGAGTTCCAGCACTAGCGCCATGATTAAACGGACATTTGCTTTCGCTGTTCACATTGTAAGACGTTGTGCCTGAGTTTGTGTTATTTTCCATATTGTAATTTTATATTATTTTCTTGAGCACGAATTTACATAAAAACATTCTTATCGAAATTTATTTTTAATAGATAAAAACTATAGTCCTTTTCTAAAATCCGTTATACAGTCAACTTACAGAAAAATGCTTAATAAAAAAGGGGTGATAGCATTTGGAGATCGTTCTGTTAGTATTGAGCCCAAAAACGCGACATTTAGCTAAATGCAAAACATACAGTAAATGCAAGTGTATTAAAAACCAAAATTTTATGGGATTGGGATAAAAAGTTTGAATTTTTCATGATACTTATATTTTTTACAAATATAAGTACTAAAATTTAGTTGAAACCTGCGTTTTCGCAGTTTGCTGAAATTAATTAAGTATTTATACTTAATTCATATAGAAGTACGTAGTCTTTGAAATATTGGAAAGGCTATTCCTGAAAAAAGATTACAATAAAGAATATTCTGTTGCTTTATTAGAAAGTTCCATAAGATTTTTTACTTTCAATTTTTTCATCAAATTAAAACGGTGAACCTCTGCAGTCCGCTTACTGATGTCTAAAGCTTCGGCTATTTCTTTATTCCCTTTTCCAGATAATAAAAGTTTAAGAATTTCTTTTTCCCTTTTGGTTATCATCAGTTCTTCGTCAAGTACTTGCTTTTTTTCCATTACCCCATACGGATTGTTAAGCTGACCAATTAATATAGAGGAGATGTCGCCACTGAAATATTTTCCGCCATTAGCAATAGTATGTAGTGCTTTAAGAAATTCTTCTTTGCTGGAACCTTTAAGTAAGTATCCATCGGCTCCGGCTCTGATTGATTTTAATACGTACTCTTCGGATTCATGCATAGAAAGCATAACAATTTTTACCATATTGTTTTGACTTCTTAGTTTTTCGACTACCTCAATACCGGTCATGTTAGGCATACGAATATCTAAAATGAGTAAGTCAGGATTGCTTGTTTCTATTATTTTTAGGGCTTCTAAACCATCAATAGCTTCGCCTACAACTTCTATGTTTACTTCGTTTTCTAATAATGATTTGATACCATCTCTTACAAATACATGATCATCTGCCAGAACAACTCGAATAGTATTACTCATAATTTACTTAATTTTTAAATCTGATTATTACGTATATTAACCTAAAAATAAAGGCTAAGATACGTATTCTAATGAAATTATTTTATTTGGATTGAAAAAAGAGTGAATTTTGCAATTTTCCGAAGATTATATAGGAATATTGAAAGTAATACGAGTTCCTTCACCAGGAATCGAGTTGATGAAAACCCGACCATTAATATGTTGAATCCTTTCTTTCATGAAAAGCAATCCCATTCCGGACTCGCTGTTTCTCTTTTTCTCGACGGTTGTACTATCAAATCCTTTTCCGTTATCGTCAATCGTAATACTCAAAAGTGTGCTGCTATGAGATAATTGTACAATTATATGCGAGGATTCGGCATATTTAAGAGCGTTGTTAATGGCTTCTTGGGTCAGTCTGTAGATGTTAATTTCAATTAAAGAATCCAATCGTTTTTCAAAATGGGTCTTATTATAAAAAAGAATGTTTTTCCCTGTTAATTTTGATAATTCCTGAGTCAATTTTGCAATAGAGGAAACAATGCCATGGTCGCTCAATTCAGGAGGCAGTAGATTAAAGGTGGCGGTACGGACTCCTTTTATAATATCAAGCGATAATTTTTTCAGGTACTCTATCTTTTGAGCCGCTTTTTCTTTATCATCGAGATTAATGCTTTCCAGACTAAATTTTAAGCCGGTAAGCATTTGTCCAATTCCATCGTGAATTTCTCGGGCAATCCTGTTTTGCTCGTTTTCCTGATTTTCGACAATTTTACTCGAAATGATCTTTTGTTGATTGATTTTATCGGTTACATTTTCGGTATTCAATCGTTCAACTTCTTGTTCCGCTTTCTTACGCTCGGTAATATCAAAACAGATAATCAATAATTCAGATTCTTCTTTTTTTATCGTTAAGGGAACCATCGATAAGTCGAGCCAGAGGGATTCGCCATCTCTATTGGTAATATTGAGCTCTCCTTGCCAGCTACTGCGTTGTTTTTCGGCAAGAATCCTGTCAATTAGAATTTGCTCTTTTTCTATTGGAGTCAGAACCTGAGAAAAGGTTTTGTCAGAAATAAATGGGTTGTATTGAAGTAATTTCGAGAATTTTTCACCAATATGAATCACGGTACCATCAGGGGCAACGCGGCAATAGAGCAACGTATTCTCCATGGCATAATTGAGCGATTTCAATTCTTTAACAGAATTTTCTTTTATTTCGCTAATTATTTCCGTGTTATAAGCGAGTTTTAATGCCTTTTTTTCGGAAGATAAAAGTTTAGAAATAAGTTTTTCTACTTTTTGATTGGTCGGTTTAAAGATAAACAAGAATTCCAGTAGTAAAACAAATAGTGTAAATACTAAAATTGCATATTCCGTTTTACTTTGCAGCGTCACTTTTTCTAGCGCCTCTTTGTCGTATTCATCAACAATTTGGTTCATTTTAGAAAGAAAAACTACTTGGTTTTCAAGGATAGTTTGTACTAATTTTTGATTTTCGGATTCCTTTGTATTTTGTTTTTTATTTTCTAAAAAAAGCGTTGTAGCGTTAACTATACTGTCAAAATTAGGTTTGATTGCCTTAAATAATACCGAAAGAGTTTTGCTTTTTTCTTTTGGAAAACCAAGGCTGTCATTTCCTTTTTCTAAATTAAAATGGGTAGTTTTCCAAAGCGAAAGCGTTTCGTTAATGTTTGTAATTTCCTCATTTTTTTTGGCAGTATCCGTTACGAAATTTAAAATTAAAACCTCTTTCGTCAACTTCTGGCTCAACATTCTTTGTTTTCCCGAAATATTGATTATTCGGGAATCACTCAGCTGGCTGTTAAGATTGTATTGTATCAACAACTGGCTTATCAATACCGTAATGGCAATTGTTAATAAGGCGAAAAGATACAATTGCCTTAAGTTTTTAAATGAAATAGTATCGATAGATGATCCTTTGGCGCTTTTTGTCATAACGAAATCAAATTACAGTTCAAGAGACTCTTTGATCAATTCAAGATTCGCAGCACTGTAGTTGATTTTTAAGGCTTCCTGCTGTCCTTTTTCAGACATTTTCAGCCAAGTTTTCAGAATGATGTTTTTCATTTTTTCCCTGTCGTGTTTGTGTACAAAAGGGTCTAAGTAATACTCTAGAAATACTAAACAAATCACATCTTCTAAAAGCTGTGTTTCGGCGTCTTTTTTAAGTAGTTTTTTTTCGATCAGAAAAGAAACTCTGGCGATAAATTCCTCGCTGTACCCTGCTTTTTCTAAAATAACAGCGGTTGTTTTGGCGTGAAATTTTTTCAAATCTTCGCGCCATTTTAAATAACCCACACGATCCATAGAATAGGATTCCCGTGCTATTTTCCATCGGCAAATGTGTTGTGCTTTGGAGGCAATTTGAACTTCTTCTGATGCATTTTTATGAAAATCCATCAGTCTTTCATACATTCGATTTGAATATAATAATTCTTTTGGATAGGTTATAGCTTGGTATGTTTCGTGGTTAGGATCTTGAGCATTCTCTGCGTCAATCCATTTACTTGCGTTCTGGAATAGTGTTGCTGTCATTAGAAATGTTTAAAATCAAAGATACATAATTATTCCAAAAAGCCAACGAATACTTCATCTTCTACAACTTTTACAGGGTAAGTTGCGATTGAATATTCCTCTCCATTCAGATTGGAACCATCTACCAGAGAAAAGTTTTCTTGTGCATTGGACAGGCAATCTTTGGAATACCATCTGCAGAACTTGTCATCCCTCTTGACAAGACCATTTCCATTTTGTGAGGACAAGCATTTTGACAGGCATACCATTCATTTCTTCTTTCTAAATTAAAAACGGCAATCTGTTTGTTTTTATATTTAATACATCCTCCTCTATTACTAGAAAAGTCTTTTATTTTTCCGGCTTTGAACCAAACTTTAACGTCTTCTAAAGAAACAGCTTTGTAATCGTTTAATATATTTTCCATAATTTTATTTTTTTATCTTTCCATTACTCCCGAAAAGCGTTGAAGTACTATTTACTGGAAAGAATTTAATTATTTATTACCACGATTTTGGCATTTTTTGATCTCTTAATGG
The DNA here is from genome assembly GCF_042787335.1 of Flavobacterium fructosi. Classification (NCBI taxonomy): domain Bacteria; kingdom Pseudomonadati; phylum Bacteroidota; class Flavobacteriia; order Flavobacteriales; family Flavobacteriaceae; genus Flavobacterium; species Flavobacterium fructosi. Next base: position 32,965 of record NZ_JBHZQA010000011.1, on the reverse strand, counting down.
TACGTATTCAATAGTATCATCCGTTTCATCTGAATTCACAAAGTGACTAAAACGTTTCATCAATCTTGGTTTTTCAAGTACTTGTTTCCACTCACATTCAAAAGTTCCAACAAGCGATTCCATTTCAGATTCCAATGCTTCACAAATACCAATACGGTCGTGAATGATAACTTCTTTTAAATAATCCAATCCGCCTTCCAATTTGTCCAACCAATTTGCGGTACGTACTAAAGGTCCCGCTGTACAGATATATGTCTAGTCCTGAAATAGCGATACAACAAAAAAACATCATTATGGAAGAAAGCGCAAATTATGTAAAACGCACTCAACGCAATTACAGTATGTCTTTAAAGCTTCAAATTGTTAGAGAAGTTGAACACGGTAGTTTATCAGTTACCCAAGCTAGAAAGCAGTATGGTATACAATCTCGTTCAACAATAGTCCAATGGTTAGGAAAATTTGGTAACTTTGATTGGGAAAACCAAACTCCTTTCAATATGACTAAGTCCCCAGAACAAAAGATTATGGAACTTGAAATCCAAGTCAAGTTATTAGAAAAACAAAAGGCTCTTTTAGAGCCACAAGCCTATGTTGCAGACAAAAAAGCTATACTGTTTGACATGATGATTGATTTAGCTGAGAAAGAATATCAAATCGACATACGAAAAAACTCTCCTCCGAACAATCGACCATTTTAGAGAAAAACAACAAAAAACAGTAGCATCTACCTGTTATTTGTTCGGGATAGACAGACAGGTTTATTATCGAAAAATAAGAAGAAAGACATCCAAACAAAGCAAAGCCAAAGAAGTGATTTTGCTGGTAAATGATATCAGGGAGACAATGCATGGAGTAGGTACTCGAAAACTATATTATCTTTTGTTGGATCAACTTCAATTAATGAAAATTGGAAGAGATAAATTCTTTGACATACTCAGGGCTAATCATTTATTGATACAACCTAAACGAGGTTATCATGTAACAACTAATTCGCATCATCATTTTAGAAAACATCAAAATCGAATTTTAGATTTAGCAATAGACAGACCGGAACAAGTTTGGGTATCTGACGTAACATACATCGGAAAAAGAGAGAATCCTTGTTATTTAAGCTTAGTCACCGATGCTTATTCTAAAAATATTATGGGGTATTATGTAGCTGACAACATGAACACAGAAAGCAGTTTGAAGGCTTTAAAAATGGCTCTTAAAAATAGAAATAACAAAAGTTTGCCATTAATACATCATTCCGACAAGGCATTCAATATTGTGCTAATGAATAGCAAAAACAACTTAATAAAAACAAGGTTTTATGCAGTATGACACAAAACTCAGACCCCTATGAAAATGCAGTTGCAGAAAGAATTAATGGTATTTTAAAGCAGGAATTTATGATTGATAATTACAATCAAAAAACAGAAATTATGTAAAAAATTGTAAAAGAAGCTATTAGTGTTTATAATGAAATCAGACCTCATTATTCAAATTATATGCTTACTCCAAATCAGATGCACAGTCAGAATATAATTAAAATGAGAATCTATAAAACAAAAAACAGTAGTAAACCTGAGCTTACTACTGTTTAAAAATTGTACTTTTATTTTTCATTAATCCTGTATCGCTATTTCAGGACTAGACATTACTTAGATTGATAATATTTTTTTCTTAACCAAAAAGCGACATTTACTAAAATTATCAAAGCCGGAACTTCTACTAATGGCCCAATAACGCCGGCAAATGCCTGTCCGCTATTGATACCGAAAACTCCAATAGAAACTGCAATTGCCAATTCGAAATTATTACCCGATGCAGTGAATGAAAGCGCTACGGCATCCCGATAATTGGCTCCAATTTTTTTAGAAACAAAAAACATCAGGAAAAACATAATGGTAAAGAAAATCACAAGTGGAATAGCAATTCGAATTACATCCAGCGGTAAATCAACAATCATTTCACCTTTTAAACTGAACATGATTACAATTGTAAAAAGCAAAGCAATCAAAGTAATGGGAGAGACAAAAGGAATAAATTTTTGATTGAACCATTTGTCGCCAATGTATTTCTTGATGGCATAGCGGCTAATTACTGCTAATGCAAATGGAATTCCTAAATAAATCCCAACTGTTGTAGCAATTTGGGCAACCGTAATATTTAATTCCAAACCTTTTATTCCAAATAAAGGCAACATGACTTCCAGGTAGAAATAAGCATATAAACCAAAGAAGAAGACTTGAAGTAAACTATTAATTCCAATTAATCCAGCTGTTAATTCTCTATTTCCCTCAGCTAATTCATTCCAAACAATTACCATCGCAATGCAAGGCGCAATCCCAATAATGATTAAACCGGTCATGTATTCCGGATAATCTTTCAAAAAGAATGTTGCTAATAAAAACATTAAAAACGGACCAATAATCCAGGTGATTAAAAAAGAGGCGGTGAGTAATTTTGGCTTTTCAAACATTAAAGGAATTTTTGAAAAATCAATTTTAGTCAATGGAGGATACATCATTAATATTAATCCAATTGCCAAAGGAACATTGGTCGTTCCGCTTGAAAAAGAATTGATAAAGCCGCTGCTTGACGGAATAAAGTAGCCAATAGAAACGCCAATTGCCATTGCCAGAAATATCCAAAGTGTAAGGTAACTATCGAGAAAGTGTAATCTTTTTTTAGCTGCCATTTTATGATTTTATTTGGGAGAATACATAGAACATCTCGGTAGCAATTTGCAAACTGCGTTCCTGATATTTTTCTGCTTGTTGTGGCGTATTGTCAAACGCTTTTGGATCTTCAAATGTGATTGGAATACGCATTTCAGCACCTGTAATAAAAGGGCAACCTCCATCTGCTTGCGAACAAGTCAATATTGCTGCAAACTCACTTTTGGGGTTAAAATCATCATCATAAGTTTTTGAAAAACCAATAACAGGATGTTCTTTGTCGGAATATTTTATGGCATAAATTGGATTATTCCCTATTGCAATGGTTTTAATTTTAAAGCCTGATTGTTCTAGTGTTTTCGCAGCCATAGGAAATAAAGCAGTTGCTTCGGTACCCCCAGAATAGCAAAATACATTTTTTATATTAAAATGAGCTGCTGCTGTTTGTGCCCAAACTTGGGATAAATGGCTTCTTCTGGAATTGTGTGTGCAGATTAAGTTTAGCCTGATTTCTTGTTGGTTGGTAGCTTTGTTTTGAATAAAATCAATCAGCGGTTGCAAAATAATTTTGCGTTCTGCAGCGATCGTTTCGAAATCAAGAGTACCAATTGTTTTTTCGATTTCAGGAAATAGGATGGTTTTTGTTAGAGTCATTTTATAGTTTTAAAAAATTAGCAACAGCCTCCTCCAGGAGAACAACAGCTTGATTGCGTAGTGATTTCGGATAATTTTATTTTTTGTTTTTCTGCAGGAATGCCACATTGATCTTGTGCTAAACAAGCTGTTTGTTTGTTTAAAAGAGTGAATGCTGTTTCGTTGAAACCTAAGTCATATTTTCCAATCGTTTCGGCTTGATATTCTATTTCAATTTCGTGATCCTCGATTCCTAACACTTTTTCTGAAAGGGCAATAATATCCAAAAGTTTTTGCGGTTTTAAGCGGTGCTCGAAGTCATTGGCATCCCATAATTGGAAATTTACTACGCTTTCTTTTCGAACTTTTCCACCGCAGTCAATAAAGTTTTTGGTGATTAAACCCACTTCTGTTACATGGAAATGTTCTGGAACATAGGTTCCGTTTGGCAATACAAAAGCAACGTTTTCTAACTTACTCAACTGATTTTTAATTTCTGATAATTTCATATGATTATAATATTTGTTTTTTAATAGGAATATGGTATCGCCATTCCTAAATTATATTGTTTTTTTGAGTCCTGGCGATTTCATGATTCTAGTATTTTTAAAATTAACAACATTGATTTTTCTTGTTTTCTAAATAGGTATTGATATGCTGGAAAAAGCCTTTTATTTTATTAAAACCTTCTTCGTTAAGACAGTAGCAAATGGCATTTCCTTCAAAATTACCTTTTATAAGACCGGCATTTTTCAGTTCTTTCAAGTGCTGCGAAACGGTAGGTTGGGCTAGAGGCAGTTCGTTTACAATATCACCGCACACACAACTGTTTACTTTGATAAGGTGTTGAATAATGGCAATACGTGCGGGATGACCTATGGCTTTCGCTAAAGTCGCCAATTCATTTTGCTCGTCTGTAAAATGTTCTGATTTAGTAATTCCCATAATGATATATTTACATTGCAATATTACGATAAAGATAGGAAAGGTCCAAATTCAGGAAAGTATTTTTTACTGGGCTTTTCAATTAGCAGCATTTCGTAGTTAATACTAAGAATTTCCAAAATTTCTTGGATTATAAAAACCATTGAAAGTTTGCTTCTGATATTTTTTTCGAAAAATACGCTTCTAATTTTTTACTTACCATCTAAACTTATATCGCATTTGACAGATAATCAATTCTTCTCTCCATTTTTTCCATAATTTTTAAAGTTGCAATACGTTTTTTTGCTTTTTATGGATCAAAATTTTTCATGATCAAAAGGATTAGGGTTTTCAGGCACTGCGGCCGCGAAACAGTTCGTGATCTTTACTATCATGATTAAGAGATATTACTTACCATTCGCTCTATGTTAAGTAGATTTGTTTTTCTTTAGAAACTCCAAAAAGGGTGTAGATTGAGTATTACGGCTTAAGATAACTTATTAAACACAGCGGAACCGAACATTGAAAGTTGGAGAAGGTATTGATGAAGTGAGATTTGATAATGGGATGCAAAATCGATAATTTCTAGTGTTCACAAATACTGATACGCATGATTGCAAACAAAAAAAGGCTGTCCAAAAATTACTTTTTGGACAGCCTTTTTTTTATTTTTAGAACCTAAACAACCATAATTTAAGTCGTCGGTTATTGACTAGAATTGAATAAAAGGAACAAGGCATAAATATAGGGCCTTATTAATCTTAAACGATGAACTGATTTTTTTTATCAGAATCCCAAGCCGATTGTAAAGCCGGTAACCGGTGATGTAAAGCTGCCTTTTACAGAAGCTGCCCCGGAAGTGGTATTTATTTCATACAGATTTGTAGTACCGCTAGATGTAAGAACCGCAAAAGCTGTTCCAGTGGCACCACCAATATCAAATCCAGTAGCGATATCGGCATTAAGACCAAGGTTACCTATTTCAACCAATGTTCCTGAGTTGGGCGGATTTTGCAGGTAAAGTTTGTCGGTGCTGACATCAATATCAAAAAGCATCGTAGCTGTGGTACCTGCGAAATTATTGGTGTAAGCTGCTGCAGAAATGCCAGTTGTACTCGGGTTTAATGAGCTGTCTACAGTTACTGCACCATTGGCGGGATTTACACGAAGGTTCTGCCCTGTATTGCTGATAATACGGATGCGATCCGCAAGAGGATTAAAATCAAAACCAAAATCGGTCCCCGACAAAGCAACGCTAAAAGTTGAGCTTCCAACTGCAGTTGCTGCGCCTGAACTGGCATTGATGGTATATAAACGACTGGTGCTTCCAAGTGCATACAACTGTCCATTAAGAGGTCGGAAATCTATTCCCAAAACGGTCTCACCTGAGGACATTCCGGTAATAGCTTTGGTAACAACTATTGAGGGGGTGTTAGGATTAAAAATTAAAAGGTTGTTTATGGCGGTAACCGCATAGGCAACCGGTTGGGTAGGAATAGCTATTCCGGTGTACTTCAAGTCTTTTTTGTACTTAGCTAATATGACGGCATTACCAGTATTAAGGTCAACACTAAATAAAGTTGATTTATTGTTCACTTCAAAAATTCCTAACGCTACGTCTTGCTGATAAAATATATCAAAGCCTCCGTCACCAACTATATTTAACCCTAAGTCACCCACTAAAACAAGAGTTCCTGCGTTGGGAGGCAATTGTTTGTAAAGTTTTTGAGAGGTAAGATCAATATCGTATAAGGTAGTAGTTGTGGCTCCGGCAACATTATTAGTGTAAGCAACCGCAGAAACCATTACTCCAGTTGGTCCGTTTATATTTACATCGGTGGCTGCTACAGTTCCTGTCTCTGGATTGAGACGAAAATTTTGTCCGCTGCTTGTTACTACCCGGATCCGGTCAACAGTGGGATTAAAATCGAAGCCAGCAATACCATCCGAAAGTGCAGGAGAAAAAGGCCCGCTGCCTATTGCCCGAGCTATTCCCGATTCAGGATTAATAACATACAATCGGCTGCTACTTCCCAAACCATAGAGCTGACCTGTAGCGGGACGAAAATCTATGGAAAGAATTTTTTCATCTGCCTGCAATCCTGAAATGAATGCGGAACTCAATGCCACCTCAGGATTGGCAGTAGAAAATTTATCAATCATTAGCCCGTCTGCTAGAGCATAGAAATCGATAACTGGAATTTCCATTTTATTTTTTAAAAAGAGACCAGAATTACTATCGGTATCTTTTAGAGATTGGTTGTCCTCGCAGGAGACTAGGAACAACAAACACGAGGCACATAAGCCCGTAATTTTTAAAGCTGAATTCTTTTTCATAATTATAAAATTTTAAGTTTAAATAAATAATATTGGTATTTACATTAAAATTACACAATTTTTGATGATTAGTACGGTACTTTAATACTTATTTACCTGTATAAGAGTATATTAAGTTGATGTATGTAGTGCGAACGCAATAGGAATTTATACAATCTGACTGCTTCGCGATTGCCTCAGAACTAAATGAATGGGCAGAACGACCAAGCACATCACTAAGACCAAAATTTATATAAAAATGGGAATAAAACTAAAAAATAAGGGGATTACTTACTTTATTTAACTCGTTGTGTATAATTAAATTATGGTGTTTCCAATTTTTATTTGCCTTTTCAAATAAATCCAAGTGCATTGTTGAAGACAAATACCCATTCTTTAAGCAGTAGACAATTAAATATTTGTTATTTTATATTTTTCGAAAAATTTATGGCGTGAACCTCTGCTTGACTAATGTCTAAAGAATAAAAAACACCCGTTATGGAACAGCGCCATGAAGTTTGATATTGTTTGTTTTTCGACTTCAAAACATTAAATTGTTGCATCTTGATTGCGGTATAAATCCCTAATTTTCACAGCCAACGGGTTATCAGATACTCATTTTATACCTCGGCAGGTTAATTTCATGTTCCTGCGGATACGGTGCCCGATCGGTCATGCTGACATCTTCCCGAAGCTGTTCGTGTACTTTATATTGCCTGTCTTTGGTGTTGGAATACCGCGGATCAGGAATGAAGGGCATTTTAGCCATTTTGGTGATGGTAATGGTTGGGAAATGGTAATCCACTTCAACATTCCCTAGAAGTAAATAACAGCCACCGCCTTGGAACGGATATTTCTCTAAACTATTTGTAAAATGTGCGGTATCAAAATACTCCCCTTCGTTATCAATCCAGGTCCCAAAATACATGGCTCCCATTTTGGTAGGCACGTGCTTTCTGGAAATAAGGTAGGCCAGCATCCTTACGGCTTTTTTATGGTGATTTAATAAGTCTTTTGCCATTACCTGTCCGCGATATTTTGTCTGTAACAAATCGAATGGAGTGCAGGAAACCGGAAAACTCAAGAGCTCGATTTCATCAAAAGCATCTTCAAAAGGAGATCGTTCGAGTATGGGCAACGTATATTCTTTAATGGGTTCCTGAAGAAGCATCCCGTTTCTGTTTTCGGATTTGAAGTTGACCATAATGAGTCTGGCAGTCACCAATAATTGGTTTTTTGTTTTGCCTGTAAAGCGGAACGCTCCGATAAAAATCAAAATTTGTATGCCTTCAATACCTATTGGAATGCGATTGATAAAATCGTCCAGGGATGTGAATTCGCCATTTTCCTCCCGCTCCGTAATTATACCATGCGCTATTTTAGTTTCTAAACCTTCGAGATGCATGAAACCCAAATAGACATTGATACCGTATAGGGTAGTTTCGTATTCGCTCTTATTTACACAGGGATTTTGAATGGTTGCACCCGACATTTTGGCTTCATGTACGTATACTTCGGTACGGTAAAAACCACCCTGATTATTGATGACGGCTACCATGAATTCGATAGGGTAGTGTACCTTAAGATAGAGACTTTGGTAACTTTCGACAGCATAAGAAGCCGAGTGCGCTTTGCAGAAGGAATATCCTGCGAAGGATTCAATCTGCCGGTAAATTTCTTCACTCAACTTCAAGGGATGTCCTTTTTTTGCACAACAAGCAATGTAATTGTCTTTCACTTTTTGCAATGCTGCTTTGGAGCGTTTTTTGCCGCTCATAGCCCGACGCAGAATATCTCCATCGGCTGCCGGAAGGCCTGCATAATGTAAGGCAATCTTTATTACGTCTTCCTGATAAACCATTACCCCATAGGTTTCGCCGAGTTGTTCTTTGAACACCTCATGAAAATATTCGAACTTGTCGGGATGGTTGTGTCGGAAAATATATTCTTTCATCATACCGGATTGGGCGACACCCGGGCGGATAATAGAGGAGGCTGCTACGAGGGTTTTGTAGTTATCGCATTTCAGACGGCGCAATAATCCACGCATGGCCGGACTTTCGATATAAAAACACCCAATTGTTTTTCCATGGCTTAGAAAATGATTGGACTTAGCCTCATTTTTTGACAATGATATATTTCGGATATCGACTTTAATCCCTCTATTTTTCTCGATTAGTTTTACACTGTCGTCGATATGACCGATACCCCGCTGGCTCAGGATGTCAAATTTTTCAAAGCCGATATCCTCGGCAATGTGCATGTCGAACAAAACGATTGGAAACCCTTTGGGAGGCATTTCAAGAGGGGTAAAATTGGTAAGGGGTTCTTCCGAGATCAATATACCACAGGAGTGCATGCTTCGTTGATTGGGATACTTTTCGAGCAGCATCCCATATTCCTGAACTAGCTTTACGATTGGGTTTGTATCATGCAACTGCATGGGATTTTTAGCCAATAGATCCAATTCCTCTTTGGGCAAACCAAATACTTTTCCCACTTCCCGGAATATGGAGCGGTATTTAAATTCCACATTGGTACCACAAAAAGCGACATAGTCAGCACCGTATTTATCAAAAATATATCGGAGAATTGTATCGCGTTCTTTCCAGGACCAGTCAATATCAAAATCGGGTGGACTCTTGCGGTTCACATTTAGGAAACGTTCAAAATACAAATCCAGCTCAATAGGGCAGATGTCGGTGATGCCAAGACAATAACTTACAATACTGTTGGCACCGCTGCCACGACCAATATGCAAAAAGCCCTGACTGATACTGTATTGAATGATATCCCAGGTGATTAGGAAATAGCCGCTGAATTCCAATTGATCAATCACCTTTAATTCCTTTTCTACTCTTGCTTTCGCTTGCGGATTATCGGTACCGTACTTTTTGAATACTCCTTCCTGAGCCAACTTGGTCAAAAGCTGCATATCACTTTCTCGACTTCCGGAATAGAACTTTTTGTTTTTGGGGGTTTTGAAGTCGAATTCAAAATGGCATTCTTCAATGAGTTTTTCGGTGTTGCTTATAATTTGCGGATACTCCTCAAATTTCGAAAGCAATTCCTTCAGGGGAATCATTACTTCAGACGTCTTGCAACAATCGTCTACAGTAAGTCTGGACAAAATAACATTGGTATCAATGGCTCTAAGGATTTTATGCAGATTGAATTCTCTTTTGCTACGGAAGGTGACGGATTGCAGGGCCACCATTTTGTTAAGCCATAAGTGCCATTCCGCAAGAAACAATTTGGGAAGCTGCTCGGGGGCAATGCCAACAAATTCATGGTCTTTTAATTCCGTTGGCTTATTTTCGAAAGGATAAATAATGCATACGTTATTAAATGAAGGTGCTACCAATGGTAATGATCTATTTTCGAAATTATGTTGGGTCAGAAAGCGGTTCATTTCGGCTAGACCATCGGCATTTTTGGCCAAGCCGATATAACGTAATTTATGGTTGCAGCGAAATTCTATACCAACGAGTGGTTTGATGTTGACTACTTCGCAAGCTTTTATGAAATCGTAAATCCCTGTGACGGTATTAATATCGGTCAGCGCCATAGTTTTTATCCCACAAATAACAGCCTGCTGTATCAGTTCAGTAAGCGGTATGGTGCCGTAGCGCAGGGAATGAAAAGAATGACAGTTGAGGTACATAGGATTATAATTTACGGTTTAAAATTTCAGACTTGTTATTGGGCTTGAATGTTGCGCCGGCACAACGCATTACGGCATCAAAGCCATACCGGCTTTTCATTTTGTCCATGGCTTGATACAAAGACAACATTTCTTCAGTGTCCTCAAATAAATTGATTTGATAGGTTCCTCGCACGAGTCCACTGAAACGAATTCCGATTAATCGCAGTCGCATGCGGCGCTGGTATAATTTATCAAATAAGTCCGTGACATTCTGGGTCAGTATATGATCGGCTGAGGTGTAGGGTACTTTGCATTGTTTGGTTTCCGTGTCGAAATTGGCATACCGTATTTTTAATACAACAGTTGCCGTAAGCCATTCTTCTGAACGCAGCTGAAAAGCCAATTTTTCCACCATTCCGATAAGTATCGATTTCAATTTTTGAATGTCAATGGTATCCTGTTCAAAAGTATGTTCTGTCGAAATTGATTTCCGTTCGGAATAAGGTTCCACCGGATTGTTATCAATTCCATTGGCTTTTTTCCATATCTCCATGCCATTCTTGCCGATCATTCGTTGTAATACTTCTGCCGGCATTTCTGAAAGCGTCTGAATCGTTCGGATTCCTATTCGGGACAGCAGCTGAAATGTTACATCACCCACCATAGGTATTTTTTGAATAGATAGTGGATTTAGAAATTGCTGGACCTTATTTTCCGGTATTTCCAGGTTTCCCAGTGGTTTCCCTTCTCCAGTGGCAATTTTAGAAACGGTTTTGTTTACCGATAACGCAAAGCTTATAGGTAAACCAGTTTCTTTGGTAACGGATCGTGCCAGTTCGTTGGTCCATTTGTAACCCCCATAAAATTTATCCATACCGGTAATATCGAGGTAAAATTCATCGATGCTGGCTTTTTCTACGACTGGGGCTTTCTCCTGAATCACTTCAGTAACATCATGCGATAGCCTAGAATATAATTCCATATCGCCTTTCATCACTTTTGCCTGCGGGCAGAGGCGTAATGCCATTTTAATAGGCATTGCGGAACGTACTCCGAAGGTGCGGGCCTCATAAGAACAGGAAGCAACTACACCGCGGTCACCACCGCCAATGATTAAAGGGATTCCTTCCAGTTTTGAATTTCCCAGTCTTTCACACGACACAAAAAAAGTGTCTAAATCCATATGTACAATTGCTCTTTCCATAATCCTTTCCTTTTTTATACTTTACAAAACTAGTACAGGTTGTAACAAATATGATTATATTTGTTGTTACAAATTATAACAAAATTATCATGTCTTTATTTTCCGACAACATCAGAAACCTAAGGGTGCAACAAAAAATTTCCCAAGAAAAACTTGCGGAGTCACTTGCAATAACTAGAGGGAGATACGTTAAATATGAAGATGGGACTTCAGAAGCTCCCTATGAAATACTAAAGAAAATATCTTATTATTACCACATTAGTATTGACTTGTTGCTATCGGTAGATGTGCGGAAAATACCCATGGATGATTTGTTAAAACTCGAGGATAACCGGATATTGCTGCCCATTACGGTGGATAAGGAAGGGGAGAGTTTTATTGAAATTGTTCCTCATAAGGCGAGAGCTGGTTATCTTACGGGTTATTCCGACCCTGAATTTATTGAAAACCTGCAGCATATTTCGTTACCGTGGTTACGCAATGGCAAATTCAGGGCTTTTCCTGTTGATGGTGATTCTATGCCACCGCATAAAAGTGGGTTTTTCATTGTAGGTCGTTATGTAGAAAAACTGGGGGATGTTATGGATGGGAAAACGTATATTTTGTTAACCAAAAACGAAGGAATTGTTTACAAGCGATTAAACAAAAACGGAAAAAATACCTTAGTCCTTCATTCGGATAATGCCTATTATAAGTCGTATGAAGTTAAGGCTTCTGAAATTCTTGAAATTTGGGAATTTGCCTGCAGTCTTGCTACCGAAGAATTTAAACCAGATGATTTGAGTCCGGAAAGCTTGAAAGAGGTACTAATGGATTTGAGGCGGGAAGTAAGAGAGGTGAAGGAAAAACTTTTTTAGACAGATCGCGGGACTATTGAGAATGAATTTTGTAAAGCGTTCTTAAACAATCTTTAAATTAAAAGGGAGATAAAAGTAAAGGCTCTTAAGGGTTTAAATAAATATGCTAAAGTGTTTTAGAAGTTGTTTTTTGGAGTTTTATTAGCGTTGATGTTTTATTTTGATAAAAATAGTTATTAAACAAATATTATTTTTTCGTAAATTTAATGTATTGAAATTCAGAATTTTGTATGCTTTTGATAGCGTAATTGCATTCCTGTTTAATGACGTAAATCTTCAATTTTATGGAAACCAGAATAAAATCAATTTGGACAGGTTCAATTACTTTCGGATTGATAAACATCCCAATTAAATTATTTTCAGCAGTCCAGGAAAGCAATCTTGAAATGAATATGCTCGACAAGTATGATTATTCTAATATTAAATTTAAACGGATTAACGAAAATACAGGCAAAGAAGTTACTTATGCCGATATTGTAAAAGGATATAAACTGGATGACAAGTATGTGGTAATTGAAGATTCTGATTTTGAAGCTGCTGAAGCAGAGAAAACCAAAACCATCGAAATAATGAATTTTGTCGATGAAAAAGAAATTGACACCATTTATTATGAACAGCCTTATTATCTCGAGCCGGATAAGGGAGCAATCAAAGCGTATGCATTGCTGCGGGATGCACTGCAAGTTTCGGGAAAAGTAGGGGTAGGGACTATTGTTTTAAGAAATAGAGAAAGTTTGGTCATTTTGAAATCGTATAAAAATGTTATTGTACTTAACCGAATTCGATTTCAAGAAGAGATTAGAAATACCACAGAATTAAAATTGCCACCGTCATCTGCACCGAATACAAAAGAAATGGATATGGCCATTAGGCTAGTCGAACAATTAACAGAGAAATTTGATATTGCAAAGTACAAGGACAATTATACAGCAAAACTTTTAGAAATTATAAGAAATAAAGCAAAAGGTAAAAAACAAGTCGCCCCTAAACTTAAAGTGGTGCGCAAACAGAATGATGATTTAATGGCTATGCTGAAAGCAAGCCTCGAAAACGAAAAAACCAAATCATCTTAACGCCTTGGGTTTTCAGAAATGTTTTTTATAATCATTTCTAGATTGGCTCCTTTGCCTAATACCGGTTTCCATAAATCGCCTTTTTGATCAAAGCGTTGCAGTACATTTTTGATGGTAAATTGTGACGGCGATAATTTCTCATTGACTTCTCCCCATTCCAGAGGTGTTGAAACAGTAGCTCCAGCTCTCGGTCTCACGGAATAGGGGGAAGCCAAAGTCTGACCTTGCCTGTTTTGTAAAAAATCAATGTAAATTTTATTTCCTCTATTTCTAACTGATCGTACGACACTCGTGATTTGCGGTAATCGGGCAACAACCTCATTTGCGATTACCTCCGAAAACAATCTGGCAGAATCATAACTGTATTGGGCGCCTAAGGGAATATAAATATGCAATCCTGTTGCTCCGGATGTTTTACAGTAACATGCTGTATCCAACTCATCCATTATTTCTTTGAGAGTAAGCGCTGTTTTTACCACTTCTTTAAAATCATTTTTTGCAGGATCTAAATCAATCACAGCCCAATCCGGGTTGTCCATTTTATTGATGGTGGAATTCCACGGATTGAATTCAATACACCCCAAATTTGCCATATATAGTAAGGTCGCTGTATCATTGCATAGCAAATAATCGCTATATTTATCATTTGATTCGGAATAAATTTTCTCCGTTTTAAGCCAGAATGGACTATTTTCTAAGTCAATATTCTTTTGGTAAAAACCACCTGTATTTATTCCATTAGGAAAGCGATTCATAGATTCTGGACGGTCTTTTAAATAGGGTAATATCAATGCTGAAACTTCATTATAATAATTTACGATATCTCCTTTTGAAATGCCATCGTTAGGGAAAAATAGTTTGTTTTGGTTAGTCAAATGCAAATTTATTTGTCCAATTTTTAAATAAAAATCATTTTCATTTTTAAGATTCACGGTTGTTATTTTTTATTTAAGTTATTGATTATGATTATTTTAATGAGAAAATAATATCTTTTACTTCTTTGTCCATTCGTAAGCCCTGAAAAACAGGATGACGCAAATAATAATCTTGAGTCCATTCCGTGAATTTTATCTGACAAACAAATTTTGGCTTAAGCCATTTTACTTTATCACGTGTTGGAATTTTATCTTTTATTGGAGATTTATCAATAAAATAAGGTTCGAACTTATTATACAATTCCTTTAGCGTTTCTTCTTTAAAACCAGTACCGCATTTTCCTATAAATCGTAATGTTTCATGATCATATTGAGCCAATAAAAGGGCACCAAAATAACTTCTTGTAGTTTTTGATTCGGTTATGCCAATGATGATTGCTTCTTCCTGTTGTGAAATCCTTATTTTAAGCCAATCGTTGCTTCTTTTTCCAGGTCTATATAGGCTGTTTACCTCTTTTGCCATGATGCCTTCCAGATTTTTTTCGATGACATGTTCATAAAATAAAATTCCCTTCTCTTGTATGTGTTCCGAATAAAACACATTCAATAACAGGAATTTATGAAGCAAAATTTCAACCAATTCTTTTCGTTGTATTAATGATAAATTTGAAGTGTCGTGGCCATCCAGATTTAAAATATCGAAGACATAATATTTTAGTGTTCCTTTTCCTGTTTTGATATAATTCTGCAATAATTGAAAATCCGAACGACCAGTTTTATCCTCAATTACAACTTCGCCATCAAGTACCGCAACATGATTTATTTGTCGAAGCTCATCGGCAATTGCCTTAAAATTTTTAGTAAAAGAAAGATGATTGCGGCTAAAAAGAAGGACCTGTTCCGGATTAATAACCGCAATTGTTCTGTAACCATCATACTTCGTTTCAAATAACCAATTTTTATTATCAAATGGCTTTTCAGCGGTATGGGCTAACATTGGTTTAATAAAATTAGCGCTTTCATTTATTTTTGAATCTAAATTATCCTTTGTCGTTTTTTTTGCCAAATCCTCTAAAGTTACCTTAGATAATACGGATTTATCTTTTTTTAAAATGTCGATATCCGTTGCGTACGAGTCGTTTTTTTTAATCAAAAGCCAAGAATTATCTTCTTGGTTGTTTAGTTTAACCAATGAAAATTCGCCTTTTAATTTTTTTCCGTTCAGGATAAAACGAATATGTCCTTTTTCTAGATCTGTTTTTAATTTATTTTCAGTAGCTGCTTTTGATTGCTCTTCGGGCAACGTATAAGTCCCATTATCCCAAACAATAACATTTCCGGCACCATAATTTCCTTCAGGAATAGTTCCTTCAAAATCTTTGTAAGATAAAGGATGATCCTCGACCATAATGGAAAGTCTTTTGTCGTTTGGGTTCATTGACGGGCCTTTTGGTATTGCCCAACTTTTTAAAACCCCATTCATTTCTAAGCGAAAATCATAATGTAAATGTGACGCAGCGTGTTTTTGAACTATAAAAATCAAATCGTTTTTCGACTTGAAGTTTTCACCTTTGGGTTCCTCAGTGAAATTAAAATTACGTTTCTGATTGTATTTATCTAACGTCATTACAAGATTATTTAGCTGAAAATCTAAAGTAAAGCAACAGTAAATTTATTAATTATAATGCAATAAATAACGTTATAATGTTGATTTGTTGCTTCTTATGTCGTAAATTCCCATTTAAACCAGCAGATGCATCCTTTAATCTAAAAATGCTAAAAAAATGCTAAAAAACATACTATTGGAACGAAAGATTTATGCCTCCGAAGAGCATAAAATGATGCACGAAATGATTCAGGAATTCATCACAAATGACATTATGGATCATTTAGACGAATGGGAGAAAAATGGGATGGTATCGCGTGAAATCTGGAAACGAGCGGGAGAATTAGGAT
Organism: Flavobacterium fructosi; assembly: GCF_042787335.1. Lineage (NCBI taxonomy): Bacteria > Pseudomonadati > Bacteroidota > Flavobacteriia > Flavobacteriales > Flavobacteriaceae > Flavobacterium > Flavobacterium fructosi. The sequence goes on along the minus strand of NZ_JBHZQA010000011.1, from coordinate 16,818 downwards.
TGTTGTGTTTGGATATACCAGAAATATACGGGGGAGGAGGACTAGATTTTACTTTTAATGCCTTGTTAATTGAAGCTTTCGCAAAAAAAGGAATAACCGGTCCTGGATTTTCGTTGCATTCCGATATTGTAGCTCCTTATTTATTGTATTATGGAACGGAAGCCCAAAAACAAAAGTATTTACCTCTAATGGCTAAAGGCGCTATTATAACTGCTATAGGAATGACAGAACCTAATTGCGGGAGCGATTTGAAAGCACTTCGAACAACAGCCGAAGATAAAGGGGATTATTATCTAGTAAATGGACAAAAAACCTTTATAACCAATGGTTTTATGTGCGATATGGCTATAGTGGCTGTGAAAACCAATCACAATACAGAGGGGCAAGGCGTTACCTTACTCATTTTAGAATCTAAAATGGAAGGGTTTACGAAAGGAGTTCCGCTCAAGAAAATTGGAATGAAATCTCAAGATACTGCAGAGTTGTTTTTTGATAATGTAAGAGTTCCAAAGGAGAATAGGCTTGGAGATGAGAAAACAGGATTTAAAATTATGATGCAGGAATTAGCTCGAGAGCGATTGACAGTCGGGATTATGGCCGTAGCTACTGCTGAAGGAGCCATCGAAAGTACCATCGCTTATACTACGGAACGAACCGCTTTTGGTACGCCTATTGCGGGATTTCAAAACACCCAATTTAAACTGGCGGAATGTACTACCCAAATGCAAATACATCAGGCTTTTTTAGATCGATGTATTGAATTATTAGCAGAGCATAAACTAACAACTGAAAGTGCTTCGATGATTAAATATTCTGCCACTGATATGTGCGGCCACGTTGTTGATGAATGTTTGCAATTATTTGGTGGTTATGGTTATATGTGGGACTATCGAATTGCTCGTATGTATGCCGATAATCGTGTGGCACGCATTTATGCCGGAACGAATGAAATTATGAAAATAGTAATTGCCCGCGGATTGCTTAAAGATCTTTAACTCTATTGAAATTAATACTACTTGAAGAGTGCTGTAAAAGAGACTACTGTTGCTTTAATACCGTATCATTAATAATTTTAACGCTAATAAATCCGTAGTATTTTATGCTATTTATATGTAAATTAGCAATTGTTATTGCCACAAATATTAACTAAATACTTATTATTATGAAAAATCTAGCTCTTTCTTGTTTACTATTGGCTTGTATTGGACTTCAAGGCTGTAAAAAAAATGAAACCCTCAAAAGCGGTGAAGCTACCAAAGTTCAGGCTGAAAAACCGATAAGCGTTCAATGTTATAAAGCGTTGTATGAACAGGATACTCTTGAATTAAAAATAAACACTTTAAAAAATGGAAAAATAACCGGCGATATGGTGATGAAAATTTTAGATATGCCAAAAAAAGTTGGAAAAATCGCAGGAGAATTCCGTGGGGATACTTTATTTGCCAGCTACACATTTATCCAGGGTTCGTATGATAAAATAACGTACAAAAATCCAATGGCATTTTTAAAACGTGGAAATGAACTCATTTTAGGGAATGGTAAATTAGAAACCACTTTGGGGGCAACCAATTTTATTAAGGGTGCACCTATAGATTTTGAACGTGTAAAATATAAATTTTCAACTGCTGACTGCGTTGATAAATAGTGAAACAATAGGGGGTGTCTTCTCCTTTTTAGCTTTGTAAAAATAACTCACAACCGAAATTTTTTATAGGTTTTAATTTTAAGAACATTACCGGTTTTTAGACCTTCATCCCTTTTACTAAAAAATTTTAGGATGCTTTTGCAAAATAATTTTTTAATTACACTTAAAAATAAACAGGTATTTCATCTGTTAATTAGAAGTGGAAAGGGATGTTATAAATCTACCAAAAGACCCATTGCCATTGCCGAAAAGCACAAGGTAAGGTTGCATATTCTACATTTAACCACAGCCTCGGAAACCCATTTGTTTCGAAACGACATACCGTTAAAAGAAAAGAACATCACCACCGAAGTATCGTATGAAAATCTTTGGTTTTCATACGAGGATTATGAGCGATTGGGAACCGTAATAAAATGGAATTCTGCCATTAAGGCGGAGTAAGGCAGAGAAGGTCTTTTGAAGGTTTTGCTGGGTGACCGAATTGATATTATCACAACTGACCAAGCAGCGCACACTTTATAGGAAAAGCAAAAACTATACATCCAATTCATGTCGGGTGCGCCAATGATACAGCATTCCTTGTATATTATGCTTGAATTATACAAACAAGGGCTAATTTCATTAGAAAAAAATGCCGAAAAAAGCTGTCATAATGTAGCGATCCTTTATGGTATTGAAATGAGAGGCTTTATTGGGAAGGGTTATTTTGCCGATTTAACGCTGGTTGACTTGTATTCGCCTTGGACGGTTGGTAAAGAAAATATTTTATACAAGTGCGGTTGGTCGCCATTAGAAGGCCAAATATTTCAATCAAAAGTAACCCATAGGTTTGTTAACGGAAATCTTGTCTATGAGAATGGTAATTTCTCTGAATTCATCCCGGGGCAAAGATTAGAATTTAATTAAAAAAACACGGCAAATGAAAACCTATTTCATAACAGGCATTGGTATGGATATAGGAAAAACAATAGTATCAGCCATTCTCGTCGAAGCGCTAAAAGCCGATTACTGGAAGCCTATACAATCAGGAGATTTGCATCAGACGGATACAATGAAAATGGAGGGACCTATCAGTAATTCTACTTCTCATTTTTTTTCTGAAGCATATCGCCTTACGGAACCGATGTATCCGCACGTTGCTGATGCGATTGATGGTGTTACACTTAATTTAGATTCCATTAAAGTTCCAGCAACCAACAACATCTCATTATTGAAGGAGCAGGCGATTTGATGGTTCCGCTCAATGGTGCTTCTTTGGTAATTGACCTTATAGAAAAATTAAAAGTGGAAGTTATTTAGGTCTCCAGGAATTATATCGGAAGCATAAACTATACACTACTTTCTGTCGAAGCTCTTCAACGTAGAAACATTCCCATTAAAGGTATACTATTTAACGAGAATCCTGTGAATACGAGTGAAGAATTTATTTGTGAATATACCGGGCTGAAATCTTTATTTCGCATTGATAATGAACAAATAATTGACAAACAAACCATCTTAAAATAGACCACTGAACCAAATATAAAATCACTTTTTTAAAATTTAGACGGTTTTTTACTTTTAATTGTAACAAACGTAGTCTAGAGTACAATGTCATTAAGTTAACCCGTTTGAACGATGGTTAGTCATTTTACCTTTTGACAATTCAGGTTAGTCGGCAAGCAATGACTCAAAAAACGAAATTTGGAAATAGAAGTGTGAAAAAACTAAATCACGGAACTTAAACTGACAATTAAAATGTGAAAAGTGTAAAAGTAAAACTTACGCAAAAAAAACAAAGATTCTACAAAATTGCCATATTTGTTAACATGAAACATCGACAACTTACGATTAACGTTTTGCTAACCAACAAGCTAATGTTTCTGGGTTTTTTGCTCACAATCAATTAAATAAAAACAAAAAAACAATTATATTACTAAAAGGGCATATTTTTATAACTAAATTTACTTGTGACAAAAGGCTTTAATAGCGTAAAAGGCAACCCTGATAAAATTGATACAGAGGACATACATAAAATATCGAAAACTTAAGATCAATTTTCGGATGGATTTTGCCGATTTGACAAGCAAACGCTTAAAAATTGAAATAATTTATCTCCAACTATAATCTGTTAAAAAAAATACTATGAAGAGCGATGATAAATTTTTAAGAATAATTATAGCCATTAATAAAAATATAATTCGTGTTTTAATTGGAATTATGACTTTAATTTTAATATTGGGCACATTACATCTTATCTATTTAGAATTTAAAAAAATTATCGCTCCACCTTATTTATTGATTGATGTTTCCACCTTATTCGAAGTATTTAATTTGATATTGATTATTGCGATTGGATATGAGCTTATAAAAGCATTGCTATTAATTATTTCATCCGATACAATTCCTACTGCTCCAATCATAGAAATCTCAATTATTGCCATTTCAACTAAAATAATCACACTAGATATACAGCAAACAAATAGTAATATTGTTATAAGTTTAGCTTTATTAATTGCTGCACTCGGTGTTGCTTATTTTTTATTAAAATATTGTAAGACACTACAAAACAAACCCTAAACAAATTTAAATAGCACCTATTTCTGAATGATTTTAATTGTTTTTAAATAATTAAAACAACGATAACTGACGATTTTATGAGTAGCATAGCCCAAAATAAAGAATGGCATTCCGTTTCATATAGTAAAGTATTAGAGAGTCTCGATACTTCCTCTGAAGGTCTTAGTACAACAGAAGCTGGGAAGCGCTTGAAAAAGGAAGGGCCAAATATCATTTGCAGGCAAAGTAGAGAAAGTGCCTTTAAAATTTTGCTGAGGCAATTTCTTAACCCGCTTATATATGTTCTACTTACTGCTACCATCTTTGCTATAACTATGGGCAAAATCACAGATGGTATAGTGGTGTTTTGTGTAATAATTATTAATGCCATTATCGGGTTTGTTCAGGAGTACCAGGCTGGAAAAACCATTCAGGGACTTCTCCAATTAATTCCGGAAAATGCTACAGTGATTAGAGATGGAAAGCAAAAGAATATCCAGGCTGCGGAACTAGTTCCCGGTGATTATGTATTGCTTCAGGCTGGCGATAAGGTATCGGCAGATATGCGGCTCACATTCGTAAAAAATATGCAGTGTAATGAATCTATCCTTACAGGAGAATCCTTGCCGGTGGAAAAAAATACGGATATTATTGAAGCAGATGTAGGAGTTGCTGATCGTAAAAATATGGTTTTTAGCGGCACATTGATTACTTCCGGTACAGCAGAAGGCGTCGTTGTTTTGGCAGGTATTAAAACCGAGATTGGTAAAATTTCAGCACTTCTTCAAACTACCGCATCAGTCAAATCTCCACTGACAAAATCTCTTGAAAAAATTGCACGAGGAATTACCTATGCCATCATCCTTGTTAGTGTTTTAGTTTTTCTAATAGGAATATTTCGTAATTATACATTCATAGATGCAATATTTTTTGCCATTACTCTTGCGGTAGCAGCTATCCCAGAAGGACTGCCAGCCGTAATTACTATCGCATCAGCTATCGGTATTATGCGAATGGCAAAGAGACAAGCTATTATCAGGCATTTATCCGCTGTAGAAACCTTGGGCAGCACCACTGTAATCTGCTCAGATAAAACGGGAACGCTTACCCTTAACGAAATGACCGTTCAGGTACTTTGGAATGGAAAGCAAAAATTCAATGTTACAGGAGTAGGTATTAATACTGATGGTAAAATTTTAAAAAATGATTCTGATGAAGAGGGAAAGGAGGATGAAATAGGTGAACTTATTAGTGCTGCAGCACTGTGCAATGACGCAACACTTCATAAAAAAGAGGGTCATTGGAAATCAGTAGGAGACCCTACAGAGGTTGCCCTGATAGCAGTAGCCGGAAAGTTTGGAATAAACGAGGACGAACTAAGAAGCAAATGGCGGAGGCTGGATGAATTACCCTTTGATTCCGAAAAAAAAATAATGGCTACGCTCCATCTATCCCCTTCTGGAGAAAAAATAATTTACCTTAAAGGCGCACCTGAATCAGTTATTCCACTTTTATTAAATAGTAAAAATTCATCAGAGGTACGAACGGAGGCTTTACAATTAGCAGGAACAGGAATGAGAGTATTGGCTTTCGCTTCCAGAAAGTTGGATAGCGAACATTCATCACTCATTACGGAAGAGGATCTGTGCGATTTTACTTTTTTAGGGATACAGGCCATAAGTGACCCTCCAAGGATGGAAGTAAAAGAAGCGATCGATTCGTGTCATAATGCAGGTATTACGGTGAAAATGATTACCGGAGACCATCCTGCAACAGCCGGAGCAATAGGCAGGGAACTTGGATTTATAAATGCAGACAGGGTTATCACTGGAAAGGAGCTTCAGAATTTGAATGCCCAGGAGATTCAAGAGGTAGTAAAAAACACCAATATTTTCGCACGGGTATCCCCCGAAGATAAATTAAATTTAGTAAAAGCCCTTCAGGCTAACGGGGAAGTGGTAGCCATGACAGGAGATGGTGTAAATGACGCCCCAGCACTTAAACGTGCAGATATTGGCGTAGCTATGGGTATAAGTGGCACAGCTGTTGCCAAAGAGGCGGCAGACATGATCCTGGCCGATGATAATTTTGAAAGTATAAAGGCTGCTGTTGAAGAAGGACGCCGAGTATTTGATAACCTTTTGAAATCGATTGTATTTCTTCTGCCTACAAGTATAGGATTGGGATTGGTTATTTTTATTGCCGTGTTATTTTTTCCTTCAGAAGGGGGAATCCTACTCATCCCAATACAGCCTGTTCAGGTATTATGGATCAATCTTATAACTGCCGTAGCCTTGTCATTGCCTCTTGCACTTGAAGCAATGGAACCCGATGTAATGAATCGTCCTCCACGTAAGCCCAATAAACCTTTATTAAGTTCTTTGATAATTTTCAGGATGATACTGGTTTCTCTGGTAATGGCAGGTGGAACAATTGGATTATTTCTTTGGGAATATAATATTGAACTGTCCAGAGGCATGGAACATTCACTGGCCATTTCGGAAGCTCAAACAATGGCTGTAACAGCAATGGTTTTATTTCAGGTGTTTTACCTTATTGATTGCCGATCTCTTAATTTTTCAGTCAATAAAATCGGGCTTTTCTCCAATCCATTTATTTATATCGGAATTGCAACAGTACTGTTTGTTCAGGCCGCTTTTGTTTATTTTCCATTTATGAATCGTTGGTTTCATTCATCACCATTAAAAGCAGTGGCATGGGGGATGTCAGCCATGGTAGCTTTTTCAATTCTAATAATTATCAGTATTGAAAAATGGATTCAAAGAAAATATTTTAAAAATGTTAAGATGTAATACTTGTTGTGAAGTACATGTTTTATATGCGAGGAAAAACTTGTTGTCAAAAAGTGTTTTACAAGGAGTAATAATGGATTGTAGCATAGTAAATGAAATATTTTGTTAACCAATCAACGAAAACCTAAACAAGATGGATATGATCCTTGTGCCGATGAAATAAAAAAAAATAAATACTGAACTCATGAAACTACTTTGGCAATTACTGTGAAACAACACAGCAACAATTTGAACAATTTAGAGGTCATACAGTTTGGAGTATTAAACAAGGTTTTTATGTCGCAACATATGTGTTAAACTTACAAAGTATTATAGAAAAAAAATCGAACCGAATATAAACAAAAGAATAGGAAATATGACTATAATCAATAGTATAGGCATCACAAACTATAAAGGATTCATACACGCTTCAAGTTTTTCATGGTATAAAATTTTGTTAGGCATTTGCCAAAAAGTTCATTACCTTTAAGATGCGTTTTCGTTTAATACCGTTTGTACAAGTAAATCCTGAACGACTTGTACACGCAAACTGTCAGACCATCGTTATAGAAAAGCATTTAAGAAAATTCAATAAACAAACCTTTTGGTAACCTGTAAAAATTAACCAAATGAATTTGATAAAATAGGAGTGATGGATAATTAAACAAGATGCGAATATGCAAACGGATTTGAGTTTTTGGATTGGCTTTAATGTATTCGTACTGCTGATGCTGGCATTGGATTTAGGGGTGTTTAACCGTAAAGCACATGAAGTAAGTATTAAAGAAGCCATGATTTGGACAGGGGTTTGGATAACCCTTGCCATGTGCTTCAATTGGCTTATTTATTATTGGCAAGGTGAAGTGAAAGCATTGGAGTTTTTTACGGGTTACGTAATAGAAAAAGCATTGAGCGTAGATAATATTTTTGTATTCGTTTTAATTTTTTCTTATTTCAAAACTCCTGCAATATATCAGCATAAAATTTTGTTTTGGGGAATTATCGGAGCTTTAATAATGCGGGCTGCTTTTATTTTTGCGGGAGTGGCGTTACTTGAAAAATTCCATTGGACGATTTATGTTTTCGGAGCGATACTGATTTATACAGGATATAAGATGCTTACGCAAAAGGAGATAATAATTGAACCAGAAAAAAATCCCCTTATAAAATTATTCAGAAAAGTGATGCCTGTTACTAATGAACTGCATGGTGGTAATTTTTTTGTAAAACAAGATGGAAAACGGTTTGCAACGCCTTTGTTTTTAGTGTTAGTGTTGATTGAAACCACCGATTTGATTTTTGCAGCAGATAGTATTCCTGCAATACTGGCAATCACGCAAGACCATTTTATTGTTTATACTTCAAATGTGTTTGCCATACTTGGCTTGCGCTCATTGTATTTTGCGCTGGCGGGAATGATGGATAAGTTTCGGTATTTGTCGAAGGGACTTGCTTTGATATTAATATTTGTCGGGCTGAAGATGTTACTGGTTGATTTCTACAAATTGCCGATACAAATTGCATTGTTGGTAATTGTTGTTATTTTAATCTTGAGCATTGCAACTTCATTGATGTCTAACAAAAAACAATAATAGGTTTAATCAGTCAATTGAATAGTGTTTTTGTCAAAATAACAATCAACATAAAAGATAATGGATAAAATTCTTGTTACCACCGATTTTTCTTCTAACTCAAAAGCAGGTTTGCGATTTGCCATTCAATTGGCATCCCAACATAAATTTGAGTTGACTTTTTTTCATTCCTATTACATTGCAAATCTTACATCAATGAGCGATGCCATCTTCGCTAATTATGAAAAGATAGAAGCGGATAAAATTCAAAAAAAACTGAACCAATTTGTAGCATCGGTTTATAGAGACATTGATGTTGTTTCTAAAAATAAAAAGTGTGTAATAAATAGTGCTGTTTTTGCAGACAGCAATGTCAGTGAATATGCTCAGGAAAATAAATTTAGTTTTATCTGCCTCAGTACCAGAGGCTCAGGAAAACTAAAAAAAATATTCGGGACAAATACTTCTAGTCTAATCTCTCATTCAATAGTCCCTGTTATAGCCGTGCCCCACAATTATCGTCGAAGTGAGATAAAGAGCGTCATTTACGCCTCCGACCTTGTAAATATTGAAAATGAACTGAAAAAAGTAATTGAATTCACAAAGCCATTAAAGGCAAAAGTTGAAATACTCCATTTCAATTACCCCACTGAAATGACAACAAATAAAAACACCATAGATGAATTGGTAAAAAAAAATTCAAAGCATAATATTGAACTGCATATCGAAAATATCAATCTGGCCAAGAGTTTAATTTCAAACATAGAGGCGGTAATTAAGCAGTCAAAACCTTCCATGATGATTATGTTCACGCAACAAAACAGAAGTTTTTTTGATAAAATATTTTTTTCCAGTAACTCCGCAAATTATTCCTTTAAGGCCAAAGTACCGTTGCTTGTTTTCAATAAAATATAGGTTCAAAAAATTGAAATAAAAAAAACGATAAAAATACACATAGTGAACTTCAAGTAATTTACTGATTTTAGTACTTAACAACAACTTTAAGAGAAGATCAAGGTAAGTTTTTATTACTCTAAAATACAAATTCTAAAGTTGTGTAAAAAGTTCTAGTATCAGAAGGTATTATTCCTGGTCCTGGATAGCCAGTTGCTCTTCTGGTGAAATAACTGTTATTTGTAAAATTAGTGATTCCGGCTTCTAGTTTCCATTTTTTCCATTTATACGAGGTTGAAAAATCAGCTACATAATAGGCTGGAATTTGGCCAAAAATACCATACGTATTGTCATTTATATCTGTTTTACTGTTGTTTGCTTCCGTAAATTGAGAAGATACATAGGTAAATTGTACACTCGAAATAAAGTTTTTATACCCAATTCCTGTTCCTGTCTTTATGTTATAAAGCGGAACAAACTCTACTTTATTTCCTTCAATATTTGGCGCATCCGATTTTAAATATTCTGAATTGGTAATCGCAATATTAGAAAATACATTCCAAGCAAAGTTGTCGCTTTCTTTAAAGAAAGTCTTACTTAAACTCCAGTCAAACATGGTTTCAAAACCATACGTTACAGCTGTACCTATATTGTCTCGAAATCTGACAATTGCTGCTGAACCATTAGGATTTCGGGTTTCATATTCCCCTATTTTATCGTTATAATACAAGCCATAAATACTAGCGTCAAAAGTGACTTTATCTCCTAATTGTCCTCTAATTCCAATATCAGAAGTATAGCCCTTTTCGTCAGTAATATTTTCATCAATCACTTGACTTGGTGAAACCGTACGAATATCATTGAATGTTACCGAGCGATAATTTTGAGAAATATTCCCATACAGTTCAATTCGGTTTTGTGGTTTATAACTTAATCCGACACCAACTAAAATGAAGTTTCTGTCTTTTATATTTTTCTCAAACTTAGTTTCATCTAAAATCACATTTCCTGCTAAATCAAGATTTATTTTTCGGTAGGAACCTTCCGCTTGTGTTTTTATTTTTTCAAATCTAAAACCAGGAGTTATAGAAAAATTAGGGGTTATTTTGAAAATATTCTCCCCAAAAACAGCTATATTTAAATTGGGAAAACTATAGTTGGATTGGTTGGCATAAAAAGGGAATTCAGCTTCTGCTAGATTAAAATTGGCATCACTACCCGAGCTTCCCGGACCTTGAAGGCCTGAATTTTTGGATTGATAATATTTAGCCCCAATCAAAAAAGCGCTAGTGTTATCATTAATTATGTAGCGTTGTAAATAGCGGGCTTCTGCACCCCAATTGACAAATTTACCAATTATTAAATCCCTTTCGGTACCTAATACATCCGGGGCAGAAACTCTGTTAGAACGAAATCCAAGTGCTTTTCGACTCGCATCCAGACCAAATAATTGCAAAGAAAAATCTGCCTTATCATTAAATTTATGCTTTAATCGAAGGGCAAATAAATTCCAATTTACAGCAAACCAGTTTCGTGTTCTATTGCTTTGTGTTGGATCATTATCAAACATCACGTCAGTTAATCCTCCGGCTTGTTGTGCTAAATAATTGAAATAGGTGTAGTCAAAATGTAAGGAAGTTTTATCCGAAAATTGATAATTTAAATTTCCAAAATAGTTTTTACTCTCGAATTCAGAATTAGGTCTAAATCCATTTCCTTGTTTGTAATTATAAAAGGTGTAGTAACTGAACTTATCTTTTGTACCACTTAACGAAGTAAAATTGGTAAACAAACCATACGAGCCTACTGTAGTTCTCGTTGCAAACTCAAAGGGTCTTTTACTTGGTGATTTTAATTTGAAATTAACTAATCCGCCAAATTGTGTACCGTACTGTAACGATGCCGCGCCGCGTATGACTTGAATCTCTTCTAATGCCTCGGTGGGTGTTGCATAATAACTTTCAGGATAACCCAAAACATCCGCACTTATGTCATACCCGTTTTGACGGGTATTAAAATTTGATGTTCGATTTGGATCTAATCCTCGACCACCAATACTTAATTGCAAACCACCATCAGAACTTTCATTTATAGTTAGTCCTACCACTTGAGCAAATATTTGACGTGCATTGTTGGTTGCCTTGTTTGCTGTTATTTTGTTTAATGAAATAACTTCAGTTTTCTTACCTGCATAAATAGCTGTTTCTTCAATATCTTTTAATTTATTGAGGGCAAATATTTTGTCTTTCTGTTTATTGATTACCACTTCGGAAAGTTGTGTAACGCTTTGTAAAACAACAACAATATTTTCATCAGATGCTGCCACTGTTTTTTCTAAAACGGCATAGCTCTCTTTGTAAAACACAAGTTGATAATCACCAGATTGGTTGAATTCAATTGAAAATTCTCCTTTGGAATTAGACAAATATTTAGTGCCGAAACTTTTGTTGTACACTTCAACTAACGCTAATTTAGTACCGTTTTCAGCCGTAATTATTCCCGAAATTTTATATTGTGAAAAGCTATTTATCGTAATGAACAAAAATAGAATGCAACTAAAATCCTTTAATTTCATCGTTAAAAGGTAATATCCAAGTTTTGTGTTTGAAAGATTCATTTTCTTTGGCTAGATTTATTTTTGGGTCAATGTATAATTTGCTTAATCTTCCGTTGAGAGCAACGTAACTTTCTACTCTAACTTCAGGGTTTTGAATGCCTTGTTTTTGGTAATAATTCCGTAAAAAATGTGCGTATTCCAAAATAAAATCTGGTTGAAACGACATCTGCTTTTCTTGAAAAGTGGTTAAAAAATGACTATTGTCTACCTTTATATTTTCTTTAGTTTTCGCATCGGTAACACTAAATTGAGTATAACCGGCTTTTTCCATAAGCATCACGCGCCACGAAAACCGAAAGCCTTCTTCTGTCCAAAATAATTCGTCCGGATACAATAAGTATCGAAAAGGAAACAGTAATTGTAAAGCTATAAAACAACTCACCAAAGCTATTTTAGTTTTATAAAGGCCATTGAAATTTTGAATTTTTTCTTTTCCATTTTCAAAAACAGCTATACTAAAGTTAAACAATTTTGAAATAATTTGTAAGCACTTTTTATGAAAATCGGCATTAAAAAAGAGTAATGAACTGACAATCATTATATACGGAAAAACACCAATTGGGAAAAGTATTTTAGTCAGAATATGAAATACTACTACTAAAACAAAAGCGAAGAGTCTGGTTCTTTTATATAATAGTAAAAAAGGGATGCTTAAATCATAAATCATTCCTGTCCAGCTAAAAGCGTAGTGTACCCAATTCTCATTTAATAAAGAACCAATTATTGGTAAATTGGAATTATTAGGCAACCAGATTTTGAGTGGCATAGCTTCAAAAAGCCAGTCTGAATTGAGTTTTGCCAACCCTGCATAAAAATATACAATCCCGATAAGCAATTTCAAAATATCAATTGTCCAACTGGGTATTTTCTGAAAGGCAATTTTAGGATTTCTATACGCATCAACAGAAAAGTACGCATTTGCAGGTAAAAAAATTAGTATAAAACTCACCACCGTAATAAAGTAATAATGGTTTAGGTAAGTTGTTTTATCCATAAATTCTATATAAGTAAAACTCAGGAAAAAAGTAATAATCGATAGTTTGTATTTGTATCCGATGGCGACAAATAAAGCGGCTAACCCTGAAATAAAAAACAATAAATAGGTATAATCTCCAAGTGGTTTTACCCATTCAAAACCATAATATGTAAAGTGGAATTGGGGCTGTATGTAAAATTTATCAATCCAGCCATAACTCACAAATCGCAGTAAACTTAAAACCATCATAAAACCAAACGCTAGCCTAAAAAAAGCTAGCGTTGATGCCTCTGAATATTTATTTATATATTTTGTCATACTAATATTCATAATTAATCGCCATCACCATCTACATAATCAATAGTAATGTTTAACGCTTGCATCATATCTAGTTTTACGTAAATAACATTTTGCTGTAAAGCATCATATGCAGCAATCATTTTTGAATTATCAGTATTTATTTGTTGCGAAAAACTGTTGTTCAGGGTAGTATTAACGGTAAAAATAGTTGTGAATTGATTGTTTATGATATCGCTTAATTTTTGGTTATTTCGTATCGCATTTAAAAAGTCTAAATACATTTTTAAACCTGCACCTGTTGTGGTACTATTGAAATGCTTTCCATTGAAAAAATCCTGTTGTGCTTTTAGGGAAATATTTAATAACTCTTTAGAAATATCATTTTTATAATAGCCCTCCACTTTTTCTGGATATTTAACACCACTTGAAAAAACGCCTGCCGGAATTCCTAATTTACCAGCTCTAATATCTTTTTCAAGATTTTTTACAAATAAATTTGTGGTCTTGTTTACTGAACTGCTTACCGATGTTCCGTTGTTAGCCACATAACTATTTCTAAAACCCGAATTCCAGTCGGTTACAACTGCATCAATATTAGTTTTTAATTTGCTCACAACCGCTGATAAGTACTGTTTGTAATTGGTAGCATTTGTATTTGTAGCATAAAAACCAACGATTGCTGCATCACTTGTACTCAAACCATTTATCAAATAATCCAATGCTGGAAAACCTTGTTTGTCAAGTTGAGATAACAATGCCAGATTGTAAGTTCCGGATGAAATATTAGATTCTATACCGATTGTATTTGTTGGATAAGTATTAGAAGCCATATTAAAATTGATTTCTTCTGCTTTACCCAGATTGTACATCGATATATATTGATAGGCTTTGTAAGCGTCTAGCCAAGAAGACCTAACCGCTTGAAGATTTCCTTCAGTTGGCGTTGTAACAAAAGCATTTGAGTTTGTTGCTAATATTTGAACCTTTGCTTGGTAATTTACATAACTTGGTATAATGATATTATCAGCCCAGTTAGTTAATAGTACTGTTCGATCATAATTATTCCCGTCAGTATTGCTCTCTCCCTCATTTGATGAGCAAGCCGCAATTAAAACAATGAGACTTAAAATTAATAGAATCTTTTTCATTTTTAAAAATTTTTACAAAAATACACAAAGCAAGAGAACTTAAATTCTCGTACTTTGTTTTTATTTAATTAATTTACTGTTGCAGCTTGAACTACTGTAAAACTGAATTTTGTTGCAATTTGTGATGAAATAGCATCGAGTTTTGCTCCCAAGGTATCGATAGCCCACAATCCATTAGTTCCGCTCACCATAGAAGATAACATTATATCTACTTCTGCTTTAGTAAAATAAGGACTATTTGTTCCTGGTATATTAGTATAGCGCAATGCCATAATAAATCCATAACCTTCAGACAAAGCATGAAAAGCTTTTGCACCATTATCAGTAGCTAATTTACCTTTTCCCTCCTGCAAATAAAACACGGCTCTAACTGCTGAAACAAGTGCTAGTTTCGCTTTAATAATATCAATTTGAGTATCACGAACTGCATAATCATTAGCAACAATTGCTGCTCTGCCTTTACGGAAAGCCATCTCAATGTCGGCTTTAAGTGTATTAAAATCAGTGTCGGCATTAACTTGATTGATATAGCTGCTCCAATGCTTGAATACGTTTGGGGTAACTGTTAAATTATCGGCACCGTAAATGTAGCCGTAAGCTTCATCCCATGTATGTTCCATTGCTGTGTAAGACTTTCCAGCAACTAAAATTTTCCTGGTATTATCTGCTTTGTTAGTGCTTTCATCTAATTTATTTAAACTTAAATAATTATTCGCTATTTGATCCATAAAACAAGCGCCCATCATTCCTTTTAATAATACTTGTTGAGGCTCTAATCCATTTGCGGCGAATAATCGTTTACTTGTTCCATCTAGATAAACACCTGCAACACCCGCTGAAGCAGTTTTTCCTTGACTGGCAGCATCAGCATTGTCGAATTGGGTTTCAAATAAATCACGAACACTTACTTGTTCCGCTATTGAACCACCACCAAGATATAATGAAAAATAATCTTTTGAAGCAGCCGTTTTATCTTTTAATTGTTTCCCAGAAGCGTTTAAACCTGCACCAGTATAGCGATTGTTTGTATTTAAATACATTTCTGATAAAACAGTATCGTCAGCTACAGTTCCGTTTGTTGCAGCTGTACTAAAATATTTCCCCATTTCATCAAGCATTAATAACCGGCTTGATTGCCCTGAATAATCTACAGATGTTACCGCATTTCTTTCAAATGTGTACGTTGTAGGAACGGTATAGTTAAAAGATTCTTCAGCAGCTGCATTGTCATCATTTGAACAAGAAGAAAGTACTAATACTAAGATTGGGAATGCGGAGAGAGATATTTTTTTAAAGTTCATTTCAGTTAATTTAGATTGAATTAAAATAATTTAATGCAAATATAAAACCTAAAACGTAACAAACAAATTTTTATTTAAATTTATTCTAAATAAAATTTGACATTTTAACAAGCAAGAGGTATTCCAATTAATGATGAATATGCTAAGCCAATAACTAAATTAGGTATTTATATCACTTGTTTAATGATTTTTGATATTTGTGAAATTGACGAAAATACGACTTAGTTATAAAAGTTCTTACACAGGCCGTATTTCAACAGCGAGTATGCAGTTTTACCGCATTCTAAAGCTTTCATTTGATGGTTTTTACCTTAAATTTTGGTTTTACATTGTAAAATAAAAATACGAAAGCTATAAAAGCAGTAATGCACTATGCCAAGTAAGCTCCCATCAACTTATAAGGGAAAATAAAATGGGAGGTGGAATTTCTAATCGGATATTTGATTCTAAAAAACACCAGTGTTTAGTTGTAATAATGACCAAAGTAGGCTATGCAAAGCTATATAACGACGTTTTTTGTGAAATGCTTCAGGTATATCAGGAATGAAATTTACAGGCTAAAATCAACCAAAAAGGATTGTATTCTATTGTAAAAAAGTTTTGATAGTATATATAACGAATGTGGCCTAAATATGGGTTAAAAGTAGAAATAAAAAACACTAACTTACTGATTAGCAGTGGTTAGTGTGATGTTACAGTGGAGAAATTGTTCCTTAATACGTACAACAAGATTACTTTGACTTTTACTCGCAAATAGGATATGTAAATTCTGAAATTAGTAGGTTAGTATCAAAAATCGAAAATGATGCTAATGAATTTTTTTCTGAATTTTTTGACACTAGCGATAATGAATTCAAAATAAGTTTGTTTTATACGGATAAGTTCTTTCACGGTACTCATAAAATAATTAATAGCGATAATCTGGACATGCTAACTTAGCCATCACAGAAAGTTAAGAAATAATCTTAATTTTAACCTATGAAACAATTCCGCAAAGTTTATGACAAAGCTTTCAAAGAAAAAGCCGTCCAATTGA
>NZ_JBHZQA010000010.1:0-101260 GCF_042787335.1 Flavobacterium fructosi | reverse complement strand
TTGAAAATACCTCTACAATCTTTACGATAACTCCATAGTGTTGACGGCAGGTACTCGGTTCCGTTCAACACGGGCTTCATTGTTCGTGCTGCGCACACAACGAAACCCTAGCTGTTGTAGGTAGTTGTTATTCTTTTGTAATTGTGTGTTTGGAAGTTTTTAATTGTTAAAATTACAAAATAAACAGAAAAATTCTTACTAAAAAGATTTGAAATGTTAAAATTTTGGAGTACTTTTGTGAAATATCGTCCGAATAAGTATTCGGAGCCTTTACAGCTCTTTTAAGAGGGCTGATTTTTTTATTGTCTAATTTTAAAATCTTATGCCTATGAGTGACAAATTTTTATTAACCAATACCGTCTATATGACAAAATTCCTTAAAATGTGGGAAGAAAAACCTGAAGCAGTAATTATGATAATCTTGGCGATTGCATCAATATCTGTTTCGGTTTTCTTTGGCTACAACACAATGAGATAGTCTGTCTATTAACTTTTAGTCGTAAGGACAAATTCTGAATGCTTAACTTGGTGAGTTGTTGTCTTAGTCGGTGACAACTCCCATAATTATCCTTTTACAACACTACAAAGATAAAAACATATTTTTAGTTAGGTCTATTGTTTTTGTAAAACTTTTTTCGTATTGACCTCAAACACACAATTTCAAAGAACTTAATTTAACCTTTAATAATAAGCAAAAAATGACAAAACTAGATTACAAATGGAAATTTTACAAAGATGTTAAAAAGTTTATACGTTAGTTGTTTTTTAACGCTTCGGCTCTTTTACAATTACCTACAACTTGTATATACTCGATATAAAGTAGCGACTATACAACCGTAATTGGGTAGATTGTCGCTACTTTATAGCCACATAGTAAACAAATTATAGGGGGTATAACCAAAAGTATCAATATACTTAATACAAAAAAGGTCGAAAAAGCCAATAAAATCAAGGGTTAACAATAAAAAGGTCGAAAAAGCAACTGTAAACGAAAAGTACATTTACTACCATTTAAGTACCATTTAATAAACCATTTTAAACACTTTAAATACTACAACTACCATTATCTCTAGTGTGACAACCACATACTACCGTTAAAGCCTTAAAAATAGCGTTTTTCTTTATATAAATCACCGTTTAAAATACTATTTAAACGGTTTTTTTATGCCCTGAAATGAGCAAAGGATCTATTTTTAAATTTAGTGAATACTTTGTTTTGGGGTTACAGTTGGGGTTACAGTTGGGGTTACTAAAGTAGTAAAAAAAATAATTATATAATTAGGGATAACCACTGAAAAAGATAGCTAAAAAGCATAAAATAACCTTATAGAGACAGGGATAATGCTATCTAAATAAAGGGTTTTTAGTGTTTTAAGTATTGATTTTCAGTAATTTGTGCTATTAAGACATAGAATTTATTCTAATAGAGGCTTTTATCAGTGCCATTGCTTTAACATTAGACAAATGAATGTCTTTTGGTTGGTGGTGTGAATTTTGCGAAACAATCTTTATAAATTCCTCTCCTTTCTCTGATTTATGAATCCATTTTGCAGTAACAAACTCATCTCCGTCCAAATCAATTGAAACGAGATACATTTCACCAAAGAAAATATTATCAATAGTATTTTCTACTTTCTTGTATATGATAATATCTCCACTTTTTAATAACGGATACATACTATCTCCGGTAACATATATAGCTCCGTCGCATTTAGGAAGGTTAGGAATGGATATATAATCAATAGGTTTATTAACTCCATTTTTATTACCGAAAAGCTCTACTAGTCCTGCGGTTGCTTCCAAATCATAGAGTGGGATCGATTGCTCTTTTAGTACTCGGTCTGTCTTTAAAGTATAAACTTCACCTGGTTCATGTGCTTGATTTGATATATTTTTTTTAAACATATCTCCATTACCAGTTAAAAGCCATTCAGGATTAATATTTAAACACTTTGTGTAAATTAACTCAGCGTCGAATGTGTTTCTTTTCTTCCAATTTGATAAAACTTGAGACGATATACCTAGTAAACTAGCAAAGTCAATGTCTTTATTAAGGCCATAGTAATTTTGCAACATATTTAACATCAAAGTTTTATCCATAATTATAAAAATATTTTAAACATTTTGTGTAAAACACTTGTTAAATTACACAAAGTGTTTATATATTTGCATTGTTCATTTAAAAGGAACAATTAATAAAACAAAGTAATGAAAAAAATATTAGTTCACCCAGATTTAAAGAAGCAATTGCAAAAAGAGTTCAAAGTAAGCTACGTAACCGTAACTATGAGTATAGATGGTGTGTTTACTTCAGAAAAAGCAATTGCTATCAGGCAGCGCGCTAAAGAACTGCTTATTGAAGAGGCAAATAAAATTGAGTAATCCCCTGACTAAAGTAACCAACGAATAAAATTATGTTTGAATATCAACAAAATACTCTTTGCGTGGCTAGCAGTTGGCTGTGGTCTGCTGATATAATGACAGAGGGTAATTATAAAAAATTATGCTCCATTGGAAAAATAAAAAAACTAACAATTGGTGGTAATGGTCGTAAATCATTAGTGGCTTATGAGTCAATACCTGACCGATTTAAAAAAGCTATTCGTGAAAAAGTTGGGGATCCTTATGCAAGTGTGAAAAACATTGTTTTTGGTGACTATATGGAATGGGATCACTCAGCCGAACACTATTTTAGAGATTATCTCCTGGACAACGGTTCCCATCTTCCTGAAGAAAAACAAAAGGAGTACACACATCAAGCTGTGATGTTTAACACTGTTAAGCATATCGCCAACAATGTCGTAGTGCAAAAGCGATTTGGCGGTAAGAAACAAATGTGGGACCGAATGCTTGAAGCTATTGGAAACTTACCTGAAACTTGGTTACACACTCGCTACAAAAATGTTATTTCCTTCAAGCGAGCTATCCATAAATACGAAGAGGAAGGTTACAGTTCAATCGTTTCAGGAAAATGGATGAACTCCAACCCTTCAAAAATTGTGGATGAAGTTGCCGATTTCGTTTTGTCACAGTACTGTCTTCCTGTTAAGTACACGATTTCAGAAGTACTAAAAATTTACGAATCAGTACGGGAAGCTAAAGGATGGAAAAGTTTAAGCGAGCGTGCTGTAGGTGCATGGCTTGATAAAACAGAGCAAAAACGAATTTGGATGTTAGCTCGTGACGGTAAGGACGAATACATGAAGCATTTTGGTCACACCGTAACTCGTAACCGCTCTCAATGGTTCCCCAACGCATGGTGGGCGATTGATGGTACTAAACTGGATTTAGTACACTTTGCAAACAACAAACAAAAGATGGCTGCTGAACTTAAAATAAACGTTGTTTTTGATGTTTACAGCGAGAAGATCATTGGTTGGGACATTGCATACTCTGAAAATCATGCTTCGCATTTTAGAGCGGTTAAAATGGCTGTAGGAGAATCAGGATGCAGACCATTCTTATTCACTTATGATAAGCAATCAGGTCATACTTCAGGCAAAATGCAAAATTTGTACGATAGACTGCCGGTGAATGGACATCATTATAGCCATAAAGTTGGGCGTAAATCGTCACCAGCGGAACAAATATTTAACCGTTTGCAACAGCAAGTAATATCAAAAATGTGGTTCTCTGACAAACAAGGGATCAAAGTAAGAACCGCTACCAATAAGCCTAACACGGATTTCATTGTAGAGTACAAAACCGCCCTACCAACAGTAGATCAATTCAATAAAATATTTCAAGCCCTGGTTAACAAATGGAACTCAGGCAAGCAAGAAGATTGGGAGTACAATAGAATCGAAATGTACAACCAAGAAACGGAGCATAGAGAAGAAATTGACATCATGGACCAATTATCAATATTCTGGATTGATGAAACGAAAGTTAAGAAATACTACGCACACGGAATGCCTCTTACTGTTGAAGGAAAAGATTACATCTATGAAGTTTACGATGAAAACAATCAAGTTGATTTGGATTTCAGAAGAAAGTTTGTTGGCGAAAGTCTAATTGTACGGTATGATCCTGAGCGACTAGATGACTTCATAGGATTATATGAGCTAACACCATCAGGAGAGAAACGATTTGTTGCCTATGCACAATCTAAACGTATGCACGAGTCGATTCCAGTACTAATGAAAGATAATTCAAAAGCACTACTGCTTCAAGATGTTGCCGTTCGTGATGCTGAGTTAAAACGTGACCAAGAAGCTTACGAACGATTAATTAATAGAACGGGCATATCAAGAGAAAGCCTAATCGAAGAGCAGGAGCTCATGGTTAAGTTTCAAGGGCATCTGCCTAAAGAGGAACAAATGGAAACTGACTCAAGCGCATTTCACTCTCGCTTTAACAAATACTAAAAGCATTTAAAAGCATTTAAAAACTGTTTAACCCCCAATTAAATATACAAAAATGACACAACAAGACAAATTAACAATAGTAGAAAATTTAGAGCTGTATATCGCTCAAAAAGGGTCTCAAAATAAAGTTGCTGCCGAAATGAAATCGGTATCAGCCGCCACACTTTCACAAATGCGTAACCACAACTGGGATAATATAGCTCTCGAAATGTGGCGTAAAGTTGGGGCTTTCCTTGGTGTAGGAACCAAAGAATGGCAGTTTGCCGAAACTAAAAACAGCACTGAATTATTGGAGTTTTTCAAAGATGCTCAATCGGATGCTCTTGTATTAGCTATTACAGGTAATGCGGGAAGTGGTAAAACAGCAACCGCAAAAAAATACGAGTCAGAAAACCAAAATGTGTTCCGTCTGTCTTGTAATGAGTATTGGGATAGAAAATGGTTTTTGCGTGAGCTGCTTTCTAAAATGGGAAAAGAAACTGACGGTATGACAATGCCTGAAATGATGCACAAGGCAGTGCTTACATTAAAATCATCAGCAAACCCTTTAATCATATTGGATGAAGCGGACAAGCTAGCTGATGCGGTACTACTGTTTTTTATCACACTGTACAACGAGCTAGAAGGACATTGTGGAATCATCATTATGGCAACTCAATACCTTGAAAAACGCATCCGTCGAGGAATAGCACAGCAAAAGAAAGGGTACCGTGAAATATACAGCCGTGTGGGACTTCGATTTATAGAACTAGAGCCTACAACTTACGCCGATGTTAAGGCGGTTTGCCTAGCCAATTCATTGACAGACGAACAAACCATAAGAGCTATTTCAAAAGATTGTGATAGCGACATCAGGAGAGTAAAGAGATTAGTATTTGCCAATAAAAGAGCCAACAATGGAATTTAGATACCATCCAATTATAGAAAATCTTAAAGTTAGTGAGGATGGTTCCATAATTACTTTGAATGCACAACTGGTGATAATTGCAAGCGACCATCCTGCTCACATGAGAAATCCAAGAAAGTTAGTGCGTTTTGGTAAAAAAAATGTCACCGTCATTAGATTAGTTTGTGAAGCATGGCATGGAATAGCACCAACCGGTGAACATGCAGCCAGAAGAGTTGACGAAGCAAAAGGGGATCATTACAGTAATTTATTTTGGGGTAAAAAAGGAATGACATTAAGTAGTGCAAAAGGAGTGGTTCAACCCACGTTGAAAATGACCCCTGAAGTATATGCTAATGTAATGAATCGAAGTAAAAAGGAATCAATAAGAGCCATTTTAAAAGAATTGGATATATCCGAAAACAGATTCTACCAATATCGAAAAAAGCATGTCGAAAAAGATAAATAGGGCTTATTCAGTATCAAACGTTCTTTCAAAAAAATTCAACCCTTTAGACTTCTCAGGCGAATGGGAAGCGACACTTGGAAAGCCTGATAAAGCTTTTTCTGCGATCATCTTTGGAAATACTAGTAACGGAAAAACAGAAGCTGCCATGAAGTTTGCCAAATACCTGACCAATTTTGGAAAAGTGGCTTACAACTCTTTAGAGCAAGGATTTTCAGCAACTATTCAAGCTGCATTGATAAGGAATCACATGGATACTTGCGGCAACTCATTCATACTCCTAGATCGAGAACCATTTGATGACTTGATTGTAAGGATGAGTAAACCAAAATCGCCCGATTTCCTTTTTATAGATTCCGTCCAGTACACAAGGATTACTAAGTCTCAATATTATCAACTCAAGGAGTTGATGCTTAAAAAAGGAAAAGGAATCATTTGGGTATCGCAGGCCAAAGGAAGTTTGCCAAAAGGTGCTTTAGCTGATGATGTATGGTATGATGTTGATTTGAAATTATGGGTTGAGGGATTCAAATTATTCCCTGACGGACGGTTAAACGGTGGCGGTGAGCCATTCGTTATATGGGCTCAAAGAGCTGCAAGATATTGGAAAGAAATCATTTAAAAAACAACAGCAAAATGAAAACAACTATCACAAAACAATCAAAAATTGAAACTTTAGAACAATTGTTCAATAAAGCACCGGATGTAGACTCTTTTATGTTTTCGTTATGGGAGTTATGGTGCGAAAGTGTAACACTAAACTCTATAGAATTCCAACAAGTGTTAGCGAATCGAAGTGTAAATAATTGGTTTTTGACCGAGTTAAAAAAAGAGGAAAAGGAATGTTCAATAGTACTGTTGGAATATAAAGATGCTTCCCAAGATGATAGAAACAAACTGTATATCAAATGTATTTATAATCTCTTTTCAAGGTTCCCACTGGCACTTTTGCAACAAGCTAAAAAGCGGGAGGTAAAAACACAAACCACAAGAGTTGCCGGACATAAAATAGAATTTTCAATTATTAACCAAAACTAGCATGACAGAAAGCGAAATTAAATTAAGAATCCAAGAGCTAGAAAATGCGCTTGAAACACACCCACACCATCCCAACCGTGTAGATATTGAAACGGACCTGCGCAATTTACGCCAACGACTAGAATATGAAGACTATGAGTAACGAAGAAATCCACCAACGTCTAGAAGATTTACACAACGTGCTCGTGTATTGTTCGGATGTGCAAACACAAGGCAGAATTCACGTGTTCAAAGTAGGAGAACGCATTTGCATCAATCAAGAACGTGGCGCACTGCTATCACAATTGAGCCACTCGAACAACGAAACATTTAGCCACCAAGTCCGGGAGTATAAAACACCGGTAGCAATTGAAGCCAAAATCAAGTTCACAATCGAAAAGATACAAGCCACCGGATGGGGAGGGTTTTCAAACGATAAAATTTTAAAATAAAATAATCTTAATAATACAACAATAATCATGAACACAGAAACAGTAACACCACCAGTAGATTTAACACAATTTTCACCGGCACAACTAAAAGCAGCATTAGCAGCTCAGGACTCTAAAAAAGAAGCCGATAGAATCGCTTACAAGGAATTAGTAGAACAAACAGTACCAAAAGCCATTTTTAAACTAGCATTAGCGTCTGAGGTGCTGTCTAATGCTAAAACAGAAGCGTTTCAGTATTTCGAGGATATCCTCAAACTAAAATCAGAAGTTTTTGGAGTAAAAGAAAAACAGCAGTCACACACTTTCTCCTTCGATGGTGGTGAAGTGCAAATAGGCTACCGAATTACTGACGGTTGGGATGATACGGTAAACGCAGGAATTGCCAAAGTAGAAAAATACATCAGCTCCCTAGCAAAAGATATGGAAACGGCTGCCTTGGTTGATATGGTTTTTAACCTTTTGAAAAAAGACGCCAAAGGAAATTTGAAAGGCTCCCGAGTTTTAGAGCTGCAAAAATTAACCTCCAAATTCAGTAATGAAGAGTTTACCGACGGTGTTGATATTATTTCAAAAGCATACAAACCTGTGCGCTCTGTTTGGTTTGTTGAAGCCGCCTTAATTGACGAAAACAAAAACAAAACGCCAATACCATTGTCTATGTCATCTGTTGATTTTTCAAAAGGATACAAGTTTGAGTTTTACAATGAGTCAATTGCTCATCAAGATGCCTCCGAGTAATTTAGTAAGCGCACTATTGGCAATCCTGCTAATAGTGCTTAACGGAAAAGCCATACTAAACTATCTGATATGGCTGCGATTTAAGATAAGAACCACTTTCAAACAAATGGAAAATGAGCATCACAATAACAATAATACCACTCACGGATAACGAAAGCTATAACGTAAACGGCCACACCGTTAACAAGAACCCAAAAGGGCATTATGATAGCAAAACGGATCTGTCAGAAAAAGAGTGGCGGGCTTTCAAAAAGTATGAAAATTTGGTAATTGATAATCCCGCATTCGTCCGCCACACTAAAGCAACATATCAAAGTAAATAGGTTTGGTTAATTCGGTTTCCCGATTCCTTTAGCGGTTAAGATCTCTCTTGAATGAGAGAAACGCAGGTTCGAATCCTGCATCGGGAGCAAATTTTAAAACAATAATAATATGACATCAACATTCTTAAAAACAAAATCAAAGTCGTTTTTCGAAGGTAAAAAAGCCAAAGTTTTAGTCAAACAAAGAAACATCGGGGGTGATGAAATTGAAAAAGGCGAAGTGGTAGAAATCATGTGTAAATCTAGTGATTGCAATATTTCATTAAATATTAAATCATCTAACGGAGTAGAAATTAATAAAGTTTGGTGCGAACAGTTAGAGTTAATAAAAGAATAGATATGATAACAACTAAAAAGCCATACGTGTACGAGGGAAGCGGTTCCGCAATAGACAACTATAATAGCCCAAAAAAGCAGTTGCAAGCTATAGTGCAAGGCGGCAGAACCAAAGGCAAAAGCAACTGGGGATTATTTGATAAAAATAACCAACAGCACAAAACAATCCTATCACTACTCCGTCAGGCTCAATGGGTGGTACCCAATGGCAAATGGGGCGAAGTTCCAGACATCAATAGATTGAGTGATTTTCTTAAGAGTGATAATTCACCAATTAACAAGCCACTCAAAAAGATGGAACCTGCGGAGGTTTCGAAAATAATAGAAGCATTCAAAGGAATCGTAAAATCAAAATATAAATAATGAAAAAGGCATTAAGAAAATCAAGTCAATTTTTAGAGAGAATATATGATAGAATATCATTCAAATTATATGGTGGCAAAAAATGTGCTCCGGACGTAACAACATGGAGATAATGAAAGAAGAAATAATGCACGACGTGTATTGGCTAATGTTTTGGTGTTTTAGTTCGGGTTATATGGCTTGTTCTTGTTTTTTGAGTATCACGCAAAAGAAAAAGAAGAAAAAAAGAAAATCAAAATTACCAAAATGTGATTGCTCAGATTTTAACCAGTGCGACAAACGGTGCTATGCTAAAGTAGCTTTTAATGAAGATTTCAATGATGGAAAAATATAGCATCACGGTAATTTGTCCTCACGACATAGCCGAAATAAGAGTAATTGAAAGTGTTGCCACCTGCGAAACAACCGTATTGGTTTGTACCGAGTGCGGCGAAGAATTAGAAAAACCTAAAACGGACTGCACATGAAAATAGATCTAAAACTTTCGCATCAACAACTTGGAGCACTCGTGTTTTCGTTCAAATCAATTAACACAATACCGGTGAACAACCGTGAAATAAAAGTAGCTCGCAGTGTACTTGATAAAGTGATATTGAAATTTAGAAAAAAGCATTTGGAGACGGAACAAATGATGACACTTTTTAGTAAAAAAAAGCCAATCAAATTCACACTTGAATATTATGAGGCACACTATCTGGAAAGCTTTGTCTCAATAATGGATGACTTCCCAATGTGTGAATATGATAAAAACGTATTGCGATTTATTAAAAACGGACTTAACCAGAAATTAGCATGAGCATTATTACGACCTACACCGTCAAGATGGAAAATGGCGACATCTGGCAGTTTAAATATAATTTAAAAGGTGTTTTAGTATTCTTTAATGTCATGGAAGGCGATTTGAGTGATAAGCAGGAGCAGTTTCTGTACGTCAACGGGAAGTTTCCATGGAAAGAAGATCACATTAAAGATTGGCCAAAAAAGTACAAAAGCATTAAACTAGAAATAGGAGAACCTGATTTTTCTTTTAAAGCATTATGGAATTTGTACGACAATAAAGTATCCAAGTTTGATGCGGAGAAAGCCTTTAATAAACTTTCGGACGCAGATAAAATTAAATGTTTCCTAGCAGTACCAGGATACAAAAAGTATTTAGCCAAAAAGGGCACCGGAACGGCACATTTAGCCACATTTATTCACCGGCAGTATTATAATGACGAATGGAGTAAAGCAGCGTAAAAACAAGTAATTAATCAAACAACAATAAAAATGAGTAAAACAATGCAAATCAATCCGCCACAAGGATTCAAATTTCAATCAGTTGACCAATCGTCAGGAGCTATTAACTTGGTGGAAATACCAAAAGACATCAAAGAGAGAATCACAAATCTTAATGATGTGATTAGAGAAAATGGCAAGACAGAAGAAGAATTTAGAGAATCATGTGAGGGTCTCGAGCCCGATGAAGTGGCTTATAAAATGATTAAGGAAATCGTGAAAGCATTCAATGAAGGTTGGGTACCAGACTGGACAAATTCAAATGAAGGTAAGTATTATCCTTGGTTCAAGATGGGTTCTCCTTCGGGTGGGGGTTTGTCGTACGACGGCTACGCTTACTGGCGCACGTATTCGATTGTCGGCTCGCGCCTTTGCTTTAAATCGGCTGATTTAGCAAAACATGCCGGACAATTGTTTGAGAGTATTTATAAAGATTTTTTAACAGTTTAAAACAACAAAAAATGTACACAGAAATTAAAACATTCGAAGACGCTTGCAAGGCTATTAATGTAGAGCCTACTATTATTCCAGATTTTTCATTGTTTCCTGAATCAGACAGACAGGCAATGATAGACCACGCTAAATTAGTAATCATAGCCAAAGCCATAAATGGCGACTGGGTGCCAGACTGGAATAACTGGGATCAATATAAATACTATCCTTGGTTCGAGATGGGTTCTCCTTCGGGTGGCGGTTTTTCGTACTACGACTTCGTTAGCTGGTACTCGCATTCGAGTGTCGGCTCGCGCCTTTGCTTTGAAACTAGAGAGCAAGCCAAATATGCAGGAAAGCAATTTGAAGACTTGTACAAAAGCTATTTTGTAAAAGCATAAAAAATTGAGGTTGTGTGGTGTCGTTGCTGTAGTTCTCCTTCAGGTGGCAGTTTTTCGTACAACGACTACGATAACTGGAACACGAATTCGAATGTCAGCTCGCACCTGAGCTTAAAATATTAAACACCGCAGGCCTTGCCAACACGGCAAAAAATCACATTCTTAATAGGTTCGTTAGTAGAGCAATCGAAAGCGAGCCAATCAAAGCAAAGAAATGAAACGACTCAATAATATATACAGTCAAATTACATCGATTGACAATCTAAGGATTGCTGAATCAAAAGCCCGAAAAGGCAAAGCCAATCAATACGGCGTAAAAATTTTTGACAAAGATCCAGAAACTTACATTTTGAATCTTCATGAAATGCTTTTAAATAAAGATTATAAAACCTCAGAATATACAACCTTCACGGTTTTTGAACCAAAAGAAAGGCTTGTTTTTCGCCTTCCTTACTTCCCTGACAGAATCACCCATCACGCCGTAATGAATGTTTTAGAGCCAATATTTGTAAAAGTTTTTACCAATGACAGCTATGCCTGCATAAAAGGAAAAGGAATACATGCAGCGGCCAATAATATCAAAACAGCGTTGCAGGACCAGGAGAATACAAAATACTGTTTGAAGTTGGACATTGTGAAGTTCTACCCTAATGTGGATCACGATATACTAAAAGCGTTACTTCGAAAAAAGTTCAAGGACAATGACCTACTTTGGTTATTGGATGAAATTATAGACAGTGCCGACGGTTTACCAATTGGCAACTATTTAAGCCAGTATTTCGCTAACTTCTACCTCACTTATTTTGATCATTGGATCAAAGAGCAAAAAGAAATAAAATATTACTTCAGGTATGCCGATGACATTGTAATTCTATCCAACAACAAACCCCACTTACACGAAATTTTAGAAGCGATTAAACAGTATTTAAACGATAATTTAAAACTGGAAGTTAAAGGAAATTATCAAGTATTCCCGGTTGAAGCTCGTGGGATTGATTTTGTAGGGTACAAGTTCTATCACACGCACACCTTACTTCGAAAATCAATCAAAAAACGATTTGCAAAAGCAGTATCCAAAACAAAAAACAAAGCCACAATAGCCGCATACAATGGCTGGGCAAAACACGCAAACACAAAACACTTATTAAAAAAATTATTACCCAATGACAGCATTTAAAGATTTAGGCATAAAAGCAGAACTATCCACTTTCACCGGTGACAAAATAAAAATTGACAAATTATTAAACGCTGAGATATCCGTTTTAGATTATAAGATTGAAGATTCAAAAGTTAAGGCAGGGACAAAACTATTAATCCTGCAATTAGTAAAATCAGGAACAAAGCATGTTTTATTTACCGGCTCTACAATCCTGATGCAAATGATACTGAAAGTACCAAAAGACAAATTTCCTTTTACAACAACAATAATTAAAGAATCCGAACATTTAGAATTCACTTAATATGCAAGAAATCTGGAACGATCACCACCGCCAAATCAGAGAAATAGACCGGAAGTATAAACGCAATTTGAAACGGCTATTTATTGTTGTAGGATTAATTTTATTTCTATTCGCATTTTTATTGTATAAATATTAACTAGATTTGATCAACCTTTAATTAAAAAACAATGAAAAAAATTATCATTATGAGTACCCTTGGACTCATGCTTGCAGGATCAGCATTTGCGTATGATTATTACGGCAAAAAATGCACCGGCTCAAAAGGATGTCATGCTTGTAAAAATTGTAAATATTGCAAGTATTGTGCAAAACAAGGCGGAACTTGTGGAGTTTGTAAATAACTTAAAGAATTTTTAAATTATGAAAAAACTATTATTACTCACCGTCGCCTTATTGGCTCTGTCATTTGCTCAGGCACAAGATTTGCAAACCATTGATTTAATGGTTCAATCCAATTCATTGGAGGATATAAAATGGGTGTCTGATAAAATTGCGGTTTTGTCTCCAGAGAAATATGTTTACTATAAAACAGGAAATCGAACCCTGAGAGACGAAAAATACAAAACCATTATTTATGCACCTGCATCAATGACCGATGAGGATAAAAAGGAATTTACTCAAGAGGAGAAAGATAGTTGTTTAATAGTAGTCTGGTCAGACAAAGGAAATAGTTACTCTTTTTTCGAAGTAAGTAACCAGGATAAAAACCTTCTCCCTTTTTGGAAAATAACTTTTGCATCAGATAAGGAGTATCGAGTATCTAAGGAACTAAAGTATAAGTTTGTTAAAAACGAAACGTCTTCCAGTATTGTAAAATCATATTAATTCAAAACCCACTTTTTTAAAGTGGGTTTTTTTATGCATTTACATTTCGATTTATAACAAAAAAAATCGATTTGGTTATAATATGTAAGTTATCTATATTTGCCTATATGTCTGTATCCCTAAATCGTAGTCTTGGTATTCAAAGGAATAAGCTGTTGCGTTACAGGCTTATAAAAGAATTGTACCAAAAACATAAGACAGAAGATATCCCGACAACTGTAGTGTGGCGTAAATACATTTGTCCTATTTACCCAATATCACGAACTACACTATATGAAGTGCTTTGTACTCCAGTAACTTCAGAACTTAAAAAAATTGAGGATGCTATCAATAGTCAAGTAAAACTATTTGATTAAACGTTGCTCATTCCTATAGTATAAGTAACTTCATACTCCTGAATGCCATCATCACGTTTTACCTTTCTCATGGCCGTACGCATCATAGCTCCGGCAGAACCATCTACTTTGACGCCGTGTAATTTCCCGTGAATACTTTCTATAATATCCCAGATTGACCAAGAGTTGTTTTTTTGTGGTTGTGGAGCTCTGGCACTTGTGTTACTCAATTTCAAATTAGCAATACTCAGTACAATTGTACCAGTAGCCATTTGGCGGTTTTGTGGTGTTGCACTTCTATCTTTTCCAATATCACTAAATACTAAATTTCCAATATCAATTAATGTCAATGGAAATTGAGTAGGTGGATTTGGCGAATAATCGTCCAGTTGTCCCCAATCCTCATCAATGTATTTTATTGCCGGAATGGTGTCTAAAATGGTTTGAATGCTTTGTAAAACTATTTTGCTCATCGTTTTAGTTTATTAAAAATTTCTTTTTCTAATTCTTTCATGTTAAGGTCAACTACATGTTCAATACGCTGCCTAACTTGTGGATGGTCGCCAATAAACTGACGTTGTTTTATTTTCATTTTTGCCCCTACTTTTTGTAGGGCTAAATTGCGCCACATTGCAGCTTCTTCAGAAAGCTTTTTGTTTCGCTCACCTTTTCCTGATTTTGTAACAGCACCGTTTGCCTTGTAAAACATTGCCCAAAAAAAACGTTTCATCCGTTCCGTTACAATAATTTCACCGCCTTCGTTTTGTAAACTGGCATAGGGTAAAGAACTTGTCCAGGATAAATCATTTTTTGTTTGTCTGGATCGTATTGAACGGCGAAGCTTTCCCGTACGCATTAATATACTGCCTCGTCTATTGGGTATTGCGGTGCTTTCCCATGCCTTATCAAAGAATGCTTTACGTTCGAAGTTCTTATCAAACTCATCTGTTAAGTCAACACGCAAGTCAGATAAAATATTTTTTATAAAGTCTTTCATGTAGATTTTATGTTTAAATCGTTGTTATTCAAATAACATTTACTAATTTTGTTTTTATGGAAACCATTTTTGATCACAACCCAACCCCTCAAGAGCTTAACGATATTCGTTTTGATGCTCTTTCGTTGTGCCTTAAATTTGGTGTCGAAACCACTGAAAAACTAACGCCAGAACTCTATAAAAAGGTAGTATCTCAAGACAATGCCTATTATGATTTAGCCTGTCTTTTTGAATTTAGAGACAATCAAACCAAAGCGGACGAATATTGGAGCAAACTCCCTGAATCAACACAATTGAATGGGTTAGGTTATGATTGTGCCAACATTGCTATTTAGTATTAGTGATAAAAAACTCATTGATCTTTCTTCCTATACTGCTGTAATCTTCCATTAAACTTGGCATCAAATCTTTTACTGCCTTTTTCTCATCTATTTCAAAGCTTTTTAGCTTTGTTCTAAAATCATTAATCCATCCTTGGTATCCATACCCTTTGTCAAGTATATCATTTTGATGTATGGCTTCGCCTCCAAATTTCTTAATAAAGTCCGGGTATGTATGTCTAGCACAAAACTGATTTACAACCTCCATGTTTTTAGTGCCTATCTGAGACAATCTAATTGGTGCTGTTTTTGTTTTTGCGTGTAGAATCTCATGCCACATTGACTCAAAAGAATACTCCTGGTTAAAAGTCATTTTCTCCCCTTTTTTGATAGCAGACAAACCGCCTCTAAATTCTTCTAAAGGATTGAATTTTATACTTGAAAACTCATGGCTGCTCAATGATATTTTAGAACCTCCAACCCAATTACCATTTGCCGGATTATATTGCATGGAGTGTTGCATCATGTACGATTTTGATTTTAAAAACTTAACATCATCTAAGCCGTTTCTAAAATCTTCCGGAGAAAGTTCAGCATATTTTTTCAAGATGTTTTTAATCTCTTTATTTGTTGGAAATTCTCCTTTGATATAATTAGTGAGATTTACAGCGCTTTCTTTTTTAAATTGCTTTTCTACTGTTTTTGCTCCCGCTACTTTATTATAAGGATGTGCCGGTGGGAAAACCACTTTTTGCGCACCAGGATTAAACCTAAATATCTCAAGCCGGTTCTTTCCGTCCTTACCTACTTGGTAAGTTGCGGCTTCGCCTGATTTAATTGCTTTGTCGCTATCACTTGTTGGAAATTTATCTTTTAAAACTTCCACAACGGTACAACGGCAGTTCCACCCGTTAGGCGGTGTATAAGAACTCCAAAAAGGGTCTGACTTAGGTAAAGTAACTCCATTTAAAGAAGCGTGTTCTTCCCGTACTCGGTTGTCGCCTGCAGTTCTATATTGCAATTCGTAGCGGTCATTATCTAAAAACTCAGACCATTTAGAAGCCATTTGTGAGGAACCAACGGCAAACTCATATTCTGCCTCCAGATAGTTTTTATTATAGGCAATATTTAGCTTATCGTATTCATGAGACAATTGATTGAACGGTTTTAAATTTCCTTTGTCATCCAACAACAATTTTGAAGCTTCAAATAGTTGAGCATTTGTTTTTAGTCCACCAAATAATCTAGCATCATCCTGTAATGCATTACGCATTGTTTCGGGCATGTCATTGTCAGTAATAGCAAAGTTGAAAGCATCGAAAGTTTGATTTATCAAATCCTTGTATGCTTTTTCGCTCTGCAAATCTTTAGGGTTATAACTCCCTTTTTCATGCAGACGTTTAAATGCATTTTCACCGGTGTTTAATAACTGTTTAAATTTATTGTCAATAGATAAATTTAATTGAGTGATTTTGCCCTTACAGTCTTCACAACCGCAATTATACAAGTTGCCAATTCGCAAATGTAACGCCCCAAAATATTCAGGGCTTACACGAAAAAATCTTCACCTACATTTAGCGATAATTTAGTTGGAGCTGCAATTTTCTTGGCTCCTAATATTTTTACTCCAAATGTGTCATTTACCCAAACAGGGTCGACTTCAAGAAATGCAGCCGCTTCAACAGTCATTTTCCAAAGCTTTTCTAAATCTTCCGCTGGAGGATAAGCAAACACCGCATCACCGGTAATGATACCTAACAATTTTAAAGCGGGTATAACAGTTGAGTTCCATGCTTGCTCAATTAATGATAAGTCGCTGTCAACTAAATCTTGTAGAATACCAATAGATGTTTTTTCTTTGGAGTTAGATCCGTTTTTAGTATCCTGACCTACTACAGTTCCAGAGATACCCATTGATATCTCGTTATTGCAAACGCTAAGTAATCCTTTATACACATCGCCATTAGTAGAAACTCCTTGAGCGAATTCAAAGCTTTCATTTTCATCAATAATAAACCATGCAGCCGAACCCATGTCTTTCAACATCTTTTCGCCACGAGTAACCATAGTTCTGTCTTGAGTATTAGTTTTTAAAACTCTTGGAGGTATTCCGTAAATCTCGCAAAGCTCACTATAACAACTTTGAGCAAAACGTTTGAAAAGGACATGAGGCACGCATCCATTTAATAATCCAAAGTCTTTGTTGTCTCCAAACTCAATCAACCAAGAACCGTATTCTTTTTGTTCCCGGTAGATTATTTTTTTATCATCGGCATAATCTTTATAGATAAATCCACCTACAGGATCAATGTTTTGTCTTGGGATTAAATTATATACTAATTCGTTGTTTACATAATCAAATTCCCCCAGTGAATGACCATAGAAACGAGTTTCTAAAATGGCTTTATTGATTTGATATACCCACCTTTTATTTTGCATTAAATCAGTTAAGTCCTGGTTTAATTTACCACTCAAATCTTTCATGATAAAAGGCTGAGACAAACTCTTTAACATTCTATTATTGAGCTGACTTTGCAAATGTAAATCAACTAAAATGTTATCGTAAAGGTTATACAATGGGTAGCGTTTGGGTTGGTCAACATTGTTGGCCAAGTTCAAAGCGTCATTCCAGTTCTTAATATCCTGTCGGGTGCGGGAAATTGTTTTTGGCGCAATCGTAGGAACGTAACTATTTCCCTTTTTTGTAATTGTCTGTGGCGTTGCTGCTAAATCAACTGTTTCAGGTTTGAAACCAAAAAAACTACCAATATTTTGTTTAATTCCCATGTTAATAGTCGTGATTAAATTTTGTGCGTGAACCGGAACTAAAAGGCTGTCTGTCGCTATTAGTGTCATCTAATATTATTCTAGGTAATGAAGTAAGTACAACCGTCCCTTTTGCTAATTTGTTAAACCAATCGATGGCTCTGTCGTATCGCTCTTTAGCTTGCTCATAGATAAAATCAGCATTACAAAGTGTGGCAATGTGAAACTTAGCTAAGGTTAAACAATGTTGCAAAATCAATGAATTTCTATCTAATGCGGTAGCACTAAATATTGTTGCAGTATCGTATAGGATTCTGCCGTCAAGAGTTTCCAGTTTATTAGTGTTGGGAGTCAAATAACTTTTTGCCTCTTCTTCTGCTGCCATGAGAGCCTGTAAAACTAGATCGTCATTGCCTTCGGTTATCTGATCTATTTGGTAGGCATAAATAACACTGCCTAAGTCTATTTTTTCTAAAAACATATTAATGTTGTTTTACTATTTTTTCAATTACTTTAACCCAAAAAGACTTAACTGGATTGAATTTGTTTACTTCCTCTTCGCCTCTGTAAACTTCATGCTCTACATAAATTGGAAAGCCTAAAATGTCAACACCAATTTGGTACGTTGCTTTTATCATAATTTAATATTTACGGTTACTGCGCTCTCCGTAGGAAAAGCCACTATTCTTTTTTACTACTCTATTTTGAATTAACCAACACGCACCTTCTATTGCATCCGGCGCATCCATTATTTTAGTGGTCGGAGAAACGGCAAGCATTTGGTCATGCGTTCGTACCATATTTGGCTCTTCTTTTTGATCCACATTAAAAATTAATCTTCCTAAGCGGTTATGTGGTTCTAGCGTTCCCTCGATTCTAAAAAACTTATCGGGTTTGCGTCTTGCGTCAGGGGTAATTGGAATAGTAAAACCGTTATCTCTGGAACGTTGGTAAATCAACGGCAATAATACTTGCTCATAAAAAGGATCTTGTAGCGAGTTGTTTTCTATATATATTCGTTTAGTATCAACTTTGTTTAGTGTCAGATGTTTGTAAGCTTCGTACAGGCAATCCACAAATTTTGAATTACTCATAGTGTCCACCCACATTTTATAGACATAGTATTTTTGTTGTCGATAGCCTATGATCGCAATTGCTTTTGTAGATGCGTTTCCCTTATCCTTGTTTGATGTTGAGGGGTCAGCATAAACAACAACATCCTCACAATAAGAAAGTGGTGGACATTTACCATAAGTCAACTCTTTGAAAATATCACCTTCAGATATTGGATTATTGAAGTATTCTTTTTGAGCTGAATTGAATGAAATAGTTCTTAAAACTCTATCAATTGATGCCTCTGTGTTTTTGTTTGGCCAAGTACTTTTACCTTCCTTATCTCTAATGTTTACAATATCGTGGTAATCGGCTTTTTTTGCCAACTCGGTTACACAGCAATATTTTGCAATGATGTTCCCGCAAACAATGATTTGCAAATGCCCGGAGATAGAACGTGTAGGTATGAGTGCCTCCTCAATCCATTTGACTTTTTGTTTGATACGTTCCGGATTCCTACATTCTTCATCTGTATCGATGTCATCGATAAGGATAACATCAGGACGGACTTCATCTTTACGAGTACCACGGGGACTTTGCCCCGCACCAATTGCTCTAAAGCTAACGCCTTCGCGAGTAGTAAACTCTCCCGCTTCCCAATTGCCAATGCTCTCTTGTTCCCCATAATCATTAATGATTCGGTTATTTGCTTCTAAAATTGATTTGTATGGTAATAGCAGTCGGCAAGCATTGTCATAAGTTGACGATGACATAATAATATTTTTCTTTTTCCGGGTTAAAGCATTATATAATTGCTCAAACATAGTTCTACCGGACTTGGATAATTCGCGCGCCCAGGAACGCACCTCAAACCATTCTAAATTATCTAGAACTCGTTTGGTGCCCTTGATGTGAAATGGGGCAGCTTCAGAAGTATAGAAGTTCGGAAAGTAATATTTAAACCATTGTTCGGGATTAGCTTCAAGGTGTTTAATCCTTTTAGCTTTATCTAAAGTCGTTTCGTTTAAATCAACAGGCGTTGCTTTTAGCGTGTTGTCCCTAAATTCCTGCCATTGGGCTAAGTATGCTTTGTCGCTTCTTAAACTCATTATTTTTTCATTTTTTGAGTAATGAAGCCGTCACAATATTTAGTTAACTGATTTGCAAAAGACACATCTTGCGACCGGATGAACTGGATGAGTTGCTTGGCAACTTCTACCGTTTCACCAATATTAGTTTCAGTCTCCAGTTTTTTGATAGAAGATGTGATTTTCGATATAATATCTGCATCCTTCGAAGTGGCAACGTTTCCAATCTTAATAGGATAATCTTTAGGATTTATTTTTGGAAATTCTAAATACTCATCTCCGTGACTGTCTTTTAATTTTATTGGCTTCAATAAAAACGTTGGAATATCATAAACAATAGGACGGTTTGTAATCTCATTATTTAGAGTCTCCAATTGTTTATATAAGGACGTCAGTTGATTGTCCTTAGTAACCAACATAGACACTTTTAGACTTTCCCAGTTGTCTTCCTTAATCCATTTTCCGACTGTTTTTTCAGTCACTTTTAAACGGGATGCAATTTCCTTTTGTGAGATGTTTTCATTCACAAAAAGAATCTTGGCAAAGTCTCTTTCTACCTGTTTTCTAACGGCCATACTTCAAATGTTTAGAGCAAATTTGAAGTATTAGATTCTACAAAAAAAAATCCTGTTTACTTGCTTTACAACTGTGTCAAGTCTTGGTACACAAGTGTTCAAGTGCTTTGCAATTATTTTTTTAAGAATTGCTTTCAACCAATATTTGTCACCTCAAAAGGCAATAACTGCCAAAAGTAAACCTCAAAGTTAAGTAATGGCTAAACCTGAATATTTTGTATTTAATGATGAAAATGTTAGAAACTCATACGGGTTTCACATTAACACATTAGGCATTAATATGGATCGCTTCAAGGACAATCCTGTCATGTTGAACAATCACATTAATAGCAATGAAAATGTCATTGGTAATTGGTCGGAGCCTCTTAAAGAAGCAGGTTTATTAAAACTAAAACCACACTTCGATGAAGAAACTAATCTAGGCAAAGACGTTGCCGGCAAAGTAGATCGTGGCTATTTGAAAGGTTGCAGTATGGGAATTATTCCCAACTGGGACTCTATCCAAAAAGTAGGTGACCGCTTAATTATGATGGAGTGTGAACTTGCTGAAGGTTCAATTATTCCGGTACCATCCAACAAAGGCGCCATAGCTATTTATAGTGCTGATGGTAGCGAAGTCTTAAAAGAAGAGGATGTGAAGTCGCTTTGTCTTTCGGTTTCAGAAAAACTGAACTCAATTCCAGAAAATTTAAATATTAATACAACTATGAAAAAAATCATTTTAAGTGTAGCTACACTTATGGCATTAGGTTTTAAGGACCAACCGGCTGACGGTATGGATACTCAAGATGTTGAAGCCAAAGTATTGGAGCTATCCGGTAAACTAACCTCTTTGACTTCTGAAAATGAAGGCTTGAAGTTGGCTGCGCAAACAGCCAAAGAAGCTCAGGAGACCTCTGTAAAATTAGCTGCTACTCAAAAAGTAGATTTAGCAATTACACAAGGTAAAATCCCTGCAGACAAAAAAGATGCCTTCGTGCAACTTGGAATTACTTCTCCAGAAGTATTGGAAACAACTTTAAACGCCATCCCTGCAAAAACAGTTCACGGATTGGGTATTACACCCCAAGGTGGAAATGGAGGAGTTGAAGTGAAAACAATGGAGGAATTTCAAAAATTGAGCGTTGCCGTTCAATTGTCATTCAAAAATGACAACCCAGAGGAGTACAAAAAAATTGTAGAATCAATTAAATAAAAGTATATGAACTTTCCAGAAATTTGGGTAGCCAGAGTAATTCAGAACTTAACCAATCAGAGCGTTGCTCCTTGGTTAGACGGAATTCCAGAACTTGATGCAGATGTAACCGTGCTTGAGGCAGGTTCCGCATCAGAACTAACCGTTATTAATATTCCACGTGCGAATTTTAATCCCGATGTATTGGTAAACAATAGCGTGTATCCTATTCCAGTGCAAGCGTACACAGACGATAGTGTTGTTTTGTCATTAGACAAATACCAAACAAAAGCCACTTCAGTATCAGATGACCAAATCATTGGTTCTGCATACGATAAAATCGATGCTACAACTCGTAGCCATACAAGAGCAATCTTGACTAAAAAATTCAAAAAAGCAATTCACTCTATTGCTCCAACTTCTGACGCAGCTGCTACTCCGGTAATTGCAGCAACGGGACCGGTAGTTAATGGTGTAGCCACTTTGACTTATGAGGATTTAGTTGCCTTAAAAGGCAGATTAGACGCTGATGAAGTTGATCCATCGGGAAGACGTATCGTGCTTTCAACTAAGCATTGGAACGACTTGCTTATTGACCGTAAA
Source organism: Flavobacterium fructosi (assembly GCF_042787335.1). NCBI lineage: Bacteria > Pseudomonadati > Bacteroidota > Flavobacteriia > Flavobacteriales > Flavobacteriaceae > Flavobacterium > Flavobacterium fructosi. Next base: position 79,005 of record NZ_JBHZQA010000010.1, on the reverse strand, counting down.
AACTTTGGAGACAAATTAGTCAATTATAACACGGGGATGCCTGCGCCAATGATTGCAGGATTTGAATTGTTCCAGTACAATGGAAACCCATTGTTTACAAGTGCCGGAGTTAAAAAAGCTTTTGGAGCTGTTGTAGCTGCAGGAGACCGTGAAGGTTCTGTTGCTTTCTGGACTGGTGGAATTGCCAAAAAAACAGGTTTGACAAAACAGTATTTTGAGCCTGCAAGCTCTGACACTGCAAACCAAGCGAACCTTTTAAACTACCGTCATTACTTTATGGCGATACCATTTGAAAGCAGATTCATTGCAGCAATCTACTAGAAATATATTGAACTAGAAAATAAAAAAAGGCTACTGCGACATTAGTCAGTAGCCTTTTTTATAAAAATCCCATCATGTTAGAAACCCTATTATTTCCTGTCATTGCCTCTTTTTTTACTGCACTTGGAATGAAAATTCTTGAGTGGAATAAAGATAAAGCAACTATCAAGTCGACCGAGATAGATAATGAAATCAAATCGGCTACTTTTTATCAAAACCTTTTGGATGATATGAGTAAACGACTCGAAGAGTCTATTGTCGCTATTGAAAAGCGTGATCTTAGAATTAAAGAAAGGGATGACAGAATTGAGCATTTGATTGAAGAAATGGAAATCCTGACTGGTGAATTAAGAAAATACAAGCAACTTAACGGTAAGCAAGAATGAGCCCATTATCATTAAAAGCGCTAGAAATAGCAATAAAACAACTTGGAGTTCAAGAAATTCCACGAGGTTCTAATGCTGGTCCTGCTGTTGAAAAGTACTTAAAGTCTGTTGGACTTGGAAAAGGGTACGCTTGGTGTGAAGCATTTGTTTATTGGTGTTATAGTGAAGCCGGTAAAGAACTAGGAGTTGTAAATCCATTGAAGAAAACAGCCGGTGTATTAGATCAGTTGAATAATAGTAAAAAATACGTCGTTAAAACTCCACAAAAAGGAGATTTATTTATTATGGATTTTGGCGGAGGCCAAGGACATATTGGATTTGTAAATGAAGCAGAAGTTAATACAATACAAACGGTGGAAGGCAACTCTAACGACGATGGAAGTCGTGAAGGTTATGAAGTGTGCCGAAAACCAAATGGAAGAAAAACAAACACGATAAAAGCATTTTTAAGAGTATGAAAAATTTAAAACACATTGTGTTGTTGTTTTTTTCTCTCATGGTACTGGCTTCCTGCGGAAGTTCGAAGCCCGCCATGACCGAAAGCAAAACACAAATTATTACCAAACTTGAAACGGTACACGATACTGTTTTTAGAATTGAAAAAGACAGCAGTTCGTACCAGGCATTATTAGAATGTCAAAACGGTAAAGTTGTTATTAAAAGTATTGTCCAAAGCGAACCGGGGAGCATATTAAAAATCCCGAAGGTTCGCCTTGCAGACAATCTGCTCAAAGTAGATTGTGAGGCAAGAGCTCAAGAGTTATTCGCTAGATGGAAAGATACTTACGAGTCTAATTATATAAAGGAAATACCGCCACCTGTTGAAGTAAATAAGCTAACAGATTGGCAAAAAGCACAAATTAACATCTTTAGGATCTATGCCGTTTTAACCTTGTTGTTTGGCGCATGGGTATTTATAAAATCTAAACTTTAAAAGATATGAACCACATTTTTAAAACCAACCCACACTTACAAAAGTGTTTTGTTACTTCTGATGGTGAAGCTTTCTACCAAGAAAATGACGCTAAAAATCACGGAAGAACTTTAAAAGATAAATCGGTAGAAACGGTTTATAATGAAGCTTTTTTAGAAGTGAACGACGCAGAAGATGTTTCAGCTGATGTAAATGGATTAGCAGAATTTGAAGCAGCCGAAAAAGAAGCAGCTGAAAAAGAAGCGGCTGAAAAAGAAGCAGCCGAAAAAGAAGCAGCTGAAAAAGAAGCAGCCGAAAAAGAAGCAGCCGAAAAAGAAGCAGCTGAAAAAGAAGTAGCCGAAAAAGAAGCAGCTGAAAAAGAAGCAGCCGAAAAAGAAGCGGCAAAGAATTTATTCGCAAAAACAACCACTGCTAAAAAAGGTAAATAATGTCTAGACCAAAAGTAAATATAGGATTTGAAAACGGCAACCTTGGGGTTGTCGCTACAAGTCCTGACGGAATTTCCGTAATTGTTGCTAGTGCAACAGCTAACGGTTCTTTTGCTCTAGATACTCCTTATACGGTATTTAGTTTGAAAGAGGCAGAAACTTTAGGCATCATTGCCGGTATTGCCAACTATGAATTGCATAAAACCATCAAGGAATTTTACGCAGAAGCTGGAGAAGGCACTGAGCTTTGGATTTATGGTGTTGCAAAGACACTTACGCTAGATGAGTTAATTGCGGAGAGCGAAGCCGTGTTAATGGCTTCAAATAGACGTATTCGTTTTGTGATTTGCAAATATGCACCCTCGGTTGCTGAAGTAGTTGTAGCAGCAGGAATAAGAACGGGATTACCTGCCACATTAGCAGCGGCTCAAGCAATTGCCGATGACTTCACGGAAAACAAAATCCATCCAGTTATTTTTATTATTGAAGGTTATAATTATACAGGCATTGCACAAGATCTTATTGGTTTTGGAATCACTACTTATAACCGTGTTGCAGTAATGATTGGCGATACCGAAACTAGAACGGGAGCTACAGCATCAAAAGGTGCAGCGGTTGGAGTTCTTGGAGGTAGATTGGCAAAAAATCAAGTCCATGTAAACGCAGGACGTGTAAAAGACGGTGCGTTAAAAGCGCTTCAATTCTTTATCCTGGACACACCAGTTGAGCAAGTCAATATCGATGCTTTATATGACAAAGGATTTATTACTACTTGTACGCATGTGGGTAAATCAGGGTATTACATTGTAGATGACCACTTAGCCTGTACGGTTGAAGATGATTACCACTTTATCACTCGCAGACGTGTAATTGACAAAGCTTTTGTTTTAGCAAATTCAACTTTGACAAATTATATTCTGGATGACTTTAATTTAGTTGATGGCGGTAAGCTTTCTCCAATTGATGCCCGAACTATTGAGGCAGCAATTGAAAGAACGATTGCTCAGGAAATGAGTGTTAAAGGCGAGCTTTCCATTGATGTTACTAAAGCTAATGATACAGGTGTAAAAGTTCTGGTTGACATTACAAATAATGTGGCATCAACCGGAATTATTAAAGGTAAAATTAGCGTAAAACCAAAAGGCTACGGCAGATTCTTAGAGTTTACCATTGGCTATAATCTTAACTCTTAATTAAAAAGATATGAGTTTCAATAGTAGAGAATACGAGTGGTCAGATATAACTGTTATTGCGGGAGGGATAGATTTATTGACTATCAGAGCGGTAAAGTGTAAAAAGAAAGTAGAGCAAGAACCTATTTATGCTAAAGGAGGAGAACCTTATGCTATTCAAAAGGGTAATTCTTCATACGAAGGAGAATTAGAGCTTTTAAAGTCAGGCTTCGATGCTTTGGAAGATGCAGCCGGAGGCGATATAACCACTGCTAGATTTGATATTCTAGTTTCTTATGGTAATCCTGCAAATGGGGATGTTATAAGAACTAATAAAATTTTGAATATTTCAGTAGGTGAATCCGAAGAGGCCGCCAAACAAGGTGATAAATTCATGCCGGTTACATTGCCATTTTTAGCAACTGGATTTAAGAAAAACGTATAAAGTTAAAATCAAATAATCCCGAGCAATCGGGATTATTTTAATAAAACAACAATCAAATGATTACAGAAGAAAACACAACAGCAACATCAACACACACGGCTTCACCAGAGCAAATCGCAGAATGGAAAGCACAACATGGCGAATTTTTCGGAATTGTAATTGAGGACAAAGTTTGCTATTTAAAGAAACCAGACCGCAAGGCTTTAAGCTTTGCCTCGCAGGTAGGTTCTGACCCAATGAAATTTAATGAAGTAATTCTTAAAAACTGTTGGCTTGGCGGCGACCCTGAAATATTAACAGACGACAGTTTGTTTCTTGCAGCCTCTTCAAAACTTGACCAAGTTATTGAGTTTAAAAAAGCAGAGCTAGTAAAGTACTAGAGTCATCGGTAGTTGATGAAAACGACTGGTTTCGCATCACAAATGCCCAATTGCGCTATTATTTTCATATAGCCAATCCTGATGACTTATCAGATGAAGAGTGGGGACAGCGATACAAAGAACTTGAATTCCTAAGAAAAAAAGAAAACACTTAAATGAGCAATACCTTATCCTATATCATACAGATTAATGACAACTTTGATAAGGTAAATTCCTCATTTAATAAGTTTCAGGGTAACGTATATACAGGTATAGATAAAGTTCAAAAACAATTAAATGGCTTGCGATTAAATAATTTAATCCAAAACATTAGTTCAGCAGCCGATGGTTTAACCTCATTAAATGAACCAGGTTTAAAACTAAGTTCTAACCTTGCCGACTTATCGGCTATAACCGGAGCTACTGGAGATAAACTAAAAGAGATTGAAGGCTATGCCCGCCAAAACGCAAAAACTTTTGGAGGTTCTGCTGCAGAAGGTGTAGAAGCGTATAAATTGATTCTTTCACAGCTTACTCCTGAAATCGCAAAACAACCCAAAGCATTAGAAGCAATGGGTAATTCAGTTTCTACATTGTCAAAAACAATGGGAGGTGATACAGTTGCAGCAACTGAGGTTCTGACAACTGCCATGAATCAATATCAGGTTTCATTAGTTGATCCTTTGAAAGCTTCAAAAGACATGTCCTCTATGATGAATATCATGGCGGCCTCTGCTAAAGAAGGTTCTGCGGAATTACCACAAATAAAATCAGCATTAGAGCAATCCGGTTTAGCAGCGAAAACGGCAAATGTAAGTTTTGCGGAAACTAATGCCGCTATTCAGGTGCTTGATAAGAATGGTAAAAAAGGAGCTGAAGGCGGTGTTGCTTTACGTAACGTATTGGCCACACTTTCAGAGGGTCGGTTTTTACCGAAAGATGTTAAAAAAGAATTGACATCTGCGGGAATTGATATTAATGCGCTTGGTGATCGCACTAAGACTTTAAAGGAACGATTAGAGCCTTTAAAGAAAATAATGAACGATCAAGCACTTGTTACCAAATTATTTGGAAAAGAAAATAATGCAGCTGCAATCGCTCTTATTTCTGGCACAACTGAAATGGGACGTTTGACCGGAGCAGTACAAAATACTAAAACGGCTTACGAGCAAGCGGCAACAATAATGGAGTCTCCATTAGAAAAAAACAAAAGACTACAGGCTCAGGTTGAAGATTTCAAAATAACTCTTTTTAACTCTACATCGGGTTGGTTGGGTTATGCAAATGTAGCGGGTAATACCGCCAGAGATTTTGGAAATCTAATGCCAATATTTAGCGGAGCCGGAACGGTTTTTAAAACGTTAACCAGCGCAACTAAAATGCAAGCTCTTTGGACGGGAATTGTTTCCGGTGCAACTAGTCTATGGACTGGCGTTCAAGCCGCATTTAATGTTGTTATGGCTATGAATCCAGTTATATGGGTTGTATTAGGTGTTTTAGCTTTGGCGGCAGCAATAACTTGGGTAGTTTCTAAAACAGAAGGATGGGGTAATGCATGGAAGCATACAGTGACCGGTGCAAAGTTATTGTTTACAGCTTATGTTGACACGATAAAAGCTCAGTTTAATACCGTAGTTAACGGTTTTATGATAGGAATAAACAAGATTCAAATTGCATGGTATAAATTTAAAAATGTAGTTGGTTTAGGAGATAAATCAGCTAATAATTCAGAAATAGCCAAGCTTAATGCAGAGGTTGAAGCTCGTAAACAATCAATAAGTGCCGGATATAAAAAAGCCGGTGCAAGTGCCTCAGGTGCTGCAATGGAGTTTAAGGCCGCTTATGATTCGGTAAAATGGAAAAAAGAAGCTAAAAAAGGAGTAAAAGACGGCATCGCTGATCCCGCCATTGCCGGAACTGATTTTGGTCAGGGTGGCGCAAGTGGTTCTGGAGCCGGTGGAGGTTCTGCCAGTGCAAAAAAATCAAATGAAGCCGTTGCGACCGGAGGAACGAAACATACCTATATCACGATAAACTTAAAAGAATTAATAGGCATTAAAACAGAAAGTATCAGCGGTGGAAAAGATGCCAGTAATAAGGCAGGAAGCGAAGTGGCTGATGAATTATTGAGAGTTTTAGCCATGGCAACAACAGCAACCGGATAATGGATTTAACAAATAAAGATATAATTTTTGCGAGTTTAATGGGTAGCAATTCAGTTGCTACTTATCAACGTACCCAATTGGTTCAAGATGAATTAAGCAAACACGTTTTGCCTAAAATTCCTTTTTTACCATTGCATAATGAGGAACAAATTGATTACACAGCTGTAAATCCTAGTTTTAGATTGAACCAGGCGGATGCTCCAACACCTGAAGAACAACAGTTTTTTCCTTTGTCTTTTAGTTTTACTGAAGGCGGTCAAAAATGGTTATTCCCCTATGAGCCGATGATTAATATTGGTTCTGGTAATAACATTGTTAAACGGAATGTTGCTAAACAGGGTGATAAACTGATTGGAACGATCAAAGAGCGATGGAGTAGAAAAGATTTTGAATTTTCAGTTACTGGTGTTTTGATAGGTAGCTTACTGAAAGGATCCGTTGCAGACTGTTTTCCTAAAAAGCAAATGGAATCCCTATTTGAATTTTTGAAATACAATAAAGAATTCTATATCTATTGTGCTCCTTTGGAAATAATGGGTGTTACAAAAGTGGTTGTGGATGATTACAGTTTTCCTTTTACAAAAGGAGAAAATGTACAGGCTTATGATTTAAAATTATGTAGTGACTTCTCCTATAACCTGTTGATAAAAGAAGAATTCTAGATGTATAATATTATTTGGGATATAAAATTTAAAACAGCGGGTGTCACTTACAGCCTACAAACGGTTGCTAGTATTGATGTTGACTGCTCGGTTGATAATCTTGCAGATACAGCAACGATTACATTGCCTGAGGCGGTTATGAATCAGGTTTTGAATATTGGCAATGAAGTAAAAAGAGGTTCTGAAGTAATTATTAAATCAGGATATGATTACAAGCTCGAAACGGAGTTTGTAGGTTTTGTCCAGGATATCGTTACAAATGATAGTTCGTTGAAAATTCTATGTGAAGATGCTTTGTTTCTGTTTAGAAAAGGCGTGAAAAATGTAGAGTTAAAACCAACATCATTAGCTAAAATTGCTCAAACATTAATCGACCAAATTGACCCAACATTTAAGTTAGTATGCGATTATGACATTGCTTATGAAAAGTTTGTCATCCATCAAGCAACGGGCTACGATGTTTTGAAAAAACTAGCTGAAGAAACGAAAGCTAATATTTATTTCAATACAAATAAAAAAGAGCTTCACGTCCATGCTCCTTATTTAGAAAAAGGTGGTGAAGTAATTTATTCGATGCAAGTAAATATTGAAAAAAGTTCATTAGAGTACAAAAAAGCTATCGATAGAAAAGTTGAAGTAACGGTTGAAAGTACTAACGTAAAAGGTAAAGTTGAAAGCTTCACAGCTGGAACAACTGGAGGTGAAAAGATAACGTTAAAGGTGGGTTCTGTTAGTGCAAAGGATTTATCAACAATAGCCAATGCCGAATTATTGCGCCATAGTGCTGATATGTACGAGGGAAGTATTGACACGTGGTTAGTTCCATTTGTGCAACCCACTTACTCAGCAAAAATTAAAGATGAGGATTACCCTGAAAAGGACGGTAAATATTACGTAACCGGGGTAACAACTGCAATTAATGAAAGTGGTGCAAAACGCACTGTAAAATTAGGAGTAAAACTAAGTGTATAAATGGATACAGCTGCAGAAATAAAGAGGGCATTAATTAAAGCTTTGGGAGTAAATCCAAACTTACCTATAACCGCCACAGTACTTTCAGTTGAAAATGACACTTGTACTGTAAAATTATTGAGTGAGTTGGTTCTATCTGATGTGAGACTTAAAGCCACAATTTCTGACGACTCTGACGGCTTTTTGATTATTCCAAAAGTGAATAGCGAAGTTATATTAATGAGTCAAACGGGAGAGCTTTCGGGTTTGATGGTTATTAAGGTTGATAGTGTCGAGAATATACAATATAAAAAAGGAGTTTTTGAATTTGAAGTTGATGGCACACTTGGAAAAGTAACCTTAAAAAAAGGATCTGCCAATTTTGGGACTTTAATAAATAGTCTGATTGATACGATAAGTTCCGCTCAAATTATTACCTCTAGTGGTCCAGGAACAATTAACCCGATTACACAAGGTCAATTAGCACAAATAAAAACAGCCTTTAATACTATTTTAAATAGTGATTAAACATGAAAGATAGAGCAATTCAATTAACTGATGGAAACGGTGGGATTCAAAGCATTGACTTGAAAATAGAAGTTGTGCGTGATGCTAATGGATTAATAACGCAAGGAATAGTTGTGGGTAATACTATGAATCAAAATCAGGCTTTGATATTAGTTGCTAATCCGGGTGAGTTTCATTTTTCGCCAACCATAGGAGTGGCTATAGATGAATTGATTTTGGATGATGACTATTTGCGATTTAGACACCGAATTCGAGAACATTTTACAAAAGATGGCTTAGTAATTAAGTCACTGCAATTGTCAGAAGGGAAACCATTATTAATAGATGCTGTTTATGAATAAAAAAATAGTTATAGGCGGTCAATCATTTTTGGATAAAGTGCTTGAATGTACAGGAGATGTTAATAATGCTTTTGAAATGGCATTATTAAACGGATTGTCAATTACTGAAGATGTAGTAATCGGTGTTAATTTAAAATTATCGGAAGTTAATAAGCCAAATACGGCTTCTTTTTTTAATGAATTTAATAAGCCTGCAACTGCATTGACTCAAGAACAATTGACAGAGATTGAGAATAAAGGAATAGGACACATGAGAATAGGAACAACTTTTATAGTAGGATAATGGCAAGAGCAACAACAGTTATAAAACAAGAAATTACGTCCTCTTTTATGAGTAATGCTATTATTCAGGATGCTTACGGATTTACAGATGGAGCGTTGTTTGAAAGTGAGTTTTCAAAAGTTTCTATAGAAAACATATTATTTGATATTGTTTCCTTTTCTCTTTTTATAATCGAAAACCTTTTCGACACCCATAAAAAAGAAGTGGACGACATCATTGAGGCAAAAATGCCACACCGCCCATCGTGGTACCGAACTAAGGCGAAATCGTTCCAATATGGCTTTGCTTTGATAACGGACACCGATAACTATGACAATACCGGTTATACGGATGATCAGGTTTTGAACTCCAAAATTATAAAGTATGCGGCGGTAACGCCAAGTGCGGGACAAATCTTGATTAAGATTGCCACTGAAGCTGCGGGAGTTTTGGCACCCATTACGCCCGAGCAAAAAGCCTCATTTGATGCTTACATTCTTGAAATTGCGGATTGTGGTGTCAAGTATATTGTTGTCAATCATTTGCCTGATATTTTATTGTTGAATCTGCAAATATTTAGAGACCCGTTGGTTTTGGACTCTACCGGAATGAGTATTTTAAACGGGAATTATCCTGTACAGGATGCCATCAATGAATATATGAAGGAATTGCCATTTAATGGCGAATTGGTTCTTGCACATTTCATTGATAAGCTTCAAAAAGCAGAAGGGGTCGTAATACCGCACATTATAAATGCAGAATCGCAGGCCATTGATATTAATACGAATGAGTATCTGGACGCTGAACCGATAAATGTAAAAACCGTTCCGGTGAGTGGCTATTTTACAATTCCAAACTTTGACAATGTGAGTTATGTGGTATAAGGTAGATTTTGACCGACTGGTTCTTTTACTGCTGCCTACTTTTTTGCGAAAGCCGGTATTGTTTGGCTATGTCCGGGCATTGATTACTCCTATTGCCAGTTTGCATTATAAGTGGTCACGCATGAGGGATGATAACTTGGTAAAGCTATCGTACAACAGCCAAAGGTGTTATTTGCGGAAAGCATTGAATGATAAGTATGACCCTGATTTAAGACGAATCACTATTGATGGCACGCTTGACACGACTCAAGATTATATCTACACACCTGCTGAGAATCTCGATGTGTATTTAGGCATCATGTATCTGGAGCAAGATTTTAATTATAGTAATTCTATTGTTGACTTTCTTGTCAATGTACCGGGACAACTATTGAATGATAAAATAAACGAAATAACGGCAACGATCAACTTCTATAAGTTGGCAGGCAAAAGCTATAAACTATTGGCGATATGAATACAATAAATTTTAATCAGGTTGGCGGGTTTCCACTCTCTACTACTATTTTGGCAAAGCTTCAAACGGCTTTTAGCCTCTTTAATGCTTTGGGCAATATTGTTGGAGAATTGACCATAATTTCAGGATGTGACGTTGCAGGAACCAATGTAGGCAACGGTGTTGTTTATATCAATGGTGAAGTGTTAGAGTTTCGAGGCGGTTTAGCCCAAACCAAAGTTATCATTAAAGAAGATGCCGAAAGTTTACTTTTTGAAAACGGAAACTCTTATCCGGTTGTCAAAACCCGCTATGCCACTTTTGGAACCGGAGTGGGTGCGATAAACTGGGTAGATTTTAAACGTGGGTACCAAACCAAGAACCTGTTAGGAGCTCTCGCATTAAAAGCCGATGATTCCATTGTTACGGCTATTGCCGATGCGGTGGCTTTGATGCTTGAAAAGTTAAACACGATTGAACAAGGTGCGGAGAAAAACGTACAGCCTAACTGGAGCCAAGCAGATGATACTAAAGATGATTTTATTAAAAATAAGCCATCAACCATAAGTTGTCTCGCGAAAGGAACTTTTAATATTGGCGATGCAATAACGGCTGATTCGATTAGAACGGTAACGTTTGCCGATGTAGGAACTAACAATTATATGGTTGTTGGGTGCATGGTATCTGCCGGAAGCAATTTTGATGCAGACAATGACGTAATATGGATGGTGCGTGAAAAAGGAAATACCTCCTTTAAATTAACCCTGAGAGAAGTTTCCGGAGTAGTACAAAATTTAACTTTCGAATACATGTTAATTCCTCTATAATAATGGCAGATAAAAACACACTTAAAAACTGGTTTAAAACTGGTTTAAAACCGACACAGGCGCAATTCTGGGCTTTGTTTGATTCTTATTTTCATAAGGATGAAAAGATACCGATTACCGCTATAGATGATATTGAAAATATTCTAGCTGACAAAGCGGATGCTGAAGTGTTAGCCCATCACTTGACCGATGAAACGGCTCACGCTGATTTGTTTTTAGGCAAAGAAGATAAAAGCAAAAGAGGTTCCGCACTTGGGTATGCTCCTTTGAATGAGTTTTCGAAACTTGCCAGTGAGTATTTAAACATTGTTAATGATTTAGTTACCGGAGGTGCAACGGCTTTGGCAAGTGCTGAAACGGTTAAAACGCTGAAAACTCAAATCAATTCCATCAATACGATATTGACCTCTAATGATGTTAACCTGGACAACGTTCAGGAACTTGTTGATGCTATAAAAACCGTGCAAACTTCGCTAAGTACCATCTTGGTTAATGACTTGACCACGGGCGGAACCACGAAAGCGTTGACGGCCGAAATGGGTAAGATCTTGAAAGGTTTGATTGATTCTTTGACAACTGTTGTAGGGAACAAAGTAGATAAAGTTGCAGGCGAACGCCTAATAAATGCCGCTGAAATTACCAAGCTTGCGGGATTAGGAAGTATTGCAACAACGGTTAAACCAATTCTCTCAACGGCATTAGCTAGCCAAAATGTGGCGGGTATGGTAACTTACATCAATGCGCTTACACCGGTTCTTGTGGTTGGAGGAAGTGAAATTGTAAAATATACAACCACCGATACGGGCAGGGTTTTTCAATTGAATTTAAGAGGTCGAAGTTTTGGAGTTGGACAACCGGCTATTGTTGCCGCCGACGTTTTGGAAGTTACTGAGTTCTTGAATAAAGACCTAAAACTAAGTAACTACCCAAACACAAGAAATGATGGGCAGTTGCCAACTAATAAAGTTCTAAGCACTGATGCAAACGGAAACTTGAAAATGTACACCATCGCAACGGCACCGGCTCCGTATTTGGAAATTTTGATTCCTGACTCTACAATGCCAAGTACGACCACAAATTTCACGTTAAAAGGAGCATTTTTTACACCGGCCATGACCGTTGCTATTGCAGGACAAACTGTAAACTACATCACTTTCAAAAGCGACAATTTAGTTTTGGTAAACGTAACCACAGGGGCAACTGAAGGAAGTTATGCGGTCACTCTAAATAATGGCATCGAAGCTATTTTTAATAACGCTTTATTGATCGTTTTAGGGACAGTTTACAAGCCTGAAATTACTGATTGGATCAATATCACACAGCCTATTGATTTCGCAAGTGGTTCTGTACTTACTAAAAATTACGGATCACTTGGCTATGCACAATGGAATAAAATATTAGACCGTACAAAGAATTTTGAAATAAGATATAAACCTGTTATTAGCCCTTTGGGTGCAAATTCAAGTAACGCCATGACTCTGCAAATTATGAGGGCAGGAGATAACAAAAGAATGTTTTATAACAAATCAGCAGGGCCTTACAATGACCTTTATGTTGACGATGTATATATTATTTCGGCATTTGATTTTAACCAAACTCAATTTCAAGAAGTAAAATGGAGGTATGCAGGAGGTGTTTGGACAATGTACTATAACGGTGTTTTAAAACACACCCATAGCGGGGCATTTAATAGTCTTACATCCGACGTTTATTTGATTTTCGGTGTACAGGGTAAAAATATGATTGATATAAAATACATTGAATTAGTCTAAAAATAAAATTATGAGCGCACAAATAGTATTAGATCATTTCTTAGAAAAGTTCCAAACGCTTGGTAATACTTTGACAGATCTAAATTTTGATAACCTTTCTTTTTTTACCACAAAAGAGAAAATTATCGACATGAAAGGTCAATGGGTTTCAAAATCCTATTATGCTGAAAAAGACAAAGAAGCCATCAGGATAACGTATGATAAATTATACGGGATTCACACACATAACGGTGTTGCATGGCCAAACACATTTATAGGCGTTGGTAAATCCATTCATTACTTGGACTGGGCGGGTGAAATCGCTTACACCAAAAATAAGCAACCAGAGTATTTTGATTTACAGCCAGTGTTTGTGGGTGATGGTACCGAGACGGTTGTTGGTTTTTCAAGCCAAAAACAAAGGCAAATACTGAAAACAGAGCGATACAATGCAGACGATTATTTGCAAGCTAAAAACCCAAATTTGTATGCGCTGCTTTACGCCAGATACACACAGCACTATGATTATTACCTAAAAACGGGAAAGAAAACCAATTTAGTAACTGCCATAAATGGAGAAACTGATCCTGATATTAATGCAGTTTTTAATAATCTTGTTTTCGGCACTGATATCACGGTAAGAGAATTAATCTTAATGAATTTACAGTAATGCTAGGCTCAAAATCTACTTACTTTTTACAACATCCGGACACGCTTAAAAAGTGTAGAATAGAGCTTGTGCTCTATATGAAGTCACAGCGATATGATGTTGTAAAGCGGGAGGTTTATTTGAGAGCGTTTGATTATTTCTGTCAAAATCCAAGTGATTACGACGGTGCAACATTTGTAAAAGATTTGTGCCATATACCCGGACTGGATATCAACGCAATGCTTCACGATTATCATTGTGTCGTTTACAACATCGCAGCGGATTATTACACTAAATGGAAAGGAGATTGGCTGTACGCTAAAGAAATGGAGCGAACCGGAAGAGGTCAATTGTCTTGGGTAAACTTCTTTTTGTTGAAATTAATTGGCACGCTGCATGTGATGTATGCGAATTATAAACGGGGTAACATCACCGGCCAACAAATGATAAATTTTGAAAAAGATTATCGGATTTTAATGTAGTTCTCAGGAGGATGGGACGTAAAAAATAGTCCTCCAACAAATAAAAAAACTTCTCACGGTAATTTATATTTAGCACAAAGCCAGCGTTGGAGGACATAAGTCTTCTAGTGCTGGCTTTGTTATATTTTATAAATTCCGTGAGAGGTGCAAATATAATCAATCATCAATCAAAAATCGAATTAAAAATGAACAAGTATCATGGAATGCTTAGTAAAATCCTTGCTAAAGGTAAGCTACAACAAAACAAAAAAGGTTCAATTACTTATCTTTTAAATCAATCACTAGAATTCAAACCTTTGGACCTCTTGATTTTGTTTGAGAGCCACGCAGTTGCAAAAAAGAAGTTAAGAGACGAATTGGGTTTATTTATGGCAGGAGAGCGCTCCACGGAAGCCTACAGGGATATAGGTGTTACTTGGTGGGATTATTGCGGCCCTATTTTAGTAAATAGTTATCCAACGTACTTTGAGCAATTGCCAAAGCTATTGGAGAAAATCAATAAAGAGAAGCGCACGTCAAAGAATTATGTTTTGTTTCTAGGGTCTAACAACACTGAAAGCAATCAACAGCCGTGTTTGAGTTTAATACAGTTCCAGATAGAAAATGGTAAGCTTGTGGTGAGTGCGTATCAACGTAGTTCTGATGCTAATCTAGGTTTGCCGTCAGACATCTATCACTTATATTTGATAAGTAAACAGATTGACATACCACTCAAGAGTATTAATTTGTTTCTGGGCAATGTTCATGTTTATGAGAATAACCTAGACAATACAAAGGCTTTGCTGGATGGTAATGATGCTAAGTTTAATCTGAATGTGGCATAGTAATGATAAAAGCCCCAAATGAGGCTTTTTAAATGGTGTTTAATCAATGTTTAAATGGGTGATTAGTAATTGTGGGGACATGTTCAATTGTATACTTTTCGCTCGGTAAATTGGTATTTTTCGTTGTGCCGATTATAAAATATATTAAAATTTTCTTACAAATTAGTATTCAACTTTTTTATTTCAATATGATTTATAACAGAATCTAACTTTAATAAAGCACTGTTTTCGAAAACTTTATTCTGGAAAAAACGCGCTGTCAAATAGCCCCGATGGGAGCAAGTATCCTTTTTATAATGTAACCCGTTAGGGTTGCGTTTATAAAAAGATACTGCGGACAGCGGGACAACTCGTCTTGAAAAATTAGAATAGTTCTGCTCCTAAAAAGGCATAAAAAAAACATTAGCCTTTCGACTGATGTTCTCCTAGTTTTTGAATTATATATACGGCTAAAATGTATTCAATTGCTGCTTACTTTGCCAATGATCTTTTTGAACAGGGTTACAATTCCCAAAACAATTCCCCCGATTAGAAGTCCGATTATAAATTCGGTTGCGATGGCCGGTAATTGCGGTAATGCATGATGTAAGAAATCGATATTGTGTACAAATATGCCACCTGCCACTAAAATCAAGGCGATAGTACCTATTACGGATAAACTTTTGATGACCTTTGGCAGTGCTTGTACCAGAACAGTACCGATTGTTTTTGTAAAACTTTTTTCTTTGGAACTCAGTTGAATCAGTTTTAAACCTGCTTCATCCATTCGGACAATTAAGGCTACAATGCCGTAAACACCAACTGTTGCGATTATTGCAATGATAGAAACAACAAGTATTTGTGATGAAATAGGCTTTCCAATTACGGTACCCAGTGCAATAATTACGATTTCTACTGATAAAATAAAATCGGTTACGATGGCTGATTTTATTTTTCCCTTTTCGAAAGCTAATATTTGTTCTTCGGTCATCGGTTCCATTAAAATTTCGTGCTTTGCATTCTCGTGTGGAAAGAAGTACTCGTATATTTTTTCGGCACCTTCGTAGGCTAAATAAAGTCCGCCTAGCACTAAGATTATGATAACAGCCACAGGTAAAAAAGCACTCAACAGAAAGGCGATGGGTAAAATGATTACTTTATTAAGGAAAGAACCTTTTGCAATTGCCCACAATACAGGAAGTTCTCTTGATGAAATAAATCCGGAAGCTTTTTCGGCATTTACGGCCAAGTCATCGCCTAAAATACCTGCCGTTTTTTTGGCTGCAATTTTACTCATTACTGCAACATCATCCATGATTGCTGCGATATCATCTAATAGTGCGAAAAAACCTGATGCCATTTTAATTGTTTTTTAAACTGCGTTGATTTTGGTATTGCTTTACCCAAATTTAATTTACGCGTTTTGATTGTTTATTGATGCGAAGCTAAAACTTTTTTTATTTACTCTATTTATAAAACAGGTGAATTTTTAGTTAATATTAAACTAAAACCTTTCGGTATTAGCAGTACTGTTTATATTTACTTTTGAAATAAAAAAATTATGGGATTCAAACATGTATTTATAGCCAAATTAGATTGGCTTTTTTCTAAAAACGAAGCGGCGACGTATACTAAAAGTCATACCATAACGATTGACGGTAAGGCTGTTTTAAACGTTTCGGCGGCTAAAGCATTCAAAGGAGATCCTGCTTTGTACAATCCTGAAGATTTGTTATTGAGCAGTGTGGTTTCCTGTCACATGATGTCGTATTTATATGTTTGTAAGCAAAATGGCATCGATGTGGTGTCTTATACAGACGAAGCGGAGGCAACTCTGGAGATCTTGGCCGACGGTAGCGGACGTTTTATTGAAATTAAACTAAATCCTAAAGTGCGTATCAGCAACAAAGAAAAAATAGCGGAGGCACTTAGCTTGCATAAAAAAGCAAACCAACTCTGTTTTATAGCCAATTCGTGTAATTTTCAAATTGTACACTTTCCAACTTGTGAAATTGCAGCTACAAATTAAATGGGTTGTGCCTATTTACTTTTTTTGGAGAATAATTATAAAATAGCAATTAAATCAGCTGGTTGGTTTAATACATATTTTGCGCCATTCGAAATCAATTCTTCTTCTGGTCTATAGCCCCATGAAACCCCTACGGCACACATATTGGCATTCGTTGCCGTTTGCATATCAATGCCGGAATCCCCTATGAAAATGATTTCTTCGGCTTTTAATCCAAAGTGTTTACTTATTTCCACTGTTTTAAATGGATTCGGTTTTTTTAGTGATTCTGTCGTCAAACCTAGTATTGGATTAAAATAATCAGGAAATAGGGCTGCTGTAATTTCCTTTGTCAGGTCATCTGCTTTATTCGAGAATACGCTTAGTTTTATATTGCGTGATTTTAATTCGTCTAATAATTCGAAAATCCCTTCATAGGCTTTTGTTTTACGCGTACAATTATCACGATATACTGCAACCATCAAATGGTAACACTGATCAATTTGTGTTTCCTCATTATGTGTTGCCGGCAAGGCTTTAGTGACCAAATTTCTGAGGCCGCTGCCAATGAAATATTGATAAGCATCATAACTGTGAGTAGGGAAGTTGAGGCTTTGAAGGACACTGTTCATCGCATCTGCAATGTCTTCCAGAGAATTCACCAGTGTTCCGTCTAAATCAAAAATAATTCCTTTAAATTTCATTTTATATTTTTATAGGAATCGAAAAATTCAGCATTTCGATTCTTGTTTGAAGATCCTGCCCAAAGATAGGATATTGTTTTAGTCTCTTGTTCTATTACAAATTTATAGCCTAAGTTCGATTAATAATTTTAATCCATAGATGTTATTTCATAAAAAAAGAGTCTCTTTCAACTCTTTTTTATTCTAACTGTTTATTTGGATTTTGTTTAGTGCAAAACATCCTTGCTATAAATACAACTCCTTTTTCTTCCTCTTTGTAGAGCAATTTATAATCTCTTACAATGATTCTTCTATACTCAGGTTCTATTTTGTCTTTCTGATATTGTTCTATATAACGAAGTTCTCTTGTTACTTTTAGAATCTCATCTTTTACATTCGTTGCTCCTTGTGCTGATTTTTCATTATAATAATCGAAGATGGTTTTTAATTGTGTTTTGGCTGTTTTTGTCCAGATAATTTTTAATTTATCCATTACCAATTCTCAGATTCTTTTTCTAAATCTTCCTGCGTACTATATTCTCCTCGTTTTATTTCTGCTTTTGCTTCTGCTAATTCCGATTTATACATCGCTCGGGTTATTGGTTCCCCGTCAACTGTAAAAGCTACTATTTCCTCTTCTTGATAGCTTTCTATAACCGCTTTAACGACCTTCAGAAGACGTTCATCTGCAGTATTTATAGATTCTAAAATGCTATCTCTTAACTCTAAAGCTCCCATGATTACATTGTTTTTAGTCTCTCAAAGGTAGTTATTTGGTTTGTATATTTTTTTGTTTTTTAGGCGAAATAAACTCGAACTACTTTGAGGTAGTTTTAAACCGTAATTCTCGGATTTTTTTTAAATATAAAAAGTTCGAAGCATAAGAATTTTAAATTTTCCAACTGTCCGAAGTATGGAGACTTCGAACAGTTGGGGAATTATTTTTTATCTTAGAATATACATATGGTTTAATCCGTTTTTGTTTAAATAGTTTCAATTACACTCTCTTGTAATCTTCTGGATTTTGGTGTTATTTCAATTCGGTTAAAATCATCTTCCGAACCGTAACCTACGGCCATTGCAAAGAGTGCTATGTAAGCTGTCATATTAAGAATGTCCCTGTATTTATCCGATTCAATACCTTCCATTGCTGTCGAATCCAAACCTAATGCAACACTAGCCGTCAAACCAACTCCCAAGGCGATGTACACTTGTTTAGACAACCATATTTTCAAATCGGCTTCTGGCATACTTGCTTTCATTTGATTGTACCAATCCCTTCTGGCCTGCGGTAATTCGGTGTCTACCACTTTTTGAAAAGCATCCAAATCATCGGCTACACTAAATACAACTAATAGTTGCGCTTGATTTATTTTTTCTTCATTATGCATGGAAACAGAAGCTAATTTTGCTTTAATTTCTGGATTTTGAACAAATGTAAATTTCCAAGGTTGAATATTTATTGAGGAAGGAGTGAGGCGTAAAACCTCTTTCAAATCTTCAATTTTTTCTTGTGGTATTGCTTTGTCAGCATTGTACTTCTTTGCTGTATATCTTTTTTTTATTAATTCTAAAATATTCATGACTCTATTTTTTAAATGGTTGGAATAGGATTAAGTATAGCTGCAAAGTTAAGGTAATAATAGGGTTATGTAATTTGATTGAGTTGGTAGTGAACTTGCATTTTGCAATGGTACGAAGTCTTGAGAATTCGTACATGAGACTTCGCCTAGCCTGAGTTATGTAAGATGTTCAAAAATATACCTTTCATCAAACGGCACTTCAAACTTATCTAAAAATACTAAATATTCCTCTTTGAAGGATTGTTTCTTATGATGCGCTTCCTGATTGGCAATGTATTTATAAACAGTATCAACTTGGGAACGACTATACGAAAAAACACCATAACCTTCCTGCCATTCAAATCTTGATTTTGTCAGTTGGTGGTCATTGATATATTTGGATGATTTTGCTTTAACGGTTTTCATCAATTCTGAAATAGAAACCACTGGCTTCAATCCAAAGAAACAATGCACGTGGTCTTCAGCGCCATTAACAATAATGGTTTTGCACCCAGTTTCATTAATCAAATTACCAATTACTCCCATTAATATAGATTTCCATTCCTTACTAATAACGGCTTCTCGATACTTTACTGCAAAAACTGCTTGAATGTAAACTTGATGATAGGTATTTGCCATTTTATATTTTTAGCTGAATCTTTATTCGTTTTTATTTTAATACCAACGGATTAAAATCCGTTGCTACAATATGAGCCGTTCCTATGGAACTTTTGCATGTGTTTTGTTTTGTTTTTAACATCAACGAATTAAAATCCGTTGCTACAATATGAGCCGTTCCTATGGAGCTTTTGGATGCGTTTTGTTCTGTTTTTAATACCAACGGATTAAAATCCCTTGCTACAATAGGTACCATTCCTATGGAACTTCTTCATACGTCTCAGAGCCATCGGCTCGACTCATTTTGTAAGGCTGGACTTTAGTCCAGTTGACATAAAGAAACTCCAGCATCATAAAGAGCCATCGGCTCGGCCCATATCAGTACTCCTCCAAAATTACCCTTTTTATAGTTTTGCTAAGATATAAATAATATACTACAAATTATTACGTAACCGTTTATTTGGAAAGGGTTAATAAAAGATCTAAATAGTTACCAAAGTAGTTTGCTTATCAAAATTTTATTCTGGAAAAAGGTTGTTGTCACTTAGCCCCGATGGAAGCAAGTATCCTTTTTTATAAACGCTTTTAACCTTTTCAGAGTTTTGAAATGCGATAGGGTTGCGTTTAAAAAAAGATACTGCGGACAGCGGGACAGCACGTCTTGAAAAATTAGAAATGTTCTGCTCCTAAAAAAAGACATAAAAAAAACACCAGCTTTCGACTGATGTTTTCTATCAGCTTCACCAAAGTTTTGAACTTTAGCAAAGCTTTTTACTGGCCTCTTTAACCCACCAACTCGGTTTGATTCCTAAAAACCAATTTTCCATCAAATGCATCGATCAAAACGATACTGTCTGTAGTTATTTTTCCCGATAGAATTTCTTTGGATAATTCATTGAGCACGTCTCTTTGAATCACTCTTTTCACGGGTCTCGCTCCAAATTGCGGATCGTATCCTTTCTCAGATAAGTAGGCAATAGCTTCCGGAGTAGCATCCATCGTAATGCCTTGTTGCGCCAACATTTTGGTCACATTTTTCAGTTGCAACCCTACAATTTGAGCAATATTTTCATTAGTCAATGGCGTGAACATTACGATTTCATCAATACGATTGATGAATTCAGGACGAACCGTTTGTTTTAGCAACCCCAGCACTTCGACTTTGGCGAGTTCGGTTGCGGCTTCCACACTTTCTTTTAGATTTTCGAATTTCTCCTGAATAATTTGGCTTCCCATATTAGAAGTCATGATGATAATCGTGTTTTTAAAATCGGCTAAACGCCCTTTGTTATCGGTCAAACGTCCTTCATCCAAGACTTGTAGCAAGATATTAAACGTGTCCGGATGCGCTTTTTCAATTTCATCCAATAATATCACGGAATAGGGTTTTCTACGCACGGCTTCGGTCAATTGTCCGCCTTCATCATATCCCACATATCCCGGAGGCGCACCCACCAAACGGCTTACGCTGTGGCGTTCTTGGTATTCGCTCATGTCAATACGCGTCATCGCATTTTCATCGTCAAATAGGTATTCGGCCAAGGCTTTTGCCAATTCGGTTTTACCAACACCCGTTGTGCCAAGGAAAAGAAAGGTTCCCACTGGTTTTTTCATATCCTGCAATCCCGCACGGCTTCTGCGCACAGCATCACTTACCGCCTGAATGGCTTCTTCCTGTCCTACGACTCTGTGATGCAATTCATCTTCCAGTTTAAGTAGTTTTTCTCGTTCGCCCTGAAGCATTTTCATCACCGGAATTCCAGTCCATTTGGCTACCACTTCGGCAATGTCTTCGCGGGTAACTTCTTCTTTTATCAATGAAGTTCCAGATTGGTTTTCTTGTAGTTCCTTGAGTAAAATAGCTAAACGTTCTTGTGCTTCCTTGATTTTACCGTACCGAATTTCGGCTACTTTTCCATAATCACCGTCACGTTCGGCACGTTCGGCTTCGTATTTTAAGTCTTCAATTTCCGTTTTTACGCTTTGAATGTTATCGACTACATCTTTCTCTGATTTCCATTTGGCGTAGATTTCGTTGCGATCTTCTTTGAGATTCGCCAAATCCATTCCTAAAATTTTGAGTTTGTTTTCATCTTTTTCTCGTTTAATGGCTTCAATTTCAATTTCCAATTGCATGATTTTTCGATCCAAAACATCGAGTTCCTCCGGTTTCGAATTGATTTCCATACGCAATTTTGAAGCGGCTTCATCCATTAAATCGATAGCTTTATCTGGAAGAAAACGGTTCGTAATATACCGTTGCGATAATTCGACAGCCGCAATAATAGCATCGTCTTTGATTTGGACTTTATGATGTGTTTCGTATTTTTCTTTGATTCCACGTAAAATCGAAATGGCACTTTCAGTATCTGGTTCTTCGACCATTATTTTTTGGAAACGTCTTTCGAGTGCTTTGTCTTTTTCAAAATATTTTTGATATTCGTCCAATGTTGTGGCTCCAATGGCACGTAGTTCTCCACGAGCCAACGCCGGTTTCAGAATATTAGCCGCATCCATAGCGCCTTCGCCACCACCGGCTCCTACCAATGTATGGATTTCGTCAATGAATAAAACAATATCACCTTCGGCAGAAGTCACTTCTTTTACCACGGATTTTAACCGTTCTTCAAATTCCCCTTTGTATTTGGCACCTGCAATTAATGCTCCCATATCAAGGGAATACACGATTTTATCTTTCAAATTATCTGGAACATCTCCATCTACAATTCGGTGTGCTAATCCTTCGGCAATGGCAGTTTTTCCGACTCCTGGTTCTCCCACGAGCATTGGGTTGTTTTTAGTTCTTCGGGTTAGAATTTGTAGTACCCTGCGAATTTCCTCGTCACGGCCAATTACTGGATCGAGTTTTCCGGCACGGGCCAATTCGTTGAGGTTTTTGGCGTATTTATTTAAAGAATTATAGGTCTCCTCAGCAGAGGCAGAGGTTACTTTTTCACCTTTTCGCAATTCTTCTATGGCGGCTTTTAGACCTTTTCCGGTTACTCCCTGATCTTTTAAGATTTGGGCAGACTTTGTTTTCGAATCAAAAATGGCCAAAATTAAATGCTCAATAGAAACGAATTCATCATTCATTTTTTTTGCGATAATTTCGGCTTCGTTAAGGGTTGTATTTGCGGTTCTGGAAAGCATTATTTCGCCGCCGGAAACTTTTGGAAAACTCTGAATCGTGCTATCTAATATTTGAAGAAACAGAGGTACGTTTACATTCAGTTTCTTTAATATAAAAGGCGCCACATTTTCATCTACTTCAAAAATAGCTTTGAAAATATGTTCGTTTTCTATTTGTTGTTGCCCGTTACTTTGCGCCAATTGTTGGGAAAGCTGAATGGCTTCCTGAGATTTGATAGTAAATTTATTTATGTTCATGATGGTATATTGTTTTGTTGTTATTTGACTAACTTTGCGAATTATATTCAATACAATAATACAGACAAATTGACGGAAATTTCATGATTTCTATCATACTTTAAAGTGAAAATGTCTTAAAATAAGAAATTTATGAGTTTTTTTCAAAATATTTTTAACAGTTCAGACGCCAAGGATTCAAAAGAAAATAAAATCAACTGGAATGAACTAACCGATTTAGGGCAACTGAATGAAATTATTGCTATTTCGAATGAAAAGCCGGTAGCTATTTTTAAGCACAGCACCCGATGCAGCATAAGTAGGATGGCGCTTAAACAGTTTGAAAACGAGTTTAATAGCGCAGATAAAGTTACGCCTTATTTTTTAGATCTAATAGCGCATCGGGATATTTCTAATGCCATTGCAGATCAATTTGGTGTAACGCATCAATCCCCACAATTGATTTTAATTAAAGATGGAAAAGCCATTTATAATGTTTCGCATAGTGATATTGATGCAGAGGAATTGGGAAAAAAGATTTAAATGAATCTTTATCAAAGTTTCGAACTTTGGCAAAGGTTTTAGTATAGATTTTCGGCTGATATTTATAATGCTAAATATCTCTTGAGAAGACATATTTACAAATATTATTACATATAAATAATAAAATACGACACTATTTTGTACTAATTACTTAGTGTGATATTTGTTAGTTAAATATTTGTAAATCGAGTTAGGTATTACCTAAAGATTCGCTCGCATATTATCTTGACATTTAAATAATAAAAACTTTTTTTTCCCTCCATGTAAAACAAAACCATTTTATACTAAATTTATACTTTTTAACAAATCAAATTATTTATGAAACCGAATACAATTAGAAACTATTTTTTAAGCTTCACTTTATTTTCAATGACCGTTGCAATGGCACAACACGACTACGTTAATATGCCACCACCGATATCACCAATGGCCATGAAGCCTGAAATGACTGAAATTTGGGAACCGCAGGTAAAAGTAATAACTCCAGCTAAAAAAATGGGAGATGCACCTTCGGATGCTATTGTTTTATTTGACGGTAAAAATTTAGATCAATGGGTAAGTCAAAAAGATATCACAAAGCCAGCTCCTTGGAAAATTGTAGATAAGGAATATATGGAAGTGGTAGATGGTTCAGGGGCAATTCAGACAAAAATGCAATTTGGAGATTGTCAATTACATGTGGAGTGGAGCGCACCGGACGTTGTTGTTGATGGAGGACAATGGAGAGGTAACAGCGGTATATTTTTACAAAACAGATACGAACTTCAAGTATTAGATTCCTACAATAACAGAACCTATAGTAACGGGCAGGCAGGAAGTATTTATAAAGATCATCCACCGTTAGTTAATGCTATGAAAGCACCTTTGGAATGGAATACATACGATATTATTTATACCGCTCCACGATTCAAAACAGATGGAAATATCGATGCACCGGCTAGAATAACAGTGCTGCATAATGGAGTTTTGGTCCAAAATAACGCAACTATTAATGGATTAACACTTTATATTGGTTTGCATAACTATCCGTCACCACACGGTGAAGATGTAATTTCATTACAAGAACACGGTTGCAAAACTCAGTTCAGAAATATCTGGCTTAGAAAACTGTAAAACAAGTAAAGGAGAGCTAATGACTCTCCTTTTTTTTTTGTTAAGATAACAAAAGATTACTGTATTTGATTCTAAAATGTAGTAATAAAGTACGTTCACATGTCGTAAATTCAAGATATTCGTATTGTATTTACATTCAAAAATTGAAAAACATTAACAGCGAAAGACTCAAAAAAGTGAATCGGACATTAATAGTTGAATACACAAAAGATTTGGATGATGATCTTGAATTTACCTGTAATGCATTTGCTGCTTTAAGTGATAACGATCTGGAAGAGCTAGACAATTCTAAAAAATATTTAATTCTTGGGGACAACTTCATGATATTGAACAATTAATGGAACATACAGTCGTACCTGTTTTACGTCATAGAAGACAAACTGAAAAGTTTAAAACTGCATTAGCAGAAAAGAACAACGGGAGAAGATCATTAACAAGATCTTGACTTTAAGCAATGATTACTACTGCTTTTCGGTTTTTAATCATAGAATAACATTTTTAAATTTGATTATTTTTATCTTTATGTAACTTTATTAAAAGTAAAAAAATGGAAATAAATTGGTTTATTGTAGCTGTATTTTTGGTAGGTGCAATTGTTTTACTTTTATATTTGATTAAAAAGAATCAGAAGGATAAAAAAGATGTAACCCAGTTTTTTAATACGGATACAACAGTTAGAAAAGAATCAGAATTAGATGAAGACGATGGATACTAATTAGTTTTAGCTTCTGTTGTTTTAGAAGGTTCATTATTGGGATATTTAGTGATTTTAGATTTAAACAACACTCAATTTAAAAAAATAATTTTGTATAATAATTCTTAAAATAAATACTTATTAAATTGTTTTTTTTTAAAATTAGCGGAGAATTAAAAATAAGTATTTTAGCTTTTTATCAATATTATTTTGAAGTATTTATCTGAAATACCTTTGTATATTTATCCTTCTTTTGCAAAAGCGTAAGTTCAACCAAAACCAAAATGTTTAATTAATATTTATTTATCTAGTATGAAAAAAATAATCTTGCCTCTTTTTCTGATGCTTGCCTTAATAGGTCAGGCACAAATGAAAGCAGATGATGTAAAAACCTTTACCCTGAAAAACGGTATGAAATTCCTGGTAGTGGAAGACTTTTCTATTCCCAATGCCAATATGTATTTATTTTACAAGGTAGGAAGCCGTAACGAATATCAAGGAATTACGGGACTTTCACATTTTTTTGAACATATGATGTTTAATGGAGCTAAAAAATATGGTCCTAAACTTTTTGACCGAACAATGGAATTTAACGGAGGAGCCAATAATGCGTATACTACAGAAAATGTTACGGTTTACACAGACTGGTTTCCGGCATCAGCCTCAGAAATTATTTTTGATATAGAAGCCGACAGGATTTCGAGTTTAAGCATTGATCCAAAAATGGTAGAAAGTGAAAGAGGTGTAGTTTTAAGCGAGCGACGTACTGGATTGGAGAACTCTCCATGGCGACTTTTGTCCCAATCTGTGCAAGCAACTGCTTTTCAAGAGCATCCTTATCATTGGCCAGTTATTGGTTATGAAGACGATATGAAAAACTGGACACAACAAGATTTGGAACGTTATTTCAAAACCTACTATGCTCCAAACAACTGCGTAGTTGTGGTCTCCGGAGCAATCAAATTGGATCAGGTGAAACGATTGGCCGAGAAATATTTGGAACCAATTCCGGCACAACCCACACCGCCCGTTGTGCATATCGTAGAACCTGCGCAAACCGGAGAACGAAGAATAACCGTGAAAAAAGAGGTCGCGACCCCGTATTTAATGATTGCTTATCATACTCCTGAGTCAAAAAATGAAGATTATTACGCATTGAATATTCTTAGTTCCGTTCTTTCAAGCGGAAAATCATCAAGATTATATACTGCTCTGGTTGATAAACAACAATTAGCAACTCAAGTATCTTCTGATTTTGGAGACAGTTTTGATCCTAATCTTTTTAATTTTTATGCTGTTGCCAATAAGAATATAAATGAAACAGATCTAGAAAATGCTATTTATGCGGAGATTGAAAAAATAAAAACCAATGGCATTAGTGAAACGGAACTTCAAAAAATAAAGAATCAGAAACTAATGGAGTTTTATTCTCAGGTTGAAACAATTGATGGGAAGTCAAACAATATAGGTACTTACGAAGTGTTTTTTGGGGATTATAGAAAAATGTTCAATGCCCCAGCCAACTACAATAAAATTACCGTTGCTGATGTGCAGAACGTAGCCAAAAAATATTTTATAAAAAGCAACAGAACGGTAGGTATATTAAAAACAAACGTAGAAAATTAATTTTATGGAATCAATCAATAAAACAATACTAGCTACCTGTTTACTAGTATTGGCACATATAAGTCTGTCAGCACAGAGTTATAAATTACCCGATTACACTACCTTTAAATTATCTAATGGACTTACCGTTTACCTAATGGAAAAGCATAATGTTCCAGTAATTAGCGTATCAGCTATACTGCCGGCTGGCGCAATTTATGATAATGACAAAGCTGGACTTGCATCATTAACTGCTACGGCTCTAAAGCATGGTACCAAAAATTTCACAAAGACAAAATTAGATGAAGAACTTGATTTTATTGGGGCCAATGTAAATACATACGCTACCAAAGAATATGCAGGTCTTTCTTCGAATTTTGCTGCAAAAGACAAGGTTAAAGTGCTTTCTATTATTAAAGATTTATTGCTCAATCCTGTTTTTGATCCTGCAGAGTTTAACAAAGAGAAAAGCCGTTTATTGGTAATGCTTGAACAGCAAAAAGAAAGCCCACGATCAGTAATAGGGTCATATTTTGATGCTTTTTTGTACGGTAATCATCCGTATGGGAATGTAATTAGTGGTATAAATTCCACAGTTAGCAAATTGACGGTTGATGATTTGATGAATTTTTATAAAACTAATTATAAGCCTGATAATTCTGCCATAAGTATAGTTGGAGATTTTAATACTAAAGACATGAAAGGGGAGCTAACTACTTTATTTTCAACTTGGGGAAA
Source organism: Flavobacterium fructosi (assembly GCF_042787335.1). Lineage (NCBI taxonomy): Bacteria > Pseudomonadati > Bacteroidota > Flavobacteriia > Flavobacteriales > Flavobacteriaceae > Flavobacterium > Flavobacterium fructosi. Next base: position 51,292 of record NZ_JBHZQA010000010.1, on the reverse strand, counting down.
ATCAACAAAAGAAAAAGAAAATCCTGCACTAAAAACGATTAGTGTTCCTACTGAAAACAGAGTGTTATTGGTTAATAAAAATGATGCTAAGGAGACTACATTTTATATAGGAGCACCTGGAATTAGCAGAAATAATCCTGATTTTGTCGCCATAGAGGTTGTAAATACGCTTTTTGGCGGACGATTTACTTCTATGTTGAATGATGAACTACGCGTGAACTCCGGTTTGACTTATGGTGCATCAAGTAGATTTAATACTTTGAAAAATGGAGGTTCTTTTGTAATTAGCACTTTTACTGCCAATAAAACGACCGAAGCTGCAATTGATAAAGCTTTAGAAGTCATAAAGAAACTGCATACAAATGGTCTCGATGAAAAATCATTAACCTCTGCCAAAAATTACGTCAAAGGACAATTTCCTCCACGTTATGAAACCGCAGGTCAACTATCTGGACTTATGACGCAAATGTTCTGGTATAATTTTGACAAATCTTTTATCGATAATTTTGAGAAAAATGTGGATGGTCTTGACTTGGTAAAAGCCAACCAAATCATTAGCAAATATTTTCCTAAAGATAAATTTCAATTTATCTTAGTGGGCAAATCCGCCGAAATCAAAAAAATTGCTGAAAAATACGGTAAAGTCACCGAGGTGGATATAAAAGACGAACAGAAGAAAGTGTTGTGAAAAACGAAAAAGCGGGGATGATATTCCCGCTTTTTTATACATATTTTTCAAAGTTTTGAATGCTTTAATCTTAAATTCAAGAAGTTTTCAGCATTATTAAATCAATCCGATTTGATGAAAAATACACGATATATCGTGCTTAATTGTTATACAATCTAATTTGCCTATATTTGTTCACCAAAATAAAGTTATAGTGAGTCAAATCAATAAGCTAAAAATATTCAATGATCCCATTTACGGGTTTATTACCATTCCTAATGCCTTAATTTACGACTTAGTTCAGCATCCTTATTTTCAAAGGTTGCGTCGCATTTCCCAAATGGGATTGTCGTATTTAGTATATCCTGGGGCAAATCACACTCGTTTTCATCATGCTTTAGGCTGTATGCATTTGATGCAAAAAGCAGTTGAAGTATTACGTTTTAAAGGCGTTTCAATATCTTCGGAGGAAGAAAACGCCTTATATATTGCTATTTTATTGCATGATATTGGTCATGGTCCTTTTTCGCATGCCATGGAAAGAAGTATTGTCGAGGACGTGCATCATGAAGAAATTTCACTTTTATTTATGAACCAGTTGAATGTGGAATTTAACGGTCAGTTGAGTTTAGCAATTCAGATTTTCAAAGGAGAGTACGACAGGAAATTCATGTTGCAATTGATTTCTAGTCAATTGGATATGGATAGAATGGATTATTTAAAACGAGATAGTTTTTATTCGGGCGTGGCGGAAGGAAATGTCAATTCAGAGCGACTGATTCAAATGATGAATGTTACAGATGATTATCTAGTGATAGAAGAAAAAGGGATATATTCCGTAGAGAAATTCCTTATGTCCAGAAGATTAATGTATTGGCAGGCGTATTTGCATAAAACCAGTTTAGTAGCGGAGTTGATTTTGACGAAAGTTTTAAAGCGTGCCAAAGAACTGACCCTTAAGGGAGTGCAATTACCGTGTAGCGAACCTTTATTGTTTTTTATGCGAAATAAAATCACAATGGAAACTTTTGACACATCTACTCTAGATTTGTTTTCGCAACTGGATGATTTTGATGTTATTAGTGCTTTAAAAGCATGGCAAAGACAGGATGATTTTATATTATCTTCTCTAAGTAAGATGATTGTAAACAGGGATTTATTAAAGATAAAGTTAACTAGTGAAAAAGTTTCATTAGAAGAATTGCAGCCATTGAAAGAACGCTTTGCATTAGAAAATAATATTACCTTGCAAGAAACTAATTATTTTATATTTAAAGGAAAAATAAAAAATCAAGCTTACAGCAAAGAAGCGGAGCCAATACGAATATTGAAAAAAGACAGAACAGTGGAAGATGTAATTGAATCCTCTGACCAGCTGAATTTAAAATCATTATCTAAATTGGTTACCAAATATTATATCTGTTACCCAAAACAACTGGTAGAAATGAACATTTAAAATCTATTTTTTTATATTTTTGTCGCAATGAAACGAGCCGAAGCATTTTTTTTTAATTTTGAGAGAACTTTAAACAGCGAGTTCCATCTTATACCTATAAAAAATATAATCCGATAAGATGAAATTTACAGCAGAACAAATAGCGGGTATTTTGGAGGGTGAAGTTGTTGGGAATCCCAAAGCTGAAGTGAATCAGTTGTCTAAGATTGAAGAAGGAAAAGAGGGTTCATTAACTTTTTTATCGAACCCTAAATACAATAACTTTATTTATACAACGGAGGCTACAATTACGATTGTAAATAAAACCTTTGTCCCTGAAATAGAAATAAAGACCACTTTAATAAAAGTGGAAGATCCTTACATGTCTTTTTCTAAATTATTAGAATTTTATGACAAGGCGAAAGGAAATAAAAATGGGATTGAACAACCATCCTTTATTTCAGAAACTGCAATTTATGGAGAGAACTTATACTTAGGCAGTTTTAGTTATATAGGCGAGAATGTGATATTAGGAGAAAAGGTAAAAATTTATCCTAATTGTTTTCTTGGAGATAATGTTGTAGTAGGCGATAATGTGACTATTTTTGCTGGTGCAAAAATTTATTCAGAAACTATTATAGGAAATAATTGCACGATACATTCCGGAGCTATCATAGGGGCTGACGGTTTTGGTTTTGCACCAAATCCAGATGGAACCTTTACTAAAATTCCGCAGATAGGAAATGTAATTATTGAAGATAATGTAGACATTGGATCTTGTACAACTATTGACAGGGCTACAATGGGTTCTACAATCATTAGAAAAGGAGTAAAGCTGGATAATCAAATTCAGATTGCTCATAATGTTGAGATCGGAGAGAATACAGTAATTGCTGCTCAAACAGGTATTGCGGGTTCTACTAAAATTGGAAAGAACGGAATGATTGGTGGTCAGGTAGGAATAGCGGGACATTTAACTATTGGAAACAATGTTCGCATTCAAGCGCAATCTGGTGTTGGAAAGAATATAAAAGACAATGATATTTTACAAGGAAGTCCAGCATTTGGATACACTGATTTTAGCAAATCGTATGTTCATTTCAAGAATTTTTCAAAAATTGTCGCAGAAATAGAAAAATTAAAAAAACAAATATTAAACCAAAAAAATGGAAAAAATGGTTAAACAGAAGACCATCAAAACGGAAATTTCACTAACTGGTGTCGGATTACATACGGGAAAAGAAGTGAAAATGACATTCAAACCTGCTCCAGTTAACAATGGTTTTACTTTTGTTAGGGTCGATCTAGAAGGAAGTCCTATCGTTGAAGCCGATGCAAATTATGTTGTAAACACTCAAAGAGGTACTAATTTAGAGAAACTTGGGGTAAAAATACAAACTCCAGAACACGTTTTAGCCGCCTTGACAGGATGTGATTTAGACAATGTTATCATTGAACTTAATGCATCAGAATTACCTATAATGGATGGTTCTGCTAAATATTTTGTGGAATCGCTTGAAAAAGCGGGTATTGAAGAACAAAATGCAAAGCGTAATGTTTATGTGGTGAAAGAAGTTATTTCTTTTACTGATGAAGCTACAGGAAGTGAAATATTAATTATGCCCAGCGAACATTATTGTGTGACTGCGATGGTTGATTTCGGAACTAAAATTTTGGGAACTCAAAATGCTACTATGAAAGGCATTTCTGAATTTAAAACAGAAATATCTGATTCCAGAACTTTTAGTTTTTTGCATGAATTAGAATCCCTTTTAGAAAACGGATTGATCAAAGGAGGCGATTTAAATAATGCTATTGTATACGTTGATAAAGAAATATCAGCAGCTACAATGGAAAATTTGAAAGTTGCATTTGGTAAAGAGGAATTGACGGTGAAACCTAACGGAATATTAGACAATCTTACGTTACATTATCCTAATGAAGCTGCAAGACATAAACTCCTTGATGTGGTTGGGGATTTAGCTTTAATTGGAACCAAAATACAAGGTAAAGTTATTGCTAATAAACCAGGACATTTTGTAAATACACAATTTGCCAAAAAAATGGCAAAAATCATAAAAATAGAACAGAGAAATTATGTCCCTGTTTACGATTTGCATCAAGAACCATTGATGGATATTCATAAAATCATGGCTGTTCTTCCTCACAGACCACCATTTTTATTGATTGACAGAATTATTGAAATGTCTGAAAGTCATGTTGTAGGGATGAAAAATGTTACGATGAACGAAAATTTCTTTGTTGGACATTTTCCGGAAGCTCCAGTTATGCCAGGCGTTTTAATTGTGGAGGCAATGGCGCAAACAGGAGGAATTCTTGTTTTGAGCACGGTTCCTGATCCAGAAAATTATTTGACTTATTTTATGAAAATAGACAATGTCAAATTCAAACAAAAAGTATTGCCTGGTGATACTTTGATTTTTAAATGTGATTTAATAACGCCTATCAGAAGAGGAATTTGTCATATGCAAGCTAATGCTTACGCAAATGGAAAACTGGTTGCTGAAGCGGAATTAATGGCGCAAATTGCAAAAAAACAGTAATTTTTTTGTTGATTTGATTAATCGTTAATTCGATTAATCGATAAAACAGTTAAACGATTAAAAAAAGAAAATGAATCAACCACTAGCATATGTTCATCCAGGCGCTAAAATTGCAAAAAATGTAGTTATTGAGCCATTCACGACCATTCATAATAATGTTATTATAGGTGACGGAACGTGGATTGGATCAAATGTTACCATTATGGAAGGGGCGAGAATAGGGAAAAATTGTAATATTTTTCCTGGTGCAGTTATTTCAGCTGTTCCACAAGATTTGAAGTTTGGTGGAGAAGATTCTTTAGCAATAATTGGAGACAATTGTACGATTAGAGAATGCGTAACTATTAATAGAGGTACAATAGCATCAGGACAAACAACACTGGGTAATAATTGTTTAGTAATGGCTACGGCTCATATTGCGCACGATTGCCATATTGGTAATAATGCAATTATTGTAAACGGAGTTGCCCTTGCAGGTCATGTTACTGTGGGTAAATTTGCAGTGATTGGTGGTTTGGCAGCAGTACATCAGTTTATTCAGATAGGGGATCATGCCATGATATCAGGCGGGTCATTAGTTAGAAAAGATGTTCCTCCTTACACAAAAGCGGCAAAAGAACCGTTATCTTATGTTGGAATCAATTCTGTAGGGTTAAGAAGACGAGGATTTACAACAGAAAAAATTAGAGAAATTCAGGATATATACCGAATTCTTTATCAAAAAAATTATAACACAACTCAAGCTTTAGGAATTATAGAAGCGGAGATGGAAGCAACACCGGAGAGAGATGAAATTATTGATTTTATCAGAAATTCGTCAAGGGGAGTAATGAAAGGATATTCTGGAAATTATTAAAATTAATTTCAGTTAGTACAATATAAAAATATTAATAATAAACAAACAATGTAATGGCATCTACATCAGATATTAAGAACGGATTGTGCATCAAGTACAATAATGATATATATAAAATAATTGAATTCCTTCACGTTAAACCAGGTAAAGGCCCTGCGTTTGTAAGAACTAAGCTAAGAAGTTTAACTAATGGGAAAGTTTTGGACAATACTTTTTCTGCAGGACATAAAATTGAAGAAGTTAGAGTTGAGAATCATAAATTTCAATATTTATACCCAGAAGGTGATTTGTTTCACTTTATGAATGCAGAGACTTTCGAGCAAATTTCTTTGAATAAAAACATATTAGATTCACCTGATTTATTAAAAGAAGGAGAAAATGTAATGGTAAGTATCAATACTGAAACTGATTTACCGCTTTCAGTTGATATGCCGGCTTCAGTAGTTCTTGAAGTGACTTATGCTGAACCTGGAATTAAAGGAAATACAGCTACAAATGCTACAAAATCAGCTACAGTTGAAACTGGAGCGACAGTAAATGTTCCTTTATTTATTAATGAAGGAGATAAAATAAAAATTGATACAGCAACTGGTTCTTACATGGAACGAGTAAAAGAGTAAATTACAGTTTTCAGTATTCAGTTTGCAATCAAACTGAATACTTAAAGTTGAATACTGAATATTAAATTTATGAAATTCCAAAAAGTTTATTCTTTAGAAGAAATTGCAAATATTATCAACTGTGAATATGTTGGTGATCCTAATTTTACAGTATCTGGAATGAATGAAATCCATGTTGTTGAATCAGGTGATATCGTTTTTGTAGATCATCCTAAATATTATGACAAAGCATTAAATTCAGCAGCTACTATAGTTTTAATTAATAAAAAAGTGGATTGCCCGGAAGGAAAAGCACTTTTAATTTCTGATGATCCTTTTAGAGATTTCAATAAATTAACCAATCATTTTAAACCTTTCCAGTTTTCCAATGTGTCAATAGCCACTTCAGCTTCTATAGGCCAAGGAACTATTATACAACCAAATACATTTATTGGAAATCATGTAACTATTGGGAAAAATTGTTTGATTCATTCTAATGTCTCCATTTATGATTATACGGTTATTGGTGACAATGTAATGATACACGCAGGTACAATTCTTGGAGCTGATGCCTTTTATTATAAAAAGCGTGCTCAAGGATATGATCAATTACTTTCCGGAGGTCGTGTGGTAATAAAAGATAATGTTGGAATTGGTGCTCTTTGTACAATAGACAAAGGAGTTACAGGCGACACTACCATTGGAGAAGGTACTAAAATTGATAATCAGGTTCACGTAGGTCATGATACCGTGATTGGGAAAAACTGTTTGATTGCTTCACAAACTGGAATTGCAGGATGTGTAATAATCGAAGATGATGTAACGATTTGGGGACAAGTTGGAACTACAAGTGGGATAACAATTGGAGCAAAGGCAGTTATTCTGGGTCAAACTGGAGTGACTAAATCTGTGGAAGGCGGTAAGTCTTATTTTGGCACTCCAATAGAAGAATCAAGAGAAAAATTGAAACAACTGGCTAATATTAAGAAGATCCCAGAAATCCTAAATAAATTAAAATAATATGTCTGCTAAAGAAATTGTTCAAAAATTTTATAAATCAGATGCGCTGATTGACAGTGATGTCATGAAAGAATTTTTGCATCCTGATGTTCTTTTGGATTGGAATAGCAGTAAGGGATTTTTACAATTGAATTATGATTCCTTATTGAATTTATCCCATGATTTAAGCAAAGCTTATGTTCGCTCCAAAGTAAGAATAAGCCAAATAATTGCGGAGAACGACACTATTTCGGTTCGGTATTCTCATTTTGTAAAAACGATTGAAAATCCAAGAGAGGAAATGTTATTAGCTCATTTTATGGCGATATGGCAAATAAAAGATAATAAATTGTTCAGAGGGTATCAAATGAGTCAATTATCATAATTTATTTTGACAAAAAAAGGCTCGGAAATAATTTCGAAAACCTTACTTTTGCTTCACAAATTTAAAAACTACATAAAATATATATCATGAGTGTTTTAGTTAATAAAGATTCCAAAATAATTGTTCAAGGATTTACTGGAAGCGAAGGAACTTTCCATGCTTCGCAAATGATTGAATACGGTACGAATGTTGTTGGTGGTGTAACTCCAGGAAAAGGTGGAACAACTCACTTAGACAGACCAGTTTTCAATACGGTAAAAGATGCCGTTGAGCAAGCAGGGGCAGATACTACAATCATTTTTGTTCCGCCAGCTTTTGCTGCTGATGCAATTATGGAAGCTGCTGACGCAGGTATTAAAGTAATTATCGCTATCACTGAGGGAATTCCTGTAGCTGATATGATTAAAGCGAATAGCTATGTTAAAGAAAGAAATGCTCGATTAATCGGACCTAACTGCCCAGGAATAATTACTCCAGGTGAAGCTAAAGTTGGAATTATGCCAGGATTTGTTTTCAAAAAGGGAACTGTGGGTATTGTTTCTAAATCAGGAACATTAACCTATGAAGCTGCTGACCAAGTGGTAAAACAAGGATTAGGAATCACTACTGCAATTGGTATTGGTGGAGACCCGATCATTGGTACTACTACAAAAGAAGCAGTAGAATTATTGATGAATGACCCAGAGACAGAATGTATCGTAATGATAGGTGAAATTGGTGGACAATTAGAAGCGGATGCTGCTCATTGGATTAAAGCTGATGGTAACCGTAAACCAGTTGTAGGATTTATTGCGGGAGTTACGGCTCCTCCAGGACGTACAATGGGACATGCAGGTGCTATCGTTGGTGGATCTGACGATACTGCTGAAGCTAAAAAACAAATCATGAGAGAATGTGGAATACACGTTGTGGATTCTCCAGCTGAAATTGGTAAAAAAGTTAAAGAAGTTTTAGGTTAATCTAACCGTGAATTAAATATTTTAAAAGCCTCACAATTTGTGGGGCTTTTTTATTATAAATTGAATTAAAGAAATATCTTTGCACTTTATTAAAATTCTTTGGTTTATCCAGTTAATAATAATAAGAGCAAACATAAACGAATGGTTTTCAGTGAGCCTCACGATTTTGTGAGGTATTTTTTTTGTTAAAGCCAATTCAAATAAAAATATAATAATATGTACAAAGAGTTAAAAAAATTCAAAGTTACCAATCAATTTTTATTTACTAAAGATGATAGTTTAGAAGAAGTTTGTAATGCTTCCGAAGGATCTGGAGTATTTTTAGTTTATTCAGTAGGAGATGAGAAAGAGTTAATTATGGTTGGTTCTACTGGAACGGTTCAGAATGACGGAACTTTGAAAATTAAAAATGGTGGTCTTAAGGATAAAATCGTTGAAGGACACCAATTTGCAAAAACTGGAAGAAAATATTCTTGGCCAGCTCAAATGAAAATCGAAGACATTAGTATAATTGAAGTGGTTTGGTATGAAACTTTCAATGATAAAACTAAAATAATCCCAACATTTGTAGAAGGACAAGTTTTGCAAAATTTCTTTGATGAAAATGAAAGATTACCAAAATGGAATGTAGCTTTTTAATACAATCCGTTTTTTAAAATAATTTAAAAGCTCCTATTTGGAGCTTTTTTTATTTAAAGGGTGTCGACCATTTTGTATCTACATATACATTAGTTCCTGATAATGTTTGAATGAAAGCGACAAGAGCGTTAACTTCGGGAGCAGTAAAATTTAATTTTTGTCCAACACCATTTGGCGCTAATCTTGGATCCAAATTTGTATTTCCGGGAGCTAAATTGATACTTCCATAATGCCCAATAACATTTTGTAGTGTTGCTAAATTTCCCGTATGTATAAATAAACCATTTGAACTTCCGTTTGATTTTACCAAATCTCTCAATGAAGGTGCTCTTGTGTTTGTGATGTCAATTCCCGCTGCGTTTAAAATACCTATAATACCATTTTTTTTTGTATTGGGATCAATGTCAAATTCAGGTGCGGCATGGCAAATCGCGCATCCTACTCCTCCAGAAGTTCTGTTTCCGGTTGCGTCAAAAACCGGAGGCGCCAGGAACAAATTTTCACCTTGATTTTCTTATGTTGTAAAGTTGCTGAAGGGTTGGCCGTCGTTTGCAACTAATGGCCTTCCAGCATCGTATTTAGAATCAAACGATTTTATGCTTCTAATAAATTGCGCCAAAGCCAGCTGAATCTTGCTTTCAGTAATGATTTCAGAGCCATGCGTATATTTAAACAATTCTTTGTAATACCCAATGTTCTGCAATTTTGAAATTAGTACTATCAAGTTTGCATCACCTAAGGTTTCGCTAAAACCTATTTCAATTTGATTTTGAATAGGTTGTGTCGTATGTAACTCTGATGTGGCTGCTCGTTTGTCCCAAAAAAACTTGTTTTCTCTTGAAAATCTAGAATTTAGCAATCTCATCGAATGTCTGGAGGTCGTTCTTTTTATTACGTCGCTGGCAATAGCCACATCTCCAAAAGCATTTGCTTGAATGTGGCAGGAAGAAGATGAAATTGTATTATTTAAGAATAAGTTTTACCATAAAATAGAACCCTACCTAATGTCGCTCCTTTGTCAGTTACTGGATTTCCTGCAATGTTATCTTTAGTTATGTAAGAAGGGATGCTTAGGTTAGCATAATTACTCAAATTATTTAAGTCAATTTTATCAGAAAAAGTAGCAGTCACATTAGGGTAGGAATCGGCAATCACAGTTGTTTCCGTGCTTTCATTTTTGCTACAAGCTGTAAAAACGAGTAATCCTGCAAAAAAAAAGTAAGGAGGATATCTTGTTCATATTAATTGGTTAAGTTAAAAAATGAAGTCGTTGATTCTATTTGGGTTTCTTGTATTTTAGATTATTTTTTTTACTTTTTATAAAAATTAGAGTCAATTTCAAATCTAGTAATTTTATTAGGATTGCATCTAAATATTTTGAAGCTTTAATCATGTTAAACAGTTTTACTTAGTTTTAGGACCTTTTTTTTTATAAAAGGTTTAATTGAAGCTGTAATTTTTTTTGAACCCACAATTATTGCTATATTTGACAAGTGTAAATTAGCCCTGATAGAAGTCGAAATCCTTTTTCTTGTCGGTTTGAGTTTGCTTAAAAAGCGAGGAGGGGAACAAGAGAAAAAGATTGAAACGGATAGCAGGAATAGCTTCAAATAAATATTAAATTAATTTTAGAACATGAAATTACTAGAAGGAAAGGTTGTTATAATTACTGGCGCAAGTCGTGGAATTGGTAAAGGAATTGCAGAAGTTTTTGCTAAAAATGGGGCAAATGTTGCTTTTACGTACAGTTCATCTGTTGAATCAGCTTTGGCTCTTGAAAATGAATTGAACGCTTTAGGGATTAAAGCCAAAGGATATCAATCAAATGCTGCTGATTTTACCGAAGCACAAACTCTAGTAGATGCAGTAATTGCTGAATTTGGAAATGTTGATGTTTTGATAAATAACGCTGGAATTACTAAAGACAATTTGTTAATGCGTATGTCTGAAGCGGATTTTGACCAAGTTATAGATGTTAATTTGAAATCCGTTTTTAATATGACCAAAGCCATTCAAAGAACTTTCTTGAAACAACGTTCTGGATCTATCATTAACATGAGTTCTGTAGTAGGAGTGAAGGGTAATGCAGGTCAGACTAATTATGCGGCTTCTAAAGCGGGTGTTATTGGTTTTACAAAATCAGTAGCATTAGAATTAGGCTCTCGTAACATTCGTTGCAACGCAATTGCACCAGGATTTATTGAAACTGAAATGACCGCTAAGTTAAATGAAGATGTTGTAAAAGTTTGGAGAGATGGAATTCCTTTGAAACGTGGCGGAACTACTGAAGATGTTGCTAATGCGTGTCTTTTCTTTGCTTCTGACATGAGTGCATACGTAACCGGTCAGGTTATGAATGTTTGTGGAGGAATGCTTACTTAATGTAATTAAATAATCTTAAGATTTAAAAATTAGGTTGAAGAGTTATTGTTGAAATTTCATAATCTTTAAATCATTTAATCTTTGAATTTTTAAATAAAAAAGAATGACTACAACAACTATTTTATTGATTATACTTTCATTATTAATAGCAGGTAGTTTATCATTTTACCAATATTTATACAATGCTAAAAACAAATCGAAAGTCAATTTGTTTTTGGCATTTTTGCGTTTTGCCTCCATATTTTTTATTTTATTATTACTTATAAATCCAATAATAACCAAAAACACTTTACAAATTGTAAAAACACCTTTAGCAGTTGTTGTTGACAATTCTAGTTCTGTTGCTTTTTTGAATGCCAAAGAAAAAGCATTAGAAGTGTATAAAAAAGTTAGCACTAACGGGGCAATCAACGATAAGTTTGATGTGCAATCCTATCAATTTGATACTGATTTTGAGCCATCTTCAAGGTTTAATTTTAATGGAACGCAAACGAACCTTGAAGTAATAGCCAAGAACTTAAAGAGTATTAATCGGAATGTTATTTTTCCGACGGTTATTATTACTGATGGAAACCAGACTTCAGGGAATGATTACGTCTATAGTTTTGACCCATTAAATAAAATTTATCCGGTAATATTAGGCGACACGACAAAATTATTTGACTTAAAAATCAATCAACTGAACGTTAATAAATATGCTTTCTACAAAAATAAATTCCCGGCCGAAGTTTTTTTGCAGTATTCAGGAACCAAAAATGTATCAGCTAATTTTACTATTACGCAAGGAAATTCAGTAGTAAGCAAACAAAATATTTTATTTTCTCCTTCGAAAAAGACGGCAACAATAAATGTACTCTTGCCAGCTAATAAAGTAGGTTTACAGGTTTTTAAAGCTACTATTACATCCAGTGAAAAAGAAAAAAACATTTTTAATAATAATAAGAATTTCGCCGTAGAAGTTATTGATCAAAAAACAAATTTGGCCATAGTTTCAGCTATAAATCACCCTGATGTTGCTGCTTTGAAGCACGCAATTGAAACTAATGCACAGCGTAAAGTCACTATTGTTAAGCCAAAAGATATCAAATCATTACAAGGTTATAATGTTTTGATTTTATACCAACCAACTAGCGAATTTAAGTCCGTCTTTGACACCGCTAAATTAGCAGGAATCAATACTTTTATTATTACTGGAAATAATACCGATTTCAATTTTTTGAATCAAAACCAAAGCAGTCTAACATTTAAAATGAGTGGACAAAAAGAAGACTATTTGTCTGTATTTAGTTCTCAGTTTAATTTATTTGCAAGTGATAATATTGGTTTTGAAAATTTTCCTCCTTTGCAAAATCCTTTTGGAACTGTAATTGCCAATGGTAATGTGTCTGTTTTGCTTTCATCAAAAATCAGAAATATTGAAACGAGTGCTCCGTTACTTGCTTTTTCAGAAAATCAAGGAAAACGTTCTGCTTTTCTTTTAGGTGAAAATAGCTGGAAATGGCGTTTACAGAGTCATATTGATAATCAGTCCTTTGAAAAATTTGATATTTTTATAGATAAGATTGTTCAGTTTTTGGCTTCCAATAACTCCAAGAAATCATTAGTTGTAGAACATGAAAGTTTTTATAATTCAGGAGAAGCTATTGAAATTTCAGCGCAGTATTTTAATAAAAATTATGAATTTGACGAAAAAGCACGATTGACGATTGCCCTTACCAATACTAAAACGAAACAAACTAAAAACTACGACTTATTAAAAGGAAATAATTCTTATACCGTTAATCTTGATGGTCTTTCTGCGGGAAGTTATAATTTTTCTGTAAAAGAATTAAATTCAAAAACTACCTATTCCAGTCATTTTGAAATTCTGGATTTTGATATTGAAAAACAATTTGTAAATCCCGACGTAGAAAAATTATCTCAATTAGCATTGCAGACGCAGGGAAAAGAGTATTATCCGGATCAGACGGATGTTTTGATAAAATCACTTTTAGAAAATGAGGAATATAAATCAATTCAAAAAAACAATATGACCAAAATGCCTTTGATTGATTGGGTTTGGTTGTTAGTTTTGATTTCCATTCTTCTGGCGACAGAATGGTTTGTTAGAAAATATAATGGATTGCTGTAACAGTAGGTCCAATTAAAAACAGAAATATGGATTTTAGACTAAAAGTATTCTTTACTGTTGCCAACAGATTGAGTTTTACAAAAGCAGCAACCGAGTTGTTTATTACGCAACCTGCCGTTTCTAAACACATTCAAGAATTAGAAGAACAATACAAAATCAAGCTTTTTGATAGAAATGGTTCGAAAATTTCACTTACAAAAGCTGGAGAGCTGTTATTAAAACACACTAAAAATATATTTGAAATTTACCGTGAATTAGATTTTGATTTGAGTGCTCTCATAAATAAACAACAAGGAATGTTACGATTGGGAGCCAGCACTACGATTTCTCAATATATAATTCCGCCACTTTTAGCGCGTTTCCATCAAAAATTGCAGGATATCAAGGTGAATTTGCTTAATGGTAATACAGAGCAAATTGAAAGCGCCTTATTGAAAAAGGAAATTGAAATAGGAATTGTCGAAGGACAATCTAAAAATCAGGCGATTAATTACACCAAATTTTTAAAAGATGAATTAGTATTGGTTTGCAACAGTAAAAATCCCTTGATTAACAAACAAGAAATAACGAAAGAAGATTTTAAAAACATGCGATTTCTAATGCGGGAACAAGGTTCAGGAACACTGGAAGTTATTGAATACGCGTTAAAACCTTTTGACGTTAAGCTTTCTCAACTAACGATTGAAATGCAGTTAGGAAGCACCGAAAGTATAAAATCGTATCTGATGAATTCTGATTGTGTTGCTTTTATTTCGATTCACGCTATAAATAAAGAGTTAAGAAACAATGAATTGACTATTATTGATGTCAAAAACTTAATGATTGAACGTTTTTTTTATATTATTACTTTGCAAGGAAAAACAGATTCGCTTTCGGAACTATTTATTAAAAACATAGCCAGTTACTATAACTTATAGTTATAAGTCATTATTTTATACAATTGGTAACTATTGAATTATCTGTGCACCTTTGTTAGGTGATAATTTAACAGTTTTACTTTGGAAGCGAATCAATATACCAGCATTAATTCATTAAAAATCAATCCAACATTGCAACAAATTATTTTTGCTGTTTTGTTATTGGTTTGTGTGACTTCATTTATTTCCCCACCAATTGCTTTGTTGTTAGGTTTAATTTTAGCAAATATTTCTGGGCATCCTTTTATACATCTCAACCATAAAGCAACGAATATATTGCTGCAAATTTCGGTTGTTGGGTTAGGTTTTGGTATGAATATCACTACCGCTTTATCAGCGGGAAAGGAAGGTTTTCTATTTACAGTCGCATCTATTTTTAGTACTTTAATTTTAGGAGCTTTTCTTGGAAGATGGTTTAACATCGAAAAGAAAACTTCCCATTTAATTTCTTGTGGAACTGCTATTTGTGGAGGAAGCGCTATAGCTGCAATGGCTCCGATAATACAAGCAGATGAAAAGCAAACATCAGTTGCTTTGGGAGTTATTTTTATTCTGAATTCGGTTGCATTATTTTTGTTTCCTGCTGTAGGGCATTGGTTGGATTTATCACAAAAAGAATTTGGATTATGGTGCGCTATTGCTATTCATGATACCAGTTCTGTTGTTGGCGCTGCCAGTAAATATGGACCCGAAGCATTGCAGGTCGCAACAACTGTAAAATTAGCACGTGCATTATGGATAATTCCAACTGGATTGATTACTTCTTTAATATTTAAAAACAAATCAAGTAAAATCAAAATCCCCTATTTCATCGGATTATTTATATTGGCCATGATCATGAATACTTACATTCCTCAAACTGCCATAATAGCGCCTCATTTAGTATCAATTGCTAAAATAGGTCTTACGGTAACTTTGTTTTTAATTGGTGCAGGCTTGAATCTAAATGCATTAAAATCGGTTG
Organism: Flavobacterium fructosi; assembly: GCF_042787335.1. NCBI lineage: Bacteria > Pseudomonadati > Bacteroidota > Flavobacteriia > Flavobacteriales > Flavobacteriaceae > Flavobacterium > Flavobacterium fructosi. The sequence continues at coordinate 35,795 of NZ_JBHZQA010000010.1, read as the reverse complement.
GTTTGAAACCTTTATTACAAGGTATTTCACTCTGGATGTTCATTGCAGTTGGCACTCTTTCGGCAATAATTTATCTCAATTAGTTTTATGATGAAAGGTTTTTCTTTTAATAAAATGAAATTGAAGTCTGATGTAATCATATAAAAGTGCCACCGAAAGAAAGAACGCGGATACAAAAAGTGTTTTCATTTCCAAGAAAATATACATAAAACCTCCCGAAAAGCATCCTAGAAAGAAAAAAATTATAATCGATAATCTTAAATAAATACTGGTCTTTAATTTTTTTGTTTCTTCCGGTTTTTTATAGAAAAAAAGTTGGGACAGCTCTATTCCTAAATCAGTAAAAAGTCCTGTCAAATGGGTAGTTCTGACCGTTGATTGCGAAATTTTTGTTACCAATGAATTTTGAATTCCCATAGCAAAAAGCAGAGAAAAAGCAATCCATTTGCCTTCAAACGAAGATAATTCCGATTGTCCTCCGAAAATCCCAACACCAATCAAAACAATTATTTCTAAGGTAATGGGAATAACATGGGATAAATTTGGATGTTTTTTCGAAATTAATTCAGCTAAAAAATTGGATACAAAAGAACCGATTAGAAAGAAAATTGTAAAAATAAAAAAAGTAATTGCAGCGGAATAATGATGCCTCATAACCTCTTCAGCAAAATAGGCAAAATGACCTGTGACATTCGTTGTCAAGGTTTTTATCGATAAAACTCCTGTGACATTTACAATTCCCGCCACAAATGACAATAATGTTGCCAAACGTAAATTATGAATAAAAGTTCTGTTTTTTCCTTGATGGCGAAACATTTAGATAGATTTTTTTTAAAATTAACAGAATCTTAAACTAGATTTTTTTAAATAACGATTTAAAGAAATACATTTGTCCTTCAAAAAAAATAAATTTAATGAAAAATTTTAAAATTAGACCTACACTTATTGCGTTATCTGTAATAAGTATTACTTTTTTTCTTTTATCTTGGGGTATTGTCGGACATGAACGAATCAACAATGCTGCAGTAATGGCGCTCCCAAAACCATTACAGACTTTTTTTTATAATCATATTGATTTTATTACGCAGGAATCAACTGTTCCAGATTTAAGAAAATCTGTTTTAAGTGACAAATCAGAAGGTCCTCGTCATTATTTTGACATGGAGAATTTTGGTGCTAATGACAGTTTTCCTAAAACTATGGAAGCTGCCAAGAAAAAATATGATGAGAAATTCTTGTCGAAAAATGGAACATTACCTTGGTACATTCAGGAAATGATGGGCAAATTGACGAAGGCCTTCAAAGAAAAAAGAAAAACTGAAATATTATTCATTGCTGCTGACCTAGGACATTATATTGGAGATGCCCATATGCCATTGCATACTTCAGACAATCATGATGGTCAAAATACCAATCAAAAAGGAATTCATTCTTTATGGGAAAGCCGTTTGCCTGAATTATTTGTAAAAGAGTATAAATTCAATGTAGAACAAGGTAAATATATTGAAAATGTAGATCAGGCAACATGGGATATTATTCTAGACACACATAATTTAGTGGAACCATTATTAGCTATTGACAAAAAATTAAGAACTGCGACTCCTGAAAATAAAATGTATGTTGTTGATGAAGCCGGAAAGATCGTAAAGAATAAATATGGTGGCATTCTATATTCTGATGAATATGCAGGTAACCTTCATACGGCTTTAGACGGCATGGTTGAGAAACAAATGAAAAAAGCGATTACTGCAACGGCTAGTTTTTGGTACACTGCTTGGGTAAATGCTGGTAAACCGGATTTAAGTAACCTTGATAATGCGGCACTTACAAAACGCAATAAAAAAGGACTAAAACAGGATTTAAAATCATTTAAAAAAGGAGATCTTTTTGGTTTAGAAAGCGAAAAAGAATAATTTATTTTCAGTAATTATTCTAAATAAAAATGGGTGAGACTAATATCTCACCCATTTTCATTTAGTTTACATTCTGATATTTCTTTTTCTTTAGAATATCCGAAGCCGTTTGATAATACGAAATAGTTTGATTTACTAAATCGGTTCTTTCCTTTACCAAAGGAATTTGATCGTAATAGATTTGAAAATCGGGGGCTGTTTTTTGCTCCTTTTTTAATGTCAATTGAAATTGTTTTACTTGTTTTTTAGGCGAAATAACCGTTAGAACGTTATCTTTTATCAATCCCAAATCCTGATACGTTGCTATTAAAGCTCTAGGTTTATAATCTGGTTTTAAGACATCCTCACCATAGAATTTACTTTGGTAATTAAAATTCAATAATCCCAATAATGTAGGCATGACATCGATTTGAGACATTAAATTCGTGTATTGTTTTGGTTGAACATAACCCGGACTGTAAATCATTGCCGGAATTCTGTATTTATCAACGGGAAGTTCTGTTTTTCCTGCACTAGAAGCACAATGATCTGCAAGAATGACAAAAACAGTATTAGCAAACCAAGGTTGCTTGCTCGCCATTTCGAAGAATTTCTTCATCGAAAAATCTGTATATTTTACGCCACCATCACGAGATTTGGCATCTCCTGGAATATCAATTTTATTGTTGGGATACGTAAATGGTCGGTGATTACTTACCGTCATAATGTGGTTAAAGAACGGCTTGTTTTGCTTAGCTTCAACATTCATGACCTTAATGGCTTTATTGTACATGTCCTCGTCACAAACGCCCCATACATTCGCAAAAGTAATTTCTTCAGGAGTGAATGTTTTTTTATCCACTATTCCGTAGCCATTTCCGATATAAAAATCTTCCATGTTATCAAAGAAAGCATCACCACCATAAAGGAATTTTACATTGTATCCTTTCTGTTTAAAGATATTTCCAGTTGAAAATTTGTTTTTATTATCTTTTCTTTTTACCACACTTTCACCAGCAGTAGGCGGGAAACACAAAGTTACGGCTTCAAGACCTCGAACGGTTCTATTCCCCACGGCATAAAGATTAGTAAACATTAAACTTTTTGTTGCTAAACTATCCAAGAACGGAGTAAGATTTGACTCATTTCCGTATGCTTTCATAAAATCAGCACTGTAACTTTCGATGGTAATTAATACTACATTCTTATGATTCTCTGTAGCTTCATTTTGAATTTTACGTAAAGAAGTTTCTCCTGAAATTCCAGGAATTTGTTCTTGCAACAAAGTATATGCTTCTTTTTCTGGTAATGTTTTATAGAATTTAAAATAGTCTAATTCACTATTTTTAAAGGCTAAAAAGAATTTATATATTCCATTTGCTTCTAATTCATTCGCAAAAATATTCTGAGAATTTTCCTGAGTCGCTAAAACTGGTATTGCGAATAAAGAAAGTCCAAAAAGAGTAAGATATATTCCGGATAATTGTATTTTTTGGATAAAAGTTGGGATGTTGTCAATATAACTTCTCGATCTTCTTACAATTATATAGGTTATTAAACCCGCAACAATAAACAATGCGCTGAATATAGGAATAACAGGGTAAGACTGCATAATATTACCGATAACCTCATTGGTATAAACCAAATAATTTACGGCTATAAAATTATATTTTACACCAAATTCATTCCAGAAAAAGTATTCACTGATTCCATTTTGCAAAATTAAAACGACATACAAGAAAATGACAAATGTGAATAACCAGAACCTGATTTGACTGCGATATTTTGGTAAAAAGAGTAATAACCCAAATAAAATTGTTTTTATGGCAATGAAAGCAATTCCAATTGTAGGCAAAGCTCCGCCATATTCATTAAGAATCGTGTTGCCAAATGACACATATAACAAAAAAGCTACTAATAATCCGAAAAATAGGTAACCGTAAGGGTTAAAGTATTTTGAATTGGAAATAAAAATCAGGTATAACCATAAAAAGCCACTCACCAATACAAAAATGAAAAAGTCAGAAATCAATCCAAAACCGAATATTTTAATGATATCGATAAAACTAAATGAGCTTTGAGTAATAGGATGAAATAATAAAACTATTCTTAAAACTATACTTACAATAATATAGAAAAGCATAAGATTGTAAAATGGGGAAAACTTTTTTGAAAGCGTCATTGGAAGTTATTTTTTACAAAAATACTAATTTGAAACAATAAAAGCATTAAGTGCTAGATGTATTGCATTCTTAATTTTGGCTTAAGAAGGTTAATTTTCAACAATTTTCTTTTATATTTAGAGTTAATTTGTACAGTAGCAATAGTATTAATAAAAAAAATAATTAAATATGAATAGAAAAGAATTTTTTTCAAGGGTTGGGTTTGGAGCAGCGGCCGCATTACTACCTGCATGTATAGCGGGACTAGCTTCTAGTTGTTCCAGTGATAATTCCACTTCACCATCGCCAGCACCGGCACCAAGTGGAGTAGATTTTTTGCTTGATGTGAGTTCAGGTTCATTAGCAACAAATGGAGGATATTTAGTATCACAAGGTATTGTTGTTGCAAGAACTAATTCAGGAACTTTCATTGCAGTATCAGCTGCGTGTACACATGAAGGCACTAATGTAAATTACGTTGCATCAGCAAATGATTTCCTTTGTCCAAATCATGGAGCGCAGTTTAGTAGTACAGGTGTGGTTACACGTGGTCCGGCAAACACAAATTTGAAACAATACAATACTTCATTGACCGGAAACTCTCTTAGAGTATATTCATAAATAAAAAACGAAAATAAATCATGAAAAAAACAATGGTATTAATGTTACTTTTTTTTGTAACAATTGGTTATTCACAAGAATGGAAAACTAATTTTGAGGTTACAAAAACGGAGGCAAATAACCAGAATAAAAATATTTTACTCGTTTTTTCTGGTTCAGATTGGTGCGGACCTTGTATTAAGCTCGATAGAGACATCTGGAAATCGGCCGAGTTTATGGAATATGCAAAAAATAATCTAATTCTAGAACGCGCAGATTTCCCGAAGAAAAAGCAAAATCAATTGTCTCCGGAAATAAAAAAACAGAACCAAAGTTTGGCAGAGAAATATAATAAAGATGGAATGTTTCCATTAGTTGTCGTTTTGGACAAAAATGGAAAGGTATTGGCAAAAACAGGTTATAAAAAAGTTTCTCCCACAGAATATGTTGACCTGCTTAATTCATTTATAAAGTAATAATAATGAGATTAATTATTTTTATTTCTTTTCTCTTGGCCGGTACTTTCGGATCAGCTCAAGTAACGCAAAAAAGGACTTTATCGATGTTAGGCAGCCCTTTTGAGATGACTGTTGTGGCAAAAGATATTCCGGAGGCTGATTATTATATAGATATGTCAGTTGCAGAAGTATCTCGAATTGAAAATCTAATTTCTGATTGGATTCCAACAACTCCAATTTCACAGGTTAACAAATTTGCAGGGATAAAACCAGTTAAAGTACCTAAAGAAGTTTTTGATTTAGTAGAACGCTCGATAAAAATATCAGAATTAACTTCAGGTGCTTTTGATATTAGTTATGCTTCTATGGATAAGATTTGGAAATTTGACGGAAGTATGACTAAAATGCCAACTCCAGAAGAGATAAAAAATTCTGTTTCAAAAGTCGGATATAAAAATATAATTTTAGACCATAAGAACAATACCCTATTTCTAAAATTTGACGGTATGAAACTGGGTTTAGGCGGAATTGGACAAGGATTTATAGCAGATAAAATTAAAACTTTACTAATTTCTAAAGGTGTTGTTGCCGGAATCGTAAACATCTCGGGAGACATTAATACATGGGGGAAACAGACCAATGGGGAGAAATGGAAAGTAGGTATTAAGAACCCTTTAAACAAAAATAAAATATTTGCAACATTTCCATTAGAGGATAGCGCTGTAGAAACATCAGGAAGCTATGAGAAATTTGTAACTTTCAACGGAAAAAGATATTCCCATATAATTGACACAAGAACAGGTTATCCTTCATCTGGTGTTATAAGTGTATCTGTTTTTGCAAAAACAACGGAATTAGCGGATGCTTTAGCAACTGGTATATTTGTTTTAGGAGTTGATGTTGGATTAGATTTAGTAAATCAGTTACCGGGAATTGGTTGTATTTATGTTGATGATAACGGAAAAATATTTTCCTCAAAAAATATAGATTTAAAAAAATATAAAGATGAATAAAGCAGTGCTTTTTATAATTCTAATAGTTGTAATGCAATCTTGTGTAGCGGTAAAAGAATATGATAAACAATTTATCAATGATCCGGATATGAAGTTAAGTGCAAAAACCGCAGAACGATATGAGACTACTTTTCAAGTGTATCGGGAAGCTGCTGCTGGAGCAAATGGAGGAAAAACTGGTGGTGGCTGTGGTTGTAATTAAGTAAGTGTCATGAAAAAAAGAATATATTTAATTGTTTTATTAGTAAATGTAGCTGCGATGGCTCAAACTCAAGATACGACAACAACTTTTAAGAAAAGAGTTTTAGAAAATACAGAAGTTGATTTTTTATCCAGCTATTACAAACAAGACGGAGTGCACTCTCCTGTTGCTGGGGGAATTGGTTCTGAAAAGTTAACTGATATTGCTTCTAATATCGTTGTAGCTGTGCCATTAAATGAAGATGATGTTTTGACATTTGATGTTGGAATTTCTGCATATACTTCAGCATCATCAAGTAATATAAACCCATTTAATGCTACAGGTGCATCTGGTTCCGGGAATTCGACAGGTCCATATGGAACGCCTTGGCAGGCATCCTCGGGTGCTTCTGGAAATGATGAATTGGCCTCAATCGTTACAAATTATAGTCATAGTTCTGATAGTAGAAATACAATTTGGAGCGTAGATGTTTCATTTTCCAATGAATATGACTATACTTCCGTTGGTTTTGGCGGAGGGTTAACCAAATTATTCAATGAAAAAAATACGGAAATAGGCTTAAAAGTAAATGCGTATTTAGATCAATGGAGACCTATCTATCCTACAGAATTACATGAGTATTCATTATATGTAAATAATTTCCAGAATCAAGGTTATTTTTTTGGAGTGACGATTATGGATCAGAATGGGAATGCCTCAAATGGTTATTTGCCTTCTGCTTTTACAACTTATAATACCAAAAATAGAAATTCATATTCGGCGTCTTTATCTTTCTCACAAATACTTTCAAAAAGGATTCAAATGTCAATATTCATGGATGTTCTAAAACAAGAAGGATTATTGGCTACACCTTATCAAAGAGTTTATTTTTTAGATAAATCAAATTATTATATTGGACAAGCGCAGTATATCCCTGTATATGAAACACCGGAAAATAAAGGCGTTTACAGACTTGCGGATGATATTGAACGATTGCCAAATACTCGTTTTAAAGTTCCAATAGGTGCAAGAATCAATTTTTATGTAAATGAATATATAGTTGCCAAGACGTATTATAGATATTACGAAGATAATTGGGGTGTTCAGGCTCATACCGCTTCTATTGAATTACCAATTAAATTAGGAGAGAAATTTACAGTTTATCCTATGTACAGATATTATGTGCAAACAGCATCCGACTATTTTGCTCCTTTTGAAAAGCATATTTCAACTGAAAAATACTATACTTCAGACTACGATTTATCAGCATTTAATGCCAGTCAGTATGGCTTGGGCGTAAGCTATTTAGATATTTTGCTAGGTTCCAAAATTTGGAAATTTGGATTAAAAAATATCGATTTCAGATACAATCATTATGTTAGAAATGATGGTTTAAATGCAAACATTGTATCCTTAGGTGTTAAATTTATAATGCAATAAATGTTGCATATTTTAATTGTCGAAGATGAAATTGGTATTATACAATTCCTTAAACAGGGACTAGAAGAAGAAGGCTATAAAATTACCTTCGCAACAGATGGATTACAAGGATTTGAATTAATTCAAAAAGAAAAATTTGATCTGATATTATTGGATTGGATGCTTCCAAAAATGACTGGTTTAGAGCTTTGTAATGCGGTTCGATTAAAAGATAACAGTACACCAATTATTTTTTTAACGGCCAAAGATACTCTTCAGGAAACAATAGAAGGGCTGAAAGCCGGAGCCAATGATTATATAAGAAAACCGTTCAGTTTTGACGAATTAACGGAGCGAATTATTACTATTAGCACGATTTGAAAATCAAAAATTATCTATAAGGATTAAAAAAATTAATCTTATTCAGATTGTAAATGAAATATTGAGTCGTTTTGCTTCAAAAATAAAACAGAAAAACATCACTATTAAGCAGGACTTTGAAAAGGAGTATTACATTGAATCAGATTTGTATTTTCTTTCTATTGTTTTAAATAATTTGATTTCAAATGCTTTAAAATATTCTAATGCTAATAGTTCGATCTACATATTATATAATAATGTAAAATCGACAACTTTTTTTGAAATTGTTGACAATGGTATCGGAATTTCTGAAAATGAAATAGACAAAGTATTTCATTCCTTTTATAGAACAACAAATTCAACAAATATTCCAGAAATTAAAGGAATAGGTCTAGGTTTATCAATTACTAAAAGAATTTGTGATATGCTAAAAGTAGAGATTGAAATTTCAAGTAAAGAAAATATTGGCACTCAAGTAAAACTAAGTGTAAGCTAAAACCGCTAAATATTTATAAAAAAATGAGAATAGGTTTATATTGAAAAAAGTTTGTCTTTTAAATGAAAAAAAATAACTATGGATTTAAATAAACTAAAAGGTCAATTACAAACAGAAGTAGATACTGCTTTTTTGTATGAGAGTATTGCTTCAATACAATCGGATGGTAATCTGACAAGAGTTTTACAAAGTTTATCTGATATTGAAGAGGGACATGCACAACATATGCTCAATAAAATATTGACATTTGAGTCCAATTATCAAATGCCCTTGCCTTCATCACGCGCAAAAGTACAGTTGAAGTTGGGTAAACTTTTTGGATATAATTCAATCATTAGTAGCCTTTCAAGTATTGAAAAACAATTTGCAGTAAATGCAATCAAAAATAAAATTGAAAGTGGAGAGAAGCCTACAGGTTTTGAACACAACCATCTTAAGATTATAGAAGCTGTAAATAATAATGCTGCGCTAAATGTTTCTGGAGGTTTTTTATCTAAATTCGAAAGTCGACATAAGTCTGTTGGAGGGAATGCATTGCGAGCAGCGGTTTTAGGATCTAATGATGGATTGGTTTCTAATATGAGTTTGGTTATGGGAGTTGCCGGTGCCGCCGTTTCTAATAATACGATATTATTGACTGGGATTGCAGGACTTTTGGCAGGAGCAATCTCTATGGCATTAGGAGAATGGCTTTCGGTACAAAGTTCTCGAGAATTAAACCAACGCCAAATTGACTTAGAAACAGAAGAACTGGAAGCTTCGCCGGAAGAAGAGAAAAAAGAACTGGTTTTATTATATCAAGCCAAAGGAATGAACATCGTTGAAGCTCAAAAACTAGCTGATAAAGCATTTGAAAATCCACAAACAGCCATAGACGCAATTATTACAGAAGAATTGGGAATCGATAAAGAAGAATTAGGAGGCTCTGCATGGGAAGCAGCTATAGCATCTTTTGTTTTATTTTCAATAGGGGCGATTATTCCATTATATCCGTTTATGTTTTTAGATGGGAAAAATGCGATTTTATTGAGTATTGGAAGCAGTATGATAGGCCTTTTCGGAATTGGGGCCGCAATAACATTATTAACTGGGAAAAGTATTATGTTTTCGGGACTTAGACAAGTATCTTTCGGATTGGTAGCAGCAGCGGTAACCTATGGAATAGGTTCATTAATTGGTGTTTCATTAGCAGGATAGAACAAATAATTCAAAGGAGAACAATAAATAGATAGTTGCGCTTAACTTTACATTTTTAAACACTTAAATAAAATATATTATATTATGAATGACGCACACTTACACATGGTAGTTAACCATTTTCCTATTATCGGAACGATTTTAGGTCTAGGGATATTAATTACGGGAATAATTTTAAAAAATAATTCTGTTAAAAATACCGCTTACTTTCTATTCATTGTTGCAGCACTTTTTGCGCTAGCAAGCATGGCTACAGGTGATGGAGCAGAGGAATTGGTTGAAGACATGCCTAACATAGGTAAAAGTATTATCCATGAACATGAAGAAATAGCAGAAAAGTTAGCGATTGCATTGTATTTACTTGGAGCAATTTCAATTATGGGTATAATTTTAACCATAAAAAATCATCCAAAAGCAAAATTTATATCATTCGTCGCGGTTGTTATAGGAGTAGCAACTACGTATATAGCAACCTTAGTAGGGACTTCAGGAGGAGAGATTCGCCACACTGAAATTAGAGATGATGCACTTACAACCAAAGTTAGTCCTGCAGGTTCTATTTCTAAAGAAGAAAGCAAAGAAAATGACGAGAAATAATTTTTAACAATTTAGTTGCATTAAGTTAAATATAAAATAGCATTCTAAGTAAAATAACTCTTATATTTGCAACAGAAATTAAATTCTAAAATAAACAAATGTTTACAATTCAATTACATCATCATCATTCCCATTATTGCTCTCAAGCGATGTGTTAATGTTATGTGTGTAAATCATCATAATCTAAAAACCCGTTTGAGTACATCAAACGGGTTTTTTATTGCCTAATATTTGTACTCAAGCCTAATATTCAAAAACAAAAAACTAAAACAAAAAAAATGAGTACACTAAAAATTGCAATTCAAAAATCAGGACGTTTAAATGAAGACAGCATACAAATTCTCAAAGATGCCGGAATTTCAATCGATAATGGGATCGATCAATTAAAAGCCGAAGCATCAAATTTCCCTTTAGAGGTTTTATATTTAAGAAATTCGGATATTCCTCAATATTTAATAGATGGAGTTGTGGATATTGCTATTGTTGGCGATAATTTATTAGTTGAAAAAGGAAACGATATTGAAGTAATTCAAAAATTAGGTTTTTCAAAATGTAAAGTATCCGTTGCTGTACCTAAAGCATTTGATTACAAATCAGTTCAAGATTTAGATGGTATGCGTATTGCAACTTCCTACCCTAAAACAGTCCTTGATTTTTTTAATTCTAAAGGCGTAACAGTCGATATTCACCAGATCTCAGGTTCGGTAGAAATAGCTCCAAATATTGGTTTAGCTGATGCTATTGTTGATATTGTTTCCAGTGGAAGTACATTATTTAAAAATAATCTAAAAGAGGTTGAAGTTATTTTTAAAAGTGAAGCGGTGTTGGCTGTTTCTCCAAAAGTAAGTCCTGAATCTCAAAAAATAATAGACACTTTAAAATTTAGAATCGAATCTGTTTTAAGAGCAAGAAAATCGAAGTATATCTTGATGAATGTACCAAATGAGAAAATTGATGCTGTTGGAAAAATTCTTCCGGTATTACGAAGTTTAACCGTTTTGCCTTTGGCACAAGAAGGATGGAGCAGTGTACACTCTGTAATTGATAAAGATACTTTCTGGGATGTGATTGATCAATTGAAAGAAGTTGGTGCCGAAGGTATTTTGGTTTGTCCAATTGAGAAAATGGTTCTGTAGAATTATATATGATATGATTTAAAAGTAAAATCTTTCAATTTTTAAATCATTTAATCCTTGAATACAATTAAAAATGAATAAAATATTCAATCCAAAACCGGAAACTTGGTCTTCTATTTTAGGAAGACCAACTAAGACTGTTGATGATATCGAAGCAACAGTAAAAGAAATTTTTTCAGAAGTACAAAAGAAGGGTGATCTTGCCGTTGCAAAATACACGTCGCTTTTTGACGGTGCCATTATCGAAAATTTAGAAGTTTCTAAAGCCGAAATTGACGAGGCTATTGCTTCCATTTCTTCCGAATTAAAAGAAGCAATTTCACTTGCGAAGTCAAACATTAAAAAATTTCATACGGCTCAAAAAACAGATATAGTTTCTGTAGAAACAATTGAAGGAGTAAATTGCTGGCAGGAAAAAAGACCTATTCAAAAAATTGGTTTATACATTCCAGGAGGAACTGCGCCATTATTTTCTACTGTTTTGATGTTAGCTGTTCCAGCAGAAATTGCCGGTTGTAGCGAAGTTATTTTGTGTTCCCCTCCTGATAAAAACGGAAATATTAATCCTGCAATATTGTATGCTGCGAATCTATGTGGCGTAACCAAAATTTTAAAAGTTGGCGGAATTCAGGCTATTGCCGGAATGACTTTTGGAACGGAAACAATTCCGAAAGTGTATAAAATTTTTGGGCCCGGAAATCAATATGTGACGGTTGCTAAACAATTAGCTACACAATTTGGCGTGGCAATTGATATGCCGGCCGGTCCATCAGAATTATTGATTGTTGCTGATGATACGGCAGTTCCTGCTTTTGTAGCTTCGGATTTATTGTCACAAGCAGAACACGGAGCAGACAGTCAGGTAATTTTGGTTTCGACTTCCAGAAAATTAATTGAGGCTGTAGAGGCTGAAATTCAAATTCAAATGGAAGCTTTACCAAGAAAATCCATCGCTGAAAAAGCCATTGCCAATTCTAAATTAATTTTTATTGAAAACGATACTATTGCTTTAGAATTAATCAATGAATATGGTCCGGAACATTTTATCATTTGTTCAGAATTTGATGATTTTTATAGCAATGGCGTTCAAAATGCAGGTTCTGTATTTATAGGAAATTATACACCTGAAAGTGCTGGAGATTACGCTTCAGGAACCAATCATACCTTGCCAACTAACGGTTATGCCAAGAATTATAGCGGAGTGAATCTGGATAGTTTCACTAAAGCAATGACTTTTCAAAAAATATCGCAAAAGGGAATACAAAACATAGGTAAAGCCATTGAAATCATGGCTGAAGCTGAAGGATTACAAGCACACAAAAATGCAGTTACATTACGATTAAAAGCGATTGAAGATGGAAAATAATTTCGATATAAATAATTTAGTTAGAGAAAACGTAAAGCAATTAAAACCCTATTCTTCGGCACGTGATGAATTTGAAGATTTTGATACTGCGGATATGATTTTTTTGGATGCCAATGAAAACCCGTTTGAAAATGGTGTAAATAGGTATCCTGATCCACAACAAATGAGTGTAAAAGGAATTTTGGCAAAACAAAAAAATGTCAAAACGAATCAGATTTTATTGGGAAACGGAAGTGATGAAGTGTTGGATTTGTTATTCAGAGCTTTTTGTGAACCAAAAAAAGACAATGTAATTACTTTACCACCAACATACGGGATGTATGGCGTATTGGCTAATATCAATGCAGTTGAAAATAAAGAAGTATTACTTTCAGAAGATTTTCAACTGCAAATTGAGAAAATCATGCTAGCTGTTGATGAACATACTAAAATCATCTTTTTATGTTCGCCAAATAACCCAACCGGGAATTCATTTTCGGATGAAAGCGTAGCCTATTTGTTGAAAAACTTCAATGGTTTGGTTGTGATTGATGAAGCGTATATTGACTTTTCGAAGAAAGATAGTTGGATCAATGAATTAGACGAATATCCAAATTTAGTTATTACTCAAACACTATCAAAAGCGTACGGTTTGGCAGGAATTAGATTGGGAATTTGTTATGCATCTGCGGAAGTAATTTCTGTTTTAAACAAAATAAAACCACCTTACAATGTGAATGAGTTGACTCAAAAAAGAGCTTTGGAAAGATTAGATAATACAGATAAAATAAAAACTGAAATTCAATCTATAATAATAGAAAGAGAAGTATTACTTAAAGTGTTACTTGATATTAAATTTGTCGAAAAAATTTATCCTACAGAAGCCAATTTTATTTTGATAAAAGTGGATGATGCCAATAAAAGATACGATCAATTGATTGCAAAAGGAATTGTAATTCGGAACCGAACCACCCAACCACTTTGTGAAAATACATTGCGTTTAACTGTTGGAACAGAGAATGAGAATAAGAAGTTGATTGAGGTGTTATTAGCAATTAGTAAATAACTTAATTAAAACGAAATGAAGAAAATAAATAAACACCTGTTGTTAAGCTTTTTAATTTTTTTGTGTTTCACTTCTTTTATCAATGCTCAACACAAAGAAAAAACTGGTAAAATCTATTTCCTACGTTCTACAGGTATTTCTGGCTCTGGTTCAGCATTCAAAATGTTTATTGATGATAAATTTGTTTGTAAACTGAATAATAAAAAATACTCCGTACATGAAGTTGCTGAAGGAAAGCATAATTGTTTTGTTAAAGGTGGCAGAAAGAAGCCAGGGGAAAGTGCTGAAAAATTTGAAGTTCAAGTTGAAGCAGGAAAAATAACCTATGTTCAATTAGTTTATGAAATAGGTATTTTTGAGTACTACCTTTATTTTAAAGAAGTTATTGAGGAAATAGCCTTAAAGAAAATAGAAAAAATGTCAGAAGACACAAAATGTTTTTAATATAATTTTACAGTAGATAACTAAGACATAGCTAAATGAAAAAAATACTTTTTATAGATCGTGATGGAACAATGGTTTTGGAACCAAATGATTATCAATTAGACAGTTTCGAAAAATTAGAATTTTATCCTAAAGCTTTTCAATATCTTGGGAAAATTGCTTTGGAACTAAATTTTGAACTTGTAATGGTGACCAATCAAGATGGTTTGGGAACTGATTCTCATCCGGAAATTAACTTTTGGCCCGTGCATAATTTAATCATGAAAGCTTTTGAAAATGAAGGCGTTGTATTCAAAGAAGTATTAATCGACAAAACATTTCCGCACGAAAATGCACCAACGCGCAAACCTGCACTAGGTTTGTTGACAAAATACATTGATAATCCGGAGTATGATTTAGCAAATTCATTCGTAATAGGTGATAGAATAACAGATGTTGAATTAGCCAAAAATTTAGGTTCAAAAGCGATTTTCATCAATACGGACGAAGAATTGGGTGGGAATGAGATTTCTTCTAAAAGACACGAATTAGATTCTGTTATTGCTTTACAAACTACAGATTGGAAAACAATTTATGAATTTTTGAAATTAGAGGAACGTTCTGCTTCCATAGAAAGAAAAACCAACGAGACAGATATTTCCATCAACTTAAACCTGGATGGAACGGGTAAAAGCAAAATCGATACCGGAATTGCTTTCTTTGACCACATGCTGGATCAAATTGCCCGTCACGGACAAATGGATTTAGAAATCCTCGTAAAAGGAGATTTAGAAGTAGATGAACACCACACGATTGAAGATACTGCAATTGCGCTTGGCGAAGTTTTTGCAAAAGCATTAGGGAATAAATTAGGAATAGAACGTTACGGATTTTGTTTGCCAATGGACGATTGTTTGGCGCAAGTTGCGATTGATTTTGGAGGCAGAAACTGGCTGATTTGGGAAACCGAATTCAAACGGGAGATGGTAGGGAAAATGCCAACAGAGATGTTTTATCATTTTTTCAAATCTTTCTCAGATGGTGCTAAAGCGAACATTAACATCAAAGCAGAAGGAACGAACGAACATCACAAGATTGAAGCCATTTTTAAAGCTTTTGCAAAAGCAATAAAAGTAGCCGTAAAACGAGATACGGAAAAGATGATTTTGCCATCAACAAAAGGAATGCTTTAAAAATTTAAATTGATTTAGATAATGAAAGATTTTTTGAATAAACAAATTCAACTAGAAAATAACAGAGTACTTTTAATTCCGTTTTCGAATCAAAAAGCAGAAGAATTAAAAACTATAATTTTTGATGATGAAGTTTGGGAATATATGGGGATGTATGTTAAAACTGAAAAGGATTTTAATGATTATATCAAAGATATGCTTCAAAAACATTCTAAAACAGCGTATTCTTTTTTAATTATTGACAAATTGACCAATGAAATTGCAGGAAGCACTAGTTTTGGCAATATAAATTTCAACAGCCAAAAACTTGAAATCGGTTGGACATGGTATGGCAAAAAATTTCAAGGAACAGGTTTAAATAAAGCGTGTAAATTTGAGTTGCTTAAATATGGATTTGAGCAAATTGGCTTAAGAAGAATTCAATTTAGTGCCGATTTAGAAAATATCAAATCCCAAAAAGCGATAGAAAAACTGGGTGCTATCCAAGAAGGAATTTTTAGAAATAATTATATTGATTCTTTGGGAAAAAGTAAGGATGATGTCTATTACAGCATTATAAAAGAAGACTGGGAAAATAGTAAAGAACGATTTTTTTCGGAATATCTATAGAAATAATAAAATTAACAAGCGAATACGATTTTGAAATTGAGTTTGGAGTAATAAAAAACATGAAAATAGTAATCATAAATTACGGAGCAGGAAATATTCAAAGTATTATGTTTGCCATCGAAAGATTGGGATTCAAAGCCGTTTTGAGTAATAATCCGGATGAAATTAGAGCAGCTGATAAAGTGATTTTTCCGGGCGTTGGAGAAGCGAGTTCAGCAATGAAAATGCTTTTAGAAAGTGGTTTAGAGACTTTGATTCCTACCTTGACACAACCCGTTTTAGGAATTTGTTTGGGAATGCAATTGATGTGCAACAAATCGGAGGAAGGGAATACTAAAGGTTTGGGGATTTTTGATGTTGATGTGATTAAGTTCACACCAAAAGTGAAAGTGCCACAAATGGGATGGAACCAAATTTACAATTTGAAATCCTCTTTATTTGAAGGAATTAATGAAAATGAATACATGTATTTAGTACATAGTTTTTATGCCCCCAATTGTTCTGAAGCCATTGCTACAACGGATTATGAAGTAGAATACGCCTCGGCTTTGCAGAAGGATAATTTCTATGGAACACAATTTCACCCGGAGAAAAGTGGCGATATTGGAGAACAAATTTTGGCGAATTTTTTAAACCTTTAAGTTGAGTCTTTAAGACTTTCGACTTTCAAACTTTAAGACTAATTAAAATGAGAATAATACCCGCAATAGATATCATTGATGGAAAATGTGTTCGCTTGTCAAAAGGTGATTACAATACCAAAATTATATATAATGAAAACCCACTTGAGGTGGCCAAATCATTTGAAGCACATGGAATTGAGTACTTGCATTTGGTTGATTTGGACGGTGCAAAGTCAAGCCAAATTGTCAATTATAAAATATTGGAACAAATTGCCTCGAAAACCAAATTAAAAATTGATTTTGGTGGTGGATTAAAATCGGATTCCGATTTAAAAATTGCTTTTGAAAGTGGCGCAAATCAAATTACCGGAGGAAGTATTGCCGTAAAAAACAGAGCACTATTCGAAAAATGGATTGCGGAGTATGGTTCTGATAAAATTATTTTGGGAGCAGATGCCAACAATGAAAAAGTAGCGGTCTCTGGTTGGCTTGAGGATTCTAATGAAGATTTGGTTCCTTTTATCCAAGAGTATCAAAACAAAGGAATTCAGTACGTGATTTGTACGGATATTGCCAAAGACGGCATGCTTGAAGGGCCATCTTTTGATTTATATAAAAAAATACTTGATGAATGCAATGTCACTTCGAGCGGAGTCGAGAAGTTGGCACATGCCAACGGCATAAAATTGATTGCTTCGGGAGGAATTTCTACTTTTGATGAATTACCAAAACTAGCCGAATTGGGCTGTGAAGGAACAATAATTGGTAAGGCAATTTATGAAGGACGAATTTCATTGAAACAACTGGAACACTATATAATTAACAACTAGTTAAACTTAAAGTATAAAATATGATAACTTGTTACTTAAAATATATTATTGACCCTTTTCAATTGGATGTTTTTGAAGAGTATGGTAAAAGATGGATTAAATTAGTTAACCGTTTTGGAGGACAGCATCATGGTTATTTTCTGCCGTCTGAAGGTGCAAATAACATAGCATTTGCAATGTTTTCGTTTCAAAGCTTATCAGAATATGAAAATTACAGAAGACTAATTTTAGAAGATCAAGAGTGTATAGAAGCATTTAAAATTGCAGAAGATTCAAGATGTATATTAAGTTATGAACGAACGTTTTTGCGCCCAGTATTTGAATAAAAAAGATTTTAACAACAAAAATAATGTTAACAAAAAGAATTATTCCCTGTCTCGATATAAAAAACGGAAGAACCGTAAAAGGCGTTAATTTTGTGGACTTGCGTGACGCAGGAGATCCGGTGGAATTAGCCAAAATATATTCGGATGAAGGTGCCGATGAATTGGTTTTTTTGGATATTTCGGCAACGGAAGAACGGAGAAAAACCTTAGTGGATTTGGTCCGTAAAGTCGCTTCCACGATTAATATTCCATTTACAGTTGGTGGTGGAATTTCATCAGTTAGTGATGTTGAAATTTTATTGCAAAATGGTGCGGATAAAGTTTCTATTAATTCCTCTGCTGTCAAAAATCCACAGTTGATTAATGATTTGGCACAGAAATTTGGAAGCCAGTGTATTGTTGTCGCTATTGATGCCAAACAGATAGGTGGAGAATGGATTGTGCATTTAATGGGAGGGAAAATACCAACTGAATTGAATTTATTTGATTGGGCCAAAGAAGTGGAGCAAAGAGGCGCAGGCGAAATTCTGTTTACCTCAATGGACAATGACGGAACTAAAAATGGGTTTGCAAATGAAGCTTTGGCCAAACTTTCTGAATTGGTTAATATTCCAATTATTGCTTCTGGTGGGGCAGGCCGTACGCAACATTTTATTGATACCTTTCTGGAAGGAAAAGCTGATGCTGCTTTGGCCGCAAGTGTGTTTCATTTTAAAGAAATCGAAATTAAAACATTAAAGACAGCCCTGAAAAACAACAATATCGAAGTTAGGATTTAGAAACAGACAATAGAACATAGAGGAAATAAAATCGGATTAGATAGTTTTTCAATCTTTTATTTTTCAAACATTAAATTAAAAATATGAACATAGATTTCTCAAAAAATACAGATGGATTAATTCCTGCCATAATTCAAGATAGTGAAACCAAAACGGTTTTGATGTTGGGTTTCATGAATGCCGAAGCGTACCAAAAAACAGTCGAAACTAAAAAAGTAACTTTTTATAGTCGCACAAAACAAAGACTTTGGACAAAAGGAGAGGAAAGTGGCAACTTTCTGAACCTAATTGACATCAAAAACGACTGTGATAATGATACTTTATTGATACAGGTAAAACCAGAAGGACCAACCTGTCATAAAGGTACAGCTACGTGTTGGGCTGACGAAAACAAACGAGATTATGGCTTTATTTCGAATTTAGAAGATACAATCCAACTTCGAAAAGAAAATGCTGATTCAGAAAAAAGTTACGTTGCTTCTTTATTCAAATTAGGGATGAACAAAATTGCCCAAAAAGTTGGTGAGGAAGCGATTGAAGTGGTTATTGAAGCCAAAGATGACAATGATGATTTGTTTTTGAGTGAAAGTGCTGACTTACTCTTTCATTACCTTATATTGTTGCAAGCCAAAGGATTTAAGTTAAATGATGTTGTTGAAGTTTTAAAAAGTCGCCAAAAGTAAATCTTATAAAATAATTTTCACTAATTAAAACCCAATAGCAAATTCATTTGCTATTGGGTTTTCTTTTTTCTTTTATTTCAAATCGCAATCCACTATATTTACTATTTATTTTTAAAATACAAGTAGTACAATGCAAGTGATGAATTTAGATAATACCACATTGACCCAAGAATTAAACAATCCAATATTAAATACGGGACTATATATAATCCTTACAACTGACGAAGATGATGCAAGACCTGTTTACATTTCTGGGAATTTCAATAATTGGCGTACGCAGGACAAAGAGTTTATGATGGAAAAAATTGGCGTTGGTCAATATCATTATAAATTCACACACGATTTTGATTATCCTGTTGAGCTTTTGTATAAATTTACGAAAGGGGATTGGAGTGCAGTAGAAATTGATAGCCGTGGAAATCGTACTGAAAATCGTGCAACAACGAATCATACTGGTATTCAAAAAGAGCATGTAAGCAGATGGAGAAAAAACTGGTTGCCGTTTAAGCAATCTTTTTTACCGCAAGTTCAGTTGATTTCAGATGAATTTATAATTCCTCAGCTGAACAAAACTAGAAAGATTTGGGCTTTGTTGCCTCATGATTATGATAATTCAATTGAAAGTTATCCAGTCATGTATTTGCAGGATGCCCAAAATTTATTCAATGAATCAGCCGAATTTGGTAATTGGGAAATTGATAAAAAACTGGCCGTTATGTCAGAATATAAAATTGGAAAAATTATAATTATCGCTATAGAACATGCCGAAGAAGATCGTGTAAAAGAGTACAATGTAGGTAAAACAGTATTAGGAAAAGGACAAGGCAAAAAATACATCCGTTTTGTAACGGATACATTAAAACCTTACGTCGACCATAATTTTAGAACCAAAAAAGAACGGGAATTTACGGGAATAGGAGGAAGTTCTATGGGGGGATTAATTAGTATTTTCAGTGGATTGAGAAACCCGGAAGTTTATGGTAAATTAATGATATTCTCGCCATCACTTTGGGTCGTTCCTGAATTAAAAATCAATGTTGAAAAAGCTAATTCAGCAGATACAAAAATCTATTTGTATGCTGGTGGAGATGAAAGTAAAACCATGATCGAACACGTAAAAAAGTTTCAAAAGGATTTGATTTCAAGCGAATTTGTAAAAGATAAATCAAAGATTAATTTAAGTATCAATAGACAAGGAAAACATAGTGAAACCTACTGGAGTGATGAATTTCCAAAAGCTATAGAATGGTTGTTTTTTAATACAAAGTAGAGATGCGATTTATCGAGTCTAAAATAAATAAAGCATAATGCACTTATATCATTTCAATCAAAAAGCAAAAAAATTAAAAGAACAAATGAAAACAAATACAGTAGTCAGCTTAGATAATTTTTCAGGAACAATTTTAGTACCAGCTTTTGAGACGTATTTAAAAAGTATTGTTCCCATTTCATTTAATGGATTGGAAATTACTTCTAAAGTTTTTTTTGGAAAAAAAGACACCCACTATTTAGCCGAAAAAAATGATAATACCTATGTTTTTATTGGTTTGGGAAAAATGATCGATTATAAATCTTTAAAGACTGTTTTTAGACGAGTTTCATCAAAACAAAAAGATAGTTTTAGTTCAAATGTTGCTTTAGTTATACCAGAGCAATTTACTCAGGATCAGGTTGAAGCCATGATTTCAGGTTTGCTTTTAGGGACTTATAATTTAGGCCATTTTAAATCTGAAAAAGAAGAACATCCTTTTTTAGATCCTGAATTCACATTGAATTTGGTTTCTGAAAAGGATTATTTGGCTACTGCTAAAAAAGGAATTAAAATTGCTAAAGCTCAATTAGCAACCTATGATTTAGTCGATTTGCCTCCGAATACAATTAATCCAAAATACTTGTCGAATTGGGCTAAAGAGACTGGGCAGAAATATGGGTTTGACGTAGAAGTTCTCGGTTATGAAGCTTCAAAAATTGCAGGTCTTGGTGCCTTTTTGGCGGTAGGGAAAGGAAGTGAAAATGAACCTCAATTTATCATTTTGAAGTATACTCCTGCAATCGAAGTGGAAGATATAAAACATGTTGGATTGGTGGGAAAAGGAATCACCTTTGATACTGGCGGATTAAATATAAAAACGGCAGGAATGGTTCATATGAAATGTGATATGGCTGGCGGTGGTGCAGTACTAGGTGCCATGCAACTCATAGCCGATTTACAATTGCCAGTCAAAGTAACTGCTATTGTTCCTTGTGCCGAAAACTCGGTTGACAGCAAGTCCTTTTTACCTAGTGATGTAATTCACAGTTACAGTGGACATTCAATAGAAATAATTGATACTGATGCTGAGGGCCGACTCGTTTTAGCGGATGGATTATCGTATTTAATTAAAAATTTTAAACCGGAATATATTGTTGATATTGCCACACTTACAGGGAGTAGCATTGGTACTTTTGGTTATGAATGTGGTGCTTTGTTTACAAATAATGAAGAAATGTCAAAGAAATTACAAGAAAACGGAGATGCAATTGGAGAGCGTTTGTGGCCTTTACCACTTTGGGATGTTTATAAATCTGATATTGAAAGCGATATTGCCGATGTAAAAAATTATAGTGGAAAACCAGTTGCAGGAGCCATAAGTGCCGCTAAATTTTTAGAATATTTTACCCAAGAGCACAAAGCTTGGGCGCATCTTGACGTTGCAGGCGTAGCATTTGGCGATGATGAATTTGCTAAAAGTAAACATGCTACAGCATATGGAGTTCATTTATTAACTAAATTCATTGAAAATTTATAATGTATGGAAAACTCTAAAACCTTCCTTTGTATTTCAAATTATTTCAAAGGTGTCGATTTTTTAATTAATTTAAAAAAATCAGGCAACAAAGTCTATTTAGTGACAAGCGAAAAACTGAGAGACAAACCATGGCCACATCAATATATTGATGAGATTTTTTATATGGAAGGTCAAGATGTTGATTGGAATTTAGAGCATTTATTATTGGGTGTTGGAAATTTTATGAAGTCTACTAAAATTGATGCTATTGTTGCTCTTGATGATTATGATGTTGAAAAAGCAACTTACCTCAGGGAAAATCTTCGTATTGACGGAATGGGACAAACCACCGGACGTTATTTTAGGGATAAACTCGCTATGCGCATGAGAGCGAAAAGTTGCGGTATTCCAATTCCTGCTTTTTGTTCGTTATTTAATGACCATGACATTAATACTTTTGCTGATACGATTGAAGCTCCGTGGGTTTTGAAACCACGTTCGGAAGCCTCGGCTAACGGGATTATAAAAGTATATGACAAAGAGAGTTTATGGATCCACATCAATGAAATGGGGAATAATAGATTTAAATATTTATTGGAACAATTTAAACCTGGCGATGTGTATCACTGCGATAGTTTAATTTCGGATAGTAAAGTAGTCTTTAGTTTGACTTCAAAATATTTGGCCACACCAATGGAAATTTCACAAGGCGGAGGTGTTTTTCGTTCTGCCAATATTCCTTATGATTCTGAAGACGACAAAGCTATCAAAAAGATAAATGAGCAAGTATTGAAAGGCTTTGGATTGAAACATGGAGCTGCCCATACAGAATTTATAAAAAGCAATGAAGGTGGTCAAATTTATTTTCTGGAAACTTCTTCAAGAGTAGGAGGAGCGCATTTGGCTGAAATGGTATCCGAAGCTTCTAATATTAATTTATGGAAGGAATGGGCTGCTATTGAAGATGCATTGGCAAAAGGAACAAAATACATTTTACCGAAAGTAAAAAAAGAATATGCAGGTATCGTTTTGACATTGTCAAAATTCCAGCATCCGGATTTATCATCTTTTTTAGATCCCGAAGTTTGTTTTAGAGTTCCGTTAGAATATCACGCGGGTCTTATTGTAAAATCAGATAAGCAAGTGAGGGTTTTAGAATTGTTAGAAGATTATGGGAATCGCTTAGCTACTGATTTTACGGCGGTAGTAAAACAAAATTCAGTTTCTAAGTTACATTAGTTTTATAAAAATTTAGGTATATTTTATTTCAAAATTTCAAATTTATGAAAAGATATTTAAGTCTCATTTGTTTTTCATTTCTTATTTTTAATAGTACTAGTGCGCAAGGCCTACTTGGACGGAAAGAAGTAGTTTTCACTAGACAAGATTCTTTAAGAGGTAGTATAACAAAAGAAAGAGCTTGGTGGGATGTAAAATACTATCATCTGGATATTAAAGTAAATCCTGCCGATAGTACTATTTCAGGCTCAAATACAATAAAATATCAAGTTGTTCAGGAATACAATATCATGCAAATTGACTTGCAGAATCCTATGGAGATTTACAAAGTCATTCAGGATGGAGTAGCTTTAAAATACAAAAGAGAAGGAAATGCTTTTTTTATTGAATTGATAGCTCCTCAAAAAATAGGCTCAACAAAAGAGCTAATTGTATTTTACGGAGGAAAACCTAAGGTTGCTGTAAATCCTCCTTGGGATGGAGGAATAACCTGGAAAAATGACAGCAATGGGAATCCTTTTGTAGCTTCTTCTTGTCAAGGATTAGGTGCCAGCGTTTGGTGGCCTAACAAAGACCATATGTATGACGAAGTAGAAAGTATGTTAATCAGTGTAAATGTTCCGAAAGGGTTAATGGATGTTTCCAACGGTCGTTTGCAAAGCGTAAAACAATTGAAGGATGGAACAAATACTTATAATTGGTTGGTATCAAATCCAATTAATAATTATGGTGTAAATATAAATATTGGCGATTACGTTACTTTTTCTGAAAAATTTAAAGGAGAGAAAGGAAATTTGGACTGTACCTATTATGTTTTGAGAAATAATCTTGATAAAGCAAAAAAACAATTCCAAGACGCGCCAAGAATGTTGAAGGCTTTCGAGCACTGGTTTGGACCTTATCCCTTTTATGAAGATAGCTATAAATTAGTTGAAGCACCATACTTAGGGATGGAACATCAAAGTAGCGTAACGTATGGCAATGGTTTTAAGAATGGATATTTAGGAAGAGATTTAAGCGGAACAGGTTGGGGTTTAAAATTTGATTACATTATTATTCATGAATCAGGGCACGAGTGGTTTGCTAATAATATCACTTACAAAGATATTGCTGACATGTGGATACATGAAAGTTTCACAGACTATTCCGAGAGTCTTTTTCTTGAATATTACTACGGTAGGGAACCTGCTTATACTTACATCAGAGGCTTAAGAAAGAACATTCAAAATGACAAACCAATAATTGGAAAATATGATGTCAACAATGAAGGTTCCAGTGATATGTATTACAAGGGGGCTAATATACTACACACTTTGCGCCAAATTGTTAATGATGATGCTAAATGGAGAACTATTTTAAGAGGTTTGAATAGTACTTTTTATCATCAAACAGTTACTACCAAACAAATAGAAGATTACTTAAGTCAAAAAGTTGGAATAGAGTTAAATACATTCTTTAACCAATATTTGAGAGATACCAAAATTCCAACATTAGAATACTTTTTGAAGGATAATCAACTGGGATACCGCTGGGCAAATTGTGTTCCTAATTTTAATATGCCCGTTAGAGTAATTTTGAATGGGAAAGTAGAATTACTAAAACCAGAAACAAAATGGAAAGGAATACCGGCTAAGACTGAAAATTCAAAATTAGAAGTAGACAAAAATTTTTATGTTGCAGGATTTAATATAACGGAATAAAAACAAATAGAAGAATGTGTTTTTCAAAAATTAAGTAACACATCCTTTTATCTTTTCTTAAACTGAATCGGATTTTCACCCACTACTTTTTTGAAAATCCTATTAAAATAAGACAGGCTGTCAAAACCGCATTCGTAACAAGTTTCAGTTACATTTTTATCGCTTTGCAAAAGTCTTTTTGCTTGTTCAATTCGATATTGATTCAGAAATTCAGTAAACGTCAAGCGTGTCATTTTCTTAAAATAACGACAAAAAGCAGCTTTTGATAAATGAGTCAACTTTGCAATTTCTTCAATGGATACAGGCCTTTTATAGTTATTTTCAATAAATTTATAGACTACTTTTAGTCGTAATTGTTCTTTATTATTATATAGGTTTTCAAATGGCTTATCATGTAAAAGAGTCATTTCATTTGATGTTGCTAAAATTTGAAATAAAGACAGTACTTCTATAAATTGTTCAAAATGAGATAAAAGGTGAATTTTCTGAAGTCTCTTTCCAATTTTATCCTTTATACCTCCATGAAAACTAACTACCTTTTTTGAGTTTTCAAATAACTGATAAATGGAAGCTAATTCAGGAGTTGTTATAAAATCATTTTTGAAAAAATCTTCTTTTATCTGTAAAACTACTTTTTCATATTCCGTTTTAATTCCGTAGTCAAAATTCAAATGAGGAATATTGGAACCTATAAAAACCAAATCACTTCCTTCAAAATCGCCCACATGATTTCCCACACGCCTTGTTCCATTTGGAGCAACAATGAAAGTCAATTCAAATTCGGGGTGGAAATGCCAATAATAAAAATCATTCAATTTAGGATTAACTAAGATTCTAAAGGAACTGCCGGCTAATCGTTTTATATCTTCAAAAACTATTTTCATAATACTATTAATACCTAAATTACTCAAAATTATACATAGACAGAATTAAAAGTACTAAATAAATCAATATTGTACAAATAGCGGTAAATTTTGTGAAAGTATTTAGTGTTCTCTTTCTCTAATTTTGAATTAGTAATAACACTATATATCAGAACAATGGAAAAGAATGATAAATCAATGACACCAACTATGACTCCTACAATGGAGCAAAATAATGCTCACAAAGATATTCCCGGGAATCCATCAATAGCAAAATCCAGTACATCTAAATTAAATGATCGTTCAAATAGGAAACCATTACGTTTACTGACAGAAGAAGATTGGAAATTTTGGATCGAGAATGGATATATCGTAATAAAAAATGCAGTGCCAAAAGAAAATGCTAAAAAAATGGCAGATTTTTTATGGGAATTTGAAGAAAAAAATCAAAATGATCCTGAAACTTGGTATGCACCGCCCAGAGCCGAAATGCAAATGAAAGAGCTTACTAATAGTGGTATGGTAGAAGTATACAACCATCAATTTCAATGGGATAATCGACAAATACAAAAAGTATATGATGCTTTTGTTGATATTTGGGGAACCGAGAAATTATGGGTTACAATTGACAGAGCTAATCTCAATTTGCCAATTAGACCGGGTTATGATTTCAAAGGATTCATACACTGGGATTATGATCCGGAAACAAAACCTCAAAATGTGCAAGGAGTTCTTGCTTTGGCGGATCAAACTGATGAAAATATGGGAGGCTTTCAGTGTATTCCTGATTTATATCGAAATTATGACACTTGGAAGTTGACGCAACCTGAAGACAGAAATCACTTTAAGCCGGATGTTACGGGACTGGAAGATAAACTTGTAAAAGTAAAAATGGAAGCAGGTGATTTATTAATTTTTAATAGCACTCAACCTCATGGTATACGTCCTAATATTACAAAAGACAAAGTAAGAATGGCACAGTATATATCTATGATGCCTGCAGAAGAGGACAATGAGGAATTACGTCAATGGCGCGTTAACTCATGGAAAAACAGAATTGCTCCAGAAGGATATGCGTTTCCGGGAGATCCTAGAAATTGGGAGCAAACGAAATATAAAACAGCAGAACTTAGTGAACTTGGAAAAAAATTATTGGGTGTAGAAAAGTGGTAATAAAAAAAGGAAGGTACTGAAAAAGTCTTTTTTAAGAATATATTGTTAATAAAAAGGAGTAGAAATCAAAGTTTTCTGCTCCTTTTTTTGTGTATTTAATTGTAACCTTACGGCCTTTTAGATGTTAGTTCAGCAACAAAAAAATCAGTTCAGTCCGTATTCTTCATTATATGATTTAATTGTTCCTAAGGATAGTATCCTAAGAAAAATTAATGAGTTGATAGATTTTTCATTTTCATCAAAATAGCATATGCACCTTTAATCACAATAGTTGCCCCATTCAAATCTTCTGAAATAATTTCAGTAAATCCATTTTCTACATTTCCTGCTGTAACTTCTCTCATTTCAAATTGTTTGTTTTGTTTGACAACAAAAATATAATTCTTGTTTTCATAATTAACAATAGCATCCGAAGGCAATACATTTGATTGCTGACTTTTTAATTCTATTTCGGCATTCATATACATACCCGGTAAAAGTGTTTTGTCGTAATTTGTAAAATGGCAATGCATTTCGGTGCTTCGGTTTTCTGAAAAATTCTTACCGATTAAAATAATTTTGCCATGATATTTTTTTTCAGGATTGGTATTTGTATAGGATATAACTGATTGGCCAATAGTCAATTTATTGATGTCTTTTTCGAAAACAGTCAATGCCAAATGAATATCAGATGGATTTACAATCTCGAATAAAATATCGCTCGGGTTTACATACTTGCCAATATTCACGTTTACTTTAGATACATAACCGCTTATTGGCGAATAAATATTGATGCTTTTTGAAATGTTTTTGGTAGAAACATTACTTGGATTTATCCCGGCGAATTTTAATTTCTCCCCATACGATTGTACCATTACTGATAGTGAATTGTATTCTGATTGTGCTTGTTGATATACTTTATCGCTGCTGGCTTTGCTTCGGTTGAGTTCTTTTTGTCTTTCGAATTCGGCTTTTGCGTACCCTATTTTTGCTTTCGCCAAAAGGTAATCTTCCTGCAGTTGAATGTATTGCTGGTCTTCTACGACGCACAATACTTGTCCTTTGGTTACATACATTCCCTCTAAAAGTTTGGTATGTTTTAAATAACCGCCCATCGGCACACTTATGGAAACTAAATTTTGAGGCGGCACATCTATTTTTCCACTTAATTTTAAAATAGATGAAATTTGTTTTTGCTCGATTTTTCCGGTTTCAATACCTGCATTTTTTATTTGTGTATCGGTAAGCGTTGTTGTGTTTTCGATAGTTGGAGTAACTTCTGTTTCGTTTTCTGTTTTCTTATCTCCACAGGACGAAAGGAATACTATTGCCAGTATGGTAATGATTGTGTTTTTACTCATGATTGTATTTTTATTTTGGTGTTCGTGAATCTGCGATTTCATTTTATTTATTTTGAATAGTAAAATAGTGTTTGTTCTTTAAAATTTCATTGTCATTACTAATTGGTTAGGCATCAATCGTAACGCGAAGGAGTTTTATGGAGTTAATAAAGACTAAAGTGTCAGGAAGCAAATGAATAGCTGATGCTTCAATCGGTCCAATTACTTTACCATCAACAGGGATTTTTTCTCCGGCTTTTACCAGAACAGTATCGCCAATTTTTAAATCGCTTATTTGTACTATAGATTCCTGATTGTCTTTTTTTACTATTGCCGTTTTGGGAACAGAACCGATCAACCCTTTAATGGACGATCTTGCTTTTTTGGTACTTGCACTTGCGATATATTCTGCAATAAGGATGATCATAAGCACAACAGCACCAGCCAAATATTCTTTGCCAAGAACGGCCATTATTACCGCTATGGTTATAAACAATTCGGCACCTATTTTTCTTTCTTTTATTATATCCAATACCGCAGTTTTTACTAATGAATAAAGACCAAAAGCGATTGCGACTATTAAAATGGGAAATGGAAAAACATCGAAATAAAACAATAAACAGGCTATTCCTAACGTGATTATCCGTCCAATTTTCCAAAGAAACTGTCGTAAAAAAAAGGTTTGAGTATAATTCATATGTTGATATTTATTGTTTTTTATCGGTCATATGTAATTCGCATATCATCATTGGCGCTTGCGACCCCAATTACGATTATGCTCATTTCATAATTAAACGATTTTAATTGGTTAATGAATTGATCTCAATAACACTTATATTCAATTTTCTAACCGCTTCGATGTATTTGCTTTGAATTTCGGTGCTTTGATTAATAAGCATTACCCATTCCAGATAATTAATGTCACCATTGATAAATTTATCATTAGCAGCTTTGGTTACCAAATCTACATTTTTCAATGCTTGGTTTTCATAATAACCAATAGTCTCTTTATTTTTTTTATATTCTTGTAGCAATTCCTGGTAGTGACTTTGCAATTTTAATTTTTCATCGGCTAATTTATTTTCAGCAATTTGAGTGTTTATCTCTAATGCTTTTTCCTTGTTGTTTAGTGCGGCATTGAATAACGGAATTGCCACTCCAAATTGTCCGTAAACACCATTATAACTGTTTTGAAATGCAGTTTTTGTTTTGAAAGTCTGGTAATAAATACCACCGATTAATTCCGGTAATTTTTTGGATTTTTCAAGTAAAATTTCAGCTTTATTAATGCTTACTTCCTGTTCTTTTAATTTTACAATTACTTGATTTACAAATGTATTTTTATCTAATTTTTCTTCGAAGGTCATTTTGAATTTATCCCAAACGGGAATGAAATCCTTATCAACATTCAACAAATATTTGAATTGTGTTTGCAATATTTTAAAATCACTTTGAAATTCCAGAAGTTGAATTTTTATTTGTCCAGATTGGTTTTCAGCGGTTGCTTTTTCTAATATATTACTTTCGCCTTTGTCAAAACGGAGTGTTGATTTCCTTAAAAATTCGGAATAAATACTATCGCTTTTTAGCAACAATTTTTCCTTTTCTTTTAGATACATCATTTCGTAAAACACGATTGTTACCTGTCTGGTCAATTCTTTTTTCTGCAGAGCTTCATTCCATTGCCCTTTTTTGGCTTCTTCTATTAAAAGTTGTTTCTGCCTTTTGTAAACGGTTGGAAATCTTATGCTTTGCGAAACACCAATTTTTACATCATTTACATTGCTGTTAAACTGACCGTATTCGCCAATAATTCCCGTGTTGGAAATATCATAGCCCGTCATGGTCATCTTTTGTAAATATTCCGAATTTAGTTTTTCGTTTTTAACCTTTGCATTATTTTGTAATGCAATTTCAATGGCTTTATCTATTGAAATTTTTTCTTGAGCATTTGCATTTTGAAAAGAAAAAAACAGTCCCAATATCATGATTGTTGTAATTGATTTTATCTTTTTTGGTTTTAAATTAATTCCTTTTTCAAACATGATATATAAAATTGGTAAAACAAATAAGGTTAAGAATGTTGCAATTAATAAACCACCAATTACTACAGTTGCCAATGGTTTTTGAACTTCGGCACCTGAACCGTTGCTTAATGCCATTGGCAAAAATCCTAATGATGCTACAAATGCTGTCATTAAAACAGGGCGTAAGCGAATTTTAGTTCCCTGCAATACGATTTTTTTTAAATCGGTTTCGCCTGATTTTCTTATGCTGTTGAATTCGGCTATTAATACCAATCCATTTAGAACCGCTACACCAAATAAGGCAATAAAACCAACTCCCGCACTAATACTAAAAGGCATTCCACGCAATGCTAAAAAGAAAATACCTCCAATTGCCGAAAGTGGAATGGCTGAATAAATCAATAAACCTTGTTTCACTGAATTAAAAGCAAAATATAACAAAATAAATATTAATATCAATGATATGGGAACTGCAATCATTAAACGCGTTTTGGCTTCATTTAAGTTTTCAAAAGCACCACCATAAGTAGGATAATAACCCGCCGGAAATTTTATTTTGGTTTCGACTTTTCCTTGCAATTCTTTCACGATACTTTGCACATCACGATCACGAACATTAAAACCAACTACAATTCTGCGTTTAGCATCTTCTCTTTGTATCTGATTTGGCCCTTCGGTAATTTCAACTTTTGCTAATTGTGATAAAGGAATTTGTGTTCCATTTGATGCAGGGATTAATAGATTTTGAACATCCGATAAATCTTTTCGCTTTTCGCCTTCTAAGCGAACTACTAAATCAAACCGTTTTTCCCCTTCGTAAACGACTCCTGTGCTTTGTCCTGCAAATGCGGTGTTTACTATTCGATTAATATCTTCGATATTCAAGCCATATTGTGCAATTGTTGCTCGATTGTAATTGATCACAATTTGCGGCATTCCGGTAACTGTTTCTACATAAAGGTCGGAAGTTCCTTCAACGGTATTAATTACTTTGCCTAATTTGTTAGCATATAATGCCAGTGTGTCTAAATTTTCGCCAAATATTTTACACACTACATCTTGTCTTGCTCCTGTCATCAGCTCATTAAAACGCATTTGAACGGGGTATTGAAAACCATAAGAAACGCCGGGAACGGCTTCTAATTCATTTGCCATTTTTGCTGATAATTCATCAAAAGTTGTGGCAGAAGTCCATTCGCTTTTGTCTTTTAAAATCACCATCATATCACTGGCATCAATAGGCATTGGATCGGTAGGAACTTCACTACTTCCAGTTTTGCCTACAATTTTATCTACTTCTGGAAATTTTTCTATTAGTATTTTTGCGCCTTGTGAAATGGCAGTCATAGAAGTTTGTAGATTACTTCCGGGTAAAACTCTGGTTTCTACTGCAAAATCACCTTCTTCCAGTGAGGGCATAAATTCGCCACCCATAAACGAAAGTGCAATCAGCGCTAAAACAAACAAACCCAAAATTGCAGCAATAATTGTTCGAGGAATTCCTAATGCTTTGTTCAGAAGAGGTTGATAGAAATTTTCTAATTTTTCCATCATTCTATCTGAAAAAGTTTTTTTGTGGGATATATTTTTATTCAAAAATAAAGCGGTCATCATTGGAACATAAGTTAGTGACAATATAAAAGCACCAAATAATGCAAATGCAATAGTTTGTGCCATTGGTAGAAACATTTTTCCTTCAATACCACGCAAAGTAAAAATGGGAATGTATACTATCAATATAATTAATTCACCAAAAACGGATACATTACGCATTTTTATAGACGTTTTTAATACGGTATTGTCCATTTCTTGCTGTGATATTTGAGAAGCTTTCCTGCTGTGTAAACTAAATAAGCAAGCTTCTACAATTATAACGGCACCGTCTACAATCAATCCAAAATCTAATGCTCCTAAACTCATTAAATTACCGCTCACACCAAACATATTCATCAATATGACTGCTATTAACATTGCTAAAGGAATAACTGAGGCAACAATTAATCCTGCTCTTATGTTTCCTAAAAAAAAGATTAAAACAAAGAGGACTATCAATGCCCCTTCTAATAAGTTTTTTTCTACCGTTGAAATGGAATTATTTACCATTTTGGTTCGATCTAGAAAAGGTTCCAGAATAACGCCTTCGGGTAATGTTTTTTCGATTTGTGTAATACGATCCTTAATGTTTTTAATAACCACATTGCTGTTGGCTCCTTTTAACATCATTACTACTGCACCCGAAACCTCACCGGATTGCACTCCTTTTTTATTAAAAGTCATTGCTCCGTAACGGATAGCACTACCAATACGAACATCAGCTACATCACGAATGAATAAGGGGCTTGCGCTACGGGTGTTTTTAATGGAAATATCTTTTATATTTTCGATCGTATTAATTAATCCTTCACTTCGGATGTATAAAACTTTTGGACCTTTTTCTATATAAGCACCACCTGTATTTTGATTGTTTTTTTCTAAGGCTGTAAAAACATCAGCAATTGTAATATTGTACGATTGCAATTTATTGGGGTCTATCGCAATTTCAAATTGTTTCAATTTTCCACCGAAACTGCTAACTTCTGCGACACCTTCGACGCTTAATAATTGACGGCGAACAATCCAATCCTGAATGGTTCTTAATTCGGTTACATCATATTTTTTTTCGTAACCGGGTTTAGTTCGGACAGCATATTGGTATATTTCGCCCAGTCCTGTTGTCACTGGGGCCAAAAATGGATCTCCTATACCTTTTGGTATTTGGTCTTTAACAGCACTTAATCGTTCCGTAACTTGTTGTCTTGCCCAGTACACATCCGTATCATCATTAAAAACAATCGTTACAACTGATAAACCAAAACGAGAGAAACTACGAATTTCTTTCAGTCCAGGAATATTACTATTGGCTTGTTCAATTGGAAAAGTAATCAGTCGTTCTATATCAGTTGCGCCCAGTGATGGTGCAGAAGTGATTACTTGTACCTGATTATTCGTAATATCAGGAACTGCATCGATTGGTAATTTGGTAAATTGGTAACTCCCATATCCTATAAGAGCAACAATGAAAAGACCAACGATAAGTTTATTTTTGATTGAAAATTCTATGATTTTATTTAACATAATTAGTAAGATTAATGAAATTATAACCAATAGTATTTTGCAAAAAGCAAATACTATTAGTAAAGGATAATGTAGTAATTAGGAAAATTTATAAAATTTCTAATTACTGAACTACATTAAAGAATCATTAAAATAATTTGGGCGGTTGCCAGATATTGGCAAAAGCAAAAGAAGAATAAAATTGTTGAAAAAAGGGAATTTTAATTTTTGAAGTAATTAAAATTATTTTTCTAAGCGAAAAAAAAGTATGATTTTCAAAAGCAATAATGGTGTTAACCGAATGGCAACAGACTGTTTTAAATGGTAAGTTTTGGTGATCGTGTTTATTATTGTCTGCATGATCTGTATTTTTGTTGTAATGTATATTCAAAAAATCGATAAAAGAAATACTGTTATTGCTCTCTTCGTGTTCAATATAATGATGGATTAAGTTGGGTAGTTTCAACAACTGCCCCATTTCAGTGTTAGTACACAAAAAAATAAATAGGAGTGCTATGGTAATTGATTTTTTCAAGATTGTAAAAGTAGTTTTTTTATTTATATATTTAAATAAAAGATGGCTCTATATTACGCTCATTCATAATCTTCTAGAACTTTTTTTTTGTCAGTTTAAATTAAAATACATTGTATAGTATTGATTTACAATGTGTTTTGATTTTCAGTAAAAAATTCAAAGAATGGAATCATTGGTATTTGTTTCAATAACTGTTTTAATTGGATTCCTAAAACTGCATTCTCTGAATGCCAATAAAGCCACAACTACATCGGCGAAAACTGCTTCCCATTTCTCCACTTAATTCATTCCGCATTTGGGACATTTTCCGGGTTTATCCGAAGTAACTTCTGAATGCATTGCTCAGGTGTATGTTTTTTTAGTTTCCATTTTTTTATATTCTAATATTTTATGGAATAAAGATTTTAAGTAAAAACGACCTGTTTTAAAGTATATTAGATTTTTAGTAAAACAAACCTTATTTCAGGGAATATTGATTTCAAGTAAAAACGACCTGTTTTTAAACAGTAAAATATATATATACAATAGGGGGTAAGAATGGGGGTAATAAAAATGATAAAAGATTAAAGGTATAAAAAAGAAAAAACCCCTATTTTACAGGGGTTTTAGTATCTTCGAAAGTTGACTACTTTCATATTTTGTGACCTTGACTGGATTCAAACTATTAACCGTTAGGGCCAGTAAATTCAAGGGTTTAGATATTTTATTTTTTAAAAGTGTACTGTATGGTGTACTCATCCGAAATTTTTTGATAAAATTAATATTAATTGAATTCAAAAAATTTACTCTAATGGAAACTCGATTCTTCCTCAAAAATACAAAAAACAAAACAACTTCGATTATCTATTTTTCTTTCGCAACTTTAAACGGCGATAAGTTTAGGTTTTCCTCAAGGCAAACAATTAAAACGTCTCTGTGGCAAAATGGATTTCCAAAAAGGACAATTCAAACGGAGGAAACTCGAAAAGTTATTGAGATCTATAAAAGTACAATAGATAGTTTCATTTATGAAACTGTTAATAAACAAGAACGACAACCAACAAAATTTGAACTGGCAGAATTTGTCCAAGATTTAATCAGTTGAAAGAGAATTGAACATGATAATACAATTGAATATTTCACCAACGAATTTTTGAACGATGATTCTTTATGTCTCGCCGAAAGTACAAAGAGGGTTAAAAAAATACATCTCGATAATTTTATTAAAATCGTGGGTAAAAAAAAGATTCTTGTTGATTTAAATAAAAAAATAATTGAAAATTATAAGGCGAAGCTAAAGAAAGAACGAAAACGTGATATCACTACGACGAATAATTATATTAAGAATGTAATTGCTTTTTTAAACTGGCTTTGGAAAAAGGATTATATATCTGATGATTTAAAAAAATATCTTAAAAAGGACAGGGAAATCGACAAGGATGTAATTGCGCTTAATGAAAATGAGTTAAAGATTTTGGAAACTACTAATTTTGAAGAAATTCATCTTCAGAATCAAATTGATATTTTTTTATTTGGTTGTTATACCGCGTTATCAATAGGTGATATAAAAAAAGTGAACAAAGAAATGATTGATCTGGACATGCTAACTTAGCCATCACAGAAAGTTAAGAAATAATCTTAATTTTAACCTATGAAACAATTCCGCAAAGTTTATGACAAAGCTTTCAAAGAAAAAGCCGTCCAATTGAGT